>CBFHXV010000120.1:0-1052 GCA_965659885.1 Burkholderiaceae bacterium | reverse complement strand
CCAAAAGGTGTTTCTGGCAATGCGCTGCCGAAGTGATTGATGTTGACCATGCCAGATTCGAGCGCATTAGACACTTTGGTAGCCGTCTGCAGCGAGTTCGTGAAGACATAGGAAGACAAGCCAAAAGGTAGGCTATTGGCTTTACGGATGACCTCATCCGGATCATCAAAAGGCACAACAGGAGCCACTGGACCGAATGGTTCTTGCGTCATCAGCATCGAGTCATCGGGTAAGCCGGTAATCACTGTTGGCGGAAAGAAAAATCCATCACCCGGTAAAGGTGAACCACCAATCAAAACCTCACCGCCGCGGTTAACCGCGTCTTCGACGAATTGACTCATGGTGGGCACACGCCTTTCATGTGCCAATGGCCCCATTTCCACCCCTTCGCTAAGGCCGTCACCCACTTTGGTGCTGGCCATCACATCGGTAAACGTTGTTACGAACTTGTCGTATGCACCTTTTTGTACATAAAAGCGTGTCGGTGACACGCAAACCTGCCCAGCATTACGTACCTTAAACTTGGCCAACATCTTGGCTGCTTTATCAATATCGGCATCGTCAAATACGAGAACAGGCGAATGGCCTCCAAGCTCCATCGTCACGCGCTTCATGTATTGTCCCGAAAGTGCAGCGAGGTGTTTGCCCACGGGCACCGAGCCCGTAAACGACACTTTTCTCGTGATCTCAGACTTGATCAGGTAGTCAGAGACCTTCGGTGGGTCACCCCAAACGACGTTCAGTACGCCAGGAGGCAGGCCCGCGTCGTGGAACATGTGGGCAATCGCCATGACGGCACTTGGCGCATCCTCAGGCCCTTTAAGTACGATGGTGCACCCTGCCCCAATCGCTGCTGTGATTTTACGGATAGCTTGGTTATAAGGAAAATTCCAGGGTGTAAAAGCAACGCACACGCCAATGGGCTCGCGCAGAACCAACTGGCGCACATTGGGGTTGCGTGGCGGAATCACTCGACCGTAAATCCTCCGGCACTCTTCTGCATGCCAGTCGCAGTGGTCCGAGCAAGACAGCAATTCACCCATGGCTTCGGC
>CBFHXV010000119.1:0-1064 GCA_965659885.1 Burkholderiaceae bacterium | reverse complement strand
GGCCAGATAATCTTTGGTGATATCAACAATGTAATCACCTTTATAGCCGTCCGTTGGGTATTCCTCACTTTCCGGGTCAATGCCACGGCACCGCGCCTGAACACTTAAAGCCAGATTGTCGATTTGATTGCCAGCATCGTTGTAGTAGAACTCGCGCGACACAGCCTGGCCATTGGCCTGAAACAAACGGCACAGCGCATCGCCAAGCGCTGCCTGTCGCGCATGCCCGACGTGCAAAGGGCCGGTCGGGTTCGCAGAGACAAACTCAACGAGCACTGGCTCGCCGTGGGCAGGCCATGATCCGTAAGCATCGGACTGATCGTTGATGTCATCGAGCACTGAAGCCACCGCATGCGCAGACAGCCTGAAGTTGATGAACCCGGGCCCGGCGATCTCCATGCTCTGGACAAGCTCATTAACAGCGGCCTGTTTAGACAGGGTCTCGATGATCTGTTCGGCAATGACCCGCGGGGGCTTGCCTGCCACCTTGGTGATCTGCATCGCAAGATTGGTTGCCACATCACCGTGCTCAGCCACCTTGGGTCGCTCCAGGGTAATTTTAGGGTCATGGCCAGGGGCCAATTCAAGTGCGATCTCTCGAAGGGCTTGTTCCAGAATTTGCGATTGCGCAGGCAACATAAAAATTTAATGCAATGAGTTAAAAAATAATGATAGCCTGATCACAGTTATAAAATTTGCTGCGTCTCGGTTTTTGACAGGCTAATCGGCAACTTTTGAAGGAGAGAACAAGATGCTCGTGACCTTTACTAGCAAAGTAGATGCGGATGTTTTAATGATGGCCGACCACGCTAAACTGGTTCTCAAGGCCGCCGGCAAAGACGTCAGCGGCGGCATTCCCGAGCGAGGCGTGTTCACGGTGGAGCAAATCGATGATGCCATTAAAAAGCTTGAACGTGCGATCGCCGATGACCGACCTGAGGATGAGCTGAGCCACAACCACGACGATGACGACCATAAAGATAAGGACGTCGTCATTCTCGAGCAAAGAGCCTACCCCTTGCTTGCCATGATGCGCAAGGCTCAGCAGGCCAAAGAGACGATCA
>CBFHXV010000118.1:0-1095 GCA_965659885.1 Burkholderiaceae bacterium | reverse complement strand
AGTCGACTGAAGCGGCCATGAAGTACTTTGTACTGGGCTCGTTGGCCTCGGGCTTTTTGTTGTATGGCATGTCGATGGTGTACGGCGCCACAGGTTCGCTTGACTTGGCCACGATTGGCTCGACAGTGCAGGGTGGCGGCATGGAAATGGCGCTGGTGTTTGGCCTGGTGTTCATCGTCTCTGGCCTGGCCTTTAAGCTCGGTGTGGTGCCATTTCACATGTGGGTGCCCGACGTCTACAACGGCGCGCCAACGGCGGTGACCCTGGTGCTGGCGGCTGCGCCCAAGCTGGCTGCCTTTGCCATTGTCATGCGTTTGCTTGTGACCGGACTGGGTGATCTGACCATTAGCTGGCAGCCGATGTTGATTATTCTGGCGGTGCTGTCGATGGCCATAGGCAACTTGACCGCTCTGATGCAGACCAACATCAAGCGTATGCTGGCCTACTCAAGCATTTCGCACATGGGCTTTGTGCTGCTGGCACTGTCTGCCGGTTCGGCCGAAGGCAACCCGTTTGTCAACGGTAGCGCCTACGGCTCAGCCTTGTTTTACATGGTGAGCTACGTGCTGACGACCCTGGCCAGTTTGGGCGTGATCATGGCCATGTCGCGTGAAGGCTTTGAGTGCGACAAGCTTGAAGACTTCAAAGGGCTGAACAAGTTGAACCCCATGTTGGCTGGCGTCTTGTTGCTCGTGATGTTCTCGCTAGCCGGCATTCCACCGCTTGTTGGCTTCTATGCCAAGCTCATGGTGCTTCAGGCGGTGATTCAGTCGGGCATGATTTGGTTGGCTGTGGTGGCCGTGATGTTCTCGTTGATTGGCGCCTTCTACTACTTGCGTGTGGTCAAGCTCGTGTACTTCGATCAGCCTGACCCGGATCGTGTGGTTGATCGTGTGCCAAGCGTGCCGGCATCGCTATTGGCAGTTAATGTTGGATTGATTCTGTTGCTTGGCCTGGTGCCAGCTGGTTTGATGAATATTTCGGTCAATACCATTTTGTCCTCTTTTTAATTTGATGTCATTTGATTTGAGGGATGCCCAACCATGATGAGTCAGACCGTTGCTGTATGGCTTTTGATTGCGCTGGCTGTGGCCG
>CBFHXV010000117.1:0-1119 GCA_965659885.1 Burkholderiaceae bacterium | reverse complement strand
GCGCCCAGTCTTCCAGATAGACCGCCTTGGTGCCCTCCATGTCGGATTTGAATCCGCCAAGGAACACCACGCCGGGGGCGTCCCCTTCAATCTGGTGATAGGCCAACCGCCGTCCCTCTGGCGACATGAAGAATTCAGTCTGCGTCATCTTGCGCTCCCCTGTCTCGATATCGGCGCGAGCGTCGCCGAAACCGGGGGACAGATGCAAGCCGCAAAGGCCTTTTACGTCAGGTTATAGAACCGACCCGCCCCTCAATCCGCCTAAGAGACCATTCCGCCTCTGGACCGGATTGAACCGCGTCATCGGCGCGGTTGGTCTCCGTGGCGCACATCTTGCGCGGCGCTTCACGGGTGAGTTGCAGGTACTGCTCTGTCAGGGTCGTCCCATTATCGGACTGTGCCATTTTGGGGGCTCTCATGCCTCTTGGTTGCCGTTTATGCCGCAGACAACGCGGCATAGACCAAGCATTAACCAAATTGTTACAAAATAAAAATCTCTTTTTGTGTCAGCCTGTTACATCGACAATCGCATACAAGGGCACACATCGGCACAGGGCCCAAAGCCCCCCCAATAAGGACATGACCGCAAATCCCGCCAAGGCCACCTGCGGGCCCAGCAACGTCAGCGCACCACCAACCGCGCCCACTGCAAGCAAGATCAATCCAATCGCGGTATTGGTAACCACTGCGTTGACCGAACGACGACCCTCTGGCAAGTTATCTACCAAGTAAGTCGACCGCATCTGACGCACCCCCAGTACACCCAATAGTCCGCTCGACACCCGCTTGGGGTCAACAAGACCGTCTGTAATTTCGGGAAGGCTTAGCGCCACGATGTGGCTCAAGTTATTTTGCGCCTCGACTGGGTCGCTCTCCTACCCGGTCAGACGTTCGAACAAGTTTTGCAAGCTGTCACTTTCGCAAGCCCATTATCGGTTATCCACCGATGTAAGGCTGTTGCTGGGGCCGGTAAAATACTTTTTGGTTGTGCAATCGACCCAAAAGGTCGTGGATTTGGCGCACCGAGTTATCCAAGTCTTCGTCAACAGTATCCCGTTCGACCAACTGGCCTGCCAGTTCGCTTTTGATTTGACGCAGCGCTGTTTCGATCAAATCCAC
>CBFHXV010000116.1:0-1120 GCA_965659885.1 Burkholderiaceae bacterium | reverse complement strand
CTGTTGGTATTGGGGTTTATTGCCAGTGTGATGCTCATGGTCGGGCGTTCGACAGTGCTTGGTTGGGTTTGAGCGGTCTTGCTCGGTGGATGGATTGGTCTAGGCAGTGATGTGGGGTTGACTGCTACAAGAGGCTGTTAGGATTGGCTATCACACAACCCGATTTCAGTTAAATTGAGTGGTGGTCTCGGTTTATGTCAATGAATTTTTTGGGAGCGCTACATGTTCAATGCCATCGTAATCAACAAGGACGATGAGGGGTATCGCGCAGAGTTGGCCTCAGTTGATGAAGCCGATCTGCCCGAGGGTGATGTCACGGTTGACGTCAGTTATTCGGGCTTAAATTACAAGGATGGATTGGCGATCACGGGCAAAGGCCCCGTGGTGCGTCGCTTTCCCATGGTGCCTGGTATCGACATTGCGGGCACCGTGCGCCAGAGCAGCCACGCAGACTTCAAGGCCGGCGATGCCGTCATCTTGAATGGCTGGGGTGTCGGCGAAACCCATTGGGGTGGCTTAGGCCAGGTCGCCAGGCTCAAGGGTGACTGGCTGGTGCATCAGCCCCCAGGCATGAGCGCGCGCGATGTGGCGGCTATTGGCACGGCGGGTTACACGGCCATGCTGTGCGTGATGGCGCTGCAAAAGCATGGGGTCAAGCCAGACGATGGCGAGATCGTGGTCACGGGTGCCGCGGGTGGCGTGGGCAGCGTGGCCATCGCCATCCTTGCCAAACTGGGCTTTGAGGTGGTGGCTGTGACGGGACGGGCCAGTGAAGCAGACTACCTCAAGCAACTGGGTGCCACCTCGATCATGGATCGTGCTGAGCTGTCCGAGCCGGGTAAGCCGTTATCCAAAGAACGTTGGGGCGGTGCGATCGATGTGGTGGGCAGCCATACGTTGGCCAATATTTGCGCGTCCACGCGCTACCGTGGCGTGGTGACTGCCTGTGGTCTGGCCGGTGGCATGGATCTGCCAGCCACCGTGGCACCGTTTATTTTGCGGGGGGTAACCCTTGTGGGTATTGATAGCGTCATGTGCCCGCACGCCGAGCGCCATGAAGCCTGGCATCGTCTGGCTAGCGAGCTGGACTTGGATAAATTACACGCCATGACCCAGGAAA
>CBFHXV010000115.1:0-1125 GCA_965659885.1 Burkholderiaceae bacterium | reverse complement strand
CCGAAACCCTCGACTTGGTGGCTAGTGCCAATGTAGATGTTTGGATTAAGGGCAATATCGACCGGTCGTTGCCCGATAGCCAGCAGCAGATCAGTGCCGATGCCCGCAAGTGGTCGGACCAGCTATATGCCGAGGGTGTAATCCAGAACAAGTTCAGCACCGTGCTCTTTACCAACGCCGATTCGCGTAGCTCGCCTGCCACGGCTGGTTTGCTTGGGGCGTTTGTGGGGTCCCTCATGATGATGGTGGTGGTGATTTTGTTGGCGGTGCCGGTGGGCGTGGCCGCAGCGGTGTATCTAGAGGAATTTGCACCTCAGAACAAGTTCACAGACTTCATTGAGGTCAATATCAACAACTTGGCGGCAGTGCCATCGATTGTGTTTGGTTTGCTTGGCGCCTCGGTGTTTATCATCATGTTTAATCTGCCATTGTCGGCGCCACTTGTTGGCGGTTTGGTGTTGAGCCTGATGACCTTGCCCACGGTGATTATCGCCACGCGCGCTTCGCTTAAGGCCATACCGCCGTCGATTCGTGAGGGCGCTTTGGCGCTTGGTGCATCGCGTGTTCAGGCCATCACCGATCATGTACTTCCATTGGCACGCCCTGGTATCCTCACGGCGACCATCATTGGTGTGGCGCAAGCTTTGGGTGAAACGGCGCCGTTGCTGCTTATTGGCATGTCAGCATTTGTGGCCAATGTACCAGCCACGCCGCTTGACCCTTCGACGGCACTGCCAGTCCAGATCTTCTTGTGGAACGGCAATGAGCTCAGAAACTTCTTTGAAGGAAGAACGTCGGCTGCCATTATTGTTTTGTTGGTGCTGATGTTGACACTTAATTCGTTGGCCATCTGGCTGCGCAAGAAATTTGAGATAAGGTGGTAGTCATGACGACCGAAGCGACAGAAAAAAATCAGGTGGACATCAAGCCCAAGGAGGTCGCTACGACCCCTGTAAAAATCACCGCCAAAGATGTCAAGGTGTTCTATGGCGAGAAGGAGGCGTTGCACGGTGTGTCTATGGACATTCACGAGCGTGAAATCGTGGCGTTCATCGGGCCATCGGGCTGCGGCAAGTCCACGTTTTTGCGGTGCATGAACCGCATGAACGACACGGTGCCCGGGGC
>CBFHXV010000114.1:0-1217 GCA_965659885.1 Burkholderiaceae bacterium | reverse complement strand
AACTAACGGCCATTGGCCGCTCACTGGCCAAATTGCCGCTTGACCCTCGGGTTGGTCGCATGCTGCTAGCTGCCCGTGACCAGCAGTGTTTGCATGAGATGCTCATCATTGCCTCGGCATTGGCCGTGCAAGACCCGCGCGAGCGGCCCATGCAGGCACGCGAGCTTGCGGATCAGGCGCACGCCAAGTTCGCTGACAAACAGTCAGAGTTTCTCTCCTGGCTAAAGCTGTGGGCGTGGTACCACGAGCAAGTGGCGCACAAAGGCTCGCAGCGGCAGTTGGTCAAGCTGCTGCGCCAAAACTTTCTGTCCGTGCCGCGCTTGCGCGAATGGCACGACATTCACGGGCAATTGGCTGCTTTGGCCGGTGAGCAGGGTTGGCGTGTCAATCAGACAGAGGCCACGTTTGAGCAAATTCACTCCGCTTTGCTGGCAGGCTTGCTTGGCCAAGTCGGCTTAAAAAGCGAAGAGGCCGGTCATTACCAAGGTGTGCGAGGCATTCGCTTCTGGATCCATCCGGGCTCTAAATTAGCCAGGCGCGCAGGCAAATGGGTGATGGCCGCTGAATTGGTCGAGACGAGCAAGCTCTATGCGCGCGGCATTGCCAAGATTGACCCGGTGTGGATTGAGCGGGTGGGTGGGCATTTGCTGCAGCGTAGCTGGTCGGACCCGCGCTGGGACAACCGGCGCGGCCAAGTCGTGGCGCATGAGCGTGCGAGCCTCTTTGGATTGCCGATCTACAGTGGCCGACAAGTGCATTATGGCCCCATAGACCCCGCCCAAGCGCGGCTGACATTTATTCGTGAGGCCTTGGTGCCAGGGCAGTTGGATTTGCCATTTCAGTTTGTGGCGCATAACCGGCGCCTGATTCGACAAATCGAGCAGCTCGAACACCGCAGTCGCCGGCCAGATATTCTGGTCGACGAGGAGTTGATCGCTAAATTCTATGATCGATTGTTGCCCGATGACATCTATCAGCTGGCCAAGTTTCGTCACTGGTTCAGGCATTTGCCACCTGAGCAGCAGGCGCAGTTCAAGTTGTCCAAAGACGATTTGATGCAGCACGAAGCCGCCGGTATCACAACGGACGTCTTTCCCAAGACGGTTGACTGGCACGGCACCAAGCTCAAACTGGATTACCACTTTGAGCCGGGGTCACCCAAAGACGGGGTGACCGTGACGGTGCCATTGGTCGTACTCAACCAACTCAGTCCGGAG
>CBFHXV010000113.1:0-1234 GCA_965659885.1 Burkholderiaceae bacterium | reverse complement strand
GTGTCGGCCGAACGCGGCGAACCTGGTTGAGTTCAATTACGAATTCTTCCATGGACGCCGTCTGCGCTGGATCCGTTGCCGGTATTAAGCGCTATGCGAAGACTCCGAATAACGCTCCAGCGGTCTTTGACAGCAGTGCCTGCTAGACATCAACAGACACGGCCCAAAGTCTTTACCTGCCTCTCTTACGCTTGAGGCGCAGAAATTGAGGCTAATTCAACACGGGCACCTCCACCCATCGTTGAGGAAACAGCAAGCTTACGCAGGTATACACCCTTGGAAGCAGCTGGTTTCGCCTTGTTTAAAGCATCAACAAGTGCGGTCAGATTGCTTTGCAACTGCTCAACACCAAACGATGCACGACCAATGGTGGCATGAATGATCCCGGCTTTGTCGGTGCGGTATTGAACTTGACCGGCTTTGGCATTCTTGACGGCCTGAGCCACATCGGGGGTGACCGTGCCAACCTTTGGGTTGGGCATCAAGCCGCGCGGGCCGAGAACCTGACCGAGCGCACCCACAACTCGCATTGCATCTGGGGAGGCAATAACAACATCAAAATCTAGGTTGCCACCTTTAACTTGTTCTGCAAGGTCTTCCATGCCGACGATGTCAGCACCCGCCTCTTTGGCCTGGTCAGCTTTCTCGCCTTGGGCGAATACAGCGACACGCATGGTTTTGCCTGTTCCTGCCGGCATGACGACAGAGCCACGGACAAGCTGATCCGATTTTTTGGGATCGATGCCCAGTTGAACAGCCACATCGATCGACTCATCAAACTTTGCTGTAGCGCATTCCTTAACCAGCGATAGAGCTTCGTTGACTGGATACAACTTACTGCGGTCGATTTTTTCTGCAACGACAGACATTCTCTTTGATAACTTTGCCATGTCAGACGCCCTCCACTGTGATGCCCATACTACGCGCGCTACCAGCGATCGTGCGAACGGCTGCATCCATATCACTTGCTGTCAAATCTGGGGTCTTGGTTTTGGCAATTTCTTCGGCTTGTGCACGAGTCAACTTACCAACCTTATCCGTGTGAGGCTTTGGGGATCCTTTCTGAATACCGGCCGCTTTCTTAATCAAGATCGACGCAGGCGGCGTCTTCATGATGAAAGTGAAGCTCTTGTCAGCGAAGGCCGTTATCACCACAGGGATGGGCAGACCGGGCTCGAGGTTCTGCGTTTGTGCATTGAATGCCTTGCAGAATTCCATGATGTTCAAACCCCGC
>CBFHXV010000112.1:0-1247 GCA_965659885.1 Burkholderiaceae bacterium | reverse complement strand
CGACATCGTGTTTGTCGAGGGTTTTAAAAACGACGAACACGTGGCGCGCATCATGCAGGCCCTTGGCGGGCGTGTGCCACTGATGGCCAACATGGTCGAAGGCGGTGACACCCCGATAGACCCGGCACAAGCGTTGTACGAGAAGGGGTTCTCGATCGTGATATTTCCAGGGGGGCTCGTCAGGGCGCTAACCCATGCCATGCAGGGTTACTTTGCTGCGCTCAAGCGCACAGGAACGACAGACAGCTGGCGCAGTCACATGCTGAACTTTACCGAACTCAACGAGGTGCTGCGCACACCCGAGATTTTGGCGCTTGGACAGCGCTACGAACCTAAAGACCAAAGCAAGGAGGCCGACCATGATTGAGTCAAACAAAACCGCCCGTGAAATTTTTCAGGAAGTCATGGCCAACCCGCAACGTGCGGCCTTTGGTTTTGGTGAGAAAGCCATTTTGGTTAATGTCGATTTGCAAAAGTCCTACACCCGAACAGACCTCTTTAAGACAGCCTATGAAACGGACCCTAAGCAGCTTGACTATGTCAACGAGCTGGCACGGGCATTTCGAACCCTGAAGTGGCCCGTGGTATGGACCCATGTGGCTTATATGGAGTCGGGCGAAGATGCTGGCGTGTGGGGCACGCGCACCAACACACCGGACTCCCTGCAAAACATCAAGCTAGGGTCTGAGCGCGCCGAACTCGACGATCGCCTCGAGCTTGACCGCTGCCGCGATATCTTTATCAACAAACGCATGGCGTCCGTGTTTTTTGAGACCAACCTGCAGTCGCTGATGGTCTGGCACAAGGTCGACACCGTCATTCTCACAGGAGGCTCGACCTCTGGTTGCGTGCGTGCCTCGGCCGTTGAGAGCCTGTCGCGCGGCTATCGCACCATCGTGCCCATGGAGTGCGTGGCTGACAAGCACGAGAGCTATCACTTTGCCAACCTGACCGACATGGTGTTGAAGTACGCCGACGTCATGAAGGTCGCTGACGTGGCAGCCTGGCTAAAAAGCAAGGGGGCCTGACACCATGAAACCTGACCCCGGTTACTACGACTACTGGCCTTACGAGAATCGCCCCAAGATTACGTGGCCCAATGGCGCGCGGGTGGCTTTTTGGGTGGCACCGAATATCGAGTTCTACGAGCTCGACCCGCCAACCAACCCTCATCGCAAAGCCTGGCCCACACCGCATCCCAGCGTGCCAGGTTATGCCATTCGCGACTATGGCAACCGCGTGGGCCA
>CBFHXV010000111.1:0-1250 GCA_965659885.1 Burkholderiaceae bacterium | reverse complement strand
GCATCAGCTTAGGCTGAAGCGCGACGACGGCTTGAGGTCTTGCCTGCGGTGTTGGCAGCGTCAGACGCAGCTTTGAAAGCGGTGTCGGTCGCAGCTTGCAGGTTCTTCTCTGCCGTTTGAGCAGCTTGCTTGGCAGCTTTGGTCATGCTGTCGTAAGCAGCGTTGGCCTGAGCCAACGAAGACTTGAGCATGGCAACGGTGCCTTCAGCACCAGACGGTGCGTTGCGTGAGAACTGCTCGACCATTTCGGTCATGTGCTTCTGGCTCTCAGCCATTTGGCCTTCGGTCAGCTTGGCCAAGTCAGCCTGCACACCAGCCATGATGTCATAGACATGCTTGCTGTAGGCAACGGCTTTCTCAGCGGTGGGCTGAACCATCGATGAGCTCATGGCCACAGCTTCCTGTGCATCTTTCACGCCCATGGCTTCTTGCGTCTTTTGTGAGACTTCGTCCATGGTGGCTTTCATGACTTTCAGGTTCAGGTCAACAAGCTTCTCGAAACCGTTAAAAACGCTGCCTTGAACAGCCATCATGGCGTCAAGAGCGGCTTTCTGGGATTCCATCATTTCTTTGGGCATTTGCGTGTTCATCATCAATCTCCTTGTGGGGTAAATGTTGCGCTGCACAATTCAAATTTAACCCCGTAGACTATGGCTGTCAATGGTTTTTGTGAATTTTTTTGTGCGTTGCAACAAAACCACAAATCACACGAATCCACTAGGTGGTTCGCCCGGGCTCAAACCCCAACGCGCCAGAGATCGTGCGCGCTGTCTCCACGAGCTGTTGCACCCAGCCATCTTGCATACGCTCAGTGGGTGCGGAAATCGATAGGCCAGCCACCAGCCGGCCGGTGTCGTCACGGATGCCAGCGGCAATACAACGCACACCCATCTCGAGCTCTTCGTTGTCGCGCGCATAGCCATGGCGCCTGACCAGGGCCAACTCCCGATCAAGCGCCTCAAATGTCGTTAGACTGTTGCGCGTGGTGCCTGCCAAACCCGTGCGCGTGACATAGGCTCTGACCTGCCTAGGGTCAGCTGCCGACAGAAACAACTTGCCTGTGGAGGTCAAGTGCAAAGGCGCACGCCCACCAATGGCCCGCACCACCTGCATGCCCGAGCGCTCACTCCAGGCACGATCAACGTAGACAATCTCGTCGCCTTGCTGAATCGACAGATTGACCGTCTGGCCGGTGAGCTTATGCAGCGCCTGCATGGCGTCAATGGCAGCCTCGCGCACATTCAAACGGC
>CBFHXV010000110.1:0-1320 GCA_965659885.1 Burkholderiaceae bacterium | reverse complement strand
CCGATACTAAATGATCCCTTATGTATTTTCAATGCGCCAAAGTCGCTTAAAAACCACAGTAAAAACGACAATGAATTGTGCTCTCGACAGGCCAAGAAGGGCGCTGTTACCGTGGAGGGCTTGTGAGTGCGTTTGGTGCTTTTCATGAGTCAATTCAAGCAATTCATCTCGCCTTGGTATCTCGGCTACGCATTTCAAGGCGCGGCCGTGTTGGGGCTGGCACCGATCCTATTGCCCTTAGTGGTTGGTACTGCCCTTGGCAATTCAGCCGCCGGTATTGTGGTGGCATGCTTTTATGTGGGCCAATTGGCCTCGCCACTGCTGGGCAACTTCGCCGATCGCACACGGGCGTTTCGCCTCATTTACGGTGCCGGTTATGTGCTGCTAGCAGCGGGTTTGACCGGCTTTGCCCTGGTGGAGAGCCTGTTGTTTTGGGCGTTGCTGGCATTTGTGCAGGGACTGGGATCGGCCGCCACCAATACGGTGGCAGCCATGTTCATTGTGGAGTTCTCACCCAAAAAGCAGTGGGATGGCAAGATTGGTTGGCTACAAACGTTCTACGGAGCCGGTCAGGCGGCAGGCCTTGGACTGGCTGCCATCGCACAAGCACACCCGACGCTTGGGCTATTGTTCAGCGCGGCACTCATGGCACCTGGTCTGTTTTTGGGTTTACGGGGCTTGCCGCAAAGTGGTGACGAAAAAACCGCGCCGCACAAACCGTTTCGCGAACGCACCCGTGAACTTCAGGCTCGAGCGGCACGCCTGATTTCCACGGGGCCACGCAACTTGAGCCACATGGTGCATCATTATCACCCGGATACGGGTGGTTTGGTCAGTGGCCTTGTGAAAAGCTTGCGAACACCTTATGGCCTATACATTCTGGCTTGGTTTGCCTGCATGTTTGGCACTTGGCTCCTTTACAACCTTTATCCCTTACTGATGCAGTCAGCCTTTGACGTCAAAGCAGACCGGTCCTCGATGTTTTATGCTGTGGCTGCTGTGATTGGTGTGTTCTTTTACGCACCGTCTGGCAAGCTCGGTAAAAAGATTGGGGATGTCGCGGTGGTGACGTTGGGCACCGTGGTCACCCTCGTTTGTCTGGTGATCATGAGCGCATTGGCGTGGTGGCAGCCGGCAAACGCTGGTTGGTGGGCGGCGCTGGCCTTTATTCCGATCCCGGTGGCTTGGTCGCCATTGATCGTGGCGGGCACTGCCGCTGCGGCACAACTGTCGTCACTAAACGAGGGTAAAGCTGTCGGCATCTTTAATGCCACTACCGCCATTGCCAGCGTGCTTAGTGCATTTGCTGCTGGCTGGGTG
>CBFHXV010000109.1:0-1342 GCA_965659885.1 Burkholderiaceae bacterium | reverse complement strand
ATCACCACATAAATATAACCAACTTGTGGAAAGTCTTAATCTGGCGCTAACCCGCGCCAGCACTGGCTTTGTGCGTTTCCCCCCAAAACCGTGCGCCGCTGCACCAAGTAGGTGTTTACACCGAGGTTGCGCCAGCTTTGCCTGATAAACGGCACGGTAACTTGTGCGATTAACGACGAATAAATTTTCAGGTCGCCAACTTGCTATAGTCCCGATGAATTAGGCAGCGTAGCAACTCCCTGAAAAGTAATAGCCGCGCAGCACATAACCAAATCGCGAATAACCACCCGGAGACACCACCATGTTTTATGAACCCAGCCAAGGCCACGGCTTGCCGTTTAATCCATTCAAAGCCATCATCGCGCCACGCCCCATTGGCTGGGTATCAACCATTGACGCGCAAGGCCGAGTCAATCTCGCTCCCTACAGTTTCTTTAATGCGGTCTCTGGCAAGCCAGAAATGCTGATGTTCACCAGCGAAGGATTAAAGGATAGCGTGCGCAACGCGCAAGAGACGGGTGAGTTTGTCTACAACCTCGTGTCTGAACCGTTGTTAGAAGGCATGAATCAGACGGCTGCGGCACTCGATCGCGGTGAGAACGAATTCGAGTTTGCCAAGCTCGGTGCTGTGCCAAGCCAATTGGTCAAGCCACCGCGTGTGGCGGGCACGCCTGCAGCGCTTGAGTGCAAGGTCACCAAGATCATGCCCTTAGAAGACCTTGATGGCCAGACACACGATCGCTACATGGTGATTGGTCAGGTGGTTGGTGTGCACATCGCTGACGAGTATCTGGTGGATGGGCGATTTGACATGGTCAAGGCGCAAACCATGGCACGCTGTGGCTACCAGGATTATTCGCAGGTGACAGAACTGACGCAACTGCTGCGACCGGGTGAGGCACCACTCAAAGTCTAGGTGCGTTGAGCTCGGATGCACAAAAACTCAGGTGCTTGCCTGGCCAAAAAGCAAATTAATTCGCAAAAGCAAAGCAAATACGGGTGAGTCAGGCCAGTGGATCTACCGCGATGAGGAAAGTTGGTGCGGGGTAGATCTACGACCGTTTGTTGATGGCGTATGGCATTTATGCGCATGCATTGCGCAACGGTTGCATTCGAAGGTGGGTGATAAACTGAATGACATTGTGTAACCATCTTCTCAGCATACGTGAATACCGCCAAACGCCTACGACTTCCTATCGGCATACAGACGTTTTCCGACATCAGAGAACACGGTTACTACTACGTTGACAAGACACAACAAATTGAGCAGCTTGTCACTGAAAACAGTTATTGCTTCCTTTCGCGTCCAAGGCGTTTTGGTAAGAGCCTTCTGCTTGACACG
>CBFHXV010000108.1:0-1396 GCA_965659885.1 Burkholderiaceae bacterium | reverse complement strand
ACCCAATGCCTCCAAGCTGGCTCTCGTGCACTTGGTGCGATTCCTGCAAGAGCAGCATGTGGCGCTTATTGACTGCCAGATGCAGACCGAACATCTGGCCTCGCTAGGCGCACGCGCCATCGACAGGCCCTCTTTTATTCGCCACGTTCAACAGGCTATTGATGAGGCACCTCTTGACTGGCAGCCCGGCTGGATGAGTCCGGCCGGCAAGCGCCATCCAGGCTTGCCCGCTGGCGTTGAATCAAAGCCAATTCAGGCAACAGGTTCTTAGGGCATCTCTGACCCGAGGCTGCGTTTCAGGTACGATAAGTCACCATGAGTCAGATACAAGAACTGCCCTTTGCGGCGATTCAGTTCTACACGACGGCAAGCTACCGGTGCAGCTACCTGCCCAACGAGCAGGCACGCTCTCAGGTGGCCGCACCCGGTCACCTGATTCATGCCGACAACTATCCTGAACTCGTGGCGCAAGGATTTCGGCGCAGCGGTGTCTTTACCTATCGCCCGCACTGCGACCGATGCAAAGCCTGCATTCCGGTGCGTGTGGACTGCGAAGCCTTCACGCCAAACCGCAGCCAGCGGCGCGCGTTAAAAGCGCACCGTGACTTGCGGGCCCACATCATGGCCCTCGGTTGGTCGGCCGAACATTTTGAGCTCTACAGTCGCTACCAGGCCGCTCGCCATCCCGGTGGTGGCATGGATGATGACAGCCAGGCACAATACCGACAATTCCTGTTGGCCAGCCGGGTAAATTCCCGGTTAGTCGAGTTTCGTGACGGCCAGGGCAAGCTGTTTATGGTCTCTATCATCGACATTCTGGATCAGGGATTGTCATCGGTTTACACGTTTTATGACCCAGACGTGCCAGGCAGCCTCGGCACCTACGGTATCGTTTGGCAAATCCAGCAGTGCCAACAAATGAACTTGCCCTGGCTATACTTGGGTTACTGGATCAAACAAAGCCCCAAGATGAACTACAAGTCAAACTTCAAGCCCATACAGTGCCTGATTGACGGCCAATGGCATCCTATGCCCGACGATGTCGCATGAGCGTTGTCTTTAACGCCTACGGCTTGGCTAAAAAAGCCCTATTTGTCATGGACCCAGAAGCGGCCCACGACCTCACCCTAAAAACCCTGCAAAAATCCCACGACTGCGGCCTCACCCGCAAGCTCGTTGCCGACAGGCCAAACGCACCCATGCAACTCATGGGGTTGCGCTTGAATAACCCGGTCGGTCTAGCCGCCGGCCTTGACAAAGACGGCGCACACATTGATGCCCTGGGCAATCTGGGCTTTGGCTTTGTTGAAGTAGGCACCGTCACCCCGCGCGCGCAGCCTGGCAACCCCAAGCCGCGCATGTTTCGCTTACCCCAAGCCCATGCCTTGATTAACCG
>CBFHXV010000107.1:0-1405 GCA_965659885.1 Burkholderiaceae bacterium | reverse complement strand
GCTGAACTCCATCTATGGTGATGTATTGCCAAGTAACCAGTCGATGTTAAGCTTCTGTAAGGGTTTGGGGTTTGTCAGTCATCCATGCCCCGATGATGACAGGCTCCATCGAATGGTGCTTAACATCAAACCGCCAGTGCTGGCACACAGACGTGCCAGTGGTCATTTGGCTGATGCTCACCCGCGTCTCAGGGTGGCCGGTTAAGCCGAAGTTTTAAGTCACACCCACGTGGCTCGGCGTTAATGTCATTGAGGTGACATGAACGTAACAGTCGCCTATTAGTGTTTTAGTTATAAACAATTAGTATTCATTTTTTGATTGTTTTAGACTACGTTGGCAACTTCAACAAAGGAGTAAGACATGCTAGATACCGTTAAATGCCCGGTCATGCACGGCGCGATGACCGAGACAGGCTCATCTGTCATGGACTGGTGGCCCAATTCGTTAAACCTGGACATCCTGCACCAGCACGACAGCAAGACCAACCCGATGGATCCTGACTTCAACTACCGCGAAGAAGTCAAAAAACTCGACGTCAAAGCCCTGAAGGCTGACCTCGAAGCGCTCATGACCGACAGCCAAGCCTGGTGGCCCGCTGACTGGGGTCACTACGGCGGCCTGATGATCCGTCTGGCCTGGCACGCAGCAGGTACCTACCGCGTGGCCGACGGCCGCGGCGGTGCCGGTACGGGCAACCAGCGCTTTGCACCGCTGAACTCCTGGCCCGACAACGGCAACCTGGACAAGGGTCGTCGTCTGCTGTGGCCCATCAAGAAAAAATATGGCAACCAGTTAAGCTGGGCTGACCTGTTCATTCTGGCAGGCAACGTTGCGTACGAATCCATGGGCTTTAAGACTTACGGCTTCTCCTTTGGCCGTGAAGACATCTGGCACCCCGAGAAAGACATCTATTGGGGCGGTGAGTCCGAGTGGTTGGGTGAGAACCGCTATCCTTCCAAAGAGGATCGTTATTCGCTTGAGAACCCGTTGGCTGCCGTGCAAATGGGCCTGATTTACGTCAACCCCGAGGGCGTGGGTGGCCAGCCCGACCCGCTGCGTTCAGCGCACGACGTGCGACTGACGTTTGCTCGCATGGCCATGAATGACGAAGAGACCGTGGCACTGACCGCCGGTGGACACACGGTTGGTAAAGCACACGGCAATGGTGATGCTGCCAATCTTGGCCCGGATCCCGAAGGTGCGCCAATCGAAGAGCAAGGCTTGGGCTGGATTAACCACAAGACCCGTGGCATTGGCCGCGACACGGTCACAAGCGGTATTGAAGGCGCCTGGACCACCAACCCAACCAAGTGGGACAACGGTTACTTTCACCTGCTCTTGAACTACGAGTGGGAATTGACCAAGAGTCCGGCTGGCGCATGGCAATGGAAACCGGTGGACATC
>CBFHXV010000106.1:0-1459 GCA_965659885.1 Burkholderiaceae bacterium | reverse complement strand
ACAAGCTCGACAAAGTGGCTTATGTGCGCTTTGCTTCCGTTTACAAGAGCTTTGAAGATATTGGTGAGTTTGTTCGCGCCATTAAGGAAATGCAAAAGCCTCTTCGCAAACGCGATGACCAGAGCTCTTAATAGTTGACCGGGTTGTATGTCACAGTCAAACCCTTCTGATGATCAGCATTTCATGGCACGCGCGCTGGCGCTAGCCGAATCTGGCTTGTACGTGCCCACGCCCAACCCTCGCGTGGGCTGTGTGATTGTCAAAGACGACCAAATCGTGGCCGAGGGCGTAACGCAGGCCGCAGGCCAGGCCCACGCGGAAATCATGGCGCTCAGAGACCTCGCACAAAAGGGTATCGCCACTGAAGGGACAACGGTTTATGTATCACTTGAGCCCTGCAGTCACCACGGCAAAACCCCGCCATGCACCGATGCACTGGTTAACGCTAGACCCAAGCGCGTGGTCATCGCCCATGTGGATCCTTACCCCGAGGTCTCTGGCCGTGGCATTGCCGCCTTGCGTGCAGCTGGCATCGAAGTCACGGTCGGGGTGTTAGCTGAGCAGGCGTTGGCGATGAACCCAGGGTTTGTCTCACGCATGGTACGTGGCATGCCATACGTGTGGCTCAAGATCGCGGCGTCTATGGATCGGTACACGGCGTTACCAGACGGGCAGTCACAATGGATCACTGGGCCTGAGGCTCGAACTGACGGGCATCACTGGCGTGCGCGCAGCTGTGTGGTGCTCACGGGTATTGGCACGGTCAAAGCCGATGACCCTATGCTTAACGTCAGGCATGTGCAGACACATCGGCAGCCCAAGCGGGCTGTCATTGATCCTAAGCTTGAAATTGCTGATGATTCCCAACTCCTGCAAACCGAAGGTTTGATCTTGTTTGCGGCTAATCCATCGCAGCAACGAAAGCTGGCGCTTCAAGCCAAAGATGCCGTGATTGTGAACTGTCCTGAGCAAGGCTCATCGGACCGTGTGGATTTGCTTGCGGTCATGCAGTGGTTTGCTGAGAATGACATTAACGAGGTGCATGTTGAAGCCGGTGCAGGTATCAATGGTGCGCTTTGGCAGGCCGGCTGCGTTGATGAGCTCGTGCTGTATTTAGCACCAGCATTTCTGGGTCATGGCAAGCCCATGCTCGACATCCCGGGTATCGATCAATTGACCGAGGCCGAGACGTTAATGTTTGTCGATCATCAACCGGTGGGGGGAGATGTCAGGATTCGGGCGCGCCGCGTGGATCGCTGGCAAACGCTGGCAGACCATATTGAGCGCAGTAACGCGCAACATCAGACGTAGATCAAGGACTGAACATGTTTACAGGGATTGTGGCGACCACCGGCCAGATTGAAAGCATTGAACCCCTTGGCCAAACCCAGGATAGCGGTGTGCGTCTCTTGGTCAATGCCAACGATATGTCTCTTGCCGATGTGGGGCTAGGCGATTC
>CBFHXV010000105.1:0-1510 GCA_965659885.1 Burkholderiaceae bacterium | reverse complement strand
CTGGTCGGTAATAAAGCGAGTTATAAAAGCTAGTAATGAAAGCTGGTCATGAAAGCTTGTAATGACGAGATATGGCGCATAAGAAGCACGGTGGCGGCACTGTGGCAGTTGCGACAGACTTAAAATGCGACTTATTCGTTTATCAGCTTAACCTTATCGACCACAAATGAAACTGCTAGGTTTACAAAAAATACTGATTAGTAACTTTATGAACCGATTAGATACTAAATCTTGGTTTGGCGCAATAGCGACTAACCATGCAATTGAAAATGTTGTTTGAATCCATCGTCTGAACCCATCGCCCAAACCCATTGTTAGAACCCCATCATCGGGACCCATATCTAGAACCACTCAGGAAAGTTTTGATGGCAAACCCACAAAAACTCTCGTTTAAAGAGCAGCAGCACAAATTTCGCGAAGACGCCATTCTCGACACGGTCAACCGCCTCCTAGCCCAAAAGGGCTATGACCTGATGACCATGGACGAGGTGGCGGCCGAGGTGGGCATTGCCAAGGCCAGCCTGTACAAGCACTTTGATTCCAAGGATGCTTTAGCGGCCGCTTCCATGACCCGCTTTATTGAAGACGCCTTGGCCATGGCCCAAGGCCAGGCCGAGCACCTGAGCGCGGTGGACAAGTTAAAGGGTGTGGTGCGCTGGGCCGTGCGCATCCACTTGTCAGGCACCATGCCGTCACTGCCATCGACGCGCTCGAGCATCCAGCAAACCTTGCTTGAGCACGAGCCCTATGTCGAGCGCCTAGGCGAGCTGACCGAACTGCTCGGGCTTTGGATTGGCCAGGCGCAAGAAGCCGGCGACCTGTCGCCGGCCTTGCCAGGCGAGGTGATTCTTTACACCATCTACGCCCGGTCCTGTGACCCGGTGGCCGACTTTCTTAAAAGCGGCGGCGCCTTTAGCGATGACGACATCGTGGAACTGCTGGTGCACACGTGTTTTGAGGGGATGACCAAAGCGCCGGACTGCCTCTGAGCGCAGGGCGCTGCCCGGGCAACCCCACCCCTACCCCAAACAACGCCGGCACCGGCTCACGCTACACTGCCAGATTGATGTTTATTTGCCTGATGTCGTTCAGGCGTGGGATTGGGTTATGTGGTTCAAGAATCTGAAAGTATTTCGTCTGTCCGAGCACTGGGCAGGCAACATGGGTGCGCTTGATGAGGCGCTCAAAGCCGATGCCTTCAAACCGGCGGATGACTTGTCGGCCGTGTCCACCGGGTGGGTGACACCGCGAGACGACGACGAGCGCTTTGCCGTTGACGTGCAAGGACAGTACCTAGCGGCATTTCGTATCGAGAAAAAACTGCTGCCCTCGACCGTGATTAACCAAACGGTCAAGGCGCGCGCGCAAGTCATTGAAGAAGAACAGGGCTACACCCCCGGGCGCAAGCAGCTCAAAGACTTAAAAGAGGCCGTTACCGACGAGTTGCTGCCGCGTGCCTTTAGCGTGGCGCGCGATGTGCGGCTGTGGATCGACCCCGTCAACCGCTGGC
>CBFHXV010000104.1:0-1513 GCA_965659885.1 Burkholderiaceae bacterium | reverse complement strand
CACGCTGGATTGAACCGCAAGACAGCGAGATCATCGCATCGCACGGTGACGCACCAGCACTGGTGCTTTTGCATGGGCTAGAAGGCAGCAGCAACAGCCGCTACGTGCAATCAATCCTGCAATACTTCAGAGCCCGTGGCTGGCTGGTGGTGCTGGCGCACTTCAGAGGCTGCTCGGGTGCACCCAATCGCCTGGCGCGCTCCTACTTCAGCGGCGACATCGATGAGGTGGAGTTCATTATCGAGGCGGTCATGGCGCGAAGCTCTCATGCTGCCTGGCATGTCGCTGGCGTGTCGCTTGGCGGCAATGCCTTGCTGAAGTACCTCGGTGAACGGGCCAAGCCTGAGAACACCCCAGACAACCTCAAAGCAGCCGTTAGCATCTGTGCACCCATGGATCTCGTGGCCGCAGGCAATCGCTTATCACAAGATCGCTTGTGCCGCTGGCTGTATACGCGGTACTTTTTACGAAGCATGAAACCCAAGGTACTGGAAAAAGCCCATCGCTTTCCTGGCGCCATTGATATCACCCGGGTGTCGGCAGCAAAAACCTTAAAAGATTTTGATGATGCGTACACCGCACCCATGCATGGGTTTCACGATGCACTGGACTACTGGCAGAAGGCTTCAAGCAAGCCCTGGCTGCCCTACATCAGCTTGCCCACGCTAATCATTAATCCGCGTAATGACCCGTTTATTCCCGAGGCCTCATTGCCAGGTAGCACCGAAGCCAGTCAGGCCGTGGTGTTGCATCAACCCGCCGAAGGTGGCCATATGGGATTTGTCACGGGTCGGTTTCCGGGCAGCCTGACATGGCTGCCCTCACGATTGGCGCGCTTTTTTAATTCTCGCCTCTGACGCAAGGTATCAGGGTGCAAATGGTGCAATGGCGCAGGTGGCACTGGTGCACTGGTGGCACAAGTGGCCCAAGCGGCGAAACCCAGCCTCACACCGCTCTGATTTCGGCCCCGTCAAATGAGAGGTCAACCCCCAAATTTTTCCAGCAACGTGCGTTCCTGCTCGATGCGCTCACGCAGTCGATTGATCTCAGCGTCAATTCGTGACTGCTCATGGAAGTCTTGGGTCATCTCTCTGGCTTGCTGCAACTGTGCCATGGCCGATGGCAAGGCGCCAGTCAACTCATAGTAGTCCGCCATGGCACGCCTGGCACGCGCCGGCTGGTCTGAATCGGCGAGATTGAGCGCCAGCAACTGGTAAAACACCGGCGACTGTGTTGGCCACTTTTGGATTTGCTGCTCAAGAAACTGGGCGGCCTGACGATGACGGCCGAGCTGCTGCAAAGCTCTGGCCCGGATTTCGACTAGCGCCCGGTGGTTCGGCCATGTGGCCATGGCACGTTGGCTGATGGTTAGAGCGGAACTCGCCTGGCCACTGGCTAGCGCCACCGCGGCGGCTTGGCGCTCGAGATAAGGCGAGTCCTTAACGCCTTGGCGCGCATAGTCCAAAAACCGTCGGGCATCGTCATACTGCTTTTGACGCAGGGCCAACTCAGA
>CBFHXV010000103.1:0-1534 GCA_965659885.1 Burkholderiaceae bacterium | reverse complement strand
CCAGCCGTTCCTGTCGTTGCAGGCGTTCAGTTTGTAGACGATCGAGCTTGGCCAGTTGTGCATCAGATGCTGCGGTGCGCCCATAGGCGATCAGCTCGGCTAGCCCGCCCAAGTGGTCGGTGAGCGCCACGCGTTGTTCGCTGCGAGCCTCGATGACGGCTTTGCCTTGCACCTGTCCGGCCCGCGCGGCCCACAGTGAGGCAAACAATGTCAATGCACCGCCGATCGCCATGACAGCGGCAACCGTCCAGCCCCCCCAGATCGCGCCAATGACAACCACAGTTAGCCATGTCAGCACGGCCGCAAACAATGGGCCAATGACACGCAATGGAACACCGTCAAGAGTGTCAACATCAGCCGTTAGCCGGTTGACCACATCGGCATGTCGCCAGTCTGGGCTTTGACGGGCGGGTTGTTGCGCGACAGCGGTAAATGCCCGCACCCGCAGGTCGGCCAGAATGCGCAGAATGGCTTCATGGCCGATGACCCGCTCGGCATAGCGGCCGATGGTGCGCAACAGCGCCAACCCACGGATGGCCGTTGAAGGTGTGAAGATGTTCAGGTTGGCGATCATGCCCAGACCCGCCATGGCGCAAGCGGTGATAAACCAGCCTGAGATGGCCAGCAAGGCCGCTGCCGACAGCCACGTGACCGTCAGGCTGATAAAGGCCACGAGCAGCCAGCCCGAGCGTGGTTGATACAAGGAGAACAGGTAACGCCAGGTTCTCATATGGCCTCTCGCAGTTGGCCGTCTTGGATGTGCAAGACGCGATCGCAGCGAGCAAGCGCCTGCTCATCGTGGCTAGCCAGAATGACCGTGGTCTGCTGTTGGCGTGCCTGCGCCATGATGGTGTCTAGCAAGGCGTCGCGCGTATCTGAGTCGAGCGCTGCCGTGGGCTCATCAAGCAGCCACAAGGTGGCGCCACTCAAAATCGCGCGGCACAAGGCTATGCGTTGTGCCTGTCCGCCCGAGACGCCCTGATTGGCTTCGCCGATGGCGGTGTCTAGCCCTTTGGGCAGTAACGGATGCGGCAAATCAAGCCCGACTTTGGCCAGCGCCGCCGTCAGCGTCTGATCGCTCAAGGGTTCATGGGCAGCCATGAGCAGGTTGTCTCTTAAGCTGGCATGAAACAGGTGAGGGCGTTGGGCCAACCACGCCCACTGCGCATCGCGCCACACGTGACCCGTGTCTGGTTTGATAAACCCGGCCATGATGCCAAGCAGGCTCGATTTGCCTTGCCCGCTGTCGCCGGCAATGCCTAGAATTTGGCCACGCGGCACCTGTATGTTCAGATTGGCCAGCACGGGCTCGGTGGCTTGCTCCCAGGTCAATGTCACCGCTTGTAGCTCAAGGGCCTGGTTTGCCTGACGGCAAGGTTCAATGGCACGCGCGGCGGTGTCCGACGGTTCAAGAAGTTCACCGAGCACCTCGCTACTGGCTTTGGCCGCGTTCATGTCATGGTGCGCTTGCGCGAGCTGGCGCAACGGCAAAAAGCACTCGGGCGCCAACATCAGCATGAACAGGCCCATGGCC
>CBFHXV010000102.1:0-1568 GCA_965659885.1 Burkholderiaceae bacterium | reverse complement strand
ATTCAATCAATAGCACTATTCACCGTACGATAAAGAATGCTTTTGCTTGGTTGCAAGTGAAGAGGGCCGCAACCACAATTCTAGCGTTGCAAAAACACACTGACAGCAATAATCTGTGCATATGCACGGGTTAAACCGAAACTGGAGGCCTCAATGTCGACTGCAACCGCTCACCAAACAGACGAGGCCCAAGTACTGGCCAAAGCCATACTGAACACCTGCAAAACGCTTGGTATCAGCCAGGCGCAGCTCGGGCGCATCATTGGACGGGATCGCTCCACGCTGCTTCGCTCAGGGGTCGATCCGGCCAGTCAAAGCGGACAGCTATCACTGCTGCTAGTGCGCTGCTATCGCAGCCTCTATGCCCTGATGGGCGGGGATGCCGAGCACATGCGGCACTGGATGCACACACACAACCATCACACCGGCGGCACGCCAGCAGAACAGTGCCAGTCAATCGACGGGCTTGTTCACGTCTGCGACTACCTTGACGCCATTCGCGGGAAAACCTAGTGCATGTCTGAATTGGTGCAGTGGCGGGGCATTAACGTCGTGGCGCATGTCACTAAGGTTGATGGCAATCTTTACCGCGTCGTCGAAAGTCAGGAGCAAATTGCCACTGTGGGGCTCGTTGACACACTCGATGAGCAGAGTCTGCTCGAGCAGCTCCTCGAGCGCAGCAAGCCAGCGGCCCGATCTGGCAGTAACCACCTGCATTACCTGCTGATGTCACCGTTCCGATACCCGCCGCTGCAGCACGGATCACGGTTTGGCGGGCGTCATGAACCCTCCATCTTTTATGGGTCGCACGCCTCCTCTACTGCGCGCGCCGAAGCGGCCTATTACCGGTTTGTCTTGTGGGCAGGCATGGCAACACCTCCAAGGCGCCCTGTGCGTAGTGAGCACACACTTTATCGCGTGCGTTATCAAACCGACTGGGGCCTGAAGCTGCAGGCCGAGCCCTTTGCGCCACAAAAGCGCATACTGACAAGCCCCACAGCTTACACAGAGACCCAAGCGCTGGGCACGGCAATGCGCGCTGCCGGTGTACTGGCGTTTGAGTTTGTCTCGGCCCGCGATGTGAACGCGGGCATCAATGTCGGCCTTTATACCCCCGAAGTCTTCGCATCAGGGGAAGTCACCAATCTTCAGCAATGGTTGTGCGAGGTGGATGGCAAGGTTACCCGATTTCTGTCCCTGTCAGCCCACGTTGTCGAGCACTACCCACTCGAGCAATTTTTAGTTGAAGGCCAGTTACCGGCGCCGGCCGTCTGAGCGCCTGCGACTCAACCCTGCCAAGGGTTGATGACCTTCAAGCCAGCCGCTTCAAATGGCGTTGTATCTCGAGTCGCAACCGCAAAGCCATTCGCAAGCGCAATCGCGGCAATAAAGGCATCAGCGGTTTGCACGGTAACGCCAGCAGCGCGAGAGCGGGCCAGCAGCTCGGCATAGGCCCTGGTACAGGCCACATCAAAATCAAGCACGCGATTGGCGAACAGCGGCAGCAGGTGGTCCTCCAGATACGCATGCACGCCGTCCTGGCGCCTACCTGCCGGCATCAACGCAAT
>CBFHXV010000101.1:0-1704 GCA_965659885.1 Burkholderiaceae bacterium | reverse complement strand
GCCAAAGCGGCTGCGTTCACGTTGCGAAGCGCTCTTGAAATCAAACATGTATAACTTGGACGACCTTAAAAACTATCCCGTCTGAGATCGAGGTAACGGGCGGATCAATCGGTTTGTGAGTTCATGGCAGCTAAACGATTGCCAGGCAGCAACAAAATCCATCCAACGGGCACCCACAGCACCCCGGCCATCGAGACACCCGTCATCCACAGCCAGCCAGGCCAAGTACCCATAAGCAAACTCGTCAGCGCCAGACTTAGAGCCTTGGCCAACACAAACACTGGCAACATGTGCAAGGCTTGACGCCAGAGATTGAACCGAAGCAATCGACGCCGCAACACCACCGCACCATAGCAAACCAACACATAGGTTAACGCGTGCTGACCCAGAGGACCAGCATCATGCACGTCCATAAATAGCCCAAGCAAAAAGCCCGTGACCAAACCAATCCGCCCGCCTTCGTGCACCACCCAGAACGCCACAACCAAGACTAGCAAGTCGGGGGACCAGGGGCTTGAGCGCCATGGCAAAAGGCTAAGCAAAAAAGCCAAGAATATCGAACCCCAAACCACCCAGGCATCTGTTCGGACATCACGGCTGTCAGCGCCCATGCCGACCGTGCGCAACAAGCCGCTTTGCATATCGATATTGTCACGACTCATTGCCCGACCTCCGGCGCAGGGGTGGTTGTAACGGCATCGTTGACCACGGGCTTTGTCGGTGGCACCTTCAGCACCAGAAAGTGGCGATAACGCTCGGGGTACGATGTGGGTTCAGCTAGCGCTCTGGCAAAACCAGAAGCTGCATCGCGCTCAACACTCTGTACAGTGGCCACCGAAAGACCAGACGGAAATCCGCCGCCCACACCACTGGTGACCAGCACATCACCCACTTTAATATCGGCGTCTGAGGCAAAGTAGCGAACCTCAACTTTGCCAGGCACCGTTGAACCAAACGCAATGAGGCGTAAACCATTTCGCAGCAACTGCACCGGAATGGCCAATTGTTCATCAGTCAGCAAGGCCGCTTCGGCTGTATAAGGCGTGACTCGAATAATTTGCCCGACCACACCGCCCTCATCAATAACGGGCATGCCAGGCGCAATCCCTTCATCGCTGCCTTTGTTAAATACTAAGCGTCGCTGATAGGGGTTGACTGGCTCATACAGCACCTCAACCACAACGGTCGGGTGACCCTGGCGCTTCTCAGTCACACTCAGCAAACGGCGCAACTGCTCATTCTCGGTTAGCAATTGAGCTGCGTTAGTGACCACCTGAGACAGCTCAATGCGCTGGCGGCGCAATTCATCGCTTTCTTGCTGCAGCAAGCGTGCCGCATTCGTGTAGTCCTGAACCACTGCTACCGCGTCGCGCGGCAACAAGACCACCCGCTGAAACGGGTACAAGACAATATTCAAACCCTGGCGAAGTGGGTTGAGCAAGGTCGAGTTCGCATCAACGGCGAGCATGAGAACACATAACAAGCTCAACAATACGAGCTTGATTTCAGCAGGCACGCTACGCCGAAACAATTGCAGGTCTACATGGCTGGCCATGACTAGCGGCTTTTTATGAAAAATGAGCCGGCTCGCTGGGGTCGGCTCGCGAGGTTCAGTGAGTGACGGTCATCAGGCATGTCCGTCATCCTGCACCTTCAATCGTCGATAAAGATGGCACCGAGCTTCTCGAGATGCTCAAGCGCATC
>CBFHXV010000100.1:0-1719 GCA_965659885.1 Burkholderiaceae bacterium | reverse complement strand
CGAGGGTGCTGTGTCTTCGTGTGCCGACGGATGAAGAGACCATGATTGCACAGCATACGCAAGAGTTGATGTCTTAGTATCTAAGCGCAACGGGCTCTTGTAGTGATGTGCTTTGCCGTCATGGTTAGTGCCAGGACCCATGGCGCCAGTGACTACTGAAATCTCTGTCGTTAGCTATGGAAGTGAGTGGGGGCATCAGAAATTGACGCAGGACAGCAACAATCTGTGTAAGTGCCAGCGCCTCAAGTTGATTTTTTTTGAGAAAGCCTGCCCACTGCATTCGCTTTTTTGTGTCGGTTGCAAATGTTTCAGTCAGACCGAACGGCGTCTCGATTGGGGTTTCGGTGCCCCTTCGTGCCAGCGTAGCGCTAATGGCCTCTCGCAGGATTACTCCCTCAAAATCGCTGTGCACGGCCAACACCCACAGGTCAAAGTAATCTTTCATCCGACTGTTGGCTATCCCAAGAGTGATTAAGGCCTCGAATTTTTCCGCAACAACCGTGTATCTTGGATAAGTTTTGAGAATCGGAGCTGGAAATTCTTTTAGCATCACGGGATACTCAACCAAATCGGGTCCGGGAGAAACGGCATCACCGTAGCCTATATCTATCTGGATCTGGCAACGCGCGCCGTCTATCCATCCCAGCAAACAGACGCGAATGCCTGCGTAATTCGCCTCTTTGCGGATTTCTTCGGCGCGGATGCTTTCTTCATCGAAATGGATGCCATCATCGACGTGTAGAGTACAAATCTCGGTGAAGGCTGCAATTAGATACGGCTCGTCCGCTAAACCCAACCCTAGGAGATCAATATCTCGTGTTGGTCTCATTGGCACGTCGAACCAAAGGTCAAAGAGCATTGCGCCTTTGAGTAGGAAGTGGTCTGCGTGCGCAGATATGCTTATGCGATATAGGAGCCGTTCCAACGCAAAGCGAGTAAGTACAGAAGCGAAGTCACGCTTTTCAGAACGTGATTTGTTCATTAGCCTGGCACGTACTGAAGCGCTGATATTCCGTGTGCTCAAACCAGCGACTCCAGATACGGACGCATGACATTGCTTACTCGGCAGATCTGACCGTAGTGCCAAAGATCATCCATACTTACTTGTTTCGTGTTCCAAGACTCACGCAGAGCTTCGAGTGCGACATCTAGGCCGATTTTGTTGCGATATTTGAAGCAGTCAGCCACTGTTTTAGCCACATTAGTCACGCGCACAGTAACACCATCTACCTGATATTTTTCTATGCCCGCGGTGAGTGCCTCACCGCTAAAGCGCACCACACGCAGTGGAGGATAGTCGAGCTTTGGAGCGCGTGCGCTGTTGGCTATAGCTACCCATACCTCGAACGGAGCCTGTGTAGTTAGACTGTGAAATTGCAGCGCTGAGAGCAGGCAAACGAGCGTCTTTGGGTATTTGCTGCTTACCTCCGCCAGAGAGGTGTATTCGCTTGTCTGTCGATCCGCAGGCGCATAGAGACCGCGGTGCAGTCGTATGAGTTCCCCCTGGCGTGTCAGTTCACTTAGTGCCATTCGGTTGAAACCATAAGCATGCGCATCTCGAGCGCGCATCAGTCCGTGGCGCCGAACAATGTCTACAAGATGGTGGTGGTTGTGTCTTGTTTCCATAAGGGTATTTTTACATATTGTCGGTATTTGTCAATATTTACCGACAATTTGATTGAAAGCCATTAATGCGATTGCCGCACGCTGCTGCGTCGC
>CBFHXV010000099.1:0-1864 GCA_965659885.1 Burkholderiaceae bacterium | reverse complement strand
AGGCGACTGGCGACTGATGTTTAAAAATCGTGACCGCATCAAGGAAGTCACGCTAGCTGACGTGCAGCGAGTCGTTGATGACTACTTAGTGCCAGCCAACCGCACGGAAGGCCTTTACATACCAACAGAGAACCCCGAGCGCGCGCCAGCCAAACAACGGTTTGACATCGAGCCCCTGCTTGAGGGTTACGTCGGCGATATTCGCGCCGAGATGGTCGAGGCCTTTGACCCGACACCGGCCAACATCGACAAGTTAACCGAGCGCCGTGTGCTTAACCTCGCCAGCGGCCCGGTAAAAATGGCGCTTTTAAACAAGCCCACCCGAGGCCAGCGTGTGCAGGCCGATATCTTGGTGCAGTTTGGCGATGTAGAGTCCCTGAAAGGAAAGGCAACCGTATCTAGCGTGACCGCAAGCTTGCTAGACGCTGGCACCGATGCCATGACGCGCCAACAAATCCGTGACCGACTTGAGGAGCTCAATGCCGACATGTTCATTGGTGGCGGCGGCACGGGCGTGTCCATCAGCATTTCAACGACAAGCAAAAACCTGCCCGACACCATCGCGCTTGGCTTGCACATCCTCAAGCATGCCAACTTCCCGGCAGATGAGCTTGATGAGCAGATCACGCAAGCCATCACGAACATCAAGGCCAACATGAGTGAGCCCGGCGCACTGGCCTCACGCACACTGGCCCGGTACGACAACCCCTGGCCCTCAGACGATCTACGCTATGTGCCAACCTTTGAAGAGTCGATTCAGCGCTACGAAGCCATCACGCGCGGTGACCTCGTGGCGTTTCACAACGCCTTTTACGGTGCCGGCAATATCTCGATGGCCGTTGTGGGCACCTTTGACCCTGAAGCGGTGGTTCAAACCGTCAGCACGGCATTGAAGGACTGGCGCACGGCACCGGCCTACGAACGGGTGCCAGACCCCTATCAGCCCATTGAGCCCACGCTCATGCGCATCGACACGCCCGATAAGGCCAACGCGGTGTTCCTGGCTCGCCTGCCTCTGGAGATTCAGGACAACAACCCCGATTATCCCGCTCTGGTGCTGGGCAACTATCTCCTAGGCGGATCATCAAACTCGCGCCTGTGGATGCGTATCCGGGAAACCGATGGTTTGTCTTATGACGTCAGAAGCCGTCTAGCGGTCTCAGCCTTTGAGCCCAATGGCAGCTTGCGCCTGTCTGGCATTTTTGCCCCAGAGAACTGGGAGAAATTTGAAACGGCCATGAACGAAGAGCTCCAACGGGCACTGACCGAGGGCTTTTCTGAAGAAGAAGTTTCGGACGGCATCAAGTCCATCCTGAACCTGCGCCAATTGAATCGCGCGCAAGACGGTGTGTTGGCCAGTGGCTGGCTTGACTACATGCAGGAAAACCGAACGTTTGCATGGTCTGCGCAATTTGACGAGAAACTCAAGGCACTCGATGCCGAAACGGTGAACAAGACCTTGCGCAAATACCTGAAGCCCGAAGGTCTGGCGCAGGCGTTGGCTGGCGATTTCAGCCAAGCAAAGGCCGATGCCAATGACTAATAGCACCCTCAGGCCGTCAATGTTTGATTCAGCGCGCACCTGAGCACGTGCATTGCGCATGCCTGGTTAAGCCGGGGCAGTCGTTAACCCGACTGCCCCGTTTTTTTGCCGTGACAGCACGGGTACATGTGCGCTAAAACAGCGTATTGCCCTTAACTTCGACAACCGCCTGGCCAACAACGCAAACGGCTGGCCACACCAAAGACACAACAAAAATCATGAACGATCTGTCAGTCAAGGCGGCAAAAACTCAAGCCGCAGTCCATGCGCCGCAAGGCGTCCTCTCGGACACCGCCCGCTTGACCCCCTCCTAACCCTGCG
>CBFHXV010000098.1:0-1934 GCA_965659885.1 Burkholderiaceae bacterium | reverse complement strand
CTTGCTGGACAGAAATGGCTGTTCCAAGAGCTGTCACGGCCCTTGCGGCAAGGCGGCTCGCTCTTGCCATTGATTGCGTTTGTGTGTTGCTCTTTTTGACCTGTCGGCCAAAACGCTCGACGGACTCCCCACCGCTTTTGACAGTTCGGCCTAATCGGTCAATGTCTTTCCTTGCGGTTCTGACATCCCGTGTATCAGCCTTGAACGCAATCGAATATGTATCAGTCATCAGCGTTGCCTCGGTACCGGCTGTGTGAACGGAAAACCGCCTTGATCCGATCCGACAACCCTACGCGATCAAATTCATCGCTTGTGTACGGTGGCGGCGTGTCTCGGTCATCGCTTTTGTGATACTGCGCGCAATACTCATGCGACAGCATCTTCAGGAATCGAGACTCTTGCCATGTCGGTGCAATCCCGGTCATTTGCGCCCACGCCTTTATTTCTTGATAGGTCAATGGGGCTGGCCCGCTGTAGCCCTGCTCGCAGAATCCCAGCTCTTGCAGCCATTCTAGCAGATGGCCGTCTGTTTCCACCTCTGGCATGCTTGTGAGCGCGCTTCCACGCTCTTCAAGAATATCAATGCGTGGGCGTCTCTTTTCTTTTCCCTTCGGCTCCGGCATTGCGTGCAGCCAAGCAACGTGGCGCACATACAACCGAAGCCGGTCTATGCTTTTGGGGCGTAGTTCTCCAAATTGTTGACGAACTGGATGACCTGCTGCCCGATCCAGTCTTGTTCCATGTACAGGTTTACAGCGTTTTGATAGCTATACTCGTACTTGTCGCCCTCAATTTCAATGTTGTGCGACCAGCCAACGGTAAGCGCAGCCAAGAATTCAGCCCCAAGCCGCAATGATTCTTCGCTGCTTGGCTTGCCTTTATTGGATCGGCGTTCGCGCTCTGCCAAAGCGTTTCGGGCTGCCGTGCTTTGAATGCCAAACAAGTAGAAATCAATTGTCGCGCCCTTTTCATCAACCAAAATTTCGTTGGTAAACGGGTCGCGCAAGCTCATGGTTTGCGCTTGGTCGGATGCTAGGGTGGTGTTGTACTTTGCAATATCCATTTAGATTACTCCTGCTTTTGAAAACCAGCGGGGCCAAGATCGACCCCGCCGTATTTTGAGGATTAAACCTCAACGATGTCCTCAGTAATGCCAAGCGTGACGGTTGCGGTTGTGATCTGATCGACAGATCCAACGTTTACCGTGTAGCTCATAACTTGAGCAGTGAAATAAAGGATGGTGCCATCCTGTAATTCCACTTTGATCGACTGGCTGTCGTCGCTATCAAGCGCAGTCTGCAGCAAGGCCTGGCCGGAATCCGAGACAACGCGGGCCACAGTCATCGTGATGTTGCCATCGTTGTACGATCCTTTGCGCTTGACAGTGCGTCGATCGCCTAGGGGGTTAAAAGTCACCTCGGCATATTCACGGCCAAACTCGCCAAGGTCTGAAACCTCGCCAATTTCAGTCCACGAAACCGATCCAAAGCCTGTATCGTCATAAGATGCCGGGAGCGCGTCACCAATTGAAATGGTGGTTCCCGCAGAAGTAAATGCACCGGAAGCCATAGCTATGTCCTCTTTTCGTCAATAATCAAGAATGCTGTCGTGCAGCGTTGCGCAATGCCTGTTCGGCTTCTCTCAGAGAAACCCGAACCATCCCTCGGGGTGCCTGGCTAGACCAGGCGTCATATTCTAGCCTACGAATATAAGGCAAGTTGTTCGTCAGGTAAAAGACATTACCAGGCACCTGTCCAATAATGGCTTGCACTCGACCCATTGATTGATCGGCAACGCTTTCTGTTTCTTCGTTGCTGGGAGATCCAATCGAGGGGAACCAGTTCGCCCTTGCGCGTCCGCCAACATAGCCGGGAGGCGCATCGGATTCCCAAAGATCTGGGTTGCCCACCGGCGTGCGTTTAACAATGTTGCGG
>CBFHXV010000097.1:0-2042 GCA_965659885.1 Burkholderiaceae bacterium | reverse complement strand
CTCTTCGTTTTGGATTTTGTCGGCCAACTCCTGGATGCAAACGCCCGCAGGCGTGGAAATGCGCGATGGCATGATCCATGTCACGAGCTGGCTGCAAGCCATCTTTAACCCCTCGTTCCCCTATCGCTTCGCCCACATGGCATTGGCATCGTTTCTGACAGGCGGATTTGTGGTGGCAGGCGTCTCCGCGCTTTACATCTTGCGCGGGCACGCCGTTGAGACCGCACAAAAGGCCCTGAAGATGACCATTGTGCTGTTGGCCGTCATTGCCCCTTTGCAATTGTTCGTCGGTGACGCTCACGGCTTGAACACGCTTGAGCACCAACCGGCTAAAGTTGCGGCCATGGAAGGCGCCTGGGAAACAGAGTCTGGCTTGCCGTTGCTGCTGTTCGCCATTCCCGACCAAGAGGCGCAGACCAACCACTTTGAGATCGGTATCCCCAAGCTTGCCAGTCTGATCCTGACCCACGAGCTTGATGGCACCGTCAAAGGCTTGGACGCATTTCCCCGTGCGGAGCAGCCCCCTGTGGCGCCAGTGTTCTGGAGTTTTAGGGTCATGGTGGGCATTGGTATGCTGATGATTGCCGCTGGACTCTGGGGTGCATGGCTGGTGTGGCGCGGCAAACTGCTCGCCTCGCGCGGGTACCTGCGGTTTCTGACTTTCATGATTCCAGCACCCTTTATCGCAGTGCTCGCTGGTTGGTTTGTCACCGAAATCGGTCGTCAGCCTTACCTCATTTACGGCATGCTCACCGCTGCACAATCGCTCACGCCAAGCTTGCAAGGTTGGATGGCGTTGCTCACGCTCATTGGCTACGTGGCGGTGTACGCGGTTGTCTTCACAGCTGGCGTGTACTTCCTGCGCAAGCTGATTAATAAAGGCATCAGTGACACCTTGCCCGGAGCTAGCGATACCGGTCGCCCGAAGCGTCCGCTGTCGGCTGCTGACGATGAGGTTGGCGCACCGGCTCAAGCCACGGCACCTTCATTTTTTAATGCGTAACTCACGTACGTTGAAGTTAGATCAAGGAGAACACCATGTATGACTTTACGTATCTTTGGGTTGCCATCATCGGCTTCGGTGTGCTGATGTATGTGCTGGCCGACGGCTTTGACCTTGGTGTAGGCATCCTGTTTCCCTTTGCCAAGGACGAAGCCGAGCGCGACATCATGATGAATTCGGTTGCCCCGGTCTGGGACGGCAACGAGACTTGGCTTATTTTGGGTGGCGCTGGATTGCTGGCAGCCTTTCCGCTGGTCTATACGGTCTTTTTGCCGGCGCTGTATATCGGGGTCTTTTTACTGCTCGCTGGACTGATTTTCCGGGGGGTGGCCTTTGAGTTTCGGTTTAAGGCCTCGGCTCAGCGCAAACACCTTTGGAATATCTCGTTTTGTGGCGGATCGCTGGTGGCCACCTTCGCCCAAGGCGCGGTCGTTGGCGCCTATATCCAGGGGTTTGAGACCGAGAACTTTCGCTACGTCGGTGGCGCCTTTGACTGGCTCACGCCTTTTACCGTGATGACAGGCTTGGGCATGGTGGTGGGCTATTCACTGCTTGGCGCCACCTGGCTGGTGCTTAAAACCGAAGGTGAACTGCAAGCGCGCGTCAGGAACTGGGCAGCCAAGCTGTTGATCGCCATGATGGGCTTTTTTGTGGTGGTCAGTTTTTGGACACCCATGATTGACAGCTATGTCAACGAGCGCTGGTTTGGCAATGTGACCTGGCTTTGGGTGTTGCCCGCGCTGACGGTGGTGACTGCTGGCCTGGTGTGGCGCTGGGTTCACAAAGGCTACGATGCCTTGCCCTTTATTGGCACTATCGCCCTGTTTGCACTCTTTTATGGTGGATTGCTCTTTAGCAAGTGGCCCTATGTCGTGCCACCGAATTACACCTTTCACGATGCGGCCTCCGCGCCCGAGAGTCAGTTGTTCCTGCTCGTTGGGGTCTTGTTTGTGGTGCCGTTTGTCTTGATGTATACAGCATGGACGTACTACGTTTTTAGAGGCAAAGTCACCAACGCCAGTGGATACCATTAACGACC
>CBFHXV010000096.1:0-2097 GCA_965659885.1 Burkholderiaceae bacterium | reverse complement strand
ATCAAGCGGCCAGACAGCGTGGCATTCGCAACGCCCGTGGCCAACCCATCCAATTCATCGAACAGCAAAAGCCCTGCGGCCAACGTGAATACGAGTGGTATATCCATGAACACGGTCACGTGCTCACCCGCGCTCGGTTGTGGCACGACATTTTTAATGCCTGCATGTGGCTGAACTACCCCAATACCAAAGCCGAGCTCAATGCGGTGCATGCTCGCCAACCGGCACAACAGCAACGCACGCCTGCCAGTGATGCCGCCACGGTGTTTGACGAAAGTGGTGCGGTCTTGATCGGCCCAGACCCCAGGCTGGCCATGTGGCTTAAGCAACATGACTGGCACTCTGCATTCATCACGCACCGCCATCTCTGGCAAACCCATCAGTTGTTCATCATCGGCCACGCCGTCCTGGAAAAACTCGCCAATCCCTACCCGGGCATGATTGCCAAAGTGATGTACCAACCCTGGCCAGAAGTCGCAACGCTCAGTGACCTGCCACCTGAACTCGATGTCTCTATCGCCCAACGCTGGCGAACCGACGAATTCACCCGGCCCGCTGATTTATTCCCCGTGCCTGTGCTTGGCATTCCCGGCACCGATCCCGACAATGAGCGACCGAGCTACTACGACAACGTCGCGGTGTTTCGCCCGGCACGTCATCAAACCAACAATCATTAAAACCACACCAAGGAGAAGAAAAATGTCATCGCAGCACACCCCGCAAGCGCAAGCCAGCACTCAAACACCGGTCGCCGTGGTCACCGGAGCAGCGCGCGGCATTGGACTGGCCACCACCCAATTGTTTCTCGATGAGGGCTGGCGCGTGGCCATGATTGACCGTGATGTCCCTGCATTGACCGAAGCTCATGAGGCATTAATCAGCAGTCAGCGCATGACGCCAGAGCAGGCCGAGCAGCGGTTACTTGTGGTGAACTGTGATGTCTCGGTGCCGGATCAAGTCGATCAGATGGCCATCGATGTTGCCGCTTGGGGCTCGCGTGTCGATTCGCTGGTTAATAACGCCGGTGTGGCCGATTTTGGGGCGATGGATCAAATGAGTTTTGAGGCATGGCGCACCGTCATGCAAACCAATCTGGATGGCGTGTTTTTATGCTCACAGGCGTTGATTCCTGCGCTCAAACAAACCCAAGGGGCGATTGTGAACATCGCCTCGATTTCCGGGCTGCGTGCTTCAACGCTGCGAGTGGCTTATGGCACATCCAAAGCCGCCGTGATTCACTTGACCAAACAGCAGGCGGCCGAACTCGGCGAGTTTCACGTGCGCGCCAACTGTGTGGCACCCGGTCCCGTGCGTACGAAACTGGCCATTGCGGTGCACAGCCCTGAAATCATTGCCGCCTATCATGACGCCATCCCCTTGAATCGCTATGGCAGCGAAACCGAGATCGCCAACGCGATCGTGTTTCTGTGCTCACCCAAAGCCAGTTACATCACCGGCCAGGTGTTAGCGGCCGATGGCGGCTTTGACAGCACCGGCGTGGGTTTGCCGGCGCTGCGCGCCTAATGGCATCAAACGACCGTCTCCAATCGCCTCGACTGCCAGTCCAGCACGGCCGTGCGCACGTGCATTTTGCTGGCCAGTTGGGGGGCATGCTCGCCAATCACATCTGATGCGAACCTCGCCAGGAACTGCGATTTGATCTCAGCGCGCGCTCGATCCACCCCAACAGTCTCAAACGGCACCGAGGCCAACAACAAAAACCCATCATCGGGAATCCGCCCTGCAGCCATATTGCCCGCGATAATATCAGCTGCCGTGCAGATGGGATGCGCAAGGTCCGGACTATACGGACCAACAATAAGCGCTAGATTTGGCGTATGCAGCCAATCAAACCCTCGGCCCAAGCAAATCATCCATTCTCGGTGCTCGATCTCGAGCAAACGTTCACCTTGACGGTTATGCCGACGAATCTCGCTGATGTGCTGCAGGTTACCCATCAGCAAGGGCAACAAGTCACGCCGCATGACACTGACCATGTCGGGCAATAAATCGCTCAACCGTCTTGCCAGCTCTTGTTGATCAACATCGACACATCGTGCCAATTCGAGCATAGGACCGTCGCGCCCAGCGTGCAGG
>CBFHXV010000095.1:0-2133 GCA_965659885.1 Burkholderiaceae bacterium | reverse complement strand
CCTCAGCTGAGCACACGCTGGTGCTGCCCATGATGCCCATTGATTTGCGCGAGGTCGTTGAAATCGAACGCCAGTCACAGGCCTTTCCCTGGAGTCGGCGCAATTTTGAGGATGCGCTGGCAGCCGGCTACCCGGGCTGGGTGGTGCGCATGGGTCAAGACGGTGGCGCACTGGCAGGTTTTTGTGTGGCCATGTCCACGCCCGATGATGTGCACCTGCTGGTTATTGCCGTGGCGCCGGACTTTCGGGGGCGGGGTCTGGCGCACTTGTTGCTGGCACAAGTGGACCGTTTGGCCACTGACTTGGGCCTTGGCCGCGTTTTGCTGGAGGTGCGCCCATCCAATGAAAGGGCGTTGTCCTTTTACCGTCGTACGGGATTTGAGCAAATCGGCGTGCGCAAAGGCTATTACCCGGCAGGGCGTGGCCAGCGTGAAGATGCGCTGGTCATGGCTCGCGAACTTGGCGAATTGACGGTATAACAGGGCATGGCGCAATCCAGAGTCCCTTCATCTAATGTTAGCCGCGCGGGAAACCGTGTCGTGGTCTCGAGACTGCAGCACGGCTGGCTGCGCGCCATGGGCGTGGACGTACCTTGGATCATTCGGCAACCAGCCGTGCCCGATGTGCAAGCCAAAACAGAGGCCACGCCTGAGGTTAAAACTCAGGCCCGATCGGAGACCACAACTGAGCCCACGGCTGTGGCTTTGCATGCGCCAAGCCCGGTGCCGACGCCAAGACCGGCGCCAACAACAGCCCCAGCACCGGCGTCTGAGAGCTTGGCCGCGGTGAACGTAGCCTCGCTGGACTTGGCCTCACTGGCGCAAACCATTCAAACTTGTGAGCGTTGCGGCCTGTGCCAGGGTCGCCAGCACGCTGTCGCAGGCGAGGGCGTGGACAAGCCGAAGATTTTGATTGTGGGCGAGGCCCCTGGCGAGCAAGAGGACAGGCAAGGCAAGCCGTTTGTGGGTCGATCAGGGCAGTTGCTCGACAACATGATGAAGGCCATTGGTCATGGCCGAGACACTAGCGTCTTTATCACCAACGTGGTCAAGTGTCGTCCGCCTGCCAATCGCAATCCGCGTGACGAAGAAATTGCCGCCTGTGCGCCATACCTTGCCCGGCAAATCGAGTTGCTGGCTCCGCAAGCCATACTGGCCATGGGCCGGTTTGCCGCGCATGCGTTGTTACACACCACGACCTCACTGCAGCAACTGCGTCAAAGCACGCACAGCATTGACGTGGCGGGTCACACGGTGCCCGTGGTGGTGACCTATCACCCGGCTTATCTCTTGAGGCGCCCGGTCGACAAGCGCCTGGCCTGGGACGATTTAAAACAGATCAAAGCAAAGGTTGCGGGTCGTTAATCGTGTCTTGGTTGGCGGCGTTCACCACCCAGCCCGATCCCGTGTTGTGCACATGGCTGGCCATCTTTGCCGCCCTGCTAATGGGATTTGCGCGCAGCGGTATCGGTGCGGGTGGATTCGTTGTGTCACCGCTCATGGTTTTAGCGCTAGGTCCCACGATCGGTATCGCTGTGGTCGCCGCACTGATGCTGCCGGCAGCGGCCACGGCCTGGTGGCAGCACCGCAAGGATGCTGAACCGCAAATCCTCAAACCCCTGATACCTGCTGCTTTTTTCGGTACAGCCCTTGGTGGCGTTATTTTGTGGTGGCTGGTGTCAAGCGGTCATTTGGCACTGGTGCATCGGCGACTCGAAGTGGTCGTGGCCGGTTTGTCGCTGCTGTATGTGGCACTGGTTATGTTGCGCAAGCCACTGGCGGCAGTGGCGGGCGAGCATTTCAAGGCCACACCGCGCGGCTTGTTTTTGGTGGGCACAGGGCTGGGGTTGAGCCAAACCGTCGCCAATTCGGGTGCGCCTTTGATGACGGTGTATTTCCTGTGTTGCAGAATCGGCAGAGAGCAATTCGTGGGCGCACAAGCCACGTTTCTCTTCGTACAAAACATGGTCAAGTTCATCCCGTTAAGCCTGCTTGGGCTTTTGCACTTGGGCAATGCCACGGCGGCCTTGATCTTGATGCCACTGACGTTTTTGGGTAGCTGGCTGGGGCAGCGGTTTTACGGCCGTGCCAGTGAGGGGTTGTTTTTTGCGGTTTATGTCGGCCTGTTGGTATT
>CBFHXV010000094.1:0-2133 GCA_965659885.1 Burkholderiaceae bacterium | reverse complement strand
CTCAGTCGACTGCTCATGGTCACGGCGCATGGCAACCAATGCGTAAATGGCTAGCGACATCAGCTCAAGGCCAAGATAAATCGACAGCATGTTGCCAGCCGAAATCATCACCATCTGTCCCAGCAAGGCCAGCAACACCAGCACGTAGAACTCGCCACCGCGCAGCATGTCGCGCGTCTGGATGTACTCACGCGCATACACCAGCGTGGCAAATACCGCCAAATAAGACACCAGCTTCACAAAGTGCGAGAAGCTGTCGACCACCACCATGCCGTAGAACCCGGTGCCCGAGACACCACCGACCCACTGCCACAGCGACACCACAAATACCACTGCCAGCGTCAGATTGGACAAGGTGTAGGTCAGTGTGCGTTTGGGGTCATTGGAAAACGCATCAATGATCAGGATGGCCATGGCCGCCACCAGCAGCACAATCTCTGGCAGAACGAGGGCGAAGTTAAATTGAGATTCCATCATGGCGACTTATAGTTTTCCGGTGGCGACATGTTCAAGCAAAACGTGAACGGACGCATTCATGACATCAGTGAACGGTTTGGGAAAAATACCCATGTAGATCGTGCCCACCGCAAGAATACCAAGCACAAAAAATTCACGGGCATCAAGGTCTTTAAGCTTGGCGACCCGATCATTGGCGACCTTGCCGTAGGCCACACGCTTGACCATCCACAGCGAATAACTTGCAGCCAAAATCAGGGCAGTCGCCGTCAGAAGGCCGATCCAGAAGTTAAAGTGGATCGCGCCCAGAATCACCATGAATTCACCCACAAATCCACTGGTGCCAGGCAAGCCCGCATTGGCCATGCTAAACAACACAAAGAAGGTCACGAATTTAGGCATTTGATTCACAACGCCACCAAAATCCGCAATCTTGTGTGTGTGCATCCGGTCATACAACACCCCGATACACAAGAACAAGGCGCCCGAGATAAAGCCGTGCGAAACCATCTGGACCAGCCCGCCCTTTAACCCTTCGATATTGAAAATAAAAAAGCCCAGCGTCACAAAGCCCATGTGCGAGATCGACGAGTAAGCCACCAGCTTTTTCATGTCCTTTTGCACCAGCGCCACAAAACCAATGTAGATGATGGCAATCAGTGACAACACAATCATGAGGTCAGCCAAACCGACGGATGCGTCTGGCGTGATGGGCAAGGAAAAGCGAAGGAAGCCGTAAGCACCAAGCTTGAGCATAATGGGTGCCAGAATCACCGAGCCGCCCGTTGGTGCCTCTGGGTGGGCATCGGGCAGCCAGGTGTGAACCGGGAACATCGGCACCTTAACCGCAAACGACGCCAAGAATGCCAGGAAGATCAGCACCTGTTCGTTATATGTCAGCGGCGCCTGCTGCCAATCCAGAATGGCCAGCGAACCGGTGCTCGCCCACAGATACAGAAAGGCAATCAGCAGCAGCAATGATCCAAGCAAGGTGTAGAGAAAGAACTTGACCGCCGCGTACACCCGGTTCGGGCCACCCCAGATACCGATAATCAAATACATCGGGATGAGCGTCGCCTCAAAGAAGACGTAAAAGAGCAAGCCATCGAGTGCTGAGAACACCCCAATCATCAAGCCCGACAGAATCAAAAACGCGGCCTTGTACTGAGAGACCTTGTAGGTGATCGACCCCCAGCCCGCGATCACCACAATCAGGGTGATCAGCGCGGTAAGCAGCACATACCAAAGAGAAATCCCGTCAACACCCACGTGGTAGTAGGACGGGAATGCCGCAATCCACTCAAGCTTGTGCACGAACTGCATGTCAGCCGTGGACGTGTCAAAGCCGGTGTAAAGCGGCAGTGTGGCGAGAAGCCCGAGCACGGCACCGATCACGGCAAGCCAGCGTGAGACGTTCGGCTTGTCGTCACGCCCAACAAGCAGGATGATCAGACCAAAAACGATAGGCGTGAAGATTGCAATGGTCAGCCAAGGGACGGAAGAGGATGCTATCTCGCCAATCATTATTTATTTACCAGAATAAAAGTAATCAGAGCCATAAGCCCAACGATCATAAAAAATGCATAGTGGTAGATGTAGCCTGACTGCAGACGCCGGCTAACAGCCGCAACGGCAGCCACGACTTTGGCTGAACCATTGACAATGACGTTATCAATC
>CBFHXV010000093.1:0-2189 GCA_965659885.1 Burkholderiaceae bacterium | reverse complement strand
GCGTGATATCAGAACTGGTGGCTAGCGGGCGACGTCATGCCGCCCCCACGGAGGTTTTTTTAAAACGCGAACGTTTGTTTCGGCTGAACAAATGCATGACGGCTCAATGAGACCCCTCAGATACAGCCCTCACCAACAGCCCTCAGTAACAACACTCACTGACGTACTTTCTTTAGCTGCTGGCGCAGCCACTCGTGGACTTCATCACTTCTAACCACAGCATTTTTAACAAGCGTATCGAATTGCCTGGTTAAAAAAGCCACATGCTGAGTCGAATGGAAAACGAGGTAGCCCGTGCCGATATACACAACCGCGCGGCGCTGCCCAAACACGCTGATGGCAGCACTGTAGTGATGCGTGAGGTCAAACAAATGCAAGCGTGTCGCGGGATAAAGTTCCTCGCATAAGTCTGCCATTTGGGCAATTTGCCGCCCTGTTTCTTTAGCCGACAGCTGCGCCCAGACGCCAGCTCTTTGCGTTAGCTGTGCAATGGACTGCCAAGGCATGGCAAACTCCACATCGCGCCCTGGCAAGCGCACGTTGGCCAATTGCGCCGCGCTGTCGTCTTTGGCTTGATCGACGGATCGGTCTGGGTTTTTGCCATACTCGAGTTGCACCACTTTGTCTGTCTTCATGAGCTCGGGCAAGCTAACCGGCACATTACGAACTTTGGCATCCTGAAACTCAATCATCCAGCGCTCGGTGTGACTGTCTGGGCCAAATCCGGTCGTCTCAGCAACTTCTAATGATTGGCGCAACAACTCGGTCGCCACCTGACTATCCGTGGTCAATCCCAATAACCAATCGGTTGTCACGCCCAAGGCGCCCGCGATCTGCGCCACCACATGGCCGGTTGGCAGCCGCAGCTGCACGTCCGAGAGCAGCAACGATATGGTGGATCGATCAATATGGGATCGGTCAGCCAATTGACTGCGATTTAACCCTTTGTCTTGCATGACCTGAAGGATCCGCTGCCGAAAGATCTGCGCGCGTTGGGTGCGTGTGATTTGATGATGTTCAATTTCCATGAAGAAAATCAATATTTGTTGCATGAACACATATTCTGTCACGTTGATTCAATCATGCCTAGAACGCATCATGGATGCATGGAAACAAAATATCGCACCTGGACAAAAGCGCTGACTTGGCAACTTCTTGGCTTACTGGTGATGACCATGATCAACCTCTGGTACATCGGCGATTGGTCAAAAAGTCTGGGACTGTCGCTGGCATTGGCCGCAAGCGGCCTTGTGATGTTCTATCTACACGAACGCCTATGGGCGAGGATTCGGTGGGGCCTTGCCCGGCTGGACCAACACGACATGGGCAATTGAGATCGATTAAAGCAATTCGCAAACAGCAAAGACCGACACATGGCATGTCTACCAGCTCACCAAAAGCATAACGCCCCTAAAAAGGGGCGTTATGCTTGATGACTAGCGTTTACTGCAACTATTTAACCAAAGATCAGCTCTCTGGGTTAGGCGTCTCTGAGGCTGCAGGTGCCGGCTTGGGCTGAGCCAACTCGGGGCGCTGCTCCTCGATACCACCGATGGCCTTGACGGACAGACGCAAACGGCCCTTGTCGTCGGCTTCAATGACTTTGACACGCAGCGTCTCGCCCACTTTGAGCACATCGTTAATGTTACCGATGCGGTAGTTGGCTATTTCAGAAATGTGCAACAAGCCGTCACGGCCAGGCAAAACTTGAACAATGGCCCCAAAATCAAGTAGACGCAAGACACTGCCTTCGTAGACTTGCCCCACCTCAACATCAGCGGTCAACTCGGCAATACGACGCTCGGCTTCTTTGGCGCGATCAAGATCGGCACTCGAGATCACGATTGAGCCGTCTTCAGAGATGTCGATTTGCGCACCGGTCTCCTCGGTCAAGGCACGAATGGTCGCGCCACCCTTGCCAATGACGTCCCGGATTTTTTCCGGGTTGATCTTCATGGTGAGCATACGTGGCGCAAATGCCGAGAGCTCCTGACGCGAGCCATCGATGGCATCGCGCATCTTGCCAAGAATGTGCAAGCGACCTTCCTGGGCTTGCGCCAGTGCCACTTGCATGATTTCCTTGGTGATACCCTGGATTTTGATGTCCATCTGCAAGGCGGTGATGCCTGCTTCCGTACCCGCGACTTTAAAGTCCATGTCACCCAAGTGATCTTCATCGCCGAGGATAT
>CBFHXV010000092.1:0-2286 GCA_965659885.1 Burkholderiaceae bacterium | reverse complement strand
CGCAACTCAAAGGCTTGCCTGTGGTGGTGGGCGGCAGGAAAGTGCCGCCACCGCAAGTCAACAGCGACGGCAGCCTAGCATTGGTGCGCCTTGGCGAATATGCCGGACGCGGGGTGGTCACAACCTCGACTTATGAGGCCAGGCAGTTCGGCGTGTTTTCAGGGATGGGCTTAATGCACAGCGCTCGCCTAGCGCCTGAGGCTGTGTTGCTGCCTGCTGACTTTGAAGCATACCGACACTATTCGCGCCTGTTTAAGCAGGCTGTGGCTACAGAAGTCAGTGTGATTGAAGACCGCGGCATCGATGAGATTTATCTCGATCTGACTAATCTGCCACAAGACACCTTGGCGCTTGCACAGCGTATCAAGCAGGCTGTACATGACGCCACAGGTCTGACTTGCTCGATCGGTGTCTCACCTAACAAACTGCTGTCTAAGATTTGTTCGGATCTCGATAAACCCGATGGCATCACGATTTTGTCAATGGACGATGTGCCTACCCGTATCTGGCCCTTGCCGGTTCGTAAAGTCAACGGCATTGGCCCGAAGGCCACAGAACAGCTCAATCAAATGGGCATTCAGACCATCGGTGAGCTTGCAGCGACTTCGCTGACGAGCTTGCAGCAACAGTTCGGCCGGCAATATGGGCAATGGCTGGCTGATGCGGCCAATGGCATCGATGACCGTGCGCTTGTGACCACGCGTGAACCCAAATCGTTAAGCAGGGAAACCACGTTTGAGCGAAATTTGCATGTGCGTCACGATCGCACGGAGCTGACCTCCATTGCCGATAGTCTGTGCCAGCGTGTGGCCGATGATTTGCAGGCTAAGGGCCTGACCTGCCGCACGGTCGGATTGAAAGTTAAGTTTGCCGACTTCTCAGTGGTGACGCGTGATGTCAGTTTGCCCCGTTCAATCCAGTCGGCCAGTGACCTGCGCTGCGCGCTGGCAGACTGTTTAAAGCGGGTGAACTGGCATGACCGTATTCGACTTCTGGGGGTCAAGGCAAGTGCCCTGTCGGATGAGCAGGCTTCATCGGCACCTAGCCCTCAACTCGATTTTTGGCCGACCGACACTTGAGGATCGTCAGCGCAATTTATGTAGCAACTGATCGGCGAGAATTTGTGCGGCGGCGAGGGCCCCATCAAATTCAATGGGCGCCAGCGGTGGCAGGCTCAACAGCTGTTGAAGTTCAACCGCAAAACCACCTTGAGCCAGTTGTTCGAATGTGATTTTTTGCGCGTGGCCGTGCTGGTTCGCCCACTTTTCCAGACAACCACTCTCAGGCCAAGTGTCACGAGCCAAATACAGAATCGGCTTGCAGCAAGCCCGGGCTTCGACAAACATGCCGTAGCCGGGCTTGGTCAGAACCAGATCGCAACTGGCCATGAGTTTGCTAAATCCGAACGCTTCGAAATCGAGTGACACCACGTGGCTGACTGATACGCTGGCCTGACGGCTCATTAAATACACCACGGGGCACCCGAGGCATTCAGTGGGCCACCGGCTGGGGTCTAGCGGCAGGCCGATACCACCCATGCTTGCGAGCACAATCCAGCATGACCCATTGGCCGGTACGGGGCTGCCGGGTTGGGCCTGTATGGCTTGCAACAACTTGGTGCGATCAGCGCTGGCAGCCTCATGCATGATGGGACCAACGGGTACTGATGGCAGGTTACTGGCTTCAATAGCCGGTTCGGGTTGCACAATCATCTGGGCACAGGCGTAGGCTTGGCGCATCTGCTGCAATATGCGCGATAGCGCCTCTAGCGACAGACCTGCTGCTTGTGGCGCATCGGGCTGCTGCGCCACACACCGCTCGAGGATGTCTGCCCAGTTCAGTGAGCAGATGCCAATAGAAGGAATGCCAGCCCGATTTGCTGCAGCAAGGGTCAAATATGGTGCATCGGCCACCACGCCTGACACACCGAGAGACACCAGATGCCGGCCGAGGTCATCGACGTGCTGTTCCCAGTTGTCGTGCAGTTGTTCGTAGCGTGTGAGGCTTGCAACCAGATCTACTCGCAATGCGTCGCGCATCACCATCCCAAAATCATCTGATCCTGGGTCTAGATGAAATGAACGGTTGATACGCCTGGCAATTTGGCCGCGCGGCAGTGAACTGCGAATGGTCAGGTCAAACGCCGGCACCAGGGCATGCGCTGCCAAGTCCTGTAATGCATTGATCACAGGCGATACTTGCGCGAGGTGTCCATAGCCATGGGACGATATGGCGACCAGCAGGTGTGATGTCATCTATAAAACGGTTTACTTCCCACGAATGTTA
>CBFHXV010000091.1:0-2308 GCA_965659885.1 Burkholderiaceae bacterium | reverse complement strand
CAGTGCGTCACCAGGGTCAACGACCACGGCATGAGTGCCATTTTCGATGAGCCAAATGTAGTTGTCCGAGAAGGCTTCAATGGGACGGATACGAATGGGCGCAGTATTGGTCATGGTCGCAGTCTGGAGTTGAAACATTTATGTCAATTGACACTCAGTCCCCCATTGTAGAACTGCAACGCTGGTTTGACAGCCCTGTTGGGCGTTACGTGCATGCTTGGGAGCAGCGTCGCATCGATGACATGCTTGTGGACGTATTTGGTTATCGGGCGGTTCAATACGGGCTGGCTGATTTTAACTACCTCGCTGCCAACCGTATGCCGTTTAAGGCCTATGCCGGACCGCGTCTCTTAAGCGAGCCACAGCAAGTCGGTTGGCACGCCAGTGTGGTTTGCCATGCAGAGGAGCTGCCTTTTGATACGGACAGTCTGGACCTGCTGGTTCTGCCTCACACGCTTGAGACTGCCCAAGACCAGCATTTAGTGTTGCGCGAGGCGCATCGGGTGTTGATGCCCGAAGGCAGACTGGTGGTGGCTGGCTTCAATCCCTGGAGTTTGTGGGGCTTGCGGGCGCGCCTGCCCTGGATCAGCTCTTGGTTTCCGGCTGGCGATGAGGGTGAGTTATCACCGAACCGTCTGAAGGACTGGCTTAAATTGCTTTCCTTTGAAATTGATCGTGGGTATTTTGGCTGTTACGCGCCACCCTGTCGAAGCCAGAAATGGCTCGACCGGTTTGATTTCATGGATCAGGCTGGCGACCGATGGTGGCCTATTTTTGGGGCGACCTATGTTGTGTCGGCAGTCAAACGGGTGGCGGGGATGCGTTTGATCACGCCCGTGTTCAAACGCAAATCCAGGCGGCGCAGCGCCCGGGCCGCTGGTGTGGCCACTCAGCGGCAGTAGAGACAAGCAGCAAAGACAAGCAGTGAAGACCAACGCGGATGTGAACAAGGGTAACGGCGAAGTTGAATATGGCAGACAGAACAGACACGTCATGTGCAGTAGAAATCTGGACCGATGGGGCCTGCAAAGGCAACCCGGGTGCAGGTGGCTGGGGCGCTTTGCTAAAACGCAACCAACATGAAAAAACCTTGTGTGGTGGTGAGCCCAACACGACCAACAATCGCATGGAGTTGCAAGCGGTGATTGAGGCGCTGCGGGCATTAAATCGCCCTTGTCGCGTGATTTTGCATACCGATTCGCAGTATGTGCAAAAAGGCATTACCGAATGGTTATCCAATTGGAAAGCCCGCGGCTGGCGTACCGCAGCGAAGCAGCCTGTAAAAAATGCAGATCTTTGGCAAGCGTTGGATGAAGTCGCTGCCAAGCATGAAATCGACTGGCGTTGGGTGCGCGGGCATGATGGCGACCCGGGCAACGAGCGTGCCGACGCGCTAGCCAACGAAGGCGTTCTGCAGGCGCGTTAAAGATCGAGCAGATGTTGGGCTGACCGGTGTGAGGTGACAGGCGCAGGCGTGGTCGTTCAAGTCCATGCCTGCTCGCGAGTTAACCGCCCATGCTGTTGTTAAATCAAGGACTTGAGTTCAGTGCAGTGCTATAACAAGAGGCAATATTAATCACGGCGTACAAAGCACCGTGCCCCACACGATGCTTTGCCTGCTGTTGTTTTGGTTGTCATATGAAAAAATCATCACGTGTTGTGCTCTCCCTCATCTTGCTCGGGCTCGGTGTGGCGTTGGGGTGGTATGGGCCGCAGTTCCTACCCGGCGCGACTCAGTCAACAGGACAAGCACCGTCGCCGGGTTCGGCTTCTGGTCCGTCAGGTGCGGCTGCGCGCGGCGTGCCGGTTGAGTTGGCCGTGGTTGAGTCGATCCCATTTCCAAGAGGCATTAATGCCGTGGGCACATTGCGGTCGAATGAGTCGACCATGGTCAGTGCCGAGGTGGCCGGGCGGGTAGCAGCCATTGCGTTCGATGAAGGCCAACCGGTTCTGGCTGGCCAGTTGCTGGTGCAGTTAGACGATGACGTAGCGCAAGCCGAACTTGCTCAGGCACAAGCCAATCTGGCACTGGCTCAATCGCGTTATGAGCGATCTAATCGCTTGCAAACCGCCGGGTTTGTGAGCCAGGAGGCACGCGAGGACGCACAAAACCAGTTAAAGCTGCAAGAAGCCTCCCTGAAACTGGCGCAAGCCAAACTCGACAAAATGGCGATCTCAGCACCATTTGATGGCGTCATTGGGTTGCGCAACGTCTCCATCGGTGAATACGTGACGGCTGGACAACACATTGCGCCTTTGGAGTCGGTTAAACGCCTTAAGGTCGACTTTCGTCTGCCTGAGCGCTTTA
>CBFHXV010000090.1:0-2346 GCA_965659885.1 Burkholderiaceae bacterium | reverse complement strand
ATCCTGATGTGATCGAATCGGCTGGCGCCAAAACAGGTAAGGCCGTATCGATCAAATCTCACCACAATGTCGGGGGCTTGCCCGAGACATTGAACTTAAAGCTGCTTGAACCCTTGCGCGAGCTTTTTAAGGACGAGGTCAGAAAGCTGGGCATCGCCTTGGGCTTGCCACCGGAGATGGTATATCGACATCCGTTCCCAGGCCCTGGCCTGGGTGTGCGCATTCTGGGTGCGGTAAACAAACCGTTTGCTGACTGGTTGCGTGAAGCCGATGCCATCTTTATTGAAGAGCTCAGAAACACCATCGATCCTGAAACCAACAAGTCTTGGTATGACTTGACCTCGCAAGCCTTTGCCGTGTTTCTGCCGGTGAAGTCTGTGGGTGTCATGGGTGATGGCCGCACCTATGAATACGTCGTTGCTTTGCGTGCAGTGCAAACGTCAGACTTCATGACTGCCGACTGGGCCCCATTGCCGCATCAGTTGCTCTCGAAGGTTTCCTCGCGCATCATCAACGAAGTCAAGGGTATCAATCGCGTGGTCTATGATGTCTCGACCAAGCCGCCGGCGACGATTGAGTGGGAGTAAGGGGTGTCTGACTTGGCGGAAATCATTGTCATCGCTAGTCCGAATTGCGCCGGCAAGACAACGTTTGCCAAGCAATATCCCGTGCATACACCATTAGATTGGTATTTCTGACTTTACCAGACGAGCAATACGCTATTGATCGAGTCCGTGCAAGGGTGACTCAAGGCGGTCACGATATTCCTGAGGCTGTTATCAGGCGACGATTCATAGCGGGTTATAGGAATTTTGAAAGGGTCTATAAAACATTAGCTGATGCGTGGTACGTTGTGGATGCAAATGACAACTTCAGGGTAGTTTCGTCCGGAGGTCGTTGATCAAATGGTTGAAGAAAAGCAATCTGACGAATCCAGTTTTGAGCAAAGGCTGAAAACGGCATTTGAGGCAGGTGTATTGCAAGCCAAAATCGATGCCGTTCGGTTTAATACCGACCTAATCGTGACGCGTAACGGGAAGATGACTCGCATTCCGCCCGAGGATTTGATTCCCGATCTGGAAGCTGCTGGGCTTGAAGTCATCATCGTTCGGCCCAAGCGTGCGAATCCTGCATGATGATGCCATCAGGCAAATTTCCCACAACCGAGCGGCTCTAAACAGCAGGTGCTTTCAAGCCATAACTTGATAGTCTACCGAACACTAGGTTTGACAATAGCTCTTGACTTACCGGATTTAAGCAGAGTTGCGCACGACACTGAAATTCGAAGAAATTTGCGGTGCTAGGCAGTATTTCTCTGATGAACTCAAGCGGCTAGTCTCTCTGGCTAGCTGTTACTTTGGTCGTCGAGCTAAAGATGACGGTCTGCTGAATCCGGTTTAACGCATGATTCGATAAACACTAGCAAGTAAGACGCAGCCACTGCAAGAGCGGGAGGCTTAGATGGTGCTTGTACGACTTGAAAGCAAATGATACTATTGCATTCAATGCAATCAATTTGGAGTATCGAACATGAGAGCGGTAACGATCAGGAACGTGCCAGAAGAGGTTCATCGAGCGATCCGTGTGAGGGCGGCCCATAATGGCCATACATTGCAAGCCGAAATGTGCGAGATATTGGCTGCTGCCGTGAAACCTGAAGGCCGGGTGAGATTAGGCGATTTGCTTGCAGATATTGGGCGAAAGGTGAAATTGACTGAAGAAGAAATGACCGTTTTTGACCGTGACCACTCGCCAGCGCGCGCAGCGAGTTTTGAATGATTTTGCTTGATACAAATGTTATATCCGAGCATTTTCGAGCTGCGTCCGATAAAACGGTAATCGGGTGGTTAAATCGGCAACCGTTGGAAACACTCTATCTTTCATCGATGACGGTGGCTGAACTAAGGGCTGGTGTTGCCCTGATGCCCGCAGGCAAGCGTCGTAAAGCGCTCGGTGATAACGTTGAGCATGTGGTGTTGCCAAGATTTGCAGGGCGAGTGTTGGCGTTCGATATGGCTTGCACGAGCGCCTATGCGGATGTGCTGGCAGCCGCTCGCAAGGCTGGAAGTGGCATCGAAGCGGCCGATGCTGTTATCGCGGCTATTGCCCTGACTAATAGTTTCAGCGTGGCTACTAGGGACGTCAGCCCGTTCGTGGCGGCCGGTGTGGCAGTGATCAATCCGTGGGATGGTCAAGAGCAAAGTCGTCATTGTGCGGGCTTGGGCAAAACGGACTGATCGGCACGAAACACAAGCCTGAACTTGAGTTTGAGTGCAGCTTTACAGACCGCGGTCGGTTAGTCCAAGATTTTTACGCTGATGTTCAGAGGTGCAACCATGAACGCAG
>CBFHXV010000089.1:0-2475 GCA_965659885.1 Burkholderiaceae bacterium | reverse complement strand
TGGTCAGGGTGGGTTTGCTTGGCCAACCACGCGGCTTCAATGACGTGCCAGTCCTTGGCGTCACTGTATTTGAGTGTCGGCATGTTGACCTCGTGTGCTGAGGGCCACAGCGATACATTGGCGTCGGTGAAACCTTGTTGCATGGCCTGCCATTCGTGGTCGAGCACGTTGGCTTCGATGGACCAAATACGTTCGGCGTTTCGGCGCCATTCCCGGCCGATGCGTTCAGACCACAGGGGTTGGTAGAGCCCGGCATTGGCTAGTTTGAGCAGCCAGGGCCGTAAAACCCCAGACATCAAAACGCAAGCATCAAGAACAAGATAAGGCGGCATGAACAATGTGTCTGGCGTTGACCCCAAAGAACTCGCGAAGCACAGCCCGGGTATCACTGCGTCCAAACCCGTCGGTTCCTAGCGTCACATACGTTTGACCGGCCGGGATGTGCTGACGAATAGACTCAGGCACGGCACGCACGTAATCACTGACGCCAATGACGGGACCCTTATTATCGCTGATCAATTCAGCCACCCAGCCGGTTTGGTCACGTGCCAGTTCACTCCAGCTCGTGACGCTAAAGACGTTGACCGTATAGCCCTGGTGGTGCAGTGTTTGCGCAGCCTCGATGGCCTCGGGCATCAGAGCGCCTGAGGCCATGAGGTTAACGGGTTGTGTGTTGGTCCGGTTGTTATCCTGGCTATCGGGTTTTAGTTGCAGGAAACGGTAGCCACCTTTGAGTATGGCATCACGCCTTTGCAAGTCGATCGAAGGCTGCGCGTAGTTCGCATTCATGGCGGTGATGTAATAAAACACATTGCTTTGTTCTTGAACCATCTCACGCATGCCTTGCTCAATGATGACGGCCAGTTCGCCGGCAAATGCCGGGTCATAGGCCTTGCAGTTAGGGATCGTGCCGGCGATCAGGTGACTCGTGCCATCCTGATGCTGCAGACCCTCGCCGCCTAGTGTGGTGCGACCGGCTGTGGCGCCAATTAAAAAACCGCGCGCGTTCTGGTCAGCCGCAGCCCAGATCTGATCACCCACGCGTTGAAACCCGAACATGGAGTAGTAGATGTAGAAAGGCAGCATGGCCAAGCCATGGGCACTGTAGCTGGTGGCCGCGGCCGTCCAGCTGGCGATGGCGCCAGCCTCGGAAATTCCCTCTTCGAGGATTTGTCCCTCGCGCGCCTCGTGGTAGCTCAGGATGGAACCGATATCTTCTGGCAGGTAACGTTGGCCAACCGATGAGTAGATACCGACTTGTTTAAAAAGATTGGCCATGCCAAACGTTCTCGCTTCATCAGCCACGATGGGCACAATGCGCGAACCAATCGATTTATCTTTGAGCAGGTTGCCGAGCATGCGCACAAAGGCCATGGTGGTGCTCATTTCTTTGTTGTCGGCGTTGACCGCAAACTTGCCCCATTGCTCAACATTGGGCACGTCCAGAGCCTGACAAGCGGTGTCTCGCTTGGGTAGGTAACCACCAAGCGCCTGTCGCTGTTGATGCAGGTACTGCATTTCAGGGCTGTCGGCGGGCGGCTTATAAAAGGCCAATGACGCGGCCTGCTCGTCCGAAAGTGGCAAGTTGAAATGGTTGCGAAACGCAATCAGGTCCTCGGGCTCGAGTTTTTTCTGGCTGTGGGTGGTCATCTTGCCTTGTCCGGCGCTGCCCATGCCATAGCCTTTTTTGGTTTGCGCCAAAATCACGGTGGGCTGACCTTGGTGGGCGCTAGCTGCCGCATAGGCGGCGTGGATTTTGACGATATCGTGGCCGCCGCGTTTGAGACGGTCAATTTGCTCATCGGTCATGCCTTGGGCCAGTTGCGTCAAGGCGAGGTTTTGTCCGAAGAAGTGTTCGCGGTTGTACTGGCCATCATTGGCCGCAAAGGTTTGCATCTGGCCGTCGACCGTATGGGCAAAGGCTTGGATCAATGCGCCTTGAGTGTCGCGTGCAAACAAGCCATCCCAGTCACTGCCCCAGACGAGTTTGATGACGTTCCAGCCTGCGCCTTTGAAAAGGCGCTCGAGCTCGTCAATGATGCGCCCGTTGCCGCGAACCGGACCATCCAGACGTTGCAGGTTGCAGTTGATGACCCAGACCAGGTTGTCCAAGTTTTCTCGGGCGGCCAGCGTCAGTGCACTCATGGACTCTGGTTCATCCATTTCGCCGTCACCGAACATGCCCCAGACTTTGCGGCCGCTGCAGTCCAGTAGCCCTCGATGCGTGAGATAGCGCATGAAACGCGCTTGATAAATCGAGCTGATGGGACCAATACCCATGGAGCCAGTGGGAAACTGCCAGAAGTCGGGCATGAGCATGGGGTGGGGGTAGCTGCACAAACCGCGCGCACCCTCTTCGGGTGCGGTAATTTCTTGTCGAAAGTGCATCAGATCTGCCTCGGACAGTCGTCCTTCTAAGAATGCCCGGGCGTAGATGCCAGGCGCACTATGCGGCTGAAGAAACACCAAGTCGCC
>CBFHXV010000088.1:0-2498 GCA_965659885.1 Burkholderiaceae bacterium | reverse complement strand
TCGCAGGCAGACCGTATTAAGGCACTCGATGCGTTTAAAGCCGGCGAACTGGAGGTGCTAGTGGCCACTGATGTGGCTGCGCGTGGCTTGGATGTCGCCGGTGTGCCGTGCGTGATCAATTACGATTTGCCCTACAGCGCCGAGGACTATGTTCACCGTATTGGTCGCACGGGTCGGGCCGGCGCCAGCGGTGATGCCATTTCTCTATACACGCCCGCACAAGAAAAACTGCTCATCGAAGTTGAGAAGCTCATCAAGCGACCCGTTCAGCGCGGTAGCCTTGATTTGCCGGCCAGTGGCCGATCAAGGTCCTCAGATGGGCGTGGCGAGCGCACCAGTTCCCGTTCGGGCGAACGGTCGGAGCGCCGCGGCGCCAAGTCGCGTGCCGGGCGCGAACCGCCGCGCCAAGCACCTGTCGATGAGTTTTTTCTAAAGCCCTATGAACCGTCGACCACGGCAGCGGCGCAACCACCGAAAGACAAGCCGGCATCCACACCGCGTAAAGCCGCTGTTGGTGTCTTGCTTGGCGGCAAGCCAAAGTCGGGTGCTAGCTCGAGCAACAACAAGGGATAGGGCAGTAGCGGGTATTGACCGAATGCGCTGGGGTTTTAAGACTGAGGTTTGAGGCTGAGACTTACGGCTGAGCCAGCACATCGCGCAGCACCGGCAGCGTTGTTTCAATGGCTGGTGCATGTTCAGTTGATGCCAGTGAGCTCATCAGGCGTTCAAGCTGCTCAATGTGTGGCAGCATCGTCCCAAAAAAAAGCACTTTCCCATCACGTTCGATTAAAAGCGTCGGGAAGTTCTCGACGTCCTCATCACCGAGTAAATCCGGGAAATCTTCGATGTCAATCCAGACAAAGGCATGTTCGGGGTATCGCTTGGCTAGCGCTTCAAACCGCTCGCGATACAGGGTGCAGGTGTCGCACCAAGCCGCGCAGTAGCAGGCCACCAGCATATCGAAGGGCTGGTCAAGCCGCTCTTTAAGTTCGGCGGCAGCAGGCAACAGGGCATGGGTGGCGCTCATAAGAAACTCAAGTGATTCGTGATGTTGCGTGTGTGAGCATTGTATTTGTCTATGATATCGGTATTGACCACTCACGGACAGCCATACAGCCTTTCATGAATCGTTTGCAACCTTCTTCAGCAACCTCAGCTTCTCGCGGCGCGCTCGGACGCGATGTCAGCCAGGCCTTCTGGCGAGCCTTGCGCTCACAAATGCACCCGCGCATGATCTTTGCGCTTTTTTTGCCGTTCATCGTGATGATGGTGCTGCTGATCGTGCTTTTGTGGCTAGGCTGGGGGCCATTGACGGACTGGCTAAGCCAGGAGCTATCAGAGTCATCCGTGCCCGGCATGGTGGATCCGGTCATTGGCACCGGTGCGTTTCTGGCGCTCAAAGCCTGGCTGATTCCGGTGGTGGCTGCCTTTATCTTGCTGCCTATGGCCGGTATCGGTGGTCTGGTGGTGGCCGCCATCTGGGTGATGCCGCTGGTACTGTCACATGTGGGCAAACGTGACTATCCTGATGTCCAGGCCCGGGGCCGACACGCCACCGTCATTAGCATCTGGAACGCGGCGTGGGTGACGGCATTGTTTGTGGCGGGTTGGCTTATTACCTTGCCGCTTTGGCTGTTGCCGCCGCTTGGGCTCATTGTGAGCCTGTTGCTGTGGACGTTTGCGTTTAATCGCATGATGCGGGTCGATGCCGTGGTTGACTACGCCAGTCCCGAAGAGCGCAAGGTGTTGTGGCGAGACCGCAGTGCGGGATATTGGATGGTGGGCTTGGTGTGTGCGCTCATCAACCTGATTCCACCGGCCTGGGTGTTTTTGCCGGTGTTTGCCGGGCTGGTATACGCTCACTTCAGTTTCGAGGCATTGCGTCAGTTGCGTCACGACGACACGATAGAGATGCAGGCCTCAGGCTAAGATCATGGGTCGCTAGGTTGCTAGCGATTTGAAACAACAAGGCCGCAAGGATCGTGCCACAACACCACAACCAAAAACACCACTAACCAAGAAACCACAATCCAAGATATCAAGCCATGACCCAATCGCAGCAACCCCCCGTTGAAGATGCCAGCCCGTTGGCGCCACGATTTGGCCTGGTGGTCGTGGGAGATGAAATCCTCTCTGGCCGGCGCCAGGACAAGCATTTCCCTAAGGTCATTGAACTGCTCGGTGAGCGCGGCCTGCATTTGTCGTGGATGCGGGTGGTGCCTGATGACCGCGAGCTTTTGACGCAAGCGTTGACTCAAACCTTTGCCAGTGGTGATGAGGTGCTGTGTTGCGGTGGCATTGGTGCCACGCCCGATGACCATACCCGTCAGGCCGCAGGTGCAGCTCTTGGGTTGCCCCTAGCCTTGCATCCCGAGGCTGAGCGGGAAATCACGTTGCGTTGCGCCGAGATGGCGGCCAAGGGGCAGGGCACGGCTGATATGTCCGCCCCTGAGAATCAACAGCGCTTGCAGATGGGCATGTATCCGGCGGGTGCCGAG
>CBFHXV010000087.1:0-2542 GCA_965659885.1 Burkholderiaceae bacterium | reverse complement strand
AAAGTCGACATCAAAGCTGCTGACATCAAGCAACGCACCGATGCCATTCGATCACTGCTCAAACAAATGCGCTAGACCGCCACCAACAACGGGAAGCACCATGACAGTTAACCTTATCGTTCAATCACCCGCCCTTGATCTTGCCCTGATCGACCAAGCTGCGGCTTTGGTGCAAGCCAATGGCGCGCAGTGGATCACCAAATCTGCGGCACGCTTGTCCGATGTCACGCAAGACACCGAGACCGAGGAGCTCATTACGGGTTGGGCACACGAGAAAAAAGTCGACATCGCGTTTGTTGACCCTGACGCACGCCTGTCTGAGCTGAAGATCCTGGTCATGGACATGGACTCCACGCTGATCAACATCGAGTGTATCGATGAGATCGCAGCCTACGCGGGGCTAAAAGCGGAAGTGGCGTCGATCACCGAGCGCGCCATGCGCGGTGAAATCACCTCATTTGCCGACAGCCTGCGTCAGCGTGTGGGTTACCTCGAGGAGCTAGACCAGGCCATCCTGGAAAAAGTCTATCAAGAGCGCTTGGCACTAAACCCCGGCGCCGAGAACCTGATTCAAACCATGCAGCAAGCCGGCGTTAAAACCATGCTCGTGTCAGGCGGCTTCACATTCTTTACCGACCGCTTGAGGCAACGCCTGCAACTCGATGCCGCCCACGCCAATGTGCTGGACATTGACGCGCATGGCAAGCTCACAGGGAAAGTCACAGGGCCCATTATTGACGCTCAGGGTAAAGCGGACTTGCTCGCGGAATTTGCCAGAACTCATCACGCCAAGCCTGAGCACATCATGGCCATTGGCGATGGGGCCAACGACTTGATCATGATGGCTCACGCCCATTTCAGTGTGGCGTACCGGGCCAAGCCGGTGGTGCAGCAAAAGGCACGTTATGCGCTCAATTACAGCGCGCTTGACGGCGTGCTGAACTGGTTTGCTGGCGCCTAACTTGACGCCTAACTGAGCCCTCACAACATGGACAGCCAGGTGCAAGACCAACAACGGGCACTTAAACAGCGCCGAATAACCATCTAAATATTTGATTTATATACGTTTTGCCTGTGATATTTATTTTTTGAAAAATACAGGCAAAAATGAAACCGCTCAATGATCAGCAGCGACTGAATCTGGTCGAATCAGATCAATTGTATCGAGCTTGGCGGCAAGCCCAATGGCGAAGCCGCGATTATCGGTATGGCATGCGTTGGAAAAACGTCAATAATGCGCAATACCTTATCCGACTACAAGATGCCAATGGCAACGGCAAATCGCTTGGACGACGCAGCCCTGAAACCGAGGATTTATATGAACGCTTTGTAGCCGGCAAACAACTGGCAGATCAGACATTGCAAGGGCTGACTGAGAAGCTAATAACTCAGCGCCGTTTAAATCGAGCCTTGCGTCTCGGACGAATGCCGACCATTGTTGGCGACATTTTGTTGCGCTTAGATGAAGCCCGGGCCCTGAGGGATCTTCGAATTGTCGGCACACATGCACTATTTGCCTACGAATCGATGGCCGCCATCGAATTCAAAGTTGAACTTCTGGCCTCCGGCGACGTTGACTTACTGTTTTATGGTCGCAAAAAAATCGCTTTGCTAGCTAAAAAGCTCGAGTATCAAGGCTTGCTCGAGACGTTACGCAAGGCTGATCGATCGTTTCAGATCAACGGGCACGACCAATTCAGGGCAGTCAACAAAGACGGGTTCATGGTGGACTTCATAACGCAAGACAGAGGTTTGACAACGAGCGCACCCGCCAAAATGACCTCTGACGATTTAGCCGCAGTAGACATGCCAAACCTAGAGTGGCTTGCCAACGCACCTCGCATCGAACAAGTCGTGATTTCCGCAAGCGGCCAGCCTGTCATGATGCCAGCGCCAGACCCCAGAGCGTTTGCCCTTCACAAGGCTTGGCTGTCACAACAAATAGATCGCGAGCCGGTAAAAAAGCAACGCGACTTGAATCAAGCACAAATGCTCGGCAGATGCCTTCGCGAATTTTTACCGAATTTTTCGCTTGAACCTCAGGCAATCGCCAAGATGAAATACTTACCAAAAGACATGATTGAGCGTTCTTTGGCACTGATTTCGAACTGAACAGGCTTGATCACACTAGATCGAAACCAATCCCGTGGCCAGGGGTGGGCTTTGCCGTTACCGTCTTGACCTTCAAGGCGCCCTAGCAACCGGGCATTATTTTTTTTTCAGGAGATAGCGGTAAACAAACCCTGGAAAGCCCAGCACCAGAAAAATACACAAGGCGGTGACGTAGAATTCCCAACCTCGCGGGAACGGGTTAACCAGTGCGGTTTCAAATGCATACCCCACAAACCCCATCACCACAAACAGACCGGTTAATTCCGCAATTAGCGCCCAAGCCGGCTTCTTAAGCCAAGCCTTAACGGGCACCGTCGCCAGCACGCGCTCAGAGATGAACGGCAAATTGGCAGCGGCCACAGCCAGCGCAATCAAAAGCCATACAGCAACGGTCTGACTCATCATGGTTGGGCATCCCTCAAATCAAATG
>CBFHXV010000086.1:0-3080 GCA_965659885.1 Burkholderiaceae bacterium | reverse complement strand
CATGTTCGGCAGCATAATCGCCACTCGGGCACCCGAAGCCAGCGCCAGCGATTGTAGCCAAGCGGCCCAGGCATCAGAATAGCGATCCAGATCGGCATAGGTCAGTTGCGCACCTAGTGACACCAGAGCCGTGCGATCGGCATGCCGGGCAAACGCTTCTTTCAGCAATGCCACGAGCGAGGGGTATCGGTCCACATCCGGCAGATTCTTCACGGGCACTGGCTTGTCGGTTTCGGCGATATCCATACGAATGGCAGATTTGACTGTTTGATGACGGGCATTTGCCGTCATAATACCTACCAACAGGCTTCGTTGGAGAAATTCATGCAACTGCTTGAACCTTTTTTACAGTGGCAAGATGAGATCAAGGGCATTCGCCGCGATATCCACGCCCACCCCGAGCTGGCCTATCAAGAATTACGGACCTCGGATCTGGTGGCAAAACTGCTCACTGAGTGGGGCATTGAGATTGACCGCGGGTTAGGCGGCACAGGCGTGGTAGGCATTGTGCGGGGTAGCCGCGAGCACGACCCTAACCAGGCGATTGGGCTTAGAGCCGACATGGACGCCTTGCCCATGCAGGAACTGAATACGTTTGACCATGCCAGCCAGCACGCGGGCACCATGCATGGCTGCGGGCACGACGGCCACACCGCCATGTTGCTCAATGCCGCGCGTTACCTGGCCAAACACCATGACTTTGCCGGCACGGTTTATTTAATATTTCAGCCAGCTGAAGAAGGCGCTGCCGGCGCCAAGCGCATGATCGAAGACGGATTATTTGAAAAATTCCCCATGCGTGCGGTCTTTGGCATGCACAACTGGCCCGGCTTGGCTGCAGGCACCTTTGGTGTCACGCCCGGGCCCATCATGGCGTCAAGCAACGAGTTTGTCATTGATATCAAAGGCAAAGGCGCCCACGGCGGCATGCCACACCTGGGCCACGATCCGATCATGGCCGCGGTCAATGTGGCTCAAGCCCTGCAAACCATCATTAGCCGCAACTGCCATCCTCTGGAGTCAGGCGTGGTCAGTGTCACACAAATTCATGCCGGTAGCGCCACCAACGTTATCCCCACGGATGCGCAGCTCGTGGGTACGGTTCGCACCTTCACCAACGACACGCTGGACTTGATCGAAACCCGCATGGGAGAAATTGTCGAGCACACCAGCCGTGCCATGAATTGCGAGGGGTCACTGACCTTTAGGCGCAACTATCCACCAACCGTGAACGCGCCCACCGAGACGCAATTCTGCGTGGACGTCATGCGTGAGATCGTGGGTGCTGAGAACGTCGAGGCTAGCGTGGTGCCCACCATGGGCGCAGAAGATTTTGCGTTTATGCTGGAGAAAGTCCCGGGCTGCTACGTCTGGATTGGCAATGGCATGGGCGAGCACCGTGACGCCGGCCACGGTCTGGGGCCTTGCATGTTGCACAACGGCTCGTACGACTTCAATGACGAATTATTGCCTCTGGGGGGCACGTACTGGGTGCGGCTGGTTGAGCGCTGGTTTGAACAACAGGCTTAAGGCTTTAGGCTCAAGGCTTAAGTGAAGCCGCAAGGAAACATGCATGGCAGCAAACGACATGGATCGGGCCGCAGGGCCTGATCTGCCCCGCCGACTCGATCCTGAAGACGCGCAACTGGCCCTAAACCGGGTTCAAGAACAGTTGCGCCGTCATGCGCTGGTCGAACACCTGGTGCATAAACAGGAAGAGGGCCAGCAAAGCAGCCCTGTCGTGGAGAACCTGCTGCAACGCCAGCACGAGGCCGAACTCAGAGGCCTGGTCAACTCGCTGCACCCGGCAGACATTGCCTTCATTCTGGAGTCTTTGCCCAAAGACGAACGGCAAATGATCTGGCAACTGGTGCGCGCAGAGTTTGATGCCGACGTGCTCGTTGAAGTCGCTGACTGGGTGCGCCAATCGCTTATCGAAGGTATGGATCGGGCTGACCTGGTGGCAGCCACCGAGAACATGGATGCCGATGAGATCGCCGATCTGATCGCCAATTTGCCGCCGGATGTGGTGGCCGAAGTGCAGCAGGGCCTGACCGAGAAAGAACGCGCCCAGCTGATTGAGGCCATGGGTTACCCCGAGGACAGCGTGGGCGGCATCATGGACTTTGACATGTTGCGTGTGCGCGATGACGTGACCTTAAAAGTCGTTTTACGTTATTTGCGGCGTCTGGATGAAATGCCTGACCACACCGACCAGATATTTGTGGTTGACCGAACCGACCGGCTGTTGGGCACCCTGCCCCTGTCAGCCTTGCTCATTAACCGCCCAAGCGAAAACGTGCGCGATGTCATGAGCACGGACTACCTATCGCTTGACCCCATGGACGAAGATGCCGAAGCCGCGCAGGCCTTTGAGCGCTATGACCTGGTCTCAGCACCGGTGGTTGACCGGCGAGGCCGCCTCATTGGCCGGGTGAGCATTGCTGATGTGGTTGATGTGATCCGCGAAGACTCCGAAGAACAGGAGCTGTCACGTGCGGGCATGCAAGAGGAGGATATTTTTGAGCCGGTCTCACGCGCCATTCGCAACCGCGCACCCTGGCTGCTGTTGAACCTGTGCACGGCCGGTATCGCTGCGTTTGTGGCGTCCCGATTTGAAGCCACGGTCAGCCACATCGTGGTGCTGGCGTTTTTGATGTCGATTGTGGCGGGCCTGGGGGGCAACTCGGGCAACCAGACCATGACATTGATTATTCGGGCGCTGGCCGTGGGTCGCGTCACCGCTCAAAACGCCTGGCAGTTGATCAAGCGTGAATTGGCCGTCACCTTGCTTGTGGGCGTATTGGGCAGTTTTGTGGCGGGTGGATTTGCCTGGTGGATTTCGAGCTCGATTCCCGTGGCGCTGGTCATGATGGCCGCCATGGTGGGCAACATGCTAGTGGGCGCCATGGTCGGGGTGCTGGTGCCCATGATTCGTTCGCGTATGGGCAAAGACCCCGCCATGGGGTCTTCGGTGTTGCTGACCTTTGCCACCGACTCGCTTGGGTTTTTTATCTTTCTTGGTTTGGCCACCCTGTTTCTGGTCTAGGGCTGCGTCACTCTAGGGCTGCGTCACTTTG
>CBFHXV010000085.1:0-3164 GCA_965659885.1 Burkholderiaceae bacterium | reverse complement strand
TCACGGCCGAGGTGTACATTCTGTCCAAGGAAGAAGGTGGTCGTCACACGCCGTTTTTCAATGGCTATCGTCCGCAGTTTTACTTCCGTACGACGGATGTGACGGGCACGATTGACCTGCCGGCTGATAAAGAGATGGTACTGCCGGGTGACAACGTGGCGATGACGGTGAAGTTGATTGCTCCGATCGCCATGGAAGAGGGTCTGCGCTTTGCTATTCGCGAAGGTGGCCGTACCGTGGGCGCTGGCGTCGTTGCCAAAATCCTGAAGTAACTTGTGTTGAGCGGTCGTGACCTCGTGTCGCGACCGTGCATGCGTTTAGGGGCATAGCTCAATTGGCAGAGCGTCGGTCTCCAAAACCGAAGGTTGGGGGTTCGATTCCCTCTGCCCCTGCCACGTCGATAGTCGAGTGGCAATCATTGATGCCAAATTTTGGCCGGTAACTGAAACAATGGCGAACCAAAACGTTCAAACTGTCACAACCACCGCAGATCGCTTGAAGCTTGTGCTGGCGGTACTGGTAATTGTCGCGGGCATTGTGGCGTTTTCTGCTTTGGACCCGCAGCTTGCGGCCCCGGTTCGGGCGGCAATTTTCATTGTCAGCTTGCTGATTGCGGCGGGCATTGCTGCTTTGAGTGAGCCAGGGCGACGGTTTATTGGTTTTGCGCAAGAGTCGTATTACGAGGTGCGCAAGGTCATTTGGCCTACCCGTAAAGAGACGTTCCAGATGACGGGCATCGTTTTTGCGTTCGTTACTGTCATGGGCATTTTCTTATGGCTTCTCGACAAGAGTATGGAGTGGTTGCTCTATAGCGTCGTCTTGGGCTGGAGATAACAGGGACAGCGATGGGTAAGAAATGGTACGTGGTTCATGTTTATTCCGGCATGGAGAAAAGTGTTGCCAAGGCGCTAAATGAACGTATTGAGCGCGCTGGACTACAAAGCTTTTTCTCCAAGGTGTTAGTGCCATCCGAAGAGGTTGTTGAAGTCAAGGGTGGCCAAAAATCGATTAGTGAGCGGCGAATCTTCCCAGGCTATGTCCTTGTCGAAATGGAGCTTACTGACGACACGTGGCATCTCGTGAAGAGCACTCCTAGAGTGACCGGCTTTCTTGGCGGCTCTGGCAACAAGCCAACGCCTATTTCGGAGAACGAAGTCAACAAGATTCTGTCTCAAATGGAAGAAGGCGTCGAGAAGCCAAGACCAAAAGTTTTGTTTGAGGTTGGTGAAATGGTCCGCGTCAAGGAAGGTCCATTTGCTGACTTCAATGGCAATGTTGAAGAAGTCAACTACGAAAAAAGTAAAGTTCGAGTGTCTGTGACGATTTTTGGTCGTTCGACACCTGTTGAACTGGATTTCAGCCAGGTTGAAAAAACCTGATCTTTAAATACGGGGAGTTGGTTTGTTTAACAACGTTCGAACCCACAAGGAGTAACTAATGGCGAAGAAAATCGTCGGTTTTATCAAGCTGCAGGTGCCAGCTGGCAAGGCTAACCCTTCACCTCCAATCGGCCCTGCCCTCGGTCAGCGCGGTCTGAACATCATGGAGTTTTGCAAGGCGTTTAACGCGCAAACGCAGAACCTCGAGCCAGGCTTGCCCATCCCCGTGGTAATTACGGCTTTTGCCGACAAGAGCTTTACTTTCATCATGAAGACGCCACCAGCGTCAATCTTGATCAAAAAAGCTGTTGGCATTCAAAAAGGTTCACCTAAGCCCCACACTGACAAGGTTGGCAAGCTGACCCGTGCACAAGCCGAAGAAATTGCTAAAACCAAAACCCCAGACTTGACAGCGAGTGATATGGATGCAGCCGTTCGCACGATCGCTGGCAGTGCACGTAGTATGGGTATCACGGTGGAGGGCGTCTAACATGGCAAAGCTATCAAAAAGAATGTCCGCCGTTGCGGAAAAAATTGACCGCAGCAAGCTGTATCCAGTCAGCGAGGCACTTTCGCTGGTTAAAGAATGCGCTACCGCGAAATTTGATGAGTCAATCGATGTGGCGGTTCAGCTGGGAATTGATCCTAAAAAATCAGACCAGCTTGTCCGTGGTTCTGTCGTAATGCCAGCGGGTACAGGAAAAACCATGCGTGTCGCTGTATTCGCCCAAGGCGAAAAAGCTGACCAGGCTAAAGAGGCAGGAGCTGACATTGTTGGCATGGAAGATCTGGCCGAGCAAGTTAAGGGCGGCAACTTGGACTTCGATGTTGTTATCGCCTCTCCGGATGCGATGCGTGTTGTCGGCGCACTCGGTCAGGTTCTTGGACCGCGTGGCTTGATGCCTAACCCAAAAGTTGGCACGGTAACGCCCGATGTGGCCCAAGCCGTCAAGAACGCGAAAGCAGGTCAAGTTCAATACCGCACCGACAAGGCCGGCATCATTCATGCCACCATTGGTCGCGCGTCATTTGGTGTTGAGCAATTGCAAAGTAATTTATCCGCACTTGTTGATGCTTTGAACAAGGCGAAACCAGCTGCTGCCAAGGGCGTATACCTGCGCAAGCTTGCTGTTTCCTCAACAATGGGCGGAGGTGCCCGCGTTGAATTGGCCTCAATTTCCGCGCCTCAAGCGTAGAAGGGGTAAGTAAAGACTTTGGGCCGTGCTTGTTGATGTTTTGGCAGGCACTGCTGTCAAAGACCGCTGGAGCGTTACACAATTTTTTGTCTAACGCTTAATACCGGTAACGGATCCAGCGCAGACGGCGTCCATGGAAGAATTCGTAATTGAACTCAACCAGGTTCGCCGCGTTCGGCCGACACAGGGAGTTGGTCCCCGTGTCATTTGATGGAGTGTTCAAACCGTGAGTCTCAATCGTCAAGAGAAAGCGATCGTTATCGAGGAAGTTACTGCCCAGCTGGTCAGTGCCCAGTCGATTGTGGTTGCTGAGTATCGTGGTCTGGACGTTGCTGCCGTCACCGTACTGCGCAAAACTGCGCGCGAGTCAGGCGTGTATTTGCGTGTTTTAAAGAACACGCTCGCACGCCGTGCTCTGGTTAATACCCCTTTTGAGGGTTTATCAGAGCAGCTGACGGGACCATTGATTTATGGAATTAGTGATGATCCCGTTGGTGCTGCAAAAGTGTTATCTGCTTTTGGCAAAGAGAATGAGAAATTGGTCATCAAGGGTGGAGCGCTGCCCAACAGCGTACTAGATGCCAACGGC
>CBFHXV010000084.1:0-3271 GCA_965659885.1 Burkholderiaceae bacterium | reverse complement strand
TGTGCTCACTCTAACAGTCGGTTCTTTCACAGTAACCCTGCGGGTTCAGCAAGGGGAATGCGCGGGCAATGCGTTCATGGGTGTTATTTCTGAAGACCTAGCCGGTACTAGGTTCAGTCAAACACAAGAAATGCCAGCACCACGCCTGCACCGGCCACAGCCCACAATGGCACCGAGAACTCCATGCGTTTGTTCAACCAAGTGGATAGGCCGTCTGGTAGTTGGACCCATTTCTTATCGGCCTGCTGACCCGTTGTTTCTGAGTAACCTTCACGTCCCTCATGGCTCTCATGTACCTGCTCTTGATTGGCCCCAATCGTCTGACCCGATGTGTTTGAGTTCATGGCGTTCTCCATCATTGCGGTTGTACAACACGGTAGGCTGAGCCCACAGATACAAGACCCGCAGCCGATGTATAAGTTCCGCTGTTTTGAGCATAACCCCATGAAACCAAAGGAAATCTGGTTTTAGCTTGCCGCGCAAAAAAACCCGGTGCCATTCGCACCGGGTTTTTAAACGTTATCTTGCCCGCGTTGTGCGAGGCTTAAGCTTGGGGCTTGGTCTCGACCTGAGTCAGTGACACCTCGGCTGGCGGTGGCATGACTCGAGGCTCGCGCCCGAGTTTCGCGGGAGGCTGCGCAGCCACTTCTTGCTGCGCCACGGCCACGCGCTCTGGGTTGCTTTCGATCCACTGCAAACCCACGCCACTGACGATGGCTTGCAACGTGGCTTTATCAGCGGGCTTATTTGCAATGCGGATCGAGTCAACAGACTCTTCTAGAGCGCTCATTGGCTGAGCCTGTTGACTGGCATCAGACTGCGCATGACCGTTAACAGTCGAGCTTTCCTGAGCGTAGTCCTGCTCGGTAGTCGGTTGGTCATCGGCTAGCGGCTGAGACTCTGGTGAGGCTTGGGTCTGCGCGGGTGCGTGGGTTTGGGTCGACTCATCCGTCTGGCTTTCCGTTACAGGTGCCGGTGTATCGGTCGGTGCATCGGTCTGTGTATCGGCCGGGGTGGGTGCTGCCTTTGCAATCTCTTGAGCCACATCTTCTTGAGCGACCGCTGGGGCAGACTCTTGAACAACGCGGGGTGTCTCGACCGAGACTGACTCGGGCGCTGTGGTCTGTGCAGTCACCTGCTGATCAGCGTTATCGGTACTTGGTTGATCTGCATCGCTTGCCTGCGTTGCGGTTTGCTCGTCGCCTGAAGTGGCTGCCACGTTGCTGTCAGTCGAACGTTTGCCGCGGCGACCACGGCGGCTGCGGCGACGCGGCTTGTCTGTCGCGGCGTCGGCCTCGCCAGTTGCGGCATTGGTCTGATCAACAGCTGGTGCGGTTGGCTCGGTTTGAGTGGCTGCAGCGGCTTCATCCGTTTGCTCGGCCTGCATCTGGTTGAGCTCGGCTGTCGCCATGGCTTCACCCGTGCTGGGTTTGTTGCGACTGCGGCTGCGACGGGAGCGGCGTGACTTGTTGGCGTTGCTGCTTGTCTGTTGCTCATCAGTGGCTTGCGCGGCTGCAGGAGCTTGGGGTTTGTTGTCTGCGGCATCGTCTTGCGATTTGCCAGACGTTTGCGAGCGATCCTGACGGCGCCCATCGGTGCGAGACGAAGACCGGCGGTTGCGGTTGCTCGAGCCCGAGCGACGGTTTGAGCGCGACGGTGTAGATTTGGCTGCAGACTCTGGCTGCGTGGTTGTTTTTTCCGCGTCGCCAAAGATGCCGCCTAGGAATCGGACAATCTGCCCCCAAAGTCCGGCTGACTCCGCTTTGGTTGTGGCTGATGTCGATACCGGGCTGGCGACGGGTTTTACCGATGCCGGTGGTGCGGGCTGCGCCGGGGTGACCCCTTTGACCAATGCTTCGGGTCGAGCCTTGATTTCCTTGTCGCTACGGCCTGTGGCGCTCAAATCGACAGACGTGGGTTCCTCGAGCATCTCGAAGCTGGCCTTGGTCTGCTCGAGTCGCGGATCATCGTGACGCAAACGTTCGATGATGTGATGCGGGGTATCAAGGTGTTTGTTCGGGATCAACAGCAAATTAACTTTCAGGCGCGCCTCCATCTTGGTGATGTCGGTGCGTTTTTCGTTGAGCAGGAAGGTGGCCACTTCAACGGGCACTTGCGCGTGCACGCCTGCGGTGTTTTCTTTCATGGCCTCTTCTTGCAACAGGCGTAACACGTGCAGGGCGCTGGACTCGGCGTCACGAATCACGCCGGTGCCGTTGCAGCGAGGGCAGGTGACATGCGAGCCTTCGCTTAGAGCCGGGCGCAGGCGCTGGCGCGACAGTTCAATCAAGCCAAACCGTGAAATCTTGCCCATTTGCACCCGGGCACGGTCGACATGAAGTGCCTCGCGCAAGCGCTGCTCAACGGCACGCTGGTTGCGTCCTTCTTCCATGTCAATAAAGTCGATGACAATCAAGCCGCCAAGGTCGCGCAGCCGTAGCTGCCTGGCGGCTTCTTCTGCAGCCTCGAGGTTGGTGCGCGTGGCAGTCTCTTCAATATCGGCGCCTCGGGTGGCGCGTGCCGAGTTCACGTCAATGGCCACGAGTGCCTCGGTGTGATCGATCACAATCGAGCCGCCAGAGGGCAGATCGACGTGGCGCGAATAAGCGGTCTCAATCTGATGCTCAATCTGAAACCGGGAGAACAGCGGCACATCGTCACGATAGCGCTTGACCCGCTGCACGTTGTCGGGCATCACCACGCTCATAAAGGCCGTGGCTTGATCGGCAATGTCGTCGGTGTCGATCAGGATTTCACCGATATCGGGAGAGAAATAGTCACGAATGGCGCGGATCACCAGGCTGGATTCGAGATAAATCAGAATCGGTGCCGGATTGGAGGCGGCTGCACCATCAATGGCGCCCCAGAGTTGGAGCAAATAGGACATGTCCCACTGCAGCTCTTCAACTGAACGCCCGATGCCAGCTGTGCGAGCGATCACGCTCATGCCTTGCGGCACATCGAGCTGGTCCATGGCCTGGCGCAGCTCTTGACGCTCGTCGCCTTCAACACGGCGTGAGACACCACCGCCCCGAGGGTTGTTTGGCATTAGAACCAAGTAGCGGCCAGCTAACGATATGAAGGTCGTTAACGCAGCACCTTTGTTGCCGCGTTCTTCTTTTTCTACTTGGACGATGAGTTCCTGACCTTCGTGCAACGCATCCTGAATGCGTGCTGAGCGCACATCCACGCCTTGTTTGAAGTACGCACGGGCGACTTCCTTAAAAGGCAGAAAACCATGGCGCTCTTCGCCGTAGTTCACAAAGCAGGC
>CBFHXV010000083.1:0-3311 GCA_965659885.1 Burkholderiaceae bacterium | reverse complement strand
TCGATTGGGCGACAGTTCGCCCTCATCGCCGGCCGGAAACCAGGGGTTGATCCAGGGCAGCCGCGCTCTTAGCCCCCACAAGCTCCAGGGGTTGAAGCCCGCCACCACTAGCCGACCTTCAGGCATGAGCACCCGATGCGCCTCGCGCAAAACCAAATGCTGGTCTTGGGCCGTCTCAAGCGTATGGGGCAAAACCAACAAGTCCAGACTGTCCGTGTCGAAAGGCAGCTCCTCGGCCTGACACACCACAGTGGCCTGCCAGCCGAGCTTCTGTGGCTCGCTTAACAGGCGTGGTCCGGCGTAGGCTTTAAACGGCATACGGTTCGCAGCAAGGTAATTAAAGTCGGCCAGTCCATATTGAACGGCCCTGTAACCGAACACGTCTACCAACATGTCATCAATGCGCTGCTGTTCCCACGCGTGCACGTAACGCCCCACGGGGCTGTCAAACCAGCGTTGCAGTTCTACAATGGGGGATTGAGTGTCAATTGACATAAACGTTCCGACTCCAGCCTGCGACCATGACTCATACCGCATCCATTCGTATCCGTCCCATTGAAGCCTTCTCGGACAATTACATTTGGCTCATCGAAGATGGCACCCATGCCGTGGTCGTTGACCCCGGTGATGCACTGCCTGTGCTCGATGAGCTCGAGACCTGCGACCTTGAGCTAACCGCTATTCTACTCACCCATCATCACCACGATCACGTGGGCGGGGTGCTTGAGTTGCTGCAGACCTTCAATGCCAAGGTTTACGGCCCTGCCCATGAAACCTTGCCTGCCTGTGATGTCCGTCTTGGTCAGCAAGACCAGGTGGATATCGCCCAGCCTGCGCTGTCATTTACGGTGCTCGATGTACCTGGCCACACCGCCGGACATATTGCATACACAGGAAATGTGCAAGGCCAGCCGGTACTGTTTTGTGGGGACACTCTGTTTGTTGGGGGTTGTGGCAGGCTGTTTGAAGGCACGCCTGCGCAAATGCTTGACTCATTGGACAAATTGGCCCAACTCGAGCCCGAAACCAAGGTCTATTGTGCACATGAATACACATTGGCAAACCTTCGCTGGGCGCGCGCTGTTGAGCCCCAGAACAGCGAACTTGCCACACTTCAAGCTAAGTGTCAGGCCGCGCGAGACAAAGACCAACCCACCGTGCCTTCGACAGTGGGGGTAGAACTGGCCTGCAACCCCTTTATGCGCGCCAGGCAATCGACGGTAGCTGCTGCCGCCAGACAATGGTCGGGCGACCCACTGCCCACGCCAGTCGATGTATTTGCCGCGGTTCGCCAATGGAAAAACAACTTCAAGTAACTCATGACTGATCGACCCCTCGCCCTGCAATCCGTTTTACGCTGTCTGCTCATCGCGTTAGTGCTCGTGCTCACCGGCTGCGCCAATCTGCAAGAGAAAGAAGCAGGCGCTGAGGTCACCACGCGCACCGTGGACCTGACCCGCCCGCCCATTGATGTGTGGGAACGCATTCGACGCGGCTATGCCATCCCGAACCTGAACACGGAACTGTCAGACAAGTGGACGAGCTACTACGCCAAACACCCGGAGTCTTTGCAGCGCATGGCTGACCGCTCGGGGCGTTACCTGTATTACATCGTTGACGAAGTCAACCGGCGGGGCCTGCCCACCGAGTTGGCACTGCTGCCCTTTGTTGAAAGTGCCTACGACCCGAACGCGTACTCACGAGCCAAGGCATCAGGGCTGTGGCAATTCATCCCGAGCACGGGCACGGCATTTGAACTCGAACAAACCTGGTGGCGTGATCAGCGCCGTGACCCCATTGCTTCAACCAATGCGGCACTGGACTACCTGGAATATTTATACGAGCGCAAAGGTGACTGGTACCTGGCCTTCGCCTCATACAACTGGGGCGAGGGCTCGGTGAGCCGAGCCCTGAAAAGAAATGAACGCGCCGGCAAGCCGCTGGACTATCGATACCTGCGCATGCCGCGCGAGACGCGCAACTACGTTCCCAAACTGCAAGCCATCAAGAACATCATTGCCGATCCCGAAAGCTACGGCGTTATTTTGCCGATCATCGACAACGAGCCGTATTTTGTGACCGTCAAAAAAGATCGCGACATTGACTTGAAGGTGGCCGCCGAACTCGCAGAAATGCCCATCGAGGAGTTTGCCGCACTGAACCCGGCGTTTAACCAAGGCGTCATCATCGCTGAACTGAACCCCGAAATTATTCTGCCACGGGAAAAACTGCCGCTTTATCTCGCTAACCTCGCGGCTTATGAAGGCGACCTGACCTCCTGGAAAAAACATCCCGCCAAAAAAGGCGAACGCATCGATGAGATTGCCCGCAGCTTTAATGTGTCTTCAAGCGCCCTGCGACGTGCCAACGACTTAAAACGCAGCCTGCGCACCTTGCCCGAGGACACCGTGCTGATTATTCCCGGGCCGACCAATGATGTGACTGTGGCCACAGCGAAGTTCTCTGAACAGCTGTCCACAAAGACCTATCGCGTGCGACGAGGCGACACGTTGTCGGGCATTGCCAGACGGTTTGGCACGCGCGTGAGCACCTTGCGAGAGCTAAATGGCATGAAAGGGTCTAAACTGCGAATCGGACAACGGCTACAGGTGCCCGGCTAGTTGGACGATCACCTGGCTGTAGCTGGTAAAAGCCACGAACGACTAATCACTACATTGCAATAACATAGGAAGACAACCATGGGTTTTTTGGCGGGCAAACGACTCCTGATCACGGGCGTGATCTCTGACCGATCGATCGCGTATGGCATCGCACGTGCCTGTCACGAACAGGGCGCAGAACTGGCATTTACCTACGTTGGCGACCGCTTCAAAGATCGCGTTCAAGGCTATGCCAAAGAGTTTGGCAGTCAAATCGTGCTGCCCTGTGATGTGGCCGAAGATGCACAAATTGATGCCGTATTCACCGACCTGAAGTCTGAATGGGACGGCCTGGACGGTATCGTGCATTCGATTGGCTTCGCTCCGCGCGAGTCCATCTCGGGAGAATTTCTTGATGGCTTGTCGCGCGAAGCCTTTCGCATGGCGCATGACATCTCTGCTTACAGCTTTCCTGCCCTGGTCAAGGCTGGGCTGCCCATGATGCAAGGCCGTGAGGCATCAGTGCTTACGTTGACTTACCTCGGTGCTGAGCGTGCCGTGCCTCACTACAACACCATGGGCTTGGCCAAAGCTTCGCTTGAAGCCAGTGTGCGTTATCTGGCGAGCAACTTGGGCCCAAGCGGCATCCGTGCCAACGGTATATCGGCCGGCCCCATTAAAACCCTGGCTGCCAGTGGCATCAAAGACTTT
>CBFHXV010000082.1:0-3374 GCA_965659885.1 Burkholderiaceae bacterium | reverse complement strand
CTTCGATCTTGACAGCCTGTCCCACAGACAGCTTCTCAGGCAGTGCCTGTGTAAAGTCACCAAGACGTTTGATATGAAAGCTGACATCACGCGTGTCGCTGTGCCAGGCCGATGAGATACTAAAGGGATGTGCACCTTCGCTTGCCTCAAAGGTCAGAAACGCAAACTGTCCCGGCTCGTGCCCCGGCCACCCGGGATCGACTTTGAGGTGGATTTCGATCATGTTGTCCTGGTCGTGGCGTACGATGCGCTCAAGCTGCCCGTCGTGCTGATGGCTGTGGCCGGTGCGTCCGGTCAGTGAAACCACGGCGCCGATGGTGCCTGCCGCCATCAAGGCAGCCATAAGCCAGCCAATGGGGCTCATCCAACCCAGTTTGCTAAACAGCACAACACTGTGAAAGGCAAGCAGCAGGTAAATCACCGCCATGAGCCGATGGGTCTTGAAAAAAGACCGGTAAGGCAAACGGCGCCATATCGCGATAATGGCCAAAACAATCAGCGCATAAATAGTCCATTCGCCCAGGTCTTTCGCAAAACCCCGAATCGGGTGAAACGGGTCCGCATGATCAAAAAACCCCACGGTGCCAGCTGGTGTTTTAAACGTGTCAGGCGCCACGAACCCGTGCTTGGCCAGCCATTTGGGCTCTAGCTTGACCAGCCAATGAACAACGGCAGCGATAACTGCTGTAATCCCCAGCCATTTGTGCAAGCGGTAATGTTTGTCCAGGCCGCCAAGCAGCGACTCCACACCTTGCAGTCGCATCGCCAGAATCATGCCAATGGACATCATGCCAATGGCCACAATGCCGCTATAGTAGAGCAGTGATTTGCGTAGCGCCCAAGGCTCAAATGTCAATTCCACAGCATTCAAGCTGCCCCAGTACGTCACCGTTAGCACCATAAAAACCACAAACCAGGCAACACGAATACGACTCATCAAACACTCGCTTTCTTTGAATGCGTCTGTCAGACACAAGGAAATTAACCGTGCGTCATGGTAACCCAACCCTTTTTCATGCGGCGTCCTCGTACTACTCAATGGTTGCGCGCTATGCCCTGTGTTTATCGCAAATCAACTACGACAGCCGACTGATGGACATCCATCAAAAGCGCGAGCAGCTCCAGGATTGGTATATCGCCATCAACCCGTCCATGACGGTGCCAGCGCTTCAAACCACGGATCAGGTCTATGACAGCAGCACCGATATCGTGCGTTTTGCGCAGGCAACGGCGCCTGAACAATGGTTTGAGTCCCATGCCTCGCCCTCGCAACTCGAGGCCATCAACCGACTGGTGCAAAGCCACGATGCCTTTGAAGTCGAACGCTTGACGTTTAACGCGCTGATGCACAAATTGCCGCCACTCAGACTTGCGTTTCCCCATCTCTTGCGTAAAGTGTGCCGGCAACTGCGCCAGCAAATCGAGGCAGCGGCACCGCATGTTGAGGCGTTGCAAGCCAAGCTCGCTGTCAATGAGGCTAGGCTTGACTATTTTGCAGGCCAGCCGCTAGCGGCCCGTCAGGCTAAACAGATCGAATTAACCCAAACGTTTCTTCAGCCGTTTGGACAGGCCCCTTCAGGTACTTGGCTCTTCGGAGAAAAACCGAGCCATGCCGATGTGGTGTTGGTGGTTTTTTTGGCTAGGCTGCGCATGGTCGGGTTGCTTGGCTCAGTCGGTGTGCCAAGCGCCTTTGTTCAATGGCTAGAACAAAAAACCCAGACACCGGCATTTAAAGACGCCGATATCTGGGTCAAACTGCAACCGCTGCGACTGTTGTCACACCGGTGAGGTTAGCCGCTGGTGCGCTAAGCTGCCTCAGCCTCGATTTCCGCCGTGGTTGGCCGACGGATGCCGCGGATCAGATCTTCGACGGTTAGGCGTCCAATCTTGTTGCCTTTCCTGTCGGTGATGATCAAGCGGTCGCCTTCGGTCTCAGCAAAAATCTGCAGCGCCTCTTCGATGGTGGTGCTGCCTTTGACCAGCGGGCCTTCATCAGCGGGATCGAGTTCCTTCATGATGGCACGCACACGCAACACCCTCGCCCGGTTGATATCCTTCATGAAGTTGGCCACGTAGCTGTCGGCTGGCTTCATGAGGATGTTTTGCGGGTCATCGTTTTGCACGATAGCCCCATCACGCAAAATTGCGATGGTGTCACCGATGCGCAACGCCTCGTCGAGGTCGTGCGTAATAAAGACAATCGTCTTTTCCAGCTCGTTTTGCAGGTCCAGCAAGATGTCTTGCATTTCCGTGCGGATGAGCGGGTCAAGCGCTGAGAAAGCCTCGTCCATGAGCAGGATTTCGGCGTCGGTGGCCAACGCTCTGGCCAGGCCAACGCGCTGCTGCATGCCGCCCGAGAGCTGCCCAGGGTAGTGGGTTTCGAATCCACCGAGCCCAACGCGTTGAATCCAGCGTTCCGCCGTCTCGTTGATCTTGGATTTGTCCACGCCCTGGTTTTCCAGGCCATAGCCCACGTTCTCCATGATCGTGCGATGCGGAAACAGCGCAAACTTCTGAAACACCATGGAAATCTTGTGGCGTCTCAGATCACGCAGTTCCTCGGGATTTAGCTGTAGCACGTCTTGCCCATCAACAAAGATTTGTCCCTCGGTGGGATCAATCAAGCGATTGATGTGACGAATCAGTGTCGACTTGCCCGACCCCGACAGGCCCATCACCACCTGGATGCGGTGACGCTCCATGTCGAGGTTGACGTCGCTTAGGCCGATGACGTGGCCGGTCTTGTCAAGCAGCTCATCCTTGCCCATGCCCTGGTGAATCATCTGCATGGCACGCTTGGGGTCTTTGCCAAATACCTTATACAGGTTTTTGATCGAGATAATGGTGTCTGCGCTCATGACCGTCCCCCTTCACGATGCCTCTGAAGGCGCATGCCAAAGCTTTGGGTGACGCGATCAAAAATGATAGCCAGAACAACCACAGCGATACCGTTAAACAAGCCAAGCGCGAAGTACTGATTGGTCACGGCTTGCAGCACGGGCTGACCCAGGCCACGCACGCCAATCATCGACGCGATCACCACCATAGCCAATGCCATCATGATGGTCTGGTTAATACCCGCCATGATGTTGGGCAGTGCCAAAGGCAATTGCACACGCAGCAGCTTCTGAATACGGCTCGCGCCAAAGGCGTCGGCGGCTTCAAGTGCTTCTTTGTCAACGAGTCGAATACCAAGGTTGGTCAGACGGATCACTGGTGGAATGGCATATACCACCACCGCAATCACGCCGGGTACACGGCCAATGCCAAGCAACATCACCACGGGAATCAGGTAGACGAAGCTGGGCATGGTCTGCATGAAGTCAAGAACGGGCGTAATCAGCTTTTGTGCGCGTTCGGAACGCGACATAAAA
>CBFHXV010000081.1:0-3438 GCA_965659885.1 Burkholderiaceae bacterium | reverse complement strand
CATCATCGTTGGCCAGCATGATCTTGAAGGCTTCTGTTACTTTCTCGGCTGTGGCACCGCCACCGACGTCCAGGAAGTTGGCAGGCTCGCCACCGAAGAGCTTGATCGTGTCCATGGTAGCCATGGCCAGGCCAGCGCCATTGACCAGGCAGCCGATGTTGCCATCGAGCTGGATGTAGGCCAGGTCGTGTTTGCTCGCTTCGATTTCTGCGGGGTCTTCTTCGTCAAGGTCACGGAACTCCATGATCTCGGGATGACGGAACAAGGCGTTGCTGTCGAAATTGAACTTGGCGTCCAAGGCAATGATGTCACCCGTGCCAGTCAGAATCAGCGGGTTGATTTCTGCCAACGACGCATCGGTGTCCCAATAGGCTTTGTAGAGCTTTTGAAACTCGGAGGCGGCTTTGGGCACCGAGGCTTGCGGCACACCAATGCCCAAGGCGAGCTCTTCGGCTTCTTCCTGGGTCAGGCCCTTGGCCGGATCCACAAACACCTTGAGGATTTTTTCTGGGGTTTTGGCCGCAACCTCTTCAACGTCCATGCCGCCTTCGCTCGACGCCATGACACAGACACGCTGCGAGGCACGGTCCGTGACGATGCCCACGTAATATTCTTTCTTGATGTCAGCGCCATCTTCAATCAACAAGCGCTTGACCTTTTGTCCTTCGGGGCCGGTCTGGTGGGTAACCAACTGCATGCCCAGAATCTCGTCGGACAGCTCACGCACCTCTTCGAGCGATTTGGCCAGCTTCACGCCACCACCCTTGCCGCGACCACCGGCGTGAATCTGGGCTTTGACCACCCAGACCGGGCCACCGAGCTTCTCTGCGGCGGTGACAGCCTCATCAACCGTGAATGCGGGTATGCCGTGCGGGACGGTCACACCAAATTGGCGTAACAGCTCTTTGCCTTGATATTCGTGAATTTTCATGGGAAACCTGCTCGTGTGTCAGTTGGTCAAGAAAAAAATGTCGCCATTAAATGCTGCTACTTAATGTCACCACTAAATGACGGCGCTATCGATACTGCCTGTTGCTAAACCTTGAAAGATAATGGGCCTGCGTTGTTAAGCGCTGTGATGCGTTATTGCGCGTTATTACGAGTTATTGCGCGCTACTGCGCGTCGTTCAGCTACCTAATGTTGGTCGCATCATCTTTTTACATTTCAAATTTTGCTGCTCTACTGCTGCACCTCATTTTGCTGTGCTGCCTGCTCACGGGCTGCCTGCTCACTAGCTTCCGGTCGCTCTTGCTGCCCCTGTGCCGTGCCATCCTTGCCAGCGCTTTGCTTGCCGCGGTACCACTGGGGATAAAATTCCTGCACCACCGCGCCGTCTAGGCGCAAGGCGTGACAGCCTTCCAATTGAAACGGCTTTTTTGCCTGGCCTGACGAGGCCTCCTGTGCCTTGCGCCGCTTGGCGGCCATGGACTGCATGGCCACCGTGGGCAGCAACCCGGCGAGCTCGTTTAAATGCGTACAGCCCGCCGTGCGTCCAAACCGGTCACGCACCTGGTTGCGGAAACCTTTGACCAAGCTCATGCCCGCCAAATCCGCGTAATCGGTGGTGATACAGGTGCAGTTTTGCCCATAGGGCGCGGCATCATAAGCAGCCTCAGCCTTTTGAATGACAAAGTCACTGTCAAAGGTGATGCGCAAGTGCATATGGTGAAAGGGTTGTCCCGCATGCTGCACCTCGCCCGAGCGTTTGGTGTAGTCATACGACTTGGTGTCAATCAGTTCCGCCTCAATATCCCAGAACCCATCTTCACGTTCAAAGGAGTGCGCGTGAATGATGCGGTTATGAAGCGGCTTTCTCGAGCAATCGGGCGGCGATAGCGGCATAACGGTTTAAAAGAAGACTAAGCGTCAAAGTATAACGCGTTATAGGGATTACCCGCTGACGCTTGGCTGACGCAACCGCATGGTGAAACCATTCGCATTCAGGCAAGTCCGATGACAAGAACACGGCTCGTCAAAATCCAACGTATGCGTTAGCAACCTCGGCCTAGCATGCCGACTTGGGGCTGCGTGTTAAGCAAATGCGGGGGTAAACGCTGGGGTAAACGCTAGGGTGCATGCCGGGGCCGATGCCAAGCCACCGACAGCACAAGCATTTGGGCGCTCGCTGCTGCTCAGCTCGCGTGTATGGTGTGCACATCAAACATCACAATTTCGCGCTTATCGCTTGAGAATTCCACACCGATCAAGTGAATCGGCTTGCCGCTGGCCCGGTACTTGTCGGCATAACCACGCGCCAAAATTTGCGCCAAGGCCGTTGTATGGGTCTGTCCGTCCGATTTTGCTTCGGATTTTGCTTCGGCACTGGCATTGACCACTTTAAACTCGAATAAATAGATGTGCCCTGCCACATCTACCGTCATGTCAACTCGTCCATAGTTGCTGGCATCCTCAACCGTGACATTAAGGCCCAAAGCGGCAAAGTGACTATAGAACACGCTGGCGTAGTGACCTCCATACCGAGCAATCGGATTGTTCCGATACCAATCATGGGGCAACCCAGCGTATAAAGCCTTCAGATGAGACTGCAACCCCTGAAGATCATGCTTTAGCAACACGTCAAGCAATGCGCGCTGCTTTTGCGTCGTGTTGTCAATTCCCAAGGCGGGGAGCAAAGACTCATTCAATCCGGCTTGAACCTCTTTATTGGGTAGTCCAAGCGTGTATTGGCGAACACCAATCAAAGGCTCTTCAATTTGCTTAATCGTCAAGTAGCCCGCCTGAAACAGCAGCGCGTCCGTACTCATGTCTTCTACATCAAACTGACTCAACAAAGAATAGTTCGTCTGGCATGCATCAAAGGCAGGCGTAAACACGCCCCGCTGCTTCAACAGATTGACCAGGAATGCCGGGGTCGCGCTTTCGAACCAATAAGAACCAAACTCACGGTTTTGGAAGAGCAATAAAACATCGAACGGGTTGTAGACGGACGCGATTTCTTGATCTCCCCAGCGATATCCGTTGTACCACTGACGTATCGCATCGCGCTCGATGCCAACCAATTCAGCAGAAAACACGGTGTCGATATCTTCATCGGTGTATCCGCAGATTGTCGCGTATTGCGGTAACAAGGTAATGTCTCGCAGGTTGTTCAAGCCCGAGAACAGGCTGGCTTTTTTGAGACTAGACACGCCAGTCAAGAACACCAGTCGTAGATGAGCGTCTGCATCCTTTAAGGTGCTGTAGAGATTCGTTAAGCCTTCTCGCAACTCAGTCGCGCGCGCGGAATCAGTGATGTTGTCCAGAATCGGTTTGTCGTATTCGTCTATGAGAACCACGACCTGTCGACCAAACTTTGCATGCGCATCCTCAATCAGCGCCAGAAACTCGCCAGCAATATCAGAGGCCTCACCAGGTGCCAAGTTGAGATCGTGACGAACGCGACGCAATTGCGTTCTGATTCGCAGGTCAAGCTCGGC
>CBFHXV010000080.1:2906-3687 GCA_965659885.1 Burkholderiaceae bacterium | reverse complement strand
TCAAATCGGTCGATGAACCGGATTCCGGTGAACTCGCGGCCATCAAGCCACTGACCGTAGAGGGTGCCGTGACAGTGCACCACGGCATGGTCTGGTTTGAACGTGGTGTCAAACGTTTCGTATGATTTTTTTACGAACTGATAGCGCCCTTTGGCCCATTGCACGAGGTCTTCGAGTTTGGTGAGATTGACGTTGCCCGGGAAGGTCATCGCGAATTCTGGCGCCAGAAATGACTTGGCATGCTCGAGCTCGCGCTCTTGCATGGCCATTAAAAACGCCTGTGCCGTTTGGGCCGGGTCGCTTTGCGCTTGTCCGCCTTGCCTGGACACCCCGGCACGGTAATAGTTTCCGGTATCGAGCTCGTTGATGCACACCACAATCGCTTCGGGTGGCGCGGCAATGACTTGCTGCACGGCGCTGGTAAGTGCGGTGCCCAATGCTTGCCTGACTGGCAGCTCATAGCCTTTGAGCAGTGAGACGTTTATGACTGGCATGACTCCCCCTTATGATGCGGTTTGGGGTGCCCGAGCGAGCGCTGAGCAACCTTCACAAGATCGTGGCACTTGCGTATAGTGCGCAATTGATAGTGCAATTAAATGTTTTGTTTTTAAGACAATATAGCAAAACACCCGCGTAAGTCGATAGGGTGCTTTTAAGGTCTTTACGTGAACAGCACCAAATACCATCAGATCTACTTGTTGTTAAAAGATGCGATTGAGCGCGGGCAATTCGAGCCTGGTGCTTGTTTGCCCGGTGAGCTCGCGCTGTCAACCGAGCACCA
>CBFHXV010000080.1:0-2897 GCA_965659885.1 Burkholderiaceae bacterium | reverse complement strand
AAAAGATGCGATTGAGCGCGGGCAATTCGAGCCTGGTGCTTGTTTGCCCGGTGAGCTCGCGCTGTCAACCGAGCACCAGGTGTCTCGCATTACTGTGCGTCGCGCCATGGCCGCGCTCGCTGAGGAAGGCCTGGTGCAACGCCGGGTTGGCATTGGCACGGTGGTGGTGCCGCGCAAGGCTGAGATTGCGCAGATCACTGCGGACGTCTCCAACTTACTGCCAAACTTTGTTCGCATGAGCAAAGAGTCCAGTATTCGCTTGCTTGAGTTCGCGTATCGGTTGGCACCGGCAGCTGTGGCTGCAAGGCTTAAATTGGCGCCGCGTGAGCGCGTTCAGTATTCGGTCAGAGTGCGCAGTATGCAGGGCGACCCATTTTCTTATCTGGTTGCGCATGTGCCGGAGTCGGTTGCGCGCACCTACAACGAAGCCGAGCTGTCCACCACGTCACTGTTTGTCCTGCTCGAGCGCGGTGGGGTCAAGCTTGATCACGCCACCCAGAGCATTTCGGCGGTACTGGCCACGCAAGAGATGGCCGAGGCACTTGATGTCGCGGTCGGCGCCCCACTGATTGCCTTACGCCGAGTGGTCTTTGACGTGGATGGCCAAGGCATTGAACATCTTGATGCGTTTTATCGACCGGACCGCTATCGCATCGAGGTTGACCTTGGACGAGAAGGCAAGGCCCAGTCGCGTTATTGGACGCCAGTTGCGAAGCGTCCATCACGCGATGGTAGACGGCGTGTCGTTAAGAAAATTTCGTAGGTGTTTAACCTGATACAGAAATTCGTTGTGTGATTTTGATTGTGTGCTAGCCTTAAGTTGTTTTAAAAACAATACATTTAAATGGTGCTGTTGCAAGGGGTGGCACAAGCAAAGTGGGTTGCCCCGTCAGCGAGTCTCACGTTCAGACAAGGAGGTATCCCATGAAGAAATCCTGGCTAGCTGCAATGACCTTGACCTCGGCCCTGGCCGCGAGCCCGGCAGTTGCGGTCGAAACAGTGACTGCGGTACATGCGTTTTCCCCGAACCTGATTTACACCCAGAGCTTTTTGGACTTTGTCGACAAAGTTAATGAACGTGGTGAAGGAGTGGTGCAGATTCAGGTGCGTGGTGGCCCAGAAGTGATTGGCCTGCCCCAGCAACCCGACGCAGTGCGCAACGGTGTGGTCGACATGGCCTACACGGCGGCTAGTTTCTACGGTGGTGCGGTGCCTGAGCGCGATGTTCTTGTGGCTTCAAACGCTAATGCACCTTACGCTCGTGCCAACGGCGGCATTGACTTGCTCAATGATATCCACCAAGAAAAGATGGGGGTGTATTACCTTGGCTGGTTCGACAGTGGCGTGAAATACAACCTGTATACGGTAAATCCGCCCGAGCTTGATGCCGACGGCAATCTGACCGTTGACGGCATGCGTTTGCGCAGCAACCCAGTCTACGATGCATTCTTTAAAGACGTGCTAGGGGCTCAGCCTATCAGTCTGCCAACCGGTGAGGTCTATTCGGCACTTGAGCGTGGGGTGGTCAATGCCACCGGTTGGACCCAGATTGGTCTGGATGACTTGAAGTGGAACCGCTTTCTGAAGCATCGAGTGGAGCCCGACTTTTTCTCGACCGACATGGGCGTTATCGTCAATCTCGATCGCTGGAACGAGCTTAGCGAGCCAGCCAAGCAAATCCTGCAGGAAGTGGCTATCGAGCACGAGCGTGAAAGCGCCGAGCGTTTTGCGGCAGTGGCTGCTGAGCAGTTCGAAGAGCTCAGGGCCAATGGCATGGAAGTGGTCGAGCTCGAAGGTGATGCGGCACAAAAGTTTTCAGATGGCGCGCGTGAAGCCACATGGAATCGCATGCGCACCCAAATGGAAAAGCAGCCCATGGGCCTTGAGCATTACGACGTGCTGATTGAGAAGTTCAACAAGCCTGAGTAAGCTGCAGGCAACCAAGAGCTGGCAGATGCGCCTGCCTTGTTTGGCAGGCGCATCTGTTTAAAGATGAGGTCGTGATGAGGCTGCTTAGCAAACTGTATGACGCCGTAGTGACTGGCCTTGCAGTTGTGGCTGGCGTGATGCTGGTCTGGCTCATGATTGCGATTATCGTGTCTGTGCTGCAACGCAACCTCGGTCTGCAGCCGGCGGCCTGGCTGTTTGTCTCGACTGAATATTTCATGTTTTACCTGACATTGCTTGGTGCGCCTTGGCTGCTGCGTCAGCGCGGCCACGTTTACATCGAGCTCGTCACAGCGGCCCTGCCCAAGGCTGCGCTAAATGTGTTCAGCCGTTTTGTGTCATTGCTGTGCGCATTGGTTTGTGCCTACATGGCCTTCAAAGGTGCCGAACTGGTGGGTTTGAACTTGCAGCGCAGCGATCTTGATGTGCGCGCCTACTATTTCCCCACCTGGATCTTGAATATGGCGTTCCCCGTGAGCTTTGGCCTGATGGCTATCGAGTTCATGCGTTTTGTGATTGGCAAAGAGATTCTGCACACGGGCGAGGCGGGGCTCAAAGAATGATGGATTGGTATAGCGCGCTGGCGCTTTTGCTCGGGCTGATCGTGGTGTTCATGCTCATTGGCATGCCAATCGCTTTTGCATTCCTTTCGGCCAACCTCATCGGTGCCTGGGTCTTCATGGGTGGCCCTAATGGGGTCATTCAAGTGCTTAACAACGGGTTTGGGGCGCTTTCAAGTTTTAGCCTGGTGCCTATTCCCCTGTTTCTGTTAATGGGCGAGCTTTTTTTTCGTACCGGACTTGGCATGCGAATGTTCAATGCCATTGATGTGCTCATGGGCAAAGTACCCGGGCGGCTGTCCTACGTCACGGTGGTTGGAGGCACGGGCTTTGCCACCGTAAGCGGTTCATCCATGGGATCAACGGCCTTGCTAGGCTCGGTACTGGTAC
>CBFHXV010000079.1:0-3817 GCA_965659885.1 Burkholderiaceae bacterium | reverse complement strand
GATGCACGCTTTGATGAAAACCACACCGCAAACCCTGGCCACCCGCTAAACATGACGCCACCGCCACAAATTCTGGTGGTTGATGACAACTTCGGTTGTGGCTCTTCACGCGAGGGTGCCGTTTACGCGCTGGCTGATTACGGCATACGTGTGGTGATTGGCACGACGTTTGGCGACATTTTTCATAACAACTGCTTTAAAAACGGACTGTTGCCCGTGCGCCTCGATCAGTCAAGTCACCAGGCGTTAGTGGCAAGTTTGGGTCAAGCGCGTGTCATCGACGTTGATTTGTTGGCGCAGATGATTGACTGGGGCGAAGGCCAGGCCAGCTTTGAGGTCGATGCCTTCTGGAAAGAGTGCCTGACCCAGGGACTCGATGAGCTCTCGTTAACACTCAGTTACCAAGCCGATATTGATCGGTTCGAGGCGAACTATCGCGCTAATTATCCGTGGCTCGTGCCCACGAACTGAGCGGCCGATTCACCTGCCGTTGCCCCTAACATCACGGCCGCTAACAGGCCATTGCCGGACAGGTAGCCTGAGTCGCCAGCACCCGAGACGCCTCGGGCTGCGCCACCACCAGCATATAAGCCCGTGATCGGTTGGCCCGTCGTGTCTAGTACGCGCGCGACCGTATCAACAACAAGTCCGCCTTGTGTGTGGAATAACGCCCCGGTGACTTTGATTGCGCAGTAGGGCGGTTGCAGTCGTTCTTGTGACTTGAACACGCGTCCTAGTGGGTCCGTGGTTGCTGGATCCACCGCATATTGATCCACGGCGGCCAAGGTCTGTTCGAGGTTAGCTGCGGGCAGGCCTGTGGTGTGGGCCAGCGCTTCGATGGTGTCAGCCATGATCACCGCGCTAGCCTCAGCGGCCTGGCGATAGTCTTCAAACTGCATGACACTGTCATGGATGCGTTGGTCATAGATGTTCCAGGCAATACCGTCGGGTTGGGCGATCACTCGCTGCGCTTGCTCCGAATAGCCATCGTGCTCATTAGAGAACCGCTGGCCAGACTGATTGACCTGAATACCACCTTGCATCATGATCGACCACGACACCAATGTCTGGTGTGGCCACGCCAAAGAGCCGTGTCCCTGAAACGAACTCAGGTCCATGGTCTTGGCGCCTAAGGCTTGCCCCCAGCGCAGCGCATCACCTTGGTTACCGACGTGGCCGTAATACACCGCTTGGGCCATTTCGGGCATGAACTGGGCAACTAAGTTGGCATTACCGCCAAAGCCACTCGATGCCAGTATCAAGGCCTGACAGCCAATGGTCTCGGTGCTGCCATCGGGGCGGGTGAGTTCAACGCCCAATATCCTGTTTGTTGAGTCATCGGCCACTAAAACGGTAGTGACTCTGGCTTCGCACATCAGATCAATGCCTGCGGCTTCGATCGCATTGAGCAATGCACCCATCAGTTCTTCACCGGTGCGCTTGGGTGTGCCATGCATGCGCATCACTGAGTGACCGGGATACAGAAACCCAGTGACCAGACTAAAGGGTATGCCGTGGCAGTCAGCGAGCCAATGCAGCGTGTTTGCCGATCGTGTTGCTAACCCTGTAACAATTTCAGGGTCGGCCTCGTGATGGTTCTTGTTCTGAATGTCGCTGGCCATCAACCGAGCGTCGTCGTGCACATCTTCTTGTGATTGCCAGCGCGTGCCGGCCGCTGGAATAAGTCCGGAAGACATGGCGGTGCTGCCACGCGGCAAGGCATCACGCTCGAGCACGAGCACTTGGGCGCCGGCATCGCTGGCTGCCAACGCAGCGACTAGCCCACAGGCACCAGCACCAACGACCACAACCGGCACATCGACTTCGGGTGCCTGCGCCACTTGGCGGATGGCTGGTGTCTGGGTCATGCTTGGCTCTGGTTGAAGTGCCCCACAATCTCACGGGGTGTGGCCAGCCAGATATCGGCCTGACGGCTGTTCAGGTGGTCCACCACACGTTCTAGGCATGCCATGCGATGGGGCTGGCCCGTTAGCCAAGGGTGAAGGCTCAAGCCCAGCATGCGGCCATGTTGGGTTTGTCGTGCCTCGTGCACGAGAAAGTCGATGGCGTCGGTCACTTGGTCGGCCCACTCATCTTCACTATGCAAGTTATTGCCCATGACGAAACTGTCCTCGATCTCGGTGTTCAAGGGCAGCATTGTCAGTGCGCCCGTGTCGACCTTCACAGGATAGGGCATGTCGTCATTGACCCAGTCAAGGCAGTACTGGATGCCAGCTTCAGGTAGTAGTGCCATGGTCTGCCAGCTTTGGTTACGTGCGGGACTTAGCCAGCCGGTGATGGGTTTGCCGCTGGCCTCGCCAAGTGTGCTCACACACCGTTTGATGAGTGCTCTCTCGTCTTGCTCAGAAAGCAGTGGCGAGTGCAGGTGGTCCATGTCCCAGCCATGGGCCAGAATCTCACGGGCGCTTTCGCTGACACGGCGAATCAGCGCCGGCGCCCGCTTGGCCAGTGTGGCGTTGATGGCATAGCTCACGGGCAGGCCGTGGGTTTCAAACAGCTTGAGAAACCGGTAAATGCCCACGCGATTGCCGTAGTCACGCAATGAGAAATGGCGCAAATCTGGGTAGGGCATGGTCATGCCAAACGGCACTTTGAACGGCTTGCCTTGTTGGTTGAGCGGGAAGTGCTGCAAAGACACATTGATCCAGACTGCCAGGGACTTGCCGTTGGGCCAGGTCACGGGCTGGCGCTGCCCGAGCATGGACCAGTCATACCAGGTGTGGTCGTAACCGTAGTGGCGTTGTTTGTATTGCAGGTAATCGTCATTGACTGCATTGACCTCACTCATGCTGATCCCCCCGCCGTGTTTTTTTCAGCGATGTCACAAACAGCTGCGTCGTAATGATGTTGCAGGTAATGCTCGGCGATCTCGCGACCCGTGGTGACCCAGACGTCGCGGTGTCCGGTGATGTACGCCAGTGCCTCTTCAAACGCAGCCAGCCGATGCGGGCAACTGATTTGGTAGTTGTGCGTGGGTATGCACATGACCGTGCCCGACTCAGCGCCTTCGGCATAGAGCCGATCAAAGTGGCGTTTAAGCATGGTCAGATAGTGGCGTGGCGTGACTTTGTTCACGGCATATACGATGGTGTCGTTCATCTCTAGCGAATAAGGCACAGAAATAAAGCGGCGCCCGCTCTTTAAGTGAATCGGTGTGGGCTGGTCGTCGTGAAACAGGTCACAGGTGTAGACGCCTGCCATGGAGTCGGTGCCGAAGAGTTCGGCGCCTACCTCGCTAAAGAGATCGAGCGTGTGATCTGAGTGCGACAGGGCTGGCGCGAGATAGCCTGCGCAAATCTGGCCTGTGTGTCGATGAATGGTCTCGATCGAATCGCGGATCATTGCGCGCTCTTGGTCCTGCGTCATACCGTAGGTGTACCGGGTGTTGTAGATGCCGTGGCTAAAAAATTCCCAGTTGCGCTCCTTGCACATCTCGATAATTTCGGGGTGATGCTCGCACAGGGCGGTCGACAACGAGATGGAGCCACGTACACCGTAGCGGTCCAGCACCGCCATCTGACGCTCGTGGCCCACGCGGTTGCCGTAGTCACGAATGGCATAGCCCGGCACGCTTGGGTGTGGCGTTGACCAAGCTTTGCGGTGTGGATTGGCGGGTGGGTCAAGCTCATAGAACTCGATGTTCGGTGCTACCCAGAAAGCGACCCTCGCACCATTGGGCCAGGTGATCTTGGGGCGATGCTCGTAGGGCCAGTGGTCGTAGTAACCGGGGTCAGGTTTCATGGCTTCAGGTTGCATGACATCAGGCCCCCTTGCTTTTTAGCCAGGCTGACACGTC
>CBFHXV010000078.1:0-3857 GCA_965659885.1 Burkholderiaceae bacterium | reverse complement strand
GTTGTTTATTGGCAGCCTGATGACGGCCCTCTACACCCACGGCTTTGCTGATCCAGGCATGCTCGTGGTGCTTGCCGGCTTGTCCGCGCTGGCGCCGATGATGGCGTACCTGCTTTGTATCCGTTGGTTTAATTGGCAATCCGATTTGCGAGGCTTAAGCGCCTCACAGTTGGTTGTTTTAAGTCTGCTTGTGGCCTTGTTTGGGGCTTGCCTGCACAACTTGCATTTGATGGGGATCGGAGCGATCGAGACTTTCGGCCCAACGTTTGTCACCATGTTTGTGGGTGATATGGTGGGCACATTCATTGTGTTGTACGCCGCGAAGTTTCTGCTTGGGTTTATGCCGCTTGGTGATCGCTCGGCACCCTAACATTTGCCATGTTATCCGCACAATACCTGGGCGATTGCCATGGGTTTTTCAAGGTGCGCGTTTGAACTGGCGGCGAGCCGTTGTTTGGGCCGCAAAGCAAAACGCCACCCAGCGGGTGGCGTTTTGCTTAAGCACAAAAAACTCAGGTCTTAGCCCACCGTGTCGTTCCAGATGTTCTTGGCCCAACCCCATGCGTAAATCCCTTCGATACGGCTGGGACCCAGTGAAAGGCCACCGGCACCTTTGACGGGCAAGAAGGTTTTTTCTTCTGGCACGTACTGGTGGACACTGGCCACATGAACAACTTCACGACCATTAACGAAGCTGTAGCAGGTGTTGGTCACGACAGGCTGGGGATTGACCGGGAAGTCGTTAAGTTCTGAGACTATCGCCGCAGCTGCAACTTTGGCTTGCTGGTTGGCCATGTGGCCAGACTTGGGCATGCGTGGGGCGACCTGAATCGAGTCACCCACGATGTGCACGTCTTTAGCCTGAGTTGATTCAAAGTTCAAGAAATCAACCTCGGCCCAGCGGTTATTCATGTTGGCCAGGCCGCTGTCGACGACGATATTTCCAGCACCCATGATGGGTATGACATTGAGCACATCGGCCTTGAAGTCTTCTGAGAACTCGAACTTCAGTGTGCGGTTCTTGCCGTCAACGGCCACAACCTTATGGTCGGGACGATAGTCGATATAACCCTCGTATAGATCTGCCCAGGCAGCTTTAAAAAGCTTGCCTTTAGAGGCGACGTCCGCATTGGAGTCGAACACCACAATCTTGGACTTCGGCTTGTTGGCCTTCATGTAATTGGCAATCTGGCAGGTGCGTTCATATGGCCCTGGCGGGCAGCGGTAGGGCGCTAGCGGAATGGTCAGCGCCACAACGCCACCGTCAGGCATGTCAGCGATTTGTTGATGCAAAGCCACTGTTTCAGGGCCGGCTTTCCAGGCTTGCAGGGTCACGCCGTCGGCGTTGGCCTGGGCCAAACCTTCAACGGAATCCATGTACATGTTGATGCCCGGTGACAAAATCAGCTTGTCGTACGCGATGGTGCTGCCGCCCGCGGTGGTCACTGTTTTTTTGTTGGGGTCGATTTTGCTGACCATGTCCTTGACCATGTTTACACCGTGCTTTTCTTTCAAGCCAGTGTAGGGTGTGGTCAGTGCGCTGATTTTTTCTTCACCACCGACCACGAGATTGGACAGCGGGCAGGAAATGAAGTTTTCGTTGGGTTCAATCAGCGTGACGCTAATTGAGTTGTTTGACAGCATACGAATGTACTTGGCCGCTGTTGCGCCACCGTAGCCCGCACCGACAATCACCACTTGCGCTTTATTGGGAGCGCTAGCCAAAGCGAGTTTGTTGATACCAGCTGTGGTACCCAGGAGCGCTGCACTTTGTCCAAGAAATAAACGACGATTCATGACAGTCTCCTTGTTTTAATCGTGGCCCAGAACCTGAGCGATGATGTCGATTTGCTCTTCGGTGTAGCCCTTGGCAATTTGCGGCATGATGGTGCCGCTTTTTTCGCCGGACTTATACTGACGCAAGGTTTCTGCGATTTGCGCATGCGTGAGTTCGTCGATTTTGGGCATGTCCTGACCCGCGACGCTAACACCGTTGGTGCCGTGGCAATTGGCACAGGTTGCCGCCAGACTCAAGTGATAGACACGTTCCGGGCTGATTTCGTTGGCCTTGACCAGACCTGTGCTCATAGCGAGCAGTGCACTCGCGCATGCAAAGCCCAGCGTTTTTGAAACTTTCATCGCCATTTGCCTCCGATTAGTGGGTACCACGATTTTTAAAAATATTATTGATTTATCGCAAATAATAAATTCTTGTTTGTTTGTGTCAATCGGTTTTTACCCACGGTTAACCTCAGCTGCTCGAACTGTTTGCTTAGAGGGTCTTTTTCTTTTGACTACACTCAAAAAAAACCGGTTCAACTATGGGGTTGAACCGGTTCAGGCAAGCGATTGAGCTCGTTCAGGGCGTGTCGCTACACACCCTTATCAGCGAACCAAGCCAGGCATTTGGCCCATCCGTCTTTGGCCGGCCCTTCACGATAACTGCCGCGATAATCGGCATGAAAGGCGTGCGGGGCTTCTGGGTAGATTTCAAAGCGCGATGCCTGCGCAGCGGGGTTGTTGGTCGCGGCTGCTAGTGCGTCTTTCATTTGATCAACCGTTGATAACGGAATGCCGTCGTCTTTGCCGCCGTAAAGCCCAAGTACAGGTGCTTTAAGGTCTTTGGCCAAACCCACTGGGTGCAAGGGGAAGTTCTCGCTTTTATCGCCCACCAAGCGACCGTACCAAGCTACACCCGCTTTCATTTGTGGGATGTTGGCACACGCTAGCCACGTGATGCGTCCGCCCCAGCAAAATCCGGTCACACCAACGCGGGCGGAGTCACCACCGTTTTTGCTGGCCCACGCCAAGCAGGCACGAATGTCATCCATGACTTGTGCATCCGGTGTCTTTGCGATGATTTGCTTGAGCACCTCGGCGACGGTACCCAACATCATCGGGTCACCGGCGCGGGTAAAAAATTCTGGTGCGATAGCCAGATAGCCCTGTTTGGCAAAACGCCGCACAATATCGGCAATGTGTTCATGCACCCCGAAGATCTCGCTGCACACAATGACAGTGGGCAGCAGGCCTGTGGCGTTTTTGGGCTTGGCATAGTAGGCATAGAGTTCTAGCCCATTTTCTTCGACGTAGGCTTCGTCGGCATCTAGGCCTTCAAAGTCAGTGTTGATCACTGTTTGTGCCGTGATAGGTTGCGCGGCCAGAGCAAACCCCCCGATCAATCCGGCCGCAGTGGTGTTGCGCAAGAATGTTCTGCGCGAAGTGTCGGAGCGCCCGCCAAGCGCTTGCCCATCAGCATAAAAGTCCGATCCGATGGATTTGTCGTGGTTTTTGTCGTTTTGTTGCGACATATGTCTTCCTCCTTATCAATTAATCTTTGTGGAAACAAAATTGACGGGCCGTTTTTTCGGTGTAGGGACGACCTTGCCCGAGGGAAATCGACGTGCGTATTAGGGTTTTCCTTGATATGGATTAAATGAAATTTTTATTACTGTATTGCATGAACAAATAACTACAAAGGTAACCACTTTGCAGCGCAGGTTGTTTCCTTGGAGAAAATCTTGAGCAAGACTAAGCTATCCGAAATACCGGGCCAGGTGCGGCAAGCACCCGAAAATTTCTTGCCTGCTGAGTTTACGGCAGACGTGTCAGCGAATGGCATGAGCGAAGAGCGGCGCGGTTTTTTGCGCAAAAGCTTCATGGGTGCATTAGGCGCAGGCGTGGCCGCTGGTGCAGGAACCAGCGCTTTTGCGGCTGCCACGGATGATCCGGCCATTGTTGAGAAACAGGTTTGGCAGACAACGTTAGGTAAGCCCGTGGCAGCCGCGCCTTACGGCGTGCCTTCGATGTACGAACAGAACTTGCAACGCCGCCAGTCGCCTGGCTTGACCGCGGTT
>CBFHXV010000077.1:0-3982 GCA_965659885.1 Burkholderiaceae bacterium | reverse complement strand
AGCTCAAAATGCCGCAGTTGGCCATCCCGTTAAGACTGATCGTGGCAGGAACCCCACAAACACCAGCCATCGATGCTGTGCTCGCGCTCATGGGGCGTAGCCGCGTGGGCGAGCGTTTACGGGCGTTTGGGCTCAATTGTCAGGTCTAGTTCAGGGTATACCCCCACATTTTTTTCAGTACGCGGCTGTTGCAGGGGTGGCAAGTAAACACTAGAATTTGTAGGTTGATTCAGGCAGCACACAATATCTAGTGTTTTAATTTTGAGATGTCGCACGCGCAAGTGCGGCATTTTTACGCCACCAGTGGCTCGCTTGGCCTTGCGAGCCACCCCAAGAAGCAGGAGCCCCTATGCAAATTGCCAACACCACCACAAGCGCCGATCCGGTCGGCCAAACCCCGCCGCCGGGCGACCCTAGCCAAGATACCGGCGGGCAAAGTCGCTGGTCCCATTACAGCCTGATTCGTCGCAACGGCGCGGTTGTTGGGTTTGAGCCCGGCAAAATCGCCATTGCCATGACCAAGGCATTTCTAGCTGTCAATGGCGGCCAGGGTGCCGCATCGGCTCGAGTACGCGAAATGGTCGAGCAGCTGACCCACCAGGTGGTCAACGCGTTGGTGCGTGGTCGCCCCAATGGCGGCACATTTCACATCGAGGATGTGCAAGACGCCGTGGAACTCGCGCTCATGCGCTCAGGCGAACATGATGTGGCACGTGCCTATGTGCTGTATCGTGAGCGCCGCGCTCAGGAGCGCGCTGCTGAACGTGCCAACAGCGGTGAACAAGTAGCCGAACCCGCAGAACACACATTTAACGTCACCGACAATGGCGTGACCAAGCCGCTTGACGTGGCCAAGCTCAAAGCCACTATCGAAGCGGCCGGCGAAGGCCTCGGTGAGTTCGTCGATACCGACCTTATCTTTAAAGAGACCTTGAAGAATCTGTATGACGGCGTGCAGATTGAGGAGGTCTACAAATCCGCGATTCTGGCCTCACGCGTGCTCGTGGAAAAAGACCCGGCATACAGCAAAGCCACTGCCCGCTTGCTGCTGCATAGCATTCGCAAGGAGACGCTAGGCGAAGAAGTCTCTCAAGATGGCATGATCGATGAGTACGCCGTTTATTTCCCCAAGTTCGTCAAAAAAGGGATCGAAGGCGGTTTGCTCAATCCGGAATTAGGTCAGTTCAATCTCAAGCGCCTGGGCCAGGCACTTGATGCCAAGCGCGACTTGCAGTTTGACTACCTCGGCCTGCAAACCCTGTACGACCGTTACTTCCTGCACATTAAAGGCCAGCGCATCGAGCTGCCTCAAGTGTTTTTCATGCGCGTTGCTATGGGGCTGGCTTTGCGTGAGATTGACCGCGAGGCTCGCGCCATCGAGTTCTATGAGATTCTCTCAAGCTTTGATTTCATGAGCTCCACACCCACGCTGTTTAACTCGGGCACCGTGCACTCACAGTTGTCGTCATGCTATTTGACGACCGTGTCAGACGACCTAGACGGCATTTATGAGGCCATCAAGGAAAACGCATTGCTTGCCAAGTACGCTGGCGGCCTTGGCAACGACTGGACACCTGTGCGTGCCATGCGCAGCCACATCAAAGGCACCAATGGCGAGAGCCAAGGTGTGGTTCCATTTCTCAAAGTGGTTAACGACACGGCTGTGGCAGTTAACCAGGGCGGCAAACGCAAAGGGGCCGTGTGCTGCTATCTGGAAACATGGCACCTTGATATCGAGGAGTTTCTTGAGCTTCGCAAGAACACCGGTGACGAGCGCCGTCGTACCCACGACATGAATAGCGCGAACTGGATCCCCGACCTGTTCATGAAACGCGTCATGGAAGGTGGTGACTGGACGTTGTTCTCACCGTCGGACTGCCCCGACCTGCATGACAAATTCGGCGAAGAATTCGAGAAGGCGTATGTGGCCTACGAAGAAAAAGCCGCACGTGGCGAACTGACCTTGTTCAAGAAAATGCCGGCACTCAATCTGTGGCGTCGCATTCTTTCCATGCTGTTTGAAACCGGCCACCCCTGGATCACGTTCAAGGATCCTTGCAATGTGCGTTCACCCCAGCAGCACGCCGGTGTGGTGCATAGCTCTAATCTGTGCACAGAGATCACGCTCAACACCAACGACTCCGAGATCGCTGTTTGCAACCTTGGATCTATCAACCTTGTCGCTCATTTGAAAGACAACGGTCAAGGCGGCCACGAGCTCGATCACGACAAACTGCAAAAGACCATCAACACGGCCATGCGCATGCTTGATAACGTGATTGATATCAACTACTACGCTGTAGACAAGGCACGCAATTCCAACCTGCGCCACCGCCCCGTGGGCATGGGCATCATGGGCTTTCAGGATTGCCTGCATGTCATGCGTGTGCCGTACGCTTCGCAAGAAGCCGTCGAGTTTTCTGATCGATCCATGGAAGCGGTTTGCTATTACGCCTACAGTGCATCAAGCCAACTAGCCGCCGAACGTGGTCGTTATGAAAGTTACGATGGTTCATTGTGGTCGCGTGGCATCTTGCCGCAAGACACACTTGATCTGTTGCGCGAACAACGTGGTGGCTATGTTGAAGTCGATCAATCAAGCACCATGGACTGGGATTCGTTGCGTGCACGCATCAAACAACATGGCATGCGCAACTCAAATTGCATCGCAATTGCCCCAACGGCCACAATTTCAAATATCATCGGTGTATCAGCGTGCATCGAACCAACTTATCAAAACTTGTACGTCAAATCGAACCTCTCCGGCGAGTTCACGGTTGTTAATAACAACCTGGTACGTGACCTCAAAAAGCTGGGCCTCTGGGACGAAGTCATGGTCGCCGACCTGAAGTACTTCGACGGTAGCCTGTCCCGTATTGATCGCATTCCAAACGATCTGCGCACGCTCTATGCCACCGCTTTCGAAGTCGACTCTTCGTGGGTGGTTGAATGTGCTGCGCGTCGCCAAAAGTGGATTGATCAAGCGCAGTCTTTAAACATCTATATTGCTGGCGCCTCGGGCAAAAAACTGGATGACACCTACAAGCTTGCGTGGTTACGTGGCCTAAAAACCACCTACTACCTGCGTACATTGGGCGCCACCAGTGCCGAAAAATCAACCGGACGTGGTGGTGAACTCAATGCGGTAAGCATGGGTGCCGGTAGCGCAGCAGGTGCCTCAGCTAGCAGTGGCGCCATGCCCGAACCCGAAGTGGTGGGTGCAGCTTGCACCATGAGACCAGGTGACCCTGGTTTCGAAGAGTGCGAAGCCTGCCAGTAACCCCCATCAACGACAAGATTAAGGATGAAGCGACATGTTGAACTGGAACGATGACATTACACCCGTAGCGCAACCGGCAACGGCCCCTGAGCAAGCCCCCCAAACGCCTGAGCACGGCGCCGATGAGTTACGCAAAGCCACTGGCGTATTTGGCGACACAGCCATTCCCACGCCTGGCTTGACCGAAAGCGCAGCAACCACCGTGTCTGGTGCTGACGCCTCGCAAGAGCGCGTCAATGTTGCCGACAAGCGCATCATCAATGCCAAGACGGATGTGAACCAGCTCGTACCTTTTAAGTACAAGTGGGCTTGGGAGAAATATCTGGCGACATGCGCCAACCACTGGATGCCGCAAGAGATCAACATGGCGCGAGACATCGCCTTGTGGAAAAACCCCAACGGCTTGACCGAAGACGAGCGTCGCATTGTGATGCGTAACCTCGGCTTTTTTGTGACGGCAGACTCCCTGGCAGCCAACAACATCGTGCTTGGGACGTATCGGCATATCACCGCACCTGAATGCCGTCAGTTTCTGCTGCGCCAGGCCTTTGAGGAGGCCATTCACACTCACGCCTATCAGTACATTGTCGAGAGCCTCGATCTCGACGAGGGCGAGATCTTTAATGCCTACAACGAGATCCCTTCAATTCGGGCCAAGGATGAATTCCTGATCCCATTTATTGATGCAATTGCCGATCCGAA
>CBFHXV010000076.1:3149-4100 GCA_965659885.1 Burkholderiaceae bacterium | reverse complement strand
AGCAACATAGCAGCCGACACTTCACCCGTGTAGGCACCTTTGTCGTGTGCACTGACATCCTGGGCGCCCCAAGAAATCTGGGCATCACCCAAAGCCTCACGAACTTGCGCCAAATAAGGAAATGGCACGCACACGGCAAGCGTCGATGCGCTGGGCTGGCTTTGAGCGCCTGCCACAAGATCGGCTAACAAAGCGGCGTTTGATGCCATAGAACCGTTCATCTTCCAGTTACCGATCACCAAGTGCTTGTCACGGTTAACCGGTCTGGATTTGTATTGAGCGTCAGTCATGCGATTGGGTTATGTGGTTAAGGTAGTAGCGCCAAATGGCGTGTCGTTCAATAAAACTCGTCCAACCAAACGTAACGACTAACAACCAGTCGCACCTTGGAGGAACAGTTGGGATAACCCATGATTGTAACTCTAACGGTGCCGTTTCGGGCGGCAGATCCGTGCGAGCAGCGGAAGACACGCCTCAGACATCCGGACCATACTCAAAACCACATTGTTGAGCTGCGACGGTAGGAGGAATCACATAAAAGAAATATCCGCTTCGCAGCCAAAGCGGGCAAGCGCAAAGCGAAAGACCGACAGAACAATGAATTGCAGCACAAGCGCAGTGCTGTCGTTTCGCCGGCACTGCGCACATCGAGACAATTAAGTCGTCATGATAATTTTGCCGATCTGCTCGCCTGCCTCCATCATGGCGTGGCCTTTCGAGGCTTGCGACAAGTCGACTGTGGTGTGAATGATCGGTTTAATTTTGCCCGCCTCTAGCAAAGGCCAGACGTGGGTTTCGAGGTTTTTGGCGATCTCGGCCTTGAACGCCACTGAGCGCGGGCGCAAGGTTGAACCCGTGATGGTCTGGCGCTTGCGCATCAGCGCACTCGAGTTAAATGATGACTCATTGCCACCAAGGGTAGCGATGATCACAATTCGGCCGTCCTCAGCC
>CBFHXV010000076.1:1965-3139 GCA_965659885.1 Burkholderiaceae bacterium | reverse complement strand
ATGTCTAGGATCACGTCCACGCCACGCTTATCTGTTTGAGCCCTGATCTCCTCCACAAAATCGTGGGTTTTGTAGTTAATCCCTATGGCACCTAAGGCTTGAACCGCCTTGACCCGTTGATCGCTGCCAACGGTGGCATAGACCTTGTTACCCATGGCCACGGCCAACTGGATGGCCGTGGTTCCAATGCCGCTAGCGCCACCGTGCACGAGCAACGATTCGCCCGCGCTCAAATGCCCCCGATCAAACACATTGCTCCATACCGTGTAGTAGGTCTCGGGCAAGCCCGCGGCTTCGATAAGCGACAAACCTTTGGGAATGGGCAGGCACTGCTCAATAGGCGCCACACAATATTCGGCATAACCGCCGCCGGCCACAAGTGCACAGACTGAATCACCAACCTTGAAAGCGGAGCCCTCGACCGATCCAGAGATAATTTCGCCAGCGACCTCGAGCCCCGGAATATCCGATGCACCAGGCGGCGGCGCATAGTTTCCCTGGCGCTGAAACACATCAGGGCGGTTAATGCCGGCAGCCGCGACTTTGATGAGAACTTCACCCGGACCGGGCTCGGGCATGGGTCGCTCACCCTCCACTAAAGCCTCAGGTCCGCCTGGCTCCTTTATTTCGATCACGCGCATGGTTTTTTGCCCCCTAAATTGGTCAGTATTGATTCGCGAAATAGTTTATTATGCTGCCTTGGCGGTCTTGATCAAAGAGCGTCTTTCTCAGAGAGCGTCTTTCAGTTGCGGCTAACCAAGCGGCAAACAAAGAAGAAGCGAGAAAGAAGTAGGAAGGAAGCGTGGCAGAGCGGTTGAATGCACCGGTCTTGAAAACCGGCGAGGGTTTGCGCCCTCCGTGAGTTCGAATCTCACCGCTTCCGCCAGTCTTGCGGATGCCAAAACGGTGTAAGCAGTTAAGACTGAAGTCAGCCAGCGCCAGGGCTCAACTGGCCCATACCCCTCCTGCCCAGCAACGAGTACTGAAAAGCTGAAGAGCCGTCGCACTGGCTGACGACCGCAACGCTCTGCGTTTGAGTTTTTCCCGCAAAATCCCTGATACTGAGCTCACGAAATAGCAAAGAAGCAAAATAAATCTATTTAAATCAATATCTTGACAATCGTAAATTCTGATTTTATGATTTCAAGATGTATCAATCACGCACAATCAATAC
>CBFHXV010000076.1:0-1955 GCA_965659885.1 Burkholderiaceae bacterium | reverse complement strand
GTGCTGCGCCAGGCTCTGGCCGGTTTTCCTGCCATATTGCTCACAGGCCCTCGCCAATCCGGAAAGACAACCCTCCTGCGCCATGAGGCAGGTGACGGCGTCGCCTACGTGACCTTTGATGATCCGCTTGAACGGGATTTCGCAAGCTCAGATCCGCAAGGGTTCTTACGCCGATTCGTGAACCAACCTGTCATCCTTGATGAGATACAGTACGTACCAAGCCTGCTTTCCCACATCAAAATGCACATTGATCGCGAGCCGGATCGCTGCGGTCGTTGGCTTTTAACGGGTTCACAGCAATTCGGACTCATGAAAGATGTCAGCGAATCTTTAGCCGGTCGCATCGCAATTCTTGAGCTGCCACCTTTTAGTCAGATCGAGTGTCCACGCAATGACTTGGCACAAACGCTTTGGAATGGCAGCTACCCTATCCCAGCGTTGTTTCCTGACCGTCGAGACTTGTGGGTCATTAGCTACATCAGCACTTACATAGAGCGCGATGTGAGGCAGATTCGAAACATTCCTGACTTGCGTGTTTTTAACCAATTTCTTAACTTGGTTGCTGCACGACACGGTCAAATATTCAATCAGACCGAGATTTCCCGAGAAATCGGTGTCGCTGTTCCAACCATCAAATCGTGGTCTGGTGTACTCGAGGCCTCTTACGTTGCCCACATGCTGGCACCTTGGTTTCAGAACTACGGCAAACGTATCACTAAAACACCAAAGTGCTATTTCTATGATTCCGCCTTGGCCAATGCATTGACTAGACAGCCGCATGCCCAATCCGCTTTAGCCGGCCCGATGGGCGGTGCCCTACTCGAGGGTTGGGTAGTCACTGAGGCTGCCAAGGTATTTATGTCGCTTGGCAAAAAGCCCGAGCTTTATTTTTGGCGTTCTCATGACGGTTTGGAGGTGGACTTGCTAATTTCAGTAGCTGGCAAACTACACCCCGTTGAAATCAAACTAACCAGCACACCAACTCGAGGGCATCTGGGTCCTCTTGACCGCTTTATTGCGCTGGCCGGTCAAGACGCTGCCAAACACGGTACGTTGGTTTGCCAGATAGAGACCAAAAAAGCCCTGCCAGGCGGACATACCGCCCTGCCTTGGCAAAACTTCACACAATGGCTCTATGATCAGCTTCGATAGTCTCGGTTAATCAGAGATCGCCCGCATCTGGCTGATCAAGTCAGACTTGCCCTCAAACCCGATACCGGGCAAATCAGGCATCGTGACGTGACCGTTTTCGACTTTGACCCCATCCGGAAAACCGCCATAGGGCTGGAACAGATCTGGGTAGGATTCGTTGCCCCCTAGACCCAGACCTGCAGCAATGTTTAGTGACATTTGATGCCCGCCGTGAGGAATGCAGCGCTTGGCAGACCAGCCATGCGCTTTGAGCATCTCTAGGGTTCGTAAGTACTCAACCAAGCCGTAACTCAACGCACAATCAAACTGCAGCCAGTCGCGGTCCGCACGCATCCCGCCATAGCGAATCAAGTTGCGCGCATCTTGCATGGAGAACAGGTTTTCACCGGTGGCCATGGGATTGGCGTAGTAATTTCTGAGCGTGGCTTGCAACTCAAAGTCCAACGGATCGCCCGCTTCCTCATACCAGAACAGGTCGTACTGCGATAACGCCTTGGCATAAGCAATGGCCGTGTCGAGGTCAAAGCGGCCATTAGCATCAACCGCCAGTTTCTGGCCGTCCTGCAAAACACTTAGAATCGAATCAATACGCCGCAAATCCTCATCGAGCGAGGCGCCACCGATTTTCTTTTTAACCACGGTATAGCCACGGTCGATGTAGCTTCGCATCTCGTCTTTGAGCTTGCCGTGGTCTTGACCCGGGTAGTAGTAACCCCCAGCAGCGTACACAAATACCTTTCGATTGACCGTGCCGTCACCGTAGCGATCAGCCAGTAGTTGAAACAGTGGTTTGCCTTCAATCT
>CBFHXV010000075.1:0-4408 GCA_965659885.1 Burkholderiaceae bacterium | reverse complement strand
AAATCAAGCACGGGCCGCTTGCTCAATTGAGGCCACCTTGGCCTTCTGCTACACTTGAACATCGTATTGAGAATGATTTGTTTTTTAGTTACATCGCCTGCTTTGGTGCAGTGATGGTTTCTTTGTTCAGTCTCGACTCAGCCTGGGTTAAATGACCGCCACACCCACGGCTTGCCATGGGTATCGACCGTGTCGTTTGTATTGAATTCTATTCGCCTGTCATTTGATGGCGTGCCCGTCATCCGGGGCGTTGATTTGGCCGCGGCCACGGGCGAAACCCTTTGTCTGCTGGGCCCATCGGGCTGCGGCAAAACCACCCTGCTGCGTATTCTGGCGGGACTTGAAGCGCCAGACGCCGGCACGGTCAGCATTGATGGCGAGCCGGTGTTTGCCATCGGCATCAACACCCCCCCAGAAAGGCGCCAAGTCGGCTACCTGTTTCAGGACTATGCCCTCTTCCCGCACCTGACCGTCCAACAAAACATCGCCTTTGGCATCCAGGGCAGCGCCGACATTGACAAGCAAGTCGCTGACCTTCTGGCCAGCGTGAATTTGTCGGGCTTTGAGCAAGCCATGCCCAGCACCTTGTCGGGCGGCCAACAGCAGCGCGTGGCGCTTGCCCGGGCGCTGGCGCGCCGGCCAACGTTGATGCTGCTTGATGAGCCCTTCTCCGGGCTAGACACCGACCTTAAACTGCAACTGCGCGAGAGCACCCATCGGCTGCTTAAGGAACATGGCATCACAGCCGTGATCGTGACCCACGACGCCGAAGAAGCCATGTACATGGCTGACCGCATTGCGCTCATGGATCACGGCGCCATTGTGCAGCTCGGCACCCCAGAGGAGCTCTACAGCCAGCCGGTCAATCAATTCTGCGCCCGGTTTCTGGGCTCAACACTGACCATCGAAGGCCATCACGATGGCCAACGTATTCAGACCGCCGCGGGCGTGTTCGCTGCCGACCCGCGCTACCCCATTGGCGAGGTCAAAGTGCTCATGCGACCCGAGTCGTTGAGTGTGCAGGCCGGCGACGGCCGCTACCGCGTGCTGCACCGTCACTTCGTGGGCGCATACACCTTGGTGGACTTGGTCGACAGCCAAGAGACGCTGCCTGACTTGCAAGTCCATGTCCCTACCGAACAATCGCTGGCGTTGTCTGAAGGACAATCCGTGAAACTGATCTCGCTTGCCGAGCGTGCGCTGTTGGTCGTGCCATGAAGCATCTGCGCCTTAGCGTCTATGGCTGGTTAGCGGTGCTAATCGGCTTGATCTTGTCAGTGCCAATTTTAAGTGTGGTCTCTAGCGTTTTTCAGCAAGGCCAAGGCAACTGGCAACATCTTGTTGACACGGTACTCATTCGTTACATCACCAACAGCCTTTATTTGGCGGTAACGGTCGGATTGGGTGTCACCATCATCGGAGTGGGCACGGCCTGGTTGGTGGTGATGTGCCAGTTTCCAGGCAGGCAACTGTTTGAATGGGCGTTGATTTTGCCGTTGGCCATGCCGGCTTACGTGGTGGCTTACGCCTATACCGACGTGCTGCAAGTCTCAGGCCCGGTGCAGTCGGCACTACGCGACCTGATGGGATGGCGCTTTGGTGACTACTGGTTCCCGCAAATTCGTTCCATGGGTGGCGCTGTCACCGTGTTCATCATGGTGTTGTTCCCCTATGTCTACTTGCTGGCGCGCGCGGCGTTCCTGGAGCAGTCTGTTGCCACACTGGAGGCCTCACGGGTACTGGGCAAGTCACCGCTAGGTGCCTTCTGGCGTGTCGCCCTGCCAATGGCGCGCCCGGCCATTGTGGTTGGGGTGACGCTGGCACTGATGGAGACGCTGGCCGACTTTGGGACGGTGTTTCACTTTGGAGTGCAGACCTTCACCACGGGCATTTACCGCACCTGGGCAAGCATGGGAGACCGGGTCGCTGCCGCGCAGCTCTCAAGTGTGTTGCTGGCCTTTGTGGCGGTGCTCTTGGTGCTTGAACGCAGCAGCCGGCATCGAGCGAAATATTTTGAGTCGCGCAGCCGTTACACCAGCCTGTCGACGTATTCACTCAAAGGCGCACGCCGCTGGGGCGCCTTTGTGTTTTGTGCGATCCCGCTCATTGGCGGGTTTATTGCACCGGCGTTGATGCTGCTGTACATGCATGCCGTGGCGGGCCATGATCTGACCAACCCACGCTACGTGGCCATGATTGGCAACAGTGTCATGCTTGCGGGCATTGCTGCCGTACTGGCCGTGGCGATCTCTTTGTTTCTGGCCTTTGTGGCGCGCGTGGAACGATCACCGATTGCCCTGGCGGTCAACAAAATGGCTTCGATGGGCTATGCCATCCCCGGCACGATGATTGCCGTGGGCATTCTGTATCCGGTGGCATATGTCGACCAGACGCTGAACCAGTTGGCCTCCCAGTGGTTTGGCCAGTCGCTAGGGCTTGTCCTCACCGGCAGCCTGACCGCATTGATTTTGGCGTATCTGGTTCGTTTCATGGCGGTGTCGCTCAATACGGTTTCAGCAAGTCTAGGCAAAGTCACGCCGAACATGGAGGCTGCCGCCCGAACCTTGGGCAAGGGCAAGTTTCAAACCGTGCGCCAAGTCCACGCGCCCTTGATTTCCGGTGGCTTGCTCACGGCAGCGCTTATCGTGTTTGTGGACGTCATGAAGGAGCTGCCTGCCACCTTGATCATGCGTCCGTTTAACTTCGACACACTGGCCATACAGGCTTACAACCTCGCCAAGGATGAACGACTCACGCAAGCGGCCACGCCGTCGCTAGTCATTGTAGTGGTGGGCTTGTTGCCGCTCTTTATCCTGAGCCGGCAAATCATGCGTTCGAGGACCGGTGCGCACTAATCGATCAGACAAACAGGTGATGCGTCCTCAGCCCAAACCCAACTGAACGTAAAAAGGCAGCCTGAGCTGCCTTTTTACTGCTTGCTTTTTTACTGCTTTTTTACCGCTTGTTTACTTTCCTACGTTTTAGCGACGCTACGACCCAATCACAGCTTATTCACCTGATTACAATCCAGCGCTGTTCAAAGCTGTAGCGAACTCGCTTCACTTGTAACCGACACGATCATAAATGCGTTGTGCCGCGGGCTGATTCTCGCCAAGCACGCTCAAGTTCACGTCATCGATCTTGAACATGCCAAGCTCAGCCACGCTGTCAGACAACGCTACGCCCGGAACTGCGGGGTACTCGTCGTTGCCAGCAGAGAAGTACTCTTGTGCCTCGTCGCTGGCGAGATACTCAAGGAACTTGATGGCGTTTTCACGGTTAGGCGCTGTGGCGACCACACCCGCACCCGAGATGTTGGAATGTGCACCGCGATCTTGCTGGTTAGGAAACACCCAGCCAATGTTTTGCATGGCTTGATCATCTAGGCCGCTGACGTCTTTACGCAATGCACGCGCAAAGTAGTACGTGTTGGCAATGGCAATGGCGCATTCGCCTGAAGCAATGCCACGCAATTGATCGGTATCACCACCCTGAGGATCACGAGCACGATTGGCGTACACGCCACGGGCCCAGTCTTCTGCGGCTTCTTCACCCTGCGCCTCGATGATGGATGCCATCAGCGAGAGCATGTAGATATTGCCAGAAGAGCGCGTGCAGATCATGCCTTCAAACTTAGGGTCAGCCAAGTCTTCATAGGTCTGAATGTCAGCGGGGTCAACTTTGGTTTTGTCGTAAAAAATCACACGTACCCGCTGTGACAGTCCATGCCAATGACCGTCAGGGTGACGCAGGTTGGCGGGAATACGCTCCTCTAGCACCTCGGATTCCACGGGCTGCAGCAAACCTGCCTGATCGGCGCGCCACAGGCGGCCGGCGTCAACAGTTAACAGCACATCGGCCGGGCTGTTGGCACCCTCGGCCTTGATACGCTCAATCAATTTGTCGGCGCCATCTTCAATGCGGTTGATTTTGATGCCGGTCTTTTCCTCAAAGTTCGAGTACAGACGCTCATCGGTATCGTAGTGGCGTGATGAGTATAGGTTCAGCTCGCCTGAGGCCAATACTGGTGTGGCAGCAAACGCGGCTGTTGCGGTGACTGCGGCCATGATGTGCTTGAGGGTCATTTGTTTCCTTCCCATGCTGGTTAACAATCAGTTACGTCGGTGCAACCCAAAGGACTACCGACTTCATGCCATTGTTCCAGAAATCTCTATTTATTGCAAACGATTCGCATCCGCAATCATATAATCATTCGCGTTTATGTTTAATTAGCTGAAAATGTCTCCACCGATTGCCACTACTCATTGCCCCCTGCTACTGCGCTGTCCCTCGATCTGCGCCAATACTTTGTGGCAACTTGGCGGCAAATTCGAAGCACGTTAAATGCTGATACCAACACATATGAACAACCCCGCCGAACCCAGACCAGGACTGCGGTTCAGGTAAG
>CBFHXV010000074.1:0-5127 GCA_965659885.1 Burkholderiaceae bacterium | reverse complement strand
AGAGTCATGCAGATTCTGCTCCACGGCTATTCTGTCGAGCCCGCGAGAATGGTGCCCCAGCCACCAGTGGCCAGCCAGGCCTAGACAACTCATTGCAAAAGCCCGTGCTGAACACCAACTTACATTGTCGATCAGGTACTATCCGAGTAACAAAACCCGCCAAGGCTATACGCGCAAGCGTACCCTCAAACCGGCGGGTTACTTTTTAAAGCGTAGCCGGTTCGGGTTTTGCTCGTGCACAATCTACCAGGGGACGATCTCGAACCTCACCTGTTGCACGCCGTTAACACAGGCATGAATTTTGCGCGGGCAATGAAAAGCCCACTTAGAGTCATGCGCAGGCCTTGTGTATGAGCTTTTTCTCCAGCCCTTCGCACCACGACTTAAACCAATCAACTACCCGGAATTTCCGGATTGTTGACAAGGTGGCCTAAGTCAGTCACTCATGACCCTTGAAACGGTACAGGGTCTCTACCAACACCCGGCCATCGGTGTATTTGACCTGACCTGCAGGGTCATAGCCATCCTGGCGTTTGAGCGCAATCTCGTTCAACGTCTTTGGCGCGTCACTGGCAAAGAACCGGCTGTTGGCCAAACCCTGGTAAGTGAGAATGACGATGTTCTCCGGGGCGTAGCCTTGGTCCATCAATTCCTTTAACGCTTGCTCCGTTTGGTCCACCATGTCCGCCTGATCAACGTACCAGTGCCAGATCGGGTCAAACCCCACGATGGTACTGCCGGCCTCAATCGGTCGGTCGCACAGTTCCAAATGATTCATGAAATCCACCAACTTGTGGGGCGAACGAAAGTTGACAGGACTTTCAATGACTGGCCACGGCGCATTGAATGCCTCTCGTGCATACAGGCTTTGTTCAGGGTCTGCCAGCACCGTGACGCGAGCGTCTGACTTGGCCATGGATATCAGGGCATTGACCCACCCTTGATCCATGTCCTGTGCCTCATCAACAACGACCACATCAAACATGTCATTGATTTCAGGCGCATAAGTCAGCAGTGCCTCAATCATTCGGTCATAGACACCGGGCACCGCAAAATCAAACGTCTCACCAGCCTGCTCGCCTAACTCACGCGCAAATTCATGAATCGTCCTGACATTGACCGACTCAGGTGCCACGGCCTTGACGGCATCAGCCAGTGGGCGGTTGTAGCAAATGTAAAGCGCCATGTCCCCCAAACGAGCCGCCTGGCGTAACTCTTGCATGGCCAATTGTGTCTTGCCCGAACCGGCCGTACCGCGCACCAGCAACCGATGGGGGTTCAGTGACAACCGCGACACCCAGGTCGCCAAACCACCCGACACACGGCTTGATGCTTCACGGGCCGTGCGGCCTAAAAGACCAATGTGCGGCACCGCTTGAACCTGCTCCGTCAGGAACTCATGCACCAACAAAGCATCGGCGGCTTGGCCTTCTGAAGGCATGGGCGCGGCATCAAACAGTTGCTCAATGACCGCACACAACTCCGACGCCCGGCTAGCATCGACCACACGCGAGGGATCGACGTTCACGGGCAACTGGCCTGTCACCAACGACTGAGGCAAATACAGCAAGTGATCAACACACAACGCCTGGCCATCGTGTCGGCGACTGAACTCACGTCGAAGCGAGCCGATATTGCGGGCCACCTGCACCGGCACTGACTTGCCCTTGTGGTTCTTGTAGTCAACCCTTAAGTCATCACCAGCCACATACACCGTCGCATCCTTTTGCTCGATGGCCAGTAACTTGCCGTAGCGGTTGGCAACAATGAAATCGATCTCGCCATAGACTGAGCCACCTTCCGAGGCACTCACCCAATTCACCGCGTGATAAACCGTTAAGTCATCGGGCAGCCCATCACGCAGATCAAGCAATGTCTGCCGCTCACCACCGTGGGTGACAGCATGGCTTAGGTAGTCATCGAGGTCGTCGGGTACAAGGCGTGCCATGATTACCACAGTCTAACGACAGTTGCGTTACATAACAAAACTTCGCTTAGCGCGACGATGTGCCAGCGACAAGTAAGGTAAGCACCCCGGACCTACTTCTTGTCCCAAGCACCTCAAGCGGCGTCGCCTCGACTAACCGACCCGGGATTTCAGCAAAATAGATTCCCGATGAAACGCCAAGAACTCTTTTTGTCCTTGCGTAAACCCACCCACGTTAACCACACGCTGCGTGTCGATGCCCATCCGCTCAAGCGAAGGCCGATGGGCAACGGGAGACACAATCAGCTCGCCGTTGTTTTCAAAACCGATGAAACCCCGATCAAATAAGTGGTCGATGCTCGGCGTGAGCAGCAAACCATTCTCACCGTTAATACGCTCTTCGTTCGTTGCGTCGCGCCACGGCTTGCAGTGACTCGCAATCAAGTGTGTCTGGTTTTGCACGCCTGTAATACGACAGTGCGTCTCGATCTGGCGAACACGGTCCCTGAAAAGCCCTTGGCCAATCCGGGACCGCACGATCGCGAGTCGTTCAGTTTGGTCAAGCGTCGTATCCAATATCACCGATTCCTCGATACGACGCTCCCAGTCCTCTAGATCGTCAGCAATCGCAGGGTCTGCCAGCTGCGCATGCTGGACCAGTGTAGAGGCTTCTGCACCAATGAGATAAACAAGCATGGCCGCTAAGTCTTCATTGACGCTAGCCAGATACACCGACTGCAGGCCGTTGCCATCTTGCTGCAGTGGTGAATACCTGGCCGGCAGCAGGGGACGCAAGATGTCTATATGATCTTTCGGGCGAATGGTGTGGCTAAGCGGCGTGAAATGAACCTTGACCTTCCACCCGACGTTATGCCAGTGCTCACCTGCCAAACCGAACTCGACGGGCTTGGGAGATTCCCAGCAATAGGACTGCGCAATACCGATGGCCTGTATACGAGTGTCTTTAAATGAAAAGACAATGTCACCGGGGGCAACTTCTCGCATGGTCTCGTAGAACGGGTTGCGACCGTCATTTTTGTTGGTTTTGGGTGACCACAGATAACCGCCAGCCACTTCGTGCCTGTAAGTTTGATTCTGATTAACCCACCAGTACCGCACGCAAGCCCCTTTACAGGAACATTGTTGTTGTAACTAGTTTATACAACTACTAAGAAAATCCGCAATGATGATTCATCCAAAATCGTTGCAACCGTCACCGTCAGGCTGACCTGTGCGAACCGTGACGGTAGGTGATGATTGACTTGCGGCACACTTGCCGCCCACGCCATTACTCCTACCCACGCACTGACCACGCACACACCACACCCAACACAGCCCCACCCAAATCCATCACACACTCACCCAATCCGACTAGGGTGTTTCATGCAGGGGTGGTCTAAACACCACCCTTGCCGGCGATATGCTCTGTGCCCTTTCTTAACAACGCAGAGGGCAACATGAATATCGAACGCAATCAGAACTCGCAACCAACCACTCGCAACCCAGCACTCGCAACCTAGCACTCGCAACACCGCTGGCACAACACCACTGCCCCTAGCAGCACCCCATTAATCCATCCATGAACTGAAACAGAGCATGGGTGGCCGCCCTTGTTGGCGGCCACCCATGCACAAACCAACCGACAGCCAATAGTTGTCATATCAATAACTATCTAGGAGTTACACGTGAATCAAGATCCTGAGTTCAACGACATCTTGAGCGCCATGGCGCGAACCCTTGAGCCCGGCTTAGACGCCGACCAAGCACAGCAACCAATGCCTCGGACATGGAGTGAACTGCAGCGGATGGCGCAAACGCCAGAGGCACCACGCCGTGCCATGCGCCGACAGCAGTGGGCCGATAGAAAGGCAGCCGCCAGCATAGGTGTTCACACCAAGGCTGGCCGTTAACCACACCGTCCGAAGTAACTGTCACAACAGTTGTTCGGCTGCACCACGTACTGATCCACCAAAACCCAAGCAAGGAATCTGCTAATGAAGAAACGGAAGTCCATTATCACTAAAGTCATCGGCTTAGTCGCGCGTACTTTCATGAGATGCGTGCGCATATTCCTGACCAAACGCGCCAAGCTAGAGGCACTAAGTGCGGCCATCGGCTGGTTCGTCAAACGCAATAATTACCAACCGCTCGAGTTTTCTCATCCGTCAGACTACGGCGACTTTGACGTCATGAGTGATGGCACACAAATACAACTGACCTGGTTGCTGCCCGACGCAGAGAGAAAGCGTGGCGCCAAGCAAAACCCAAAACACAACCCAAAGCAAACCTCAAACCACGACAAACCATGCTGCTGGGAAGTCCGTGCGATGAAGGAAGCTGACGGTGACGCAAGGCCCAACGACTCGATGTCCATGGCGTATGTGGTGGGCGATCTTGCGCAGACGGTGTTCGGTGATTTTGATGGGGAATTGGCTAAAGACCGCAACGCCAGAAACCGGCGTTAGGTCGTAAACACTAAGTTGTAGACGCTCGGCCATACGCTACGTCATAAACCACCTGCACCGAGCCAACATTGCTTAACCCCACCCCCCAGACCCCTACGACAAGACGCCAGCATCATCATTGCGTTTGTGAAAGCGTCGAACTGACACAGCGGACAACGTCAACGGGTCTGGGCCTAAAAAATCTATCGACACACACTGCTGTCCGGCTGGGCCGTTAAGTTTGTTGGATAAAGCCAGTATTGGCGCGGCTTAGCAGCCGAAATATTTTGGTGCCGATTTGAACGCTGAATTCGCATTTTTGAGTACCTTCGGAAATTTGAGAGTTTCTGGAGTTGCTCATGAACGTTGGCAAGACGATCTTTGCCCAGCTCATGGAGTTTGTGCCTTGGACCAGTGTGACTCGAATCGTCGATCGCTACGGCGGCAACGCAGGCATCAGACGACTGAGCTGTGCGGAGCAATTTCGCGCCATGGCCTTTGCTCAACTGACATCCCGGGAGAGTCTGCGCGACTTGGTTACAACGCTGGCCGCGCATCCGAACAAACGTTACGGCTTGGGTTTCCGGCATCCGGTGCAGCGCTCGACTTTGGCCGACGCCAACGAAACGCGAGATTGGCGTATTTGGGCCGATGTGGCTGCAGTGTTGATCAAGCAGGCCAGAAAGCTCTATTGCGATATCGATCTGGGCTTGGACATCAACGACGCCGTCTACGCACTGGATGCGACGACCATCG
>CBFHXV010000073.1:0-5174 GCA_965659885.1 Burkholderiaceae bacterium | reverse complement strand
GACTTCATCTAGCAGTTTGAGGATGGTACCGCCGTGCACGTTACCCGCAAAGTTTGCCGTATCTGGGGTCATGAGTACGGTCATGGTCAACTGATGTAGGGGCAGATTCATCTAGGACCTCCTTTTGGCTGTCAGTGCTATGCATCTTACTGCGAACGGCGCAGCCAGGTGGTCGCTGAATCCATCCATCACCGCGGGTTAGCTAAGCCCTTGAATTGGCGTTCAGAATTGGCGTTTTCCCTGTGTTTCGGCGCAATTAAGGTGGTCATCTTTAACTGTAATATCTCGCTGTTGTTGGATAAATCAGTCTCGCGGTCTTGTTGCATCGTTTCTTATTCGCGAGTCACGACAAAAAATAATCCGAACCTTGTTAAACGGAGATAACCCATGAAATCCCAGTTGATTAAAGCCCTATCTGTTGCAGCGCTTATATCCACGAGTTTTCTGGCCAGCACGGAGGCTATGGCAGAAAGAACCTTGCGCCTGTCCTTGCAGGTCAACACCAAACATCCGGTGGGCGCAAATATCGTCTACTTCAAAGAGCAAGTCGAAAAAGCCTCAAACGGTGAACTCAAAATCGAGGTATACGACTCTGCCCAGCTGTACAAAGGCAGCGAAATTCCCCAGGCAGTTGGTTCTGGCGCTATCGACATGGGGTTGGTTCTGATTTCGGAGTACGCAGGAACCATTCCAGCCGTTGGCTTATTCTCCGTGGCTTTTATGTTCCCAAGCTATGACGTGTTGGCCAAAGCAGCGGATCCCTCGAGCCCAGTTCGACAGGAAATCGATGAGCTGATCCGCAAAACTGGTACGCGCGTGATGTGGTGGCAGGACTACGGACCCGTGCAACTGCTGTCCAAAGGTGAGGCCGTCACTGAACCGTCACAGATGAAGGACAAAAAGGTGCGGGTGCTTGGCAAACCATCGGGTGACTTTATCAAGGCACTTGGTGGCGTACCTGTGAAAATTGGTGGCTCTGAGCAGTTCATGGCTTACCAGCGTGGCACGGTTGACATCGGTATGACGGGTACGACCGCGATCGAGTCACGCAAACTCTATGAGGTGATGGACGCTGTGACAATCACCAACCACGCCCAGACTGAATTTCTCATCGTGATCAACGACAAGCTGTGGGATTCGCTTAGCGATCAGGAGAAGAAGTGGATGAGTGAGGCGGCATTGGCTGCAGAGATGAAAATGCGTGCTGAGACCAAAGAAAAGAATCTGGCTTCAGAGAAGTTCATCGCGGAAAAGACCGATATGAAGGTGGTTAACTTGACCCCGGCCCAATTGACCGCATGGCAAGAGGCCGCTGCGCCCGCGATTAACGAGTACATCAAGAGTGCGGGTCCCACTGGTCAGCGGTTGGTCGATGAGGTGCGTAAACTTTACGACTAAGCAGTCTACTTGCCAGTAGGCTCTCAGGAATTATTGATCATGCAAGACGTCAGCCAGACCTCAACACCAGCAGGTGAGCGATTTCCTGCCTTTAAGTGGGTCGATCGCTTGTCGCTGGTGTTTGGTCGTCTTGGTGACGTCTTGCTGGTCGCGATTGCCTCTATGTTGACCTACGAGGTTGTGGCTCGGTATGTTTTCCTGGCCCCAACCGAGTGGACTCAAGATGTTGCCGTGACCCTGCAGATATGGTTTACCTATCTGGGCATGGCACTGGTTTTGCGTCAGCGGCAAATGATTCGTATCAGTGCGTTTCTGGCAGTAGCAGGTCCTCGTTTACGGTATTTTTTTGAGGCTATAGCCCTCCTGGTGATTGGTGTCTTCGCCTTGATCGCAGCGATCAAGGGTTACGACATGATGTTGGATTCCATCGCTTTAGGTAGGCGCCAGCCAACCATGTTGGCACTGCCCAATTGGATCGCAGAGCTTCCAATCGTCGTGGGGTTTGTTTTGTTGTTTTTACAAAGCCTGATTGATTTGATTAGATTGCCATTCGGGCCACCCCCAAGCTTTAGTGCCAGCGGCGAGCATGACCTTGAGGTAACGCAAGAGTCAGCTTCGAAGGCAGCGTCATGATTTTGCTGTATGTCGGTGCGGCGCTTTTGCTTTTGCTGTTCATTGGTGTGCCCGTGGCCTTCTCGCTGGCGGGGTTGGGCACGGTGCTACTTTGGCTAAAAGGTTTGCCTATGGCCATGGTGGCGCAAAACCTTCAGGGTGCCTTGAGCAACTTCGTACTGTTGTCTGTGCCGTTATTTCTATTGATGTCCAATATCCTGCTCAAGGGCGGTGTTGGGCGCGATTTATTTGAAGCAGTACAAAAGTGGGTTGGGCATTGGCCAGGCGGCCTTGGCGTTGCGGCGCTGTTGTCTTGCGGCATTTTCTCGGCGATATCGGGCAGTTCTGTGGCCACTGCAGCTACGGTAGGCACCGTGGCTATTCCCGAAATGACGCGCCGCGGCTATGGCAAGGGATTTACCCTAGGGCTGCTTGCGGCTGGCGGCACGCTGGGCATTTTGATTCCTCCCTCGATACCTTTGATTGTTTATGGTGTCATCACCGAGGAAAGTATTGGCAAGCTCTTTTTGGCTGGGGTGGTACCGGGATTGTTGTTGATTATTCTGTTCGGAATCTACACCGTGATTTATGCAATCACCTCTGGCCAGCAACAGAGCATGACGAAAGCCACATGGGCTGAGCGTAAATCATCAACGTGGCGTGCGCTGCCCACGATGGGACTTGCGGTTTTGATTTTAGGCGGTATCTACACGGGCGCATTTACACCCACGGAGGCTTCTGCTATCGGCGTGGCTGCCGCTTTTTTGCTGACGGCTTTTTTTCTGCGAACCTTGACGGTCAAGACATTTATTGAGGCCGTGCGGCAAACCGTTAGCACCACGATTGTGCTGTTTTTGATCGTTATTGGCGCCAAGATTTTTGGCAAAGCCATCACCATCTATCAAGTGCCGGCGATGATTTCGACGTTGGTTGACACTCATATTGCGTCAGCCGAAGGTTTTATTCTTTTGGTTAGCGGGATTTTGTTGGTGCTCGGGCTGTTTCTTGAGAGTTTGTCAATGCTTCTGATTATGGTGCCTGTGCTATTTCCGACGATTGCTTCGCTTGGTGTTGACCCGATTTGGTTCGGCATCTTTTTCGTCATTTTGATCGAAGTGGCGCTGATCACGCCGCCAGTTGGCTTAAATCTGTTTGTCATTCAAGCGATCGCTAGAACACCCTTGGGTGTCATTTCCAAGGGCGTTTTTCCGTTCATCGTGTTGATGTTGTTCACGGTTGTCTTGATTTTTGTGTTTCCATCGATCGTGTTGTGGTTGCCTTTCGCGCTCTAGACCCTATCTTTTTTAAGCCGGTTCTTGCTTCTGGCTCTTGTTGCGTTAAGCTTTGCGCGAAGAGTAATGGGTACGGACATGGCGGCTGGCATCGTCGCATGAGGTTTAATCAATGAAAATCAACGACAATTTCGATCAACGAGTTGCCTTAGACACAAGCGCGATGGGGTGGGTTAGCTCGCCCGTGGCGAATGTCGAACGCAAAATGCTTGACCGAGTGGGCGACGAAATCGCTAGGGCCACCTCAATTGTTCGTTATCAGCCCGGTTCGAACTTTACTGAACACGTACACGGCGGCGGCGAAGAAATTCTGGTGCTCGATGGCGTGTTTTCCGATGAGCACGGTGACTATCCGGCGGGAACATACTTACGAAACCCGCCCGGCACGAGCCATGCTCCACGCTCGGAGTCTGGCTGTACCTTGTTCGTCAAACTCTGGCAGTTCACGCCCGGTGATAGGCAATCGGTCTGCGTGAATACCAACGAAGCGACTTGGTACCCAGGGCTTGTTCCTGGTCTGTCAGTCTTGCCCCTGCACGAAGCTGATGGTGTTAACACTGCATTGGTTCACTGGGCGCCCAATACGAGGTTTAATCGCCACGTGCATCCAGGAGGTGAAGAAATCCTGGTATTGAAGGGCGTGTTTGCCGATGAGAATGGCCAGTATGGCCCCGGCAGCTGGCTGCGCAGTCCACGCTACAGTGAGCACACACCCTTCACCCAAGAGGCCGGCGCACTTATTTACGTCAAGACCGGTCACCTCGGTGCACCGCTGCTGCCATTGCCCCAAGCTGAAACGGCATAGGGCGGGTTTGCTGGGTAAACGTTAGCAGCTTGATAGCTGTCACGTCGCAGTGGTGGCGCGCTTGTCGCGCCACCTGAAGTAGCTGCGATACAGAAACACGCTTAGAACCATGCCCCAGACCATGCCTGAGAACATACCGCTTAGCATGGCACTTAAGTTCAAGTTGCCGTTGTTGGTCTGTTGAATTAACTGAACGAACAGGACCGCACCAAGAGTCATACCTAAAAACATCCAGCCTGAGCACAACAAGTTTTGCGCGAGCATGGAGCACAATTTGCGGCATTCGGGGCGCAACAGACGCAAACTCGGGATAGCTGCCAATCCACCGATCAGCATGCCTAAGTGCATGTAGGGCATGAGTTCAATGTGTAATTTGAAAGACTCAGCCACCGATAGCGAAGATGTGCTGCTGCAAATGGACGCAATGATAGCGATGGGGGTGCGCTGAAAATCCGCAAACAAACCAATCAGCATTCCCCCGAAACCCAGGCTTAGCATGACGTGTGGCGGCGAAAAGCCATAGCGCTGCGGACGCAGGCGCGCCAAAGCGGCACAGCCGCCGCCAACGCCCAGAATAGACAAAGCGGTTATTGAGTACCAGTCACCGGCCGGGCCCAAGTGAACGTAAGCCATGGTTAAACCGACCAGGCTCACGAGCGCAAGACTTACAAACAGATTGGTGTGGCGGTCAAAAAACGAAGGCTGCAACGGGGTCTCCAGGTTTTTATACGTATTGCCCACGTGGGGTATCTTGCCTCGTGTCTGTATCGTTATTAATAAAATCTATGATGAGACGCTGGGCGTCATGGAAGTGTTTCTCTCATCAACAATGCGGTATGTGGTCTAACGTTACGACAGATCACGCATTGTGACAACCCTTGTAAGCCTAGCGTAATCGTTAACCCTATGACCTAGTGACTTTTGTTGTTAGGGCATTTACAGTCACTGCAAAAGAACAATGATGTGACGAATTATTGAATGGTCAGTACAAAAAAATACTGAAGAGTCGTTAAAAGAACACTAAGTTTACAATAGAAAAAAACTAACTTCGCAGCCCAAATAGGCTC
>CBFHXV010000072.1:1251-5255 GCA_965659885.1 Burkholderiaceae bacterium | reverse complement strand
GTTGACGCTGACGCTCTACCCATTGTTTGTAGACATCCTTGTGCGTGAGATCAAGCAAGCCATAGTCTTGACCACCCGTGGCTGCGGTGCCGGCAAACACGCAGGCATCGCCACTGTCCTTGGCTAACAACCAACCGCGGTCTTCAAGCTCTTCAAACGTTGGCGTGCCCTTCAGTATCGCTGGCAGCGAAGGCAAGGCGATCTGAATTGACTTGGCCGCAAACAGGTCTAGGACCTGCTTGGGATCCGGAAACCGGGTGTTGTCCCAGTCAATGGCAAGCTTGGATTCTTGCCAATTCCATGCCATGGGCGCTTGCAGCATCACGTTGTCCAGCGCCACGCCACCGGCGCGCAATTGCTCAACCTGCTCAATGAGTTGCGTGAGCGTCGTGCCAGCCGACTGCATTAACCAGGCCCCCATGGCCCATAGCGAGACTTGCCCTGCACGACCTGTAATAGCCGTGTATTGATTCAAAATCTCGCCAGGCTCACCGGTGAACACAAACAAATCCAGCACCGGTGACTGAACGTGAAGTTCGTAGGTGCTGGCATCGGTTTCAGCCACATCGTGATCAACCCGACCCAGCGTGTTGACATAAAGGCCCCAGCCTTTGGCGCTCCAGGCCAGTGGCAACGCACGGTGCTCAGGGTCGTCTGAAACAATGTATTCACCACGCCGGTTTAAATCCGTCAGGGTCTGACCCAAGCCAAAGACACCCTCGTCGTCGGTCAGTGCCAAGCCAAATGTCCAATGGCCATCATCATGCCCGATGCCGTCTGGCGAGAAAGACAACGCGACACTCTCGTTTTTAAGGACCTCGAGAGCGAATCCGCCTTTGCCAACACGAAGCGCGGTGTCGCCTTGACTGACTTCCCAATACGCGCCCTCTTCTGCTTTTACCGGCTGTGTCTCCGCCTCGCTGATGGCCTCTGGGCGGGCAACCAACATTTCAGCGTGGGCTTTGGCTCGGCCTGAAGCAGGCATGTCAGCGGCCACCGCATCACGCGCGCCAATTCGTATTCTGAACACCCCGGGTGCATGTGGCTCAATAACCAGATGGAATCCAGCACCGGCATCAAATGTGACTTTTGCGGGAAGTGACTGGATGAGTTTGAGCGAATCAAGATTCATGGGCGAGGCATTCTGTCTAGCAGCAAAACCTCTATTTTGACGGATTTATCCATTTTTATAAACTCGTTGTCGTGATTTGGCACCCAAATTAAGGGTAAAACCCGGCAAAACCGCCCTCAATTCCCTTTGTTTAGAGCAAAAAACCACCCTGCCACCTACTAAAAAGTGGTTACGTATCAAGGCTTAGTCTTCGATTCAGCCCATGCTATTTTGTAGGTAGAAATAACAGCTAGGTCTCGTGGGGTTTATTGCCATGTAAACGTTTTGCATGCCGCTCAGGGGCGAATGGCATTCCGTATCTCGGCTGGCCAGTCGCCGTATTCGCCACCGATTTGGTCCCTTATCAACTGTGCACCAAGCACCGACCACGTCAACCCTCGCGAGGCGCCAGCTGAACTAACCCAAAGACCAGCCGCGTTGGGCAGCGCCCCAATCGCTGGTAAGCGCCCGGGCAACACAGCACGCCACCCCGCCCATCCTGGCAGTGAGGTACTGGTTGGCAGATTCACGTCCATGCCCAGCAAATCACGCGCACGCTGAATATTCGCTTCTCGCCCATCGTCTGACACCATGGCTTGGCTGGCATGGCGCACATAGGTGCCACCGCTGACACACCAGCCATCAACAGCAGGCAGCACGTAGCCATCACCCCCCACAATACACTTGGGGCCACCACCCAAGATCGCTGCCGGCAGCGCCGTGACCTCACCTGCCAAGCGATGCATCTTGGGCAACCGATCACAAGCAGCCAGCGTGTCGTTAAGCTGCGATCGCTGCAATAGACCGAGCACATCAAAGGCATTGGTCAACACCACCACTTTGGCCTGACCGATGACAGCGCCGTTTGAATCTATCGCGAGCCAACCGGCATCCGTTGACTCGATGCGTTCTACGGCTTGCTGATGCACGTTGACATGGGCCGTTGATTGCAGCGTGGTGATCAGCTCAGGCACTCGAACCAACCACCCGCCGGGGTACCAGATGCCACCGCGCGGCAGCGGCAGCCCCGCGAGCGCACTCGCCTCATCGGGTTCAACCCAGCGCGCCCATTCGGGTTGCGCAAAAGCTTGCGCCTGTGACTTTAAATCGGGCGCACGTTTGGCACCCTCGGGGCGTTGCAATTGAATGGCGCCACACGGCCGGGCCACTTCCCCAGCCACATCCCCAGCCACCTCCCCGGCCACCGCCTCCCAAAACTCGCCCGCGAGCCTGGCGCCAAGCCGTGACAACTTTGATCGTACGTTGTCGTCGCTGGAAATCACCGGCGTTAACGCGGCAGCCAGATGTCGGCGGTGCGCAGCTGCCGCATCAAACAGAGCAACTCGCATTCCCGCACGCGCCAGCACCGCCGCGGCAGTCGAGCCCGCAAGGCCGCCACCCACCACAAGCGCATCGCTGGCAGCGCTAGGATGTGTTTGCTTGTTGCTTGCGCTAGGCATGCTGGTGTCGGACATCTCGCACTCATCCCCGTCAAATGTTTGCAGTACAGTAGGTCATTGTCTGTATTGTCGCTCAGCCTGACTGAGCAAGGAGTCAGCATGTTGCCCTATACCGATTTACTTGATATCGCTGTGCGTGCTGCACATGCCGGCGCTGCGGTGTTGCAGGCCCACCGCGCATCGAGCGAGCGTTTAGTGATCGACAAAAAAGGCCGCAATGACCTCGTCTCCCAAGCCGACCGCGAGGCCGAGGCTGCCGTGTTCGAGATCTTACGTGGCCAGACCCCTGAGCTCGGACTCATTGGCGAAGAATCTGGTGGCTCGACTGGTAAACAGGCGACCTGGTATGTTGACCCGCTTGACGGGACCACCAACTATCTGCACGGCACGCCGCACTACGCGGTTTCAATCGGTTTGGTCGCTCACGCTGGCACGCCTGACACCATGGGGCAGCCGCTGGCAAGCGACACGCCGGTCATTGGCGTGGTCTACGATCCCAACCGCGAGGAAATGTTCACAGGTTTGCACGGCGTAGGCGCATGGCTCAATGGCCACCGCATCGCCTGCAGCAAAGTCGACCAGGTCAGTGAGGCGCTGGTGGCCACAGGCATTCCCGTTCGGACCTTTGAATATCTCGATCCGTACTTGGTGGCCCTGAAATCACTGGTGCTTAACACCCGTGGCATCCGCCGCCAAGGCTCCGCAGCCCTGGACTTATGCTGGGTGGCGGCCGGGCGCGTCGATGCCTACTGGGAGCAAGGCATTCAAGCCTGGGACGTGGCCGCTGGCTGCGCGATTGCGCAAGCTGCAGGCGCACAAGTCAGTGATCCCTACGACGCTCAGGCGAGCTGGCCCCAAGCCGGCCGCATTGTGGCCTGCGCCCCCGGTATCGAGCAGCAGCTATATTCATTGGTGGTGCCTCCCATGAAAGACGCCCCGGGACTATAAGCTTTGAAGGTCAATCTTTGACGTACTGCTCGCGCAGCAGTCGGCGCATGGTTTTACCGACGGTATTTTTAGGTAGGGAATCAACCAGGACGATGTCACGTGGGCGTTTGTAACCGGTCAATCGCTCACGCGCCCATGCTTGCAGTGCTTGTACGTCGATATCGGGTTCACTGGGCACCACGAAAAGCTTGATCACTTCGCTGCCCTCTTTGTCTGGCATGCCAACGGCAGCACACTCGGCCACATCCGGATGCCCGGCAAAGACAGCATCGATCTCAGCGGGATAGACGTTAAAGCCCGAGACCAGAATCATGTCTTTTTTACGGTCAATGATGCGGATCTGGCCGTCTGGCTGCTTGATGCCAATGTCGCCGGTAAGCAAATAGCCGTCCGATGTGGTGGCCGCGGCCGTGGCTTGCGGGGATTGCCAGTAACCGAGCATGACTTGCGGGCCTTGCACCGCGATTTCACCGGGCTGGCCATCA
>CBFHXV010000072.1:0-1152 GCA_965659885.1 Burkholderiaceae bacterium | reverse complement strand
GCCACGCACTGGCCATCATCATCGACAAGCTTGACGTCAGTGCCAGGCAACGGCAAACCCACGGTACCGGAAAAAGCCGTGGCGTCCGTGGCGTTGGCGCAAATCACTGGCGCGGTCTCCGACATGCCATAGCCTTCAACGATGGTGCGGCCGGTCAGTTCTTGCCACTGATTGGCCACAGGCTCATGAATGGCCATACCCCCGCCTAGCGCGATGCGCAAATTGGAAAAATCTAGCTGGCGAAACGGCGCATGGCGCAGTAGCGCGGCAAACAGCGTGTTGACCCCGGGAAAGATGTGCGGGCGCTCAGCGCGCCAAATCTTGGTCAGCGTTTTAAAGTCGCGCGGGTTAATCACCAGCACAATGCGCATCCCGGCATACAGGGCGTAAAGCTCGCACACCGTCATGGCAAAGACATGATAGAGCGGCAAAGCCGTGAGCATGGTTAATGGTCTGGACTGGGGTTGGGACTGAGCCAGCAAATCACCGAGCGCTGGCTGGGCAATCTCATCCACCTGCAAGATGTTAGCCACCACATTGCGGTGGCTCAGCATGGCGGCACGTGGCTCGCCAGTGGTACCACCGGTGTACTGCAAGAAAGCCAGCTGATCAGGTTTTATCTCGGGTATGGCAAGCGGCAGACGGCCACCCTGATCAAGCACATCAGACAGCCGATGGGTTTGCGGTAACTGCCAGGCAGGAACTTTGCGCTGCACGTGACGAACCACCGCGTTGACCAGCATGCCTTTGATTCGCGGCATCATGTCGCCCACCGTTGCCACCACCACGTGCTTGGGCCGGTCGCTGGCCGGCACTTGCTGCAGTGTCGCAGCAAATGCCTCAAACAGCACAATGACATCGGGGCGACAGTCGCGCAGTTGGGACTGCAATTCACGTGCCGTGTAGAGGGGGTTGACGTTCACGGCCACACAGCCCGCTTTGAGCGTACCGATCAAGGCCACTGGACTGGCCAGCATGTTCGGCAGCATAATTGCCACTCGGGCACCCGAATCCAGTGCAAGCGATTGCAGCCAAGCGGCGCAAGCATCAGAATAGCGATCCAGATCGGCATAAGTCAGTTGGGCACCCAGTGACACCAGAGCCGTGCGATTGGCATGCCGGGTAAATGCCTCTGCTAGCAACGCCACGAGC
>CBFHXV010000071.1:0-5689 GCA_965659885.1 Burkholderiaceae bacterium | reverse complement strand
CAGGCACCGATATCTGGTATTCGCCAAGCACTTCAAGCAAATAAGCCTCAAAGGACTCATCGGCCCGATCAATCTCATCAATGAGCAATACCGACGGTTCAGGTGATGTGATGGCTTGCATCAGCGGGCGTTGCAACAAAAACGCTTCGCTAAACAAATCATCACGCAACTGTGACTGTCCTGCGCCCTCAGCCTCACGAAGACGGATTTCCAGCAATTGTCGACTGTAGTTCCACTCGTAAACCGCCTGATTCAAGTCCAGGCTTTCATGGCACTGCAAACGAAACAAAGGCCGACTGAGCGCCAAGGCGCTGGCTTGCGCAATCGCGGTTTTACCGACACCGGCCTCGCCTTCAAGCAGCACAGGCCGGTCAATGGTCAGCCCCATCCAGACAATGTCGGCCAGACTGTCGTCGGCAACGTAGCCCGTTTGCTGCAACCGTTGGGCAATGTCTTTGGCAAGCATCAATAAACTCAGGTCTTTTTGCCGAACAGACGAGCAAAGAAGTTTTTAACCAACATCCATGCAATCGCCAAGCCGTTGAGCTCAGTCTGCATCTTCGGCGCTTCGCTAGGGGCAGCTGCTGTCGTTGCCGCTTCGGAAGCCTCTGTACTGCCTTGTTCACCGGCCGAAGCCCCAGCCGCATCAGCGGGCGAGGCGCCAGCCGGCTGCACGGCCTGAGCCTTGATGGCGAAGTTGTCGGCAAACTGTTTCAGAATCATGTCCGAGACCGAGGTCATCATGCGGCCACCAAACTGAGCAAACTTGCCGTTGACAATTACATCAGCCTTGCCAGTTAGCGTCACGTTCTGGTCATCAACGGCTTCGATGGTAGCGGTCAGTTCCATTGAAGCCGATGACCCGCCTTTGTCAGCACCTTTGCCCAGCATACGAATCTGCCTGGCACCTTCATCAATGCCCAGCACTTCGATGTCACCAGCAAATGAGGCAGTTGCCGGCCCCACTTTCACCTTGACTGTGCCTTTGTAATGGGTGTCATCAATTTGCTCGGTGATCTTGGCGCCAGGCATGCAAGTGGCGAGTTCCGGAATATCGGACAACACCTGCCAGCACGCCTTGTCGCTTGCGGCAATGGGATACTGCTTATCGATTGTGACTTCCATTCAAAAATCCTGTGTAAACGTTTGACAACAACCTGAACCGCTTGATCAATTCAGCGACAAGTTGTGCTTCTTAAGTTCCTTCCAAACACGAAATGCGGTGTGCGGCATATCAATATGGGTCACACCCACATGCGAGAATGCGTCCACCACAGCGGCGGTGAAAGTGGGGATGCTGCCCACGTGAGGAGATTCCGCCACGCCCTTGGCACCAATGGGGTGATGTGGTGATGGCGTGACCGTGTAGTCAGTTTCCCAGTGGGGTGTTTCAACGGCCGTTGGAAGGAAATAGTCCATCAACGAGTTGCCCTGAATATTGCCTTGCGCATCGAATGACAGCAGCTGGCCCATGGCCACGGCGAACCCCTCAGTCAAGCCGCCGTGGATTTGCCCGTCAATAATCATCGGATTAATGCGGGTGCCACAATCATCAAGTGCATAGAAACGGCGCACCGAGGTCTCCCCGGTGGCGCGATCAATGTCCACGACTGCCAAGTAGATGCCAAACGGATAGGTAAAGTTTGGTGGGTCGTAGTAGTGAACAGCTTCAAGCCCAGGCTCCATGCCCTGTGGGGGCTGGTTATAGGCGGCCCACGAAATATCTTTCATGGTCTTGAATTTGTCATCGTTGCCACGCACCTTGAAACGATCAACTTCCCATTCCAAATCCTCTTCACTGACCTCAAGCAAGGAAGCGGCGATCTTCTTGGCTTTGGCGTGGATCTTGCGTGAGGCCATCGCGATGGCTGCGCCCGCGACCGGTGTGGAACGTGAACCATACGTCCCGAGTCCATAGGGCGCGGTGTTGGTGTCGCCCTCTTCGACCTGAATCACCTCAGAAGGAATGCCCAGTTCCGTCGCGATAATTTGGGCGTAGGTGGTCTGGTGGCCTTGGCCCTGTGAAATCGTCCCCATGCGAGCAATGGCGCTGCCGGTGGGATCGACGCGAATCTCGCAAGAATCAAACATGCCAATGCCGAGAATGTCACAGATCTTGCTGGGGCCAGCGCCAACAATTTCAGTAAATGTCACTAGACCAATACCCATCAAAGTCGGGCTGTTGGGATCGGCACGCTTGGCGGCCTGCTCGGCGCGCAAGCCTTTGTAGTCGACCGCATCGAGCACCTTCTTTAACGCCGTGTGGTAATCACCGGAATCATACTCAAACCCAAAGGCCGACTTGTAAGGGAACTGGTCTTTGCGGATGAAGTTTTTCTCGCGGATTTCTGACTTGTCCATGTCAAGCTTTTGCGCGAGCACATCAACCATGCGTTCGATCAAATACACCGCCTCGGTGACCCGAAACGAACAACGATAAGCCACGCCTCCGGGCGCTTTGTTCGTGTAGACACCCTTGACCGAACAATGAGCCGCCGGAATGTCATATGAACCGGAGCAGATATGAAACAAGCCAGCCGGGAACTTGCTGGGGTCAGCACAGGCGTCAAAAGCCCCATGGTCGCCAATAACTTCAACGCGCAAGCCCTGAATCTTGCCATCAGAGGTCGCGGCCAATTCACCAGTCATGTGATAGTCACGAGCAAACGCCGTGGATGACAGGTTCTCGATCCGATCCTCAATCCACTTAACCGGGCGACCCAGCACAATCGAAGCCACAATGGCACAGACATAACCGGGATAGATACCCACTTTGTTGCCAAACCCGCCACCAATATCGGGCGACACAATCCGAACCTTGCTTTCGGGGATGCCAGAGAGCATCGAAACCACCGTGCGTACCACATGCGGCGCCTGGCTGGTGATGTAAGTCGTCAAATCACCGCGAACAGGATCGAACGAGGCCACGCAGCCGCAAGTCTCCAGAGGGCACGGGTGCACGCGTGGATAGAACATGTCTTGCTTGACCGTGACTTCAGCGGCGTTAAAAGCCGCGTCAGCAGCGGCCTTATCACCGGCCGTCCAGGTAAAGATCTCGTTATGGTGTTCGCGAGCACCGTGCGCCCCCTCGGTTTTGCCAGCGAGGTCTTCACGCAACACAGGCGCATCGGGCTTGAGCGCATCGAACGGGTCAATGACGGCGTCAAGCTCCTCATACTCAACAAACACGGCTTCCTTGCCATCGGCCGCGGCATAACGGTTTTCCGCGACAACCACAGCGACTTCCTGCATCTGGAAATGCACCTTCTCATCGGCAAGCACCGCCGCCACATCCCCAGCCAAAGTCGGCATCCAATGCAGTTTGAGCGGTTTGAGATCTTCAGCGGTTAAAACGGCCAACACACCCGGGATTTTTAATGCCTCTTCCTTGTGAATAGCCTTGATCCGTGCGTGTGCCAAAGGTGCACGGACGATGTCCATGAATACCATATTAGGCAGTTTGATATCGTCAACGTAATTGCCCTTACCCTGAATAAAACGGGCATCTTCCTTTCGCAGGCGTGAGTCACCCATGCCCATCAAAGCGGCTTCGCGATCCTGTAGCGGTGCGTTCATTGTCTGTCTCCTTGTGATGTCGTGAGAGCCGGGCGGCCTAAGCCGTCGCCGTCTCCTGCAGTTTTTTGGCTGCGTACTGTACAGCCTTCACAATGTTCTGATAGCCCGTGCAGCGGCAGAGGTTGCCAGAGATGCCAGCACGGATCTCCTCTTCGGTCGGGTTGGGGTTTTCTTGCAACAGGCGGTAACTGCGCACCAGCATGCCCGGCGTGCAAAACCCGCACTGCAATCCGTGCTCTTGGTAAAAGCCTTCCTGCACCGCATGCAATACGCCATCCTGAGCCAGGCCTTCAACCGTTAAAACATCGCTGCCATCGCATTGAACCGCCAGATGGGTGCATGACTTGACAGACTTGCCGTCAATATCAACCGTACAGGCGCCGCAGTGGCTAGTCTCGCAGCCGATGTGCGCACCCGTGAGGTTCATCTGCTCACGCAAAAAATGAATCAAAAGCGTGCGCGGCTCTACGGCTTCTTCCACCTTGCGGCCATTGACGGTCATGCTCACCAGTTTCTTACCCATTTTTATCTCCCTTGAATTCGTTTGGGGCTAGCCAACATCAGCTGCCGATATCGGCGGCCGCTTGCAAAATGGCGCGTTTGGTCATTTCTCCGGCCATGGCTGTCTTATATTCAGCATCGCCACGCAAATCTTCAGCCGGATCACATATCGCGGTCACAGCATCAACTACCTTGGCAAGCACTTCGTTGGTCAACGCATTGCCGGTCAGCAGCGCTTCAGCTTCTGTGGCGCGCAAGGCGGTGTCAGCCACGTTGGTCAAGCCGATTCGGACCATGGCAACTTTGTCACCCTCCATTTGCAAAACCACGGCAGCTGCTGCCGTTGCCCAGTCTCCCGTCTTGCGCTTGAGCTTGACATACGCGGTGCCGGTGTTTGCGGGCAGCGGGTTGAGGTGAATTTCCGCCAGGATTTCGTTTTCGGCCATGTCAGTCATGTAAGTGCCATGGAAAAAATCGACGGCTTTGACTGAACGCTCACCGTCTGGCCCGACAAGCACAAACGTGGCATCCATGGCTTTCATGATGGCCGGGTGATCGTTGGCTGGGTCACCGTGGGCAATGTCCCCGCCGATTGTGCCGCGGTTGCGAACCTGGGGGTCTGCAATAAGTCTGACCGCTTTGGGCAGCAGTGATGCCTTTTGCTGCAATAGAGAACTGTCGAGGATGTCGTTCTCGACGGTCATGGCACCGATTTTGATCAAACCACCCTCATCCTTGATGCCCCGCAGCTGTTCGATCTTGTTCAGGTCTACCAGATGCGCGGGCTCGGCAAAGCGCATTTTCATCATGGGCAGCAAGCTATGACCGCCGGCAAGTACCTTGGCCTCATCGCCAAGATCGTTTAGCAAAGCCACGGCGTCACTCAAAGTGGTGGGTGCGTGATACTCAAACTCTGGCGGGATCATCAAAGTCTCCTGTGGTTGCAACCCGTTGCGAGCTGCGAATTTAGTTTTTGTCTATCGTAAACTTAGTGTTTTTTTAACGACTGGTCAGTATATTTTTTTAACTAATGAATCCAAAAATTTGACGCGTCGTTAAAAACATCGACTCACGTTAACTGCGGTGACAACAAAAGTCACTAGCTCATAGGGTTAACGATTACGTTAAGCTTACAAGGGTTGTCACAACCCGTAATCTGTCGTACGGTGAGTGGGTGTGTGTGTTTTCAGCGGGACGGGCAGATCTATGGTTCGCGCTGGCTTGCCATAGATTTTATTAATAGCAGCACGACTAAAAGGCAAGACGTCTAGAGAGCGTCAACGCCGTAAAAATTGGAGACGCCATTGCAGCCTTCGTTTATTGACCGGCACACCAATATGTTGGTAAGCCTTGCTCTGGTGGGCCTAGTTGGCCTGACCATGGCTTACGTCCACCTCGGTGCGGCCGGTGACTGGTATTTCATAACGGCATTGTCAATTCTGGGCGTTGGTGGCGGCTGCGCGGCTTTGGCGCGCCTGCGCCCACAGCGTTTCGGCTTCTCGCCACCGCACGTCATGCTAAGTCTGGGCTTTGGTGGCATGCTAATCGGCTTATTTGCGGATTTTCAGCGCACCCCCATCGCTATCATTGCGTCCATTTGCAGCAGCACATC
>CBFHXV010000070.1:0-5836 GCA_965659885.1 Burkholderiaceae bacterium | reverse complement strand
ATCAATTGGGTGACCTGAGACCCATAATCCAGGATCAGAATTCGTTCATGCATGCCAGTCAAGTCCTGGGTTAGTCAGCGCGATAGTTAGGCGCTTCTTTGGTGATCTGCACGTCGTGCACGTGCGACTCGCGAATACCGGCCGCCGTGATTTGCACAAAATCCGCTTTAGTGCGCATATCTTCAATCGAGGCGCAACCGCAGTACCCCATCGAGGCCCGCAAGCCACCGACAAGCTGATAGATGATGGCCAGCACACTGCCCTTGTAGGGCACACGACCTTCGATGCCTTCGGGCACATACTTGTCGTTGTTGCTCGATGAGTCCTGAAAGTAACGGTCAGCAGAACCGTCAGCCATGGCACCCAGACTACCCATGCCGCGGTAAGACTTGTATGACCGCCCCTGAAACAGCACCACTTCGCCAGGCGACTCTTCTGTTCCGGCAAACATGCTGCCCATCATGACCGAGGAGGCGCCTGCGGCAATCGCCTTGGCGATATCGCCTGAGAAACGAACGCCGCCGTCACCGATAAGCGGCACGCCCGTGCCTTCCAGAGCCTTTGCGACCTCCGCTATGGCTGTGATTTGCGGCATACCGACACCTGCCACAATCCGCGTGGTGCAAATCGAGCCTGGGCCAATGCCCACCTTCACGCCATCGGCACCCGCATCGAGCAAGGCTTTAGCTGCTGCACCTGTGGCAATGTTGCCGCCAATGACCTGCACCTTGTCGTTGCGCTCTTTGATCCAGCGCACACGGTTAATGACGCCGGCCGAGTGACCATGTGCGGTGTCAACAATAATCACGTCCACGCCCGCAGCGATTAGCTTTTCTATCCGCTCTTCGCTGTCTTCGCCCACGCCGACAGCCGCACCGACACGCAACTGCCCCAGGCTGTCTTTGCAAGCCATGGGGTGTTCGGTGTTTTTAACGATGTCTTTGACCGTGGCCAGGCCGCGCAACTCAAACGCGTCGTTGACAATCAGCACACGCTCTAAGCGATGCTTGTGCATAAGCGACTGGGCCTGATCAAGCGTGGCCCCTTCGGGCATGGTCACAAGCCGGTCTTGCGCAGTCATGATGTTTTTAAGGGGCTCATCAAGCCCCTCTTCAAACCGCAGATCCCGGTTGGTCACAATCCCAACCACCTTGCCGCCTTCAACCACAGGCAAGCCTGAGATGCCATGCTTTTTTTGCAGAGCAATCGCGTCACGCACGCGCATCGAGGGCGTTACGGTGACAGGATCAATCACAATACCAAACTCGTGACGCTTAACGCGCGAGACTTCGGCAGCCTGCTCATCGGCGGTGAGGTTCTTGTGAACAATGCCAATCCCGCCTTCTTGGGCCATGGCAATGGCTAAGCGTGACTCGGTCACGGTGTCCATGGCGGCGGACACCAGAGGGATATTCAGGGAAATCTGACGGGTCAGTTGAGTGGTCAGTGACGTGTCGCGCGGCAACACTTCAGAGTAGGCAGGCACCAACAACACATCGTCGAAGGTGAGCGCGGTTTGACGTAAACGCATACAAAACTCCGGGCGCAAAGCAAAATTATACGTGAGCGCACAGATGATTTCAGCCTGCCACGGTTAATGGCAGGGTCAAGGCAAGTTAAAGGTACGGTCAAATCACCTTCGCTCCACCATCAACCCGCCATCAACCCGCCATTATCTCCACCGTCAACCCACATGCACCCGTGCATTACGGAAAAACCGCATCCAGGGCGAGTCCACCCCGCCGCTGTCGGCCTCGCCCCAGCGTTCGGGGTGCCAGGACATCATGACGTTGCGCGTGACCCGCTCCGGGTGCGGCATGAGCGCCGTGAAACGCCCATCAGCTGTGGTCACTGCGGTCAGCCCGTCCGGGCTGCCATTCGGGTTAAACGGATAGGCTTCGGTGGCCTGGCCGCGATGGTCCACATAGCGCATGGCTCGTGCGACCTTGGCTGCATCGCCCTGTCGCCTAAAATCGGCGAAGCCCTCGCCATGGGCCACGGCCACAGGCACCCGGGTGCCTGCCATGCCCGCCAGGAATATCGAAGGGCTCTGAACGACCTCCACCAGCGAAAGCCTGGCCTCGTATTTTTCAGACTGGTTGCGAGTAAAACGGGGCCAGTGTTCGGCACCGGGAATCATGTCTGACAGCGCGGCCAACATCTGACAGCCATTGCATACCCCAAGGCCAAACACGTCGCCACGCGCAAAATACTCGCCAAACATCTGTGCCAGCCGCTCATTAAACCGAATGCTGCGCGCCCAGCCCTCACCGGCGCCCAGCACGTCGCCGTAGCTAAAGCCACCAACGGCCACCAGTCCCGTAAACCCACTCAGTTCAGCCCTGCCTTGTTGTAAATCGGTCATGTGCACGTCAACAGCCTCAAAGCCGGCCCGATCAAACGCCCACGCCATTTCCACATGACTGTTGCAGCCCTGCTCGCGCAACACCGCCACCTTCGGACGTGCACCGGCGCCAATGAAAGGCGCTGCGATATCGTCTTGTGGGTCAAAGGCCACTGCTACAGCCATGCCGGGATCTTCAGCGTCGTCCCAGGCGTTGTACTCGGCATCGGCACACAGCGGGTTGTCACGCTCGCGCGCCACGCGCCAACTCACCTCAGACCAGCGCTTGGCTAAGGCTGAGCGCGGCTGGCCCCAGATCTTTTTAGCGTCTCGGAAGATTTCGATTTCGTCCGTGGTGTTGGGCATGCCAATGACGTGCGCGTGTTTGGACAGACCCGCCTCGCGCAAGACTTGCATTACCGCATCGCGCTCACCCGAGGGCACCTGAATCACCGCACCGGCCTCTTCGTTAAAAAGGGCCTTTAAGGTCAGTTCATTACGCTGCACCGCCACTTGCTCGGGGCGGATCTTAAAGTCTCCCCAGTCGGCGGCGTAAGGATCAATGGTCAACAAATCCAGGTTCAGCGACACGCCACAGTGCCCGGCAAACGCCATCTCGCAAATCGTGGCGAACAATCCGCCATCGGAGCGGTCGTGATAGGCCAGCACAATGCCCGAGTCCATCAAGGCGCGCATCGTCGCAAAAAACCGCCGAACCGTGTCGGCATCTGCCATGTCAGGCACGGCATCGCCAAGTTGGCCGGCGACTTGCGCCAGGATCGAACCCGCCATGCGCTGGCGGCCTTCGCCCAAGTCCACCAGAATCAAGGTGGTTGGCCCCAAGTCCGTGCGCAATTGGGGCGTGATAGTTTTTTTAACGTCAGCCACCGGGGCAAACGCGCTCACAATCAGCGACACGGGTGCAATCACTTCACGGCTTTGAGCGTCCGGCGAACCCCCTTGAGTGCCCTCTTCTTGCCAACGCGTGCGCATGGACAATGAGTCTTTGCCCACCGGGATGGACAAGCCTGCTTCTTGACAGAATTCGCTGGCGGCCTGCACGGTGTCAAACAACACCGCATCCTGGCCGGTTGACCCGCAGGCCGCCATCCAGTTGGCAGACAGCTTGATGTCCTCTAGCGATTGCACATCAGCAGACACCAAATTGGTCAACGCCTCGGTGATCGCCATTCGGGCCGAGGCCGGCCCATTAAACATCGCCAAAGGGGTTCGCTCGCCCATGGCCATGACTTCGCCTCGCTCACCATCATAGTCGGCCAAGGTCACCGCGCAGTCGGCCACCGGCACCTGCCAGGGGCCAACCATCTGGTCGCGACTGACCAAGCCCGAAACGGTGCGATCACCAATCGTGATTAAAAACGTCTTGTTGGCCACCGTGGGGTGGCGCAAGACACGACTGACCGCCTCGTCGAGATCAATCACGGTCAAGTCCATGGCCTCTGAGACGACCGCTTCGTGCGTGACGTCACGTGTCATTTTCGGTGGCTTGCCCAGGATCACGTCCATGGGCACATCAACAGGTGAGGTTTCACCATGGGTGACTTTGAGCTGGCGCTCTTCAGTGGCATGACCAATGACGGCAAACGGGCAGCGCTCACGCGCGGCGATATCAGCAAAACGCGTCAAATCCTCAGGGGTGATAGCCAAAACATAGCGTTCCTGGCTCTCGTTGGTCCAGATTTCCGCGGGCGACATGCCGGACTCTTCAAGCTTGACCTGATGCAAGTCAAACGTCGCGCCACGACCGGCGTCGTTGACCAATTCCGGAAAGGCATTGGACAAGCCGCCGGCGCCCACATCATGAATTGCAATAATGGGGTTGTCCTGGCCCAGTTGCCAGCAGCGGTCAATCACCTCCTGGCAGCGGCGCTCGATTTCGGGGTTGCCGCGTTGCACCGAATCAAAATCCAACGCCGCCTGGTTGGCGCCTACGCCCATGCTTGAGGCCGCCCCACCCCCCATGCCAATGCGCAGTCCGGGGCCACCCAGTTGCACGAGCAAGGCGCCCGGTGGCAAAGGGTCTTTGTGTGTCAGGCCATCATCGATGCTGCCAAGACCACCGGCAATCATGATGGGCTTGTGATAACCCCACCGCAAGCCACCGCCACTTTGCTCAAAGCTGCGAAAGTAGCCCAAGATGTTCGGTCGGCCGAACTCGTTGTTAAAGGCTGCGCCACCGAGTGGCCCATCAATCATGATTTGCAAAGGCGAGGCAATGCGCGCTGGCAAGCCGTGGTGGTCAGCCTCCCAGGGCTGAATGTCGTCTTCAAACCGCAAGTGTGAGACCGTAAAGCCGGTCAAGCCAGCTTTGGGCTTAGAACCACGACCAGTGGCACCCTCATCGCGGATTTCACCACCGGCACCCGTGGACGCGCCCTCAAAGGGTGCGATGGCCGTGGGATGGTTGTGGGTTTCCACCTTCATCAAGGTATGCACCACAGTTTCACGACGCCCGTAGGCCGCAGGACTGGCAACCGACTCTGCTGCCCAGACTTCAGGCTCAAACCGCACGGCTGGCCCGCCTTGCATGACCGCGGCATTGTCTGAATACGCCACCACGGTACCACGGGGCTGTTTGGCATGGGTTTCGCGGATCATGCCAAACAGTGTCTTGTCGCGCGCCTGGCCATCAATGACCCATTGAGCGTTAAATATCTTGTGACGGCAATGTTCGCTATTGGCCTGGGCAAACATCATGAGCTCGACATCCGTGGGGTTGCGACCCAACCCCACAAAGGCCTGTACCAAATATTCGACCTCATCCTCGGACAAGGCCAGACCCCAGTCGGTGTTGGCAGCCTCCAACGCCGCTTTGCCCGCCCCCAGTACGTCAACCGACTGCACGGGCTTGCCCTGGCGCGTCTCAAAGAGCACCGACACATCAAAATCCCGATCCACCACCGTCTGGGTCATGCGGTCGTGTAGCAACTGAGCCATTGAGGTCAATTCAGCGTCCGAGAGCTGTTTCTTGGACAGAAACCCACGCTTGATCGTGAGCACATAGCGCACCCCACGCTCAATGCGCTTGACGTGAACCATGCCGCAGTTGTGTGCAATATCAGTGGCTTTGCTGGCCCAGGGTGACACGGTGCCAAGTCTGGGCAACACGCGCAGCACCACGGCGTCAGACTCATCCAGCGGCGCATCAAGCGCCACGCCGTAGTCAAGCAAAGCGGTGACCTGATCAAGCTCGGCACCGCCCAACGGCGCGCGACTCCAGACGTAGTGCTCAAAACAGGCCTGCACGGCCGTCACCGGCAGCTTGGCCGCGGCGAACTTCTCGAGCAATTGTTGGGCACGAAATGGGGAAATGGCCGATGAACCGGCAAGCGTCAAGGTGTGAGACACGTCAAGCAACCACAAAAGGTGAACAATGCCTGCATTTTAGCCGGGGTGATCAGACTAGCAGGTGATGCCCTCACCGCTGCCGTGACCGCTGCCCTTTACCGGCGTAACTCAAAATCGACCCTA
>CBFHXV010000069.1:0-6003 GCA_965659885.1 Burkholderiaceae bacterium | reverse complement strand
TAAAGCTCGCGATGCGTTCGCTGTAGATTTCAATGCGTCCTGATGGTGTGTTCAGTTTGTAGGCATCAGGATCGGCTCGGAAGTCTTCGAGCATGTTGTTGTATTGGCCAGGCTTTGCCAAGTCGATGGTGCCTTGTGCCCAAAACGTGGCGAAATCCGGCAGGTCAATGCCGGCGGCTTTGGCGCGCGGGCGGCAGTCATCATAAATGTGTTTAAGCCATTGTTTGGCATCGCGACCCTCGGTGAAGGTCTCATGGCAGCCAAGCCGTTCGGCCAGGCCGGCAAATATGCTGTAGTCGTCACGAGCCTCTTCATAGGGTGGCAGGATTTGCTGCATGGCCACCATGAATCGGTCACGCGTGGCAAACCCAATGTCTTCGCGTTCAAACGCGGTGGTCGCTGGAAACACGATGTCAGCCAGTTTGGCGTTGGTGGTCCAGAACTGCTCGTTGACAATGACGTGGGGCACGGCGCGCCAGGCTCGAATCAGGCGTTTTAAGTCTTGGTGGTGGTGAAACGGGTTGCCACCGGCCCAGTAAATCAGTTCGATCTTGGGGTAGGTGTAGGCCGTGCCGTTGTAGTGAAACATTTGCCCGGGTTTCTCTAGCATGTCGGTGATGCGCGCCACGGGAATGAACTCGGGTATTTGCGGCCGTCCCTGTGGCAGCGTCGGGCCGCCAAACTGGGTGTTGGCCATGCCCATCATGTTCATGGCGCCGTAGCCCACGCCAAACCCGCCGCCAGGCAAGCCAATTTGCCCAAGCATGGCGGCCAATGTCACAAGCATCCAGAAGGGCTGTTCGCCATGATGGGCGCGCTGTGCCGCCCAGCAAATGTTTAACATCGTGCGCGCGCCCATCATGCGATGGGCCAGTTGCTCGATTTGTGCCGCGGGCACGCCGCAGATGCCCTCGGCCCACTGTGGTGTTTTAGGCTGATCGTCGGATTGGCCGGTGAGGTAGGCTTCAAAGCGCTCAAACCCCACGCAATAGGTGTCTAGAAACTCACGGTCATGGCCGTTGTGGCTGTGAATGGTGTAGGCCAGGCCCAGCATCATGGCGACATCGGTGTTCGGCCGTACGGGGATCCAGTCAAAGGCTGCGCCCACATCCAGGTCAGTGCGCGTGGGACTGATGTTCACAAACGCAACGCCAGCTTTGGCCATGGTGTACAAGCCGCCTTTGACCAAGTGTTGGCTGGCCCCGCCAGGGTTGACTTGGGCGTTTTTACGCGGCACACCGCCAAAGGTGACAAAAAGCTCGGTGTGCTCGGCCATGACGTCCCAGCTCGTGTGCACGGCCATTAAGTCATCCATGGGGGCAACGATGTGTGGCAGCACCACCCGGGCGGCACCGAGGCTATAGGAATCCATGTGACGCACGTAGCCGCCGGCGGCATTTAAAAACCGGTGCACCTGGCTTTGGGCATGATGAAACCGCCCGGCGCTGGACCAGCCATAAGAGCCGCCAAATATGGCTGAGTTGCCGTGGTGCTTGATGGTGTCGCCAATGGCTTGGGCGGCCAAGTCCAGTGCTTGATCCCAGCTGACTTCGACAAACGGATCTAGGCCACGACGCTCGGGCGCGGCACCCAAGCCTTGCTCAAGCACGCTTTGGCGAACCACAGGCTTGGCCACCCGCAGCCGGGTGCTGGCCTCGAGCATGGTCAGCCCAATCTCAGAAGGGTCGGGGTCGGCCTTGAAGGTTTCGAGGTGAGGGGGCTGGCCCGGTGCCTGCTTGATTTCGTAGACGCCCCAGTGGGTCGAGGTGTACCGATTCTGGGGTGTAGGAATTGGCTCCGACTGAGGTTCAATCTGGGTTTGATCCTTTGGGCTCGGTAGCTGTGCCATCGTGGTTTCTCCTGGTCTTGCCTGGCAATGACTCGATGCAACTCATCATGCCAACGCAGGATGCTGGCTGTGATGACACCTTCACTGACTTTGCCTGTGCTTGATCCGTTTTAGCACGCCGGCTCACATCGACCGAAGCCGCGTCACTAGCGTTTGCACTGAGTCACCCACCGCCCCAGAGAACCCCTGAGCGGTGTGATTGACGTGGGTGACGATGCCGTTTTGAAGGCCGTCAGTGGCCTGACCGATACGCGCGCTGTCGTGGCCGTAGGCAAATGCCATGATCTCTAATCCATCGAGGATGGCCAGTGCTTCAATGCCGGCACGGTCTTTGCCCACCCCGGCATCATTAAAAAAAACCGCAAAGGGTTTGTGTGGGGCGTTGACCACGTAGCTCGCTGATGACACCCCGCCATGCGAGCCGGAGACGATGACGCTATCTTTCATGGCGGCGGTGATTTCGGTGATGGAGTCAATCAGAAAGAGAGGTTTCATGGGCGGGCTAAAGGGTAGAAATGGGTAGAAATGGGTAGAAATGTGCCAGGGATGTTCCGATTATGTGTCAATGGTTATAGCCCATGGGTGCGGTTCGGTGGTTTGTGGCTCATTGCGCCCCTATGCAGTTTAGTGACGCTAAGGACGCAGGGCAGTCGTGACTGGTTGTTGCCGCGGGCAGTTGTCTGGCCACGCGCAGTTCTCTAGCGTCGGGCGCCTGAGCGAGGCGTAGTTCACGTATAGACCGTAGCGAAGTAGAGCGAGCATCTGTCGTGGCGTGCCGCAACACTGATATCCTAAAACATATCAAAAAGACTTTTTGATACAATAAAACATATCAATTTGAGTGGATTATAGGGAGGTTTAATTGCCGCGTCTACTGACCGAACATCTGCTCGAGCGCTTAAAAGCAGCTCGCAAAAGTAAAGGCTTAAGCCAAAGAAAGCTCGGTGCCCGTTTGGGTGTGCCTCAAAGCCATATCTCAAAAATAGAGTCAGGCGATGTTGACTTGAGGTTGTCGACGTTGGTGGCGTATGCGCGCATACTCGATCTCGAGTTGTTTCTCGTGCCAAATGCGTCGGTGATGGCTGTTGAGACGATGATTCGCGTCACACAAGGCAACGGCAGCGTCAATGAACTCGAGTTGCCGGCCTACCGCTTGGATGATGAGATTGATGGTGACGCCGATGACTGAAACCGTTTCTGCCCTGAATGTCTTGCTTCATGGCCAAAGCATCGGCACGTTAACCCATCTGGGTCACGATAAGACCGCGTTCACGTTCGCCGATGCTTATGTCAATGATCCATCTCGCCCGATACTGAGCCTGAGTTTTAAAAGTATGTCTGGTGATGTGATCACACGAGCTAAGGTGACTCAGACCAAACTGACGCCTTTTTTCTCGAACCTTTTGCCTGAAAATGCCTTGAGGGATTATCTGGCTAGTCGCGCGGGAGTGAACCCGGTTCGCGAGTTTTTTCTGTTGAAAGCGCTAGGCTCTGATTTGCCAGGCGCGGTCCAGGTTGAACCGGCTGATGGTCAATCCCTGCCTTCTACAGATGGCCAGCCAGAACGGGATCAAGACAACCTGGGGCCAATGCGCTTTTCTTTGGCGGGTGTGCAACTGAAGTTCTCTGCGATGCAGCGGGCACATGGCGGATTAACTATTCCTGCAACGGGCGAGGGAGGCTCATGGATTGTGAAGCTGCCATCGCCACGTTTTGATGGGCTCCCAGAAAACGAGTACGCCATGATGGAACTGGCGCGCAAGATAGGGATTGATGTTCCCGAGACGCGCCTCATGCCCATGGACCAGATTCAAGGGATTCCTCAGTCCCTCGAGAGTATGAGCAGCCTGACCCAACGCGGCACCAATGCATTTGTCATCAGACGTTTTGACCGTGGCTTTGGCGAGCATGAAGGGCAAGCGATACACACCGAGGACTTTGCCCAAGTTTTTGGTGTTTACCCACATGACAAGTACAGGAAAGCAAGCATGCGCAACATCGCGCAGGTGCTCAAGCAAGAGGCTCGTCAAGAAGATCAGGTGGAGTTGATTCGCCGGCTGGTTTTCAATGCGCTGATTGGCAACGCGGACATGCATTTAAAGAACTGGTCACTGATCTACCGGGACAAGCACAAGGCCTCACTGGCACCGGCCTATGATTTTGTCTCGACCATTGCTTATCTGCCCGACGATAGCGCGGCACTGACGGTTAGCCGCAGCAAAAAGTTTAGTGATTTGACGGTAGACGAACTGGAGCATCTGGCCGTTAAGGCCAAGCTTGCGTCCGACGTGGTGCTTGAGACAGCCAAACAAACGGTGCAGGCATTCGATGACATGTGGTCGCAAGAAAAAGCGCATTTGCCGCTGACCTCCTCGATGGTTGCCGCGATCGACCAACACCGGGTTCGTGTGCCCTTGCGCTAGGGGCTGTTTAGCAGGGGTCTGAGCCAATGGCACTGTGGCATCGATATGATGCTGGCCATGAATTGGATCATTGAGCATATCGACACGGCTGAGCAAGCGGTTTACTTAAAGCACGCGGGTTCTGGGGTCGCCCGGCGTTTTTGTGTGCCGGGGGCGCGAGAAGCCTTTTGGGCGACCGGGCAAGCTGATTTGCTGGTTGTTCAAGCCAGCACCGGTTATATGTGGGAAATCGAGCCACACACGGGGCGGCGCCGGCGACGCCCGATGTGTTGTATTTATGCCTAGATTGGCCAGGGTGATCACGCCGCTGTCGTGGTTATCTGGCCATGGCGGGCGTCGGTTCGTTATTGTCATGGTCTTTGCCCAACAAGAATCTCTCCATGAAGCAAACCTCGGTTGACAAGCAACGCATTAAATTCCTGCTGTTAGAAGGTGTGCACGACAGTGCCGAAGCCCTGATCCGCGACGCGGGCTATCACAACATTGAACGAGAAAAAAGCTCGCTTGAAGGCCAAGCGTTGCTCGAGCGGGTCAAAGATGTGCATTTTCTGGGGATTCGCTCGCGCACCCAGTTAACTGCCGAGGTATTTGAGGCCGCTGCTAAGTTGAGTGCGGTGGGTTGCTTTTGTATTGGCACCAACCAGGTGGACCTTGAAGCAGCGCTCAAGCGCGGCGTGGCGGTCTTTAACGCACCGTTCTCGAACACACGCTCGGTGGCTGAACTGGTATTGGCCGAGGCGATTTTGTTGTTGCGCGGTGTGCCTGCCAAGAATGCAGGCGCGCATCGCGGGCAGTGGCTCAAAAGTGCTGCCAATGCCTATGAGCTACGCGGCAAGACGCTGGGCATCGTGGGCTATGGCTCAATTGGCTCGCAATTGTCGGTGATGGCCGAGTCACTGGGCATGCGCGTGATTTTCTATGACATTGTCACCAAGCTGCCTCACGGCAATGCCCGGCAAGTGCTGACACTAAATGAACTGCTTGAACAGTCACACGTGGTGACCTTGCATGTGCCCGAGACGCCCCAGACAGAGTGGATGATCGGCCCGGCGCAGTTTGCCCAGATGCGCAAGCAAAGTGTGTTGATTAACGCCTCGCGCGGCACCGTGGTCGACATCAGTGCCCTGAAACTGGCGCTAGAGACTGGCAAGTTGCTGGGTGCGGCCATTGACGTGTTTCCTGAAGAGCCTGCAAGCAACCAGCACGAGTTTGAAAGCGAGCTGCGTGGCATGGACAACGTGATTCTGACGCCACACATCGGCGGCTCGACTATGGAAGCCCAGGAAAGCATTGGCCGTGAGGTCGCAGAAAAACTCGTGACCTACAGCGACAACGGCACCACCGTGTCATCGGTGAACTTCCCTGAGGTGGCTTTGCCAGCCCACCCGGACAAGCACCGGATTTTGCATATCCATCACAACGTGCCCGGGATTTTGTCGGCCATTAACCAGACTTTCTCCGACACGGGTGTGAACATCGCTGCGCAGTACCTGCAAACCCGGGGCTCGGTGGGTTATGTGGTCATGGACACCGACATCGCGCATTCACGCGAGGCGCTCGCGCGCCTGCGCGAGGTCCCCGGTACAATCAGGGCAAGAATTCTGTTCTGATTTCTGTTCTGACATTTTAGGGCGCACCCAAAGTGGAATTTTCAACCTGGCTGGCGCTGTTTGCCGCATCCTGGGCTATTAGCGTGTCGCCAGGTGCTGGCGCCGTGGCAGCCATGAACGC
>CBFHXV010000068.1:1195-6231 GCA_965659885.1 Burkholderiaceae bacterium | reverse complement strand
TGTCCGGGCTTTCCCAGGTACCAATGATTTCCACATGAAAGCGACGAACGAGCTCGCCACCACGCTTTTGAAAGATGCCCCAGGCATCCATTTCGCCTTCAAAAAAGGTAGGCAAGTCCAGCGCCGGTTTCTGATCGGCGTAAGTCGAGACGTCCACACTGCCACACGCGGTCAACAGGGCCGCACTGATCGAGGCAAATAAAGCTTTGAATTTCATGACAAGGACTCCATGGTTTGGTTTTGAGCGAGCGTGGGCCAGATGATCCACGCCGCCACGAGCTTGAACGCCACCGGCAACAAGGCATACAACGCCGAGAGCACGCCAGCCGTTGAAGGCTCGCCAGGCACATAGCCCAGCGTGCCCAACAGGGGCAAGGCCGCACCAGCGGCCAAGGCCAGCGAAAACTTGGCCACTAGCGCCCACACCCCGAAATACAGTCCCGTGTTGGCGCGTTGTGAGGGTTCAATGGCGTCAGCTAACATCGCCGGCGGCAACGCCAGGTCAGCGCCCAGCGCCGCACCACTGACCGCGCACACCAACACATACGCCCAGACGTCGCCCACACCGAGTAGCGCCGCACCCATCAAGGCCACGCTAGCGGTCAACGCCCCCACACCCCAGGCACGCACTTTGCCGACCTTGTCCGAGTAACGCACCCACAACGGCAAGGTCAGTAGCCCGGCCAGGAAATACACCCCCAGAAACAGCCCCGCTTGGCCCGTGGCCTGCAACACGTCATCTACAAAAAACAGAATCAACGTCGCCGGGATCGCAGCTGAGGTGGCGTTAAAAAGGTAAAACCAGTACAAGCGCCGTATCCGAGGGTTTTTTAGCGCCACGGACCACGCAGGCCTGTGTGCTGGTGCGGCAAGAATCGGCTTTGGCGAGCCCAACAATGTGACGGCCAAACCCACGGCCAGCAACACCGCAAACACAACCGCAAAGAGTTGGTAGCCACTGCGCTCACCGAGCTGCGCCACCCAGACCACGGGCAACACAGAGGCCAACACCACGCCAATGACCCCGCTGGCCTCCCGCCAACCAGTCACCCGCGCACGGCCCGCCTCGTCATCGGTCAAGCGTGCGCCCCAGGCGAGATAGCAAACGTTCATGCAGCTATGCGCGGTGTACACCAGTACCAGGCTCACGGCCAGCCAGATGAGCAAGGGCGTTTGTCCCGTGACCGTCGGCAAAAACAACAACGCAAAGCCAGCCGCCAACACCATAGCTGCGATCACCATCATCACCGCCCAGCCGCGCTTGAACTTGGCCAGCCAGTCCACCAACCGCCCGAGCAACGGGTCTTGCGCCGTGTCGATCAATCGAACCGCAAACAGCGTGACACCCAAAGCCGTCAGGCTCACACCCAAACTGTCGCTGTAGTACTTGGGCGCCATCATGTAGATGGGCAACATGGCCATGGCCAAGGGCAGCGCCAAGGCGCTGTAAGCCGCTAAAGGCCATTGGCGTGTCACTGCCCGCCCCCTGCAGCCGCATCACCCAACAGCGCCTGCCGCAGCTTGGGCTCGCTGGTCTTTGGGTCAAGCCAGATCGCAAAAAACGCCTTGGCCAGCCGCTCGCTGACCTGTCCCGTGAGCACATCGTTATGAAAAAACACCGCGCCCTGGCCCGGGGTGTAGACGCCCGTTAACGTGTCGCCCGATTTGACTGACACCATCACCTGATCTAGCTTGGCCTTCCACTCTGGGTGCTTGTCTACTGGGAAGCCCAGATCACGCATCTGGTCAATCGATGCCTCGACAATGTCTTTGCGCGAGATGTCACGCGCGTAACGCAGGCTCAAAGCGAATGGTCCACCGGGCTTATATGCCCCGTCAGGCGACCACAGGCTCGCGTCATAGACCAGAAACCCCCACCAGCGCAGCTGGCCACTGCCCACCTCACCAGCCTTGGGCAAAAACGCCTCCCACGCGGGTTGCTCGGCTTGCGCAGCCGGGCTTAACGCCAGCGCCGCGGCCACGAACAACATTGCTGCCAGCGCTTTGAGGCTAACGGATGTGAATCCTTTAAAACGTCTTTCAACCAGCGTTTGTGGTGGTGTGTCTGCCGGCGTTTGTGGCAGTGTTTGTGTCATCACGGTTTACTCCAGCAATTACTACAAATGGTCTGGTCCATGGCTTTATTGGTGCGCAATCAACCACTGCTTGACGTCCGTACGCTGTTCGCGGAAACCCGCCTCGCAATAGGCCAGGTACATGCGCCAAATCCGCACAAACGACTCATCAAATCCAAGCTTGCGCACAGCTTCGAGGCTCGCCTCAAACGACTGCATCCAGCGGTTCAGTGTCTCGGCATAGTCCAGCCCGAAGCTGTAGGTGGCCTCGACTTTCATCTCGGCACCGGCCACCAGTTCGGTGAACCGGGCAGGGCTTGGCAACATGCCGCCAGGAAACACATACTGCTGAATAAAGTCGGTGCCGTTGACGTAGGTCTCAAACCGATCGTCGGCGATATCGATGCTCTGGATGGCTGCACGACCACCGGGCTTTAGGCTGCGACGCACGACGTTAAAGAACCCCGGCCAGTGGCGCAGGCCCACAGCCTCAAACATCTCAATCGAGATGATGTGGTCGTACTGCCCTCGCACGTCCCGGTAGTCACAAATCGATAGGTCGACCCACTCACTCAAACCTTCGCGCTGCACGCGCTCTTGCGCATAGGCCAGTTGCTCATCGGACAAGGTGATGCCCGTGACTTTGATGCCGCGCTTGGCCGCACGTTCGGCCAAACCACCCCAACCACACCCAATCTCCAGCATGTGGTCACCGGCCTTGGCGCCCACGGCATCAATGAGTCGGTCATATTTGTCGTGCTGGGCCTGCACCAAGTCGCCATCAGCGCCATGCTTGAAAATGGCCGCCGAGTAGCTCATGGTGGGGTCTAACCAGAGTTTGTAGAAGTCATTACCCAGGTCGTAATGAGCCAGGATGTTGCGCCGGCTGCCTTTTTTGCTGTTGTCACGAAACACCCAGTGCACCAGACGCTTGGCCAGCAACGCCCACCAGCTGCCGTGCACCGCATCTACGGCGTCTTCGTTTTGAAGGGCCAGGCGAAACAAGCTCAACAAATCCGGGCAATCCACCCAACCCTGGCGATAGCTTTCAGCAAAGCCGATGTCGCCTTGGCGCATGATGGCCGAGGCGCAGCGCCAGTCATGCACCTGCAACTGCGCGTGCGGCCATTGGCCTTGCTGGCCAAACAGCATCGAGCGGCCCTGTGGGTCAACCAGCGTGAGCGAGCCAACTTTCAGCCGCCCCAGCATATTGACAAAGGCGCGTGCCGTTAACGGCAACTCGCGTATGGTTTGGGTGTCAATGGCGTATTCGTTTGCATTCATCGTGAAGATTCCTGGTTGGAAGTCACTGTTTCAGTGGGTAAATCGGGAAGCCGGTGAAATGTCGCGCCACCGCGCCAGAGCTTGAACGCGTGCCAGTGGATGCGCAGCATCACGCCAAAGGTCATCAACGGCATGCGCAGCACCGCGCGCCACAGGCGCGAGGTGCTAAAAGGTTCGGGCTCAACGGCAATGCCGGTGCGAATGATGGGCTCGTCAAGCGACTCGTCATCGAAGTAGTCAATCGTCATGCGGTCAACAGCGGCTTGCCCGTCACGTGACGTGATCACCCGCTCGAACCGGTAGTGGCCCGTGACCGGGCAAAACGGCGAGACGTGAAACACCTTCTGGCAGGTGAGCGCCTGCCCGCTTTGAATGGCGCTGCCATCGGCGGTCGTGAGCACGTAGTGGTGGTGCTGGCCAAAGGTGTTGTTGACTTCGGCCACAATGACGCGCACCGCGCCTGCGTTGTCATGCAAATACCAAAAGCTCACCGGGTTAAACACATAGCCCAAGAGCCTGGGAAAGGTTTGCAGCCAGACCGCACCACCGGGGTGTGCCACATCGGCTGCGGCCAGCGTGTCAGCCAGCCAGACATTTAAGTCGCCCCCATCGCGGTAACCATGGTCGGCGTTCATGAAGCTCACCGGGCGGCGACGATTAACGCCAAACAGCCAGTTGGTTTGCTGCTGCAACGCCTGCGAGGCATCAATGCGCAGCCGAAGACAAAACACGTCGTAGTTCAAGGGGTGCTTAAACGGGCGCAGCCGCTTGTGCCAGACCCGTGCGCTGCAAAACTGCATGACGTGGGCGCTGTCATCAGCACCGAAGGCGGTGGTTTGGGTTTCAGTGACCATGGCCGTTGTGCTCCCATGGAATCGGCACACCAAAGTCGTTGGCCACCGCAATGGCAGAACGCAAGCCGTCTTCATGAAACCCATAGCCACACCAGGCGCCACAGAACCAGGTGCGGCGCTGGCCCTGGATCGAGGGCAGCTGGTGTTGTGCGGCAATCAACGTGGCGTCCATGACCGGGTGGTCATACTCAAAATGCGCAATCACCACCTCTGGGTCAGGTGCCTTGTAACTGTTCAAGGTCACCACCACCGGTGTTTTAAACGGCAGGGGCTGCAAGCGGTTGATGAGGTAGCTCACCGCCACGGGCTGTGCGGTCTGGCCATCGATACCCTGGCCACCGTCAGACAGATAGTTCCAGGCCGACCAGACCTTGCGCCGGCGGGGCAACAATTGCGCGTCGGTGTGCAGCACCGCGCTGTTGGGCTGGTAACGAATGCCGCCAAGCACCGCGCGCTCGTCGTCTTGCAGGTCCAGGATCTGGCAGCTTGTGGGCGCATGGCAGGCCATGACCACCCCGTCAAACCGCTCTTGGCCAGCCGAACTGGTGATTTCCACCTCGTCACCGCCCGCTCCCACGCCACGCTTGATCGAATGCACCGGGCAATTCAGGTGGGTGGCCTGTATCTTGGGCAACATGGCCTTGACGTACTCACGCGAACCACCGAGTACGGTGCGCCATTGCGGACGGCCCTCGATTTGCAGCAGGCGGTGGTTCAAACAAAACCGTAAAAACGTCTGCGCAGGAAAGCCAAGGATGTCTTTGACCGAAGACGACCAGATGGCAGCGGCCATCGGCAGCAAGTACCACTGACGCATGGGCTG
>CBFHXV010000068.1:0-1185 GCA_965659885.1 Burkholderiaceae bacterium | reverse complement strand
TAGCCATGACGCTCAAGCAACTCGCCCAAGGTCATGGGTTCGTCTTGCACTTGCTTTAAATAGGTCTCTGCCGCCTTGTTAAAGCGCAGAATGTCGCGCAGCATGCCTAAAAACGCAGGCTTCAGTAAATTGGACTTTTGCGCGAAGACCGTGCCCAGGTTCGTGCCGGCCCATTCGATGTCAGGCTCGTCAATGGACACGCCAAAGGACATGTCGCTTTGATGAACCGCCACATCAAGCAGCTCGAACAAAGCAATGAGGTTGGGGTAAGTCAGGTCGTTGTGCACCAAAAAACCGGTGTCCACCGGATGGGTCTTGCCCTCGAGGGTGACGTCCACGGTGTTGGAGTGCCCGCCAAAGTAACGCCCGGCTTCATATAGCGTGACGTGATAGCGCTCGGCCAACAACCATGCGCTGGCCAGCCCGGCTATGCCCGCGCCGACCACCGCGATGCGGCTGCCCGGTGGCGGGATGCGTGAGTCAGCGCTTGAATCGAGGCGCGAGTCCACACGCACGTCACTGTCAGTCCTCATGACGCCAACCCCAGCAGTTTGGCACGCAGCGCCGGCGCGCGCGTTTGCTCATCGAGCCAGACCGCAGCAAAGGCTTCAGCAAATGCCGCATCGTCAATCTGCCCCAAGGCGGCATCGCGACTGAAGAAAGACACCCCGTTGGCGTTAAAGACACCAATTAGGCGATCGCCAAGCGACACATCGGGCAAGATCGCTTGCAACTGTTCTTCCCAGCGCGCCAAGCTTGCCTCGTCACAGCTGTGCAAGCGACGCATCTCTTGAATCGAGGTCTGAACAATCTGGTCAGCCGAGACGTTGCGCAGGTAATTCAGGTCTAACGCGTAGGGCTCAGACGGATTGAATGACTCGCCCTGCACGTGCAAAGCAGCCCGGTAGACCCGAAACACGCTCCAGGTGAACAGGCCCTGGCCGTGCAGACGCCACTGCCCCGGGAACTGGTCCAGCATCGCTTGGGGCAGCGGGGCAAGCTTGGAGGTCTCGTCAAATGGCGCGGTTACGGGCATAATGGTTATCAACTTGAAAGTTATAAAATGACTGGTCGGTAATAATGCCGGTAATAAAAGCTGGTAATGACGAGGTCTGGCACATCAGTCGCACTGTGGCGCTTGCGCCATGCTTAAAATGCGACTTACTCGTTTATCAGCTCAACCTT
>CBFHXV010000067.1:1962-6777 GCA_965659885.1 Burkholderiaceae bacterium | reverse complement strand
AGGCAAATGCCCGGCCCCAAGCGCCCGCAGCGGCCCGCGCGTTGGTTGGCCGCGGCTTGACTGATCGGCTCAATTTGCAGCTGCTCAACCTTTTGTCGCCAGGAATAGCGTTTAACGCGTGCTAGCCCCGAATCAACCACAAATCGAATGCCAGGCACGGTGAGCGATGTTTCAGCCACATTGGTCGCCAACACCACCCGACGCGCACTGGTGCTAGGCCGAAATATGGCCTCTTGTTCGTTTTGTGACAGACGGGCAAACAGGGGCAAGATTTGTGTGCTCGGCGGGTGGTGCTTACGCAGCGCCTCAGCGGCCTCTCGGATTTCACGTTCGCCTGGCAAAAACACCAACACATCGCCAGGGCCGGCACGAGCACACTCATCGACCGCATCCACAATCGCCTCGGTCAGTTCGCGCGACTCGTCAACCCCACTATCAGTGGAATCACCGGCGCCATCATCAACCGCTTCAAGCGCACGGCGCACCGGCCGATAGCGCACCTCAACCGGGTACAGGCGCCCTGTGACGTCGATCACCGGGGCTGCCTGGCCATCTTGCGACGCAAAGTGTTGCGCGAATCGCTCGGCATCGATGGTAGCCGAGGTAATGATGAGCTTTAAGTCTGGCCGTTTGGGCAACAGCTGCTTCAGATAGCCAAGCAAAAAATCAATGTTCAGACTGCGCTCGTGCGCCTCATCGATAATCAAGGTGTCATATTGCTTGAGCAAGCGATCACGTTGCGTCTGTGCCAGTAACACCCCATCGGTCATCAACTTGATCGCGGTGTTTGAAGCCGAGCGCTGGTGAAACCGGATCTGATAGCCCACGAGCTCACCAATCGGGCTGTGCAACTCCTGAGCAATACGTTTGGCAACTGAGGTCGCAGCCAGCCGTCGGGGCTGCGTGTGGCCAATCATGCCTTGGCTGCCCCGGCCCATGGTCAGACAGATCTTGGGCAGCTGTGTGGTCTTGCCCGAACCGGTTTGCCCACAAACAATTACCACCTGATGCGCCTCGATGGCCTGCATGATGTCCTGGCGTGCCGAAGTGACTGGCAAATCGGCATCAAAGCTGATTTCAAGCTCAGGTCGTGGGGAATTGGCAACGGATTGGACGGCTAAATCGTCTGATATCAAGACTTGGGCTCTGTGAGTGACATGTCATGCAATTCGCTATTATAAAATCTAAGCACGTTCGAACCCTCCAGGATCATGCCGACATGAGTGGTAATACAGGCAACACGGCTGTCGTGTCATCCGACACGGCCCAGACCGTGCAGGCCGACAGCACATCAGATACGGTGAATGACAGAACCGCCGTTAATCACGTCTGCTCTACGACACAAGGTGAAAACCAGAGCGATAGCCAGGTCGAGAACCCAGGCGAGAACACAAATGAGACCGTGTCTGCACTGGTGGCACCTGACTCGGCTGGCCCACAGTTTGTGCGCTGGTTCAGGGAAGTCGCGCCTTACGTTCACGCCTTTCGCGGCAAGACCTTTGTGGTGGCCTTCGGCGGCGAACTGGTACAAGCCAATGCACTGAACCCACTCATTCAAGACCTCTCACTGCTGAGCGCGCTTGGTGTGCATCTGGTGCTTGTGCACGGCTCGCGCCCGCAAGTCAATGAACAGCTACGTTTAAAGGGTTATTCACAACAATTCGGACGCGGGCGCCAACCAACCGACGATCCGGCGCTTGAGTGCGCCAAAGAGGCCGCCGGTGAAATTCGTCTCGATATTGAAGCGGCGTTCAGCCAGGGATTGCCCAACACCCCGATGTCACATGCACAGATTCGTGTGATTTCGGGCAACTTCGTCACCGCGCGACCCACCGGTGTGATTGATGGCGTTGACTACCGCCACACCGGCCAAGTGCGCAAGATCGACATTGACGCCATGAAAGCGGCTATCGAGCGTGGTTCTATCGTGGTGCTCTCGCCGCTTGGGTTCTCGCCAACAGGTGAGGCGTTCAATTTGGCCATGGAAGAGCTTGCCACGAGCGTGGCCATCGGCTTGCGCGCCGAAAAACTGATATTTCTGACTGAAACCTCAGGTGTGATAGGCCAAGATGGCAATGTCACCACCGAACTGGCACGCTTAGACGCTGACGCACTGCTAGCATCTGACGAGCTTGATGAGGACACCGCGTTTTACCTGCACTACGCGTCACGCGCGGTTAAACGAGGCGTGGCCCGTGCTCACCTGCTGCCCTTTGACCTTGACGGCTCGGTATTACTGGAAATCTTTACCCACGATGGTGTGGGCACCATGGTTGTCGAAGACACGCTCGACGACTTGCGCCCGGCCACCATTGATGACGTGGGCGCTATCTTGCGTTTGATTGAGCCGCTCGAACAAGACGGCACGCTGATCTCGCGTGGGCGAGCATCGATTGAGCGTGATGTCGAGAACTTCTCTGTTCTGGAACACGACGGGGTAATTTTTGGGTGTGCCACCCTGCACCACTACCCCGAGGACAATATGGCCGAGATGGGTTGCTTGATCGTTCACCCCGAGTGGCAAGGCTCAGGCGAAGGCGAGATTCTTTTGCGGCACATGGAATCTCGAGCACGGGCTTTGGGCGCGCGTCGCATGTTTGTGCTAACCACGCGCACCTCGCACTGGTTCATGAAACGCGGGTTTGTGCCTGGCGGTGTGTCCGACCTGCCAAAGGAACGTCGTTCTGCCTACAACCGCGCCCGCAACAGCCAGATTTTTATCAAACGACTTTCCTAGCCACAGGCCGGGCCCGAATGTCAGGCCTGAGCCAGACCCGAGCCACACCCACGCCAGACACACGCCAGCACAGCTACGCCCGAATACGGACAGGGTCTTTAGCGGCGAGGCTTTAACCGAACCACTAGAATAGTGGTCAACGTTTGAATCTTTAAACACGACAAGCATCACCTAGCAAATTTCATCAAGTGAGGTCAGCATGGCACGAATGGTCAACTGCGTGAAACTAAAACAAGAAGCCGAAGGGCTAGACTACCCTCCCTACCCCGGCGAGATTGGCACCAAAATCTGGCAAAGCATCTCCAAACAAGCCTGGCAAGAATGGATGGACGTGCAAACCCGCTTGGTCAACGAAAACCGCCTGAATTTGGCTGATGCGCGTGCACGCAAGTACCTGAAAGAACAGATGGAGAAGTTTCTGTTCGAAGACCAAGACGTTGAGGCCCAAGGCTACGTGCCGCCATCGGCTTAATTGGCAAAAAACTGAATAAAAAATCCTCAACAAAAAGCCCTGCTTATCAAACAGGGCTTTTTGTTAGCGGTCCAGATTTCGGGCTCGGTTTCGGTTTGGGTTTCGGTTCGGCTTTGGAAGCCAGTTTCACGACTGATTCGCTTTTTTCCTTTCTCGCTAACCAGCCTCAACCCTCGCTAGCCTGGGTTTCTTCCTTGACCAGGCGCTCGGCAGCTTTGACACCCTGATGGCGAACATCGGCGCCGTGAACCATAAAGATGATTCGCTCGGACATGTTTTTGCAGTGGTCACCGATGCGCTCAAGTGAACGAGCCACAAACAAAAGATCAATGCCGCCTGAGATCGTGCGCGGGTCTTCAATCATGTAAGACACCAACCCCCTGACGGTGGACTTCCATTCCTTGTCGACTTTTTTGTCGTGGCGCACCACTTCGGCAGCTTTAATCGAGTCGTGACGCGCAAAACTGTCCATCACGTCGTGAAGCATGTTCAAGACGGCAGCGGCCATGTGTTGCAGTTCCATGTCGGGCATGAACCGGTTGGCATCGTCGTGGATTCGATAGGCGCGTCTGGCGATGTTCTCTGCCTCGTCGCCACAACGCTCCATATCAGTAAGCATTTTTGTGACCGCCAGCGCAATCCGCAAGTCAACGGCAGCAGGTTGACGCAACGCAATCAAGTTCGTGATGCGCTCATCAATATCGACTTCCAACTGATTGACCAGTTTCTCGTTCTCACGCACGCGTTCAAGCGCGGAGGCATCACCATCGGTTACCACCACCATGGCATCGCGGATCATCGACTGCACCAACCCGCCCATGCGCAGTAGTTCGCTGCGGATGTGGTCAATGTCAACGTCAAACTGTTTGTAAGTGTGTTCGCTCATGGCAGATCTGCACCTGAATTGGATTGCTAGGGGTTGCGAAAAAATCAGTTTTAATAATACAGCGGATCGCCAAACGCAAGATACACGCCAGCTGTGCCTGCTGCACCACATTGCTGCGTAGCAGTCTAAGACGGGAATGTGACAGTTTTGTGAACTCGAAAGACTGACACTTGAATCTCTAATACTTGAATGTCTGTACCCCTGCCGGTTCTGCGACAAGAGCCACCTGCGCATGGCCCAGGGCGAACAGGCCATTGGTGACAACACCTGGCCATTGATTAATGGCACTTTCGAGCGCAGCCGCCTCTTCGATGACCAGACCCGAGACATCGATGATCATGTTGCCGTTGTCGGTCACGAACCCTTCTCGAAGAATCGGTTGCCCACCAATCGCCACACACTGGCGACTGATGGCCGCCACAGCCATGGGAATGACCTCAATGGGCAAAGGAAAGCGGCCAAGCTTGCTCACGCACTTGGAGGCATCAACAATACAAACAAACTGCTCGGCCACGGACGCGACGATTTTCTCGCGGGTCAGTGCGCCACCGCCGCCCTTGATCATTTGGCCCAAGGCGTTGATTTCATCAGCGCCGTCAACATAAACCGGCATGCGCTGCACCGCGTTCAAATCCAGCACCTCGACACCGCCGTCGCGCAGACGTTTGGCCGTGCGCTCGGAGCTGGCCACCGCCGCTTTAAAGCGCGAACGTTGCTCGC
>CBFHXV010000067.1:0-1863 GCA_965659885.1 Burkholderiaceae bacterium | reverse complement strand
CGACACCGCCGTCGCGCAGACGTTTGGCCGTGCGCTCGGAGCTGGCCACCGCCGCTTTAAAGCGCGAACGTTGCTCGTATAGCAAGTCAATGAAGAGGTCTGCGGTTGACCCGGTACCCACGCCAATGACGGCATCGGGGGTCAACCAAGGATCAATGTATTGAATCGCTGCCGCGGCCGCTGCTTGCTTTAATGCGTCACTCATGACGAAGTTCTCTCTGGTGGTGGGTCTGAATCGGCATCCGGTGACAGGTCGCCACCGTCTGTGCTGTCGGCACCTTCCTCGGGCAACAGGCTAGCAGCCGTCTGCGCGGGCAGTGCCTCGACACTTTTAAGATTGCGCAACATCACCCGGGTGCGAGTCTCCGTCTTGCCAAGCCGGGTGGTCGCTGTCTCAAGCGATTTCTTCACATCCGCTAGCGACTGGCCAAACTTGCCAAACTCGGTCTTCACAGCGCGTAGCAGTTGCCAGACTTCAGACGAACGTTGTTCGATGGCCAAGGTCCTAAAGCCCATTTGCAAGCTGTTGAGCATGGCCGCCAAGTTAGCCGGGCCCGCCACGTTGATGCGCATGGCCTGCAGTCGGTCGAGCAGGCCCGGCACGCGCAGCACCTCGGCGTAAAGCGCCTCGCTTGGCAAGAACATGATGGCAAAGTCCGTGGTGTGTGGCGGCGCGACATATTTGCTGGCAATTTGCTTGGCCTGTGTCTCCACGGCACGCCCAAGCGCAACAGACGCTTGCTTGACGGCATCGCGATCGGCCTCTTCCTGCGCCTGATGCAGCCGCTCGTACTCTTCTTTGGGGAACTTGGCGTCAATCGGCATCCAGACCGGCCCATCAACGCCCTCTCGCCCAGGCAACTTAATGGCGAATTCCACCATGGCATCACTGCCCGGCACGGGTTTGACGTTTTGTGCGTATTGGTCAGCGGTCATGGAGTCTTCAATTAACCGTGCCAGTTGCACTTCACCCCAGGTGCCGCGAGACTTCACGTTGGTGAGTACCCGTTTGAGATCCCCCACGCCCGAGGCCAGTGTTTGCATTTCGCCCAGACCCTTGTGCACCGCTTCAAGTCGATCCGAGACAAGCTTAAAGGACTCGCCTAGCCGCTGCTCGAGCGTGGCATGCAGCTTCTCATCTACCGTGCGGCGCATGTCCTCGAGCTTGCTGGCATTGTCTTTTTGTAGGGCATCAAGACGCTGCTCGACCAATGTTCTTAAATCCACCATGCGCTGCTCATTGCTTTGCGCCAGTGTCTGCAGCCGTTGAGAAAACCCTTGCGCAAAACGCTCAAGCGCCTCGGCCGACTCTTGTCGCCCTGCCGCAGCATCACGTCCCACCATGGCGCGAAACTGCTCATCGGCTGCCGCCAGCTCGGTGCGCAACGCCCGTTGAGCTTCGGCCAACTCGGTGCGCAACTGGCGTTGGCTGTCGGCCAATTCACTGCGCCAGGTCTGTTCAAGCCGCTGCGACTGTTCAAGCAAACGATCAAGTTTAGCCGTTAGCTGCTCAGATGGCGCTAAACGCTCGAACGCCCGGCTGCGACGCCAGACAGCGCCCACGAACAACAGCAAAAAGACCAGCGCAACCAGGCAAGCCAGCACCAGCTGCGGCAAAGTCTGCGGCTCGTTAAGCCACGACTGTAGGGTCGCTAACGATGTCACGTCTCGTTGAGCTTGTCTTTAAAGCGTTTTTCGTTAAAGCCCGTGGTGACAGAACCATCACGGTGCACCGCCAGGGGCCTGCGCACCAGTGATGGGTACTGGGCAATCAAGGCCTGCCATTGCTCGTCGTTGTAGACCTCCCGCTCATGATCGGCAAGCTTGCGCCAGGTCATCGAGGCACGGTTGACCAGCTTTTCC
>CBFHXV010000066.1:0-6948 GCA_965659885.1 Burkholderiaceae bacterium | reverse complement strand
TCAGAACCACAAATCACTGCCCGCCATCGAGCAAACACCCCAAATTATGTCAGAGTTGGTGCGTGCGGCAGAAACTTTATCGCGCATTGGGCCTGCGGCCAGTATTTTTGGCAGCGCCAGGCTAGCGCCAGATTCCCCGTACTGCGGCCTTGCACGCGAGTTAGGTGAGCGCCTGGCCAAAGCTGGTCTGGCTGTCATTGCCGGGGGCGGACCGGGTATCATGCACGCAGCCAACCAGGGCGCATTCGAGGCTGGCGGCACCAGCATTGGGCTCAACATCAAGCTGCCAGCTGAAGCCAGCAACAACCCCTTTCAGACGATTGACCTGCAGTTTGAGTACTTTTATTCTCGTAAAGCCACCTTTTTTATGCACAGCATGGCTTACATCGCGCTGCCCGGTGGTTTTGGGACGCTTGACGAGTTGTTTGAAGCACTCACCCTGATTCAAACGGGCAAAGTGCCACCAGGTCCCATTATTCTGGTGGGCAGTTCCTTCTGGCAGGGCCTTATCGACTGGTTAAACGAGGAAGTTTTAAGCCTTGGCATGGTCACAGACCGTCACATGTCACTTTTTCAGATCCATGACGATCCCGCGACCATTGTGCAGCTGGTGTTGGATTACGAATACACCCACTTAAGTGAGGCCAACAGAGCGAGCTCACTACCGCGTTAAGGATCGCTCGCCATGCAGCAACAAACATCAACGACAGGTCACCATCGAGAAATCTTGCAAGATACACTCGATCTAGACACCGCACATACATATTGAACACTCTGATAGGCGAGGTACATGGCATGAGTACAGCGAGTTTCCCGGTCGCTCTGGATAATCCAAACCTTTTACGTACGCAGGCATACGTCAACGGTGCCTGGGTCAGCGGGCAGGCGCACGCCACATTTGACGTTGACAACCCTGCCAACGGACAAACGATTGCCAGCGTTGCCAACTTGAGCGAAGCCGATGCGCAGGCGGCCATCGACGCGGCCCATGCGGCATGGCCTGCCTGGCGGGCCATGCCCGCCAAAGCTCGATCGGCTGTTTTGCGTAAATGGTTTGATCTCATCAATCAGCATGCCGATGATTTGGCGCGCATCATGACCATCGAACAGGGCAAACCCTTTGCCGAGGCTCGTGGTGAAATCACCTATGGTGCGTCCTTTGTCGAGTGGTTTGCTGAGCAGGCCAAGCGCATCATGGGCGACACCATCGAGGCGCCCATCGCCAACACGCGCATCATGGTGCTGCGTGAGCCCATTGGGGTGTGTGCCGCCATCACACCCTGGAACTTCCCCAATGCCATGATCACACGCAAGGTGGCCCCAGCACTGGCTGCTGGCTGCACCGTGGTGCTAAAGCCTGCTGAACAGACCCCTCTGTCCGCGCTGGCATTGGCCGAACTCGCTGAACACGCTGGCATTCCCGCTGGTGTCTTGAACATCATCACAGCCGACAGTGATCAGTCTATTGCCATTGGCAAAGTGCTGTGTGACAGTCCCATTGTGCGCAAACTGACTTTTACTGGCTCAACACAAGTGGGTCGCATCCTCATGCAACAAAGCGCGCCCACCATCAAAAAACTCTCGCTAGAGCTCGGCGGCAATGCACCGTTTATCGTCTTTGACGATGCCGACTTGGATGCGGCCATTGAGGGGGCCATCGCTTCAAAGTACCGCAACGCCGGACAAACCTGCGTGTGCACGAATCGCTTTTACGTTCACGCCAAGGTCTACGACGCCTTCGCTGAAAAACTCGCGACAGCCGTGGCCGATCGCCTCAAAGTCGGCGAGGGTTTTGAAGAAGCAGTGACCACGGGTCCGTTGATTGATGATGCGGCCATTGCCAAGGTACAGGAACACGTCCAAGACGCTGTGACCAAAGGCGCCAAGGTCATCACGGGCGGTCAAGCCCATGCACGCGGTGGGCGATTCTATCAACCAACGGTACTGACCGATGTCAATCGCGACATGCTTTGCATGCGCGAAGAGACATTCGGTCCTGTAGCACCCATTGTGAAGTTTGAAGATGAGGCTGACGTTATTGCGCAGGCAAACGACACGGAGTTTGGTCTGGCAGCCTATTTCTACAGTCGCGACATTGGGCGGATTTACCGCACCGCCGAAGCCCTTGAATATGGCATTATCGGCGTCAACGCGGGCATTATCTCCAGCGAAGTCGGTCCATTCGGTGGGGTCAAGCAATCAGGACTAGGCCGTGAAGGGTCTGTCTATGGCATCGACGAGTTTCTGGAGATGAAGTACGTCTGCCTTGGGGGCATTTGAAACCCATGGGCTTTATAAAAATGGCTCAATCACTGGTTGAGCCATTTTTTATGCCATCACAAAGATGCTATGCAAGTCATCTGGTGCCTGCGTGATGGCTGCCCATCATCCAGTCGAAGCTTCTCTGGCCATGCGACGACGCTCATGCTCTTGCAGATAACGCTTGCGCAAGCGAATCGACTTTGGCGTGACCTCAACAAGCTCGTCATCATCGATGAACTCCACGGCGTATTCAAGTGAGAGCTTGACCGGCGTGGTCAGGTCGATGTGCTCGTCCTTGCCTGAGGCGCGCACGTTTGTCAGCTTTTTTTCCTTGATGGGGTTAACCACAAGGTCGTTGTCGCGGCTGTGAATACCGATAATCATGCCCTCATACAATGGCTCGCCGGGACTGACAAACATGCGACCACGATCCTGAAGTTTCCACAGGGCGTAAGCCACCGCCTCGCCGTTATCCTGGCTGATGAGCACACCATTGCGGCGCTCCCCAACAGACCCCTCTTTCATGGGCGCATATTCATCGAATATGTGGCTCATCAGACCTGTACCGCGCGTCAGTGTCAGAAATTCACTCTGAAATCCAATCAAGCCGCGAGCCGGAATTCGGTATTCCAAACGGGTGCGACCCCGACCATCTGACTGCATGTCCTGTAATTCACCCTTGCGCAGGCCAAGCTCCTCCATTACTGAACCCTGATGGCCGTCCTCTACGTCACATGTCAGCAATTCAAATGGCTCGCACTTCACGCCGTCGATCTCTTTAAACAAAACCCGTGGTCGAGACACAGCAAGTTCATAGCCTTCACGGCGCATGTTCTCAAGCAGAATTGTCAGGTGCAACTCTCCGCGTCCAGCCACTTCAAATACCGTGTCATCATCGGTGTCCCGTACACGCAAGGCCACGTTGGCTTTCAACTCACGATCCAGACGGTCACGCAATTGACGGCTAGTTACAAACTTGCCTTCGCGCCCAGCCAACGGTGAGGTATTGACCATAAAGTTCATCACCAGCGTGGGCTCATCAATGCGAAGCATCGCAAAGGGCTCAATAGTGCCAGGGTCCATCAACGTACAACCAATCCCGATATCCTCAATGCCGTTAATGAGCACAATGTCACCGGCCTGCGCCTCGTCAACGAGCACCCGCTCCAGGCCTTGAAACTTCAACACCTGATTGATTCGACCTTTGCCCATCTGGCCTTCAGGCCCGAATTGGTAGGCCACTTCCATGCCAGACTTCACGCGACCGCGACTGATTCGCCCGACACCGATCTTGCCCACGTAACTACTGTAGTCAAGTGAAATAACTTGCATCTGGAACGGCCCGTCCACGTCATCGTCACGCACCGGCACGTGCTGCAAAATCGCCTCAAACAAGGGCCGCATGTCACCATCACGAACATCAGTATCGAGACCCGCGTAGCCATCGAGGCCCGAGGCGTAGATCACCGGGAAATCCAGCTGCTCCTCAGTGGCGCCAAGCTTGTCAAACAGGTCAAACGTGGCGTTGACCACATAATCCGGCCGCGCACCCGGGCGGTCAATCTTGTTGACCACCACAATGGGCTTTAAGCCAAGCGCCAGTGCCTTGCGCGTGACAAACCGAGTCTGTGGCATGGGACCTTCAACCGCATCAACTAGCAGCAACACGCCATCGACCATGGAAAGGACGCGCTCGACTTCTCCCCCGAAATCCGCGTGGCCCGGGGTGTCAACGATGTTGATGTGTGTATCTTCGTACTGAACAGCACAGTTTTTTGCCAGAATGGTGATGCCGCGCTCGCGTTCAAGGTCGTTGGAATCCATGACCCGCTCATCGAGTTGCTGGTTCTCACGGAATGTGCCGGACTGGCGTAGCAGCTGGTCAACCAAAGTGGTTTTGCCATGATCAACGTGAGCAATGATGGCAACGTTACGCAAAGCGCGTGACATATGAATTTCCTTATGAATCAAACAATAACTACGAAGTAACTTCCAATTGATACCCAGCTGGCAAGGCGGCGAGCGAAGTCACCACATCAAGCGTATTGGCTTGTTCTTCGATGGCAGCCAAGCTCCAGGCATCACCTAAACTGAATGGACCGATACGGGTGCGCTTTAAGGCGATTAGATGCGCATGAACACCGAGAGCACGCCCAATGTCCTGGGCCAAGGTTCTGATGTAGGTGCCTTTACTACAGTGCACCGATAAAACCGCAGTGTCACCCTGGCAGTCCAGCAGCTCAATGTCATGGATCGTGACTTCACGAGCAGGCCGTTCGATCTCAATACCTTGGCGCGCGTAGTGATACATGGGCTTGCCCTTGTGCTTGAGCGCCGATGTCATCGGTGGCACCTGCTCAATCGTACCGACGAATTGTTTCAGTATGTCCTGCACCTGTTGGGATGTAGGCAAAGAAAACTCAGCGCCAAGATCAACCACAACCTGACCTGTTAAGTCGCCCGAATCTGTCTCTTGGCCGAACTTCAAAGTCCCCACATACTGTTTGTCAGCATCTAGCATGCGCCCCGCCAACTTGGTGGCTTTGCCAAGACAACAGATAAGCAAACCTGTGGCAAACGGATCAAGTGTGCCGGTATGTCCGGCTTTTTGCGCATTGAGCACCCGCTTGACACGCTGCAGGGCCTGATTGCTCGACCACTCTTGCGGCTTGTCAATAAGCACCACCCCATCGATGATTTGACCTCGTCTTCTGCGCATATCGGGTGTCTCGTGCCCTCTTATGCCGATGGCTCTGTGTCATCGTCAACAGGATCACTGGCATTGGCTTGGTCAATCAGGCGCGACATTTCAATGCCTCGTTCGACGCGAGGGTCGTGAATGAACCGCAGTGTCGGAATCGTATGAATGTGCAACAACTTAAAAAGCTGGGCATGCAACCAACCGGCTTTTTCGTCAAGTGCTTGCTGGGCAAGCCCGGGTTCGGCGCCAAGAACGGTGAAATACACTTTCGCGTGAGCGTAATCCGCCGACAATTCCACACCGGACAGCGTGATCAATCCCGTACGGCTACTGTCAATTTCACGCTGTATCAGCTGAGCCAGATCTTTTTGTATCTGGTCTGCCAAGCGGATATTACGCCCGCCCGCAACCTTTTGTTTGTGTCGAGCCACTAAAACTTTTCCTACAGTGAACGGGCAACTTCGCGAACTTCGAACACCTCAAACTGATCGCCAACTTTAATGTCGTTGTTGCCTTTTAACGTGATACCGCAGTCAAAGCCTGACTTGACTTCCTTGACATCATCCTTGAACCGCCGCAGCGAATCGATTTGACCGGTCCAAATCACCACGTTGTCTCTGAGCATCCGAACCTGTGCATCGCGTCTAACCAGACCATCGGTCACCATACAACCTGCCACGGTGCCAATCTTGGAGATGTGATAGACCTCGCGAACCTCCACCATGCCCACAACCTCCTCGCGACGCTCAGGCGCGAGCATGCCTGACATGGCAGCCTTAACCTCATCGACAGCGTCATAAATGATGTTGTAGTAGCGGATATCGACACCATTAGCTTCCGCAAGCTTTCGCGTGGCTTGGTCAGCACGCACATTAAAGCCAATGATGACCGCACCTGAAGCGATAGCCAAGTTGACATCGCTCTCAGACACGCCACCGACAGCAGCGTGAACAACCTGGACCTTGACCTCTTCTGTGGAGAGCTTCAACAAAGCTGCCACAAGCGCTTCCTGAGAACCCTGAACATCGGTCTTGACGATCAATGACAAGGTTTGCATGCCCTCAGCTGTCGGTTCAAACATGGATTCCAGTTTAGCCGCTTGCTGGCGCGCGAGTTTAACGTCACGGAACTTGCCCTGACGGAACAGCGCGATCTCACGGGCTTTGCGCTCATCGGCTAGCGCCATGAGCTCATCGCCCGCCGCAGGCACATCGGTCAAGCCTTGAATTTCTACAGGGATCGAAGGACCGGCCGACTGAATGGGCTTGCCATTCTCATCGAGCATGGCACGAACACGGCCATAGCTTGCACCAGCAAGCACGTTGTCGCCCCGATTCAACGTGCCTGATTGAACCAGTACGGTCGCCACAGGTCCACGCCCCTTGTCTAGTCGTGCCTCAATGACCAACCCTTTGGCCGGTGCTTCGACAGCGGCCTTTAGCTCCAGAATCTCAGCCTGCAACAGCACATTCTCGAGAAGATCGTCAATGCCTTGACCTGTTTTTGCTGATACCGATACGAACGGCACATCGCCGCCATACTCTTCTGGCACCACTTCTTCACTGACCAGCTCCTGCTTGACACGATCAGGGTTGGCTTCGGGCTTGTCGATTTTGTTGACGGCTACCACCAACGGCACACCAGCAGCCTTGGCGTGGTGAATGGCCTCTCGGGTTTGCGGCATCACACCGTCATCTGCAGCCACTACCAAGATCACAATATCGGTGGCCTTGGCACCTCGGGCTCGCATAGCGGTAAACGCCTCGTGGCCGGGGGTATCGAGAAATGTCACCATGCCACGTTCTGTGGTGACGTGATAGGCACCGATGTGCTGCGTGATACCGCCGGCTTCGCCTGAAGCAACCTTGGCGCGGCGTATATGATCTAGCAGCGAAGTCTTACCGTGATCGACGTGACCCATGACGGTAACAACCGGTGCTCTGGGCGTTTCTTCGAAATCTGCGCCCGCGGCCTCTTCCAAGAAC
>CBFHXV010000065.1:0-7117 GCA_965659885.1 Burkholderiaceae bacterium | reverse complement strand
GACGCCTATAGCCATCAAGTGCCCACACTTATCGGTTGTTTCGTTGTTAAAGAGCAAATGCAGCTGTTTGGGCTGCTTTCCCTGATTCGAATCACCGTGTTTATGCGGTGTGTTTTCATCAGCGAAGAACGAGATTATGAACATGTTTTTTGCGCTTGTCAAACGAAAAGTTCGGGCTAACCCGAATGGCGCTACGATACGTATAAATACGACCAAACTGAGACCCTAAACCGACCATGAACACGGACCCCACCACCGAAGACATCCTGATCAATGTCACACCATTTGAGACCCGTGTAGCCCTGAATTGCCAGGGTGCGGTTCAGGAATTGCACCTTGAGCGCAACTATCAATTGGGCCAAGTCGGCAGCATTCGTTTGGGCAAGGTCGTCAGGGTCTTGCCCGGCATGCAAAGCGCGTTTATCGACATAGGCTTGGAGCGCGCTGCCTTTATTCACATCGCCGACGTTAGAGAAAACCGCCAGGAACGGGCCGCTGGCTTAACACCCACGCCGATTGAGAAGCTGCTCTTCGAAGGGCAGACCATCATGGTGCAGGTCATTAAAGACCCGCTCGGCACCAAAGGCGCCAGACTGTCCACCCAAATCAGCCTAGCAGGCCGTCTGCTCGTATATCTGCCGCATGACCCTCATATTGGTGTCTCTCAGCGCATCGAGTCCGAAGCCGAACGCCAGGCGCTGCGCCAGCGCGTGCAGTCGCTCATGCCCGAAGACTGCCCAGGCGGCTTTATTGTGCGTACACAGGCTGAAGACGCCTCAGATGAGTCGCTTGCCATCGATATTCATTACTTGCTCACGCTGTGGCGCAACATTCAGGCCACCGCTAAAACAAGTGCCCCGCCGTGCCTGCTCTACAGCGACCTGACGCTGGCACAGCGCGTGTTGCGAGACATTGCCACCGCTCGCACCGCCCGTATCCTGGTCGATGATGAACAGACCGCCCTCCAGATGCGAAGCTGGTCTGACATCTACACGCCAGATGCCAGCGCCAAGATACAGTTCTACGAGGGCGAACGTGCCCTGTTTGATCTGGCCAACGTCGAAGAGGAACTTAAGCGGGCACTGTCGCGGCGCGTTGACCTGAAGTCAGGCGGCTACCTGATGATTGACCAGACCGAGGCGCTAGCGACCATTGACGTCAATACAGGCGGGTTTGTGGGGGGCCGTAATTTTGATGACACCATTTTTCGTAACAACCTCGAGGCGGCTCATGCCATAGCCCGTCAATTGCGCTTGCGAAATTTGGGCGGCATTATCGTCGTGGACTTCATCGACATGCACGAGACCGAGCATCAGCAGGCGGTGTTGCAAGCCCTACGGCAAGCCTTGGCGCAAGACCGAACCCGCACCACGCTAAGTGACTTCAGCCCCCTGGGTCTTGTTGAAATTACCCGCAAACGCACCCGTGACGCACTCTCACATCACCTGTGCGAAATTTGCCCCACCTGCCAAAGCCGCGGACAAATCCTGACGGCACGCAGTGTGTGCTACGAGATCCTGCGCGAAATCATGCGTGAGGCGCGCCAATTCAACCCCCGTGAATACAGAATTCTGGCAGCTCAGTCCGTCATTGACCTGTTTCTCGATGAAGAGAGTCATCACCTGGCTCAATTAAGCGACCACATCGGCAAACCGATTTCTCTCGAAGTGTCCACCAACGGCACCCAAGAGCAATACGACATCGTGTTGATCTAGGCGAGATTGGACTAACTTGGATTTAAGCCTATGCCGCTTCACCAGCAAACTGCATCTTGAACAACGCCGCATACGCGCCGTCCATGGCCAGCAACTCGGCGTGCGAGCCGCTCTCAATGATGCGCCCGTGATCAAGCACAACAATGCGATCGGCGTTTTGCACCGTCGACAGACGATGAGCGATCACCAGTGTGGTTCGCCCTTTCATAAGGGTCTCCAGTGAGGCCTGCACCTGACGCTCTGATTCATTGTCAAGCGCTGATGTGGCCTCATCGAGAATCAGAATGGGTGCGTCCTTGATCAATGCCCTTGCAATGGCCAGACGCTGACGCTGCCCACCTGAAAGCCGGGTGGCATTCTCGCCGACCTCTGTGTGAATGCCGTTGGGCAGGCTATCCACAAACTCGAGCAAATTGGCAGCGGCCAAGGCGTTGCGGATCTCATGCTCGCTGGCTTTTTGCAAGGTGCCATAACCCACGTTTGAGGCGATTGTGCCGTTAAAAAGCACCACGTCCTGACTGACCAATGACAGACGTGCCCGCAAGTTCTGCAGCGACAGCTGCTGCACGTCAACACCATCAATACGCACCGAACCACTCGTAGGCACAATAAATCTCGGCAGCATGTTGACCAATGTGGTTTTGCCGCTGCCTGAGCGCCCCACAAACGCCACGATCTCGCCTGGCTTTATGACAAGCGACACGTCGCGCAAGGTTTGATCCTCAGCATCTTCAAACTGGTGCGTCACGTGGTGGAAATCGACCTGCCCGCCCACCGGTGTCGCAAAGTCTTTTCCCTTGACTCGATCTTCGCCATGCTTGTCGATGAGGTCAAACACACTTTCAGCTGAAGCCAGCATGCGCTGCATGTTGCTCACCACGCTAGTCAAGCGTTTGACCGGATCAAAAATTTGCGCAAGCGCGGCCATAAACGCCGCAAAGCTACCCACCGACAAAACGCCCGTGGTGGCTTCGTTTAATGCCACGCTGATTGCGATGGCCACTGAAACAGCAATAATGACTTGTGCAATCTGTCGCAAGGCAGAGTCAGAAATCGCCGTTCGCATTTGATGGCGACGCAGTTGCCCGTTGACATGGCTAAAGCGCTCTTGCTCCACCCCGTAGCCATCAAACAGCTTAATCACCCGCTGCCCTGAAATGCCCTCGGAGACGACTTCGGCAAGCCGGGCGTTACTGCTGATGGTCTCGCGGTTGATGCGACGCAAGCGTTTCATGAACACCCGCGTAATCAAAATAGATGTTGGCATGACTACCAGAATGATCAAGGTCAACTGCCACGACATGTAAAACAGCACCGCCAAGAGCGAGATGACCACCAGCGTCTCTCGCACCAGCACGGTCACGACGCTGGTGGCCGTTGACGTGATGTTGCCCGCATCAACGGTGAAGCGGTTCATGAGTCTGCCACTATCGCCTCGCTTGAATTCGTCATCGGGCAATGACAGCAAGCGGTCAAACATGTCCCGACGCAAACCAACAAGCAGGTGGTTGGCCACCCAGGCCAGCAAGTAGTCACTCGCAAATGCACAAACGCCTCGCAGAAACACCAAACCGACAATGGCCAGCGGGATTTGCCAGACATAGTCAGGCTTAGCACCGCTGACACCTTCATCGAGCAATGGCTTCATGGCAACGGCCAACGTGGGCTGGGTGGCGGCGGCAAGCGCCATAAAAAACGCCGCCAAGGCAAGCGCTTTCCAGTACTTGCCGACTCGGGAATAAATTCTGCCCCACACCACATTCTTTAACGGGTGGTCAGCGTGTGCATTGCGCTGTGCGTTCTTGTCGTCGCCCTTATCAGCTCCGACTTCGGCGTTTTTTGCAGCCTGCTTCAAATTAAAACCCTAGGTAGTGACGCATGTGTGATTGATACAGAATTGTACCGACCGCGAGCAGCCGGTAACGTGCGTGTAGAGACATAGCAGCGCATCGGCAGACAACATTTCCTGTTTCGAGGCACAATTTAGCGTGATTTGACCCATACAACCCCGTAAACACGATGTCACTGGCTGACCCGCACAACGCGACTGAAGTGCCCGCCCCAGACAAAGCGCCCATCATCGTTCGCTTACCGAACTGGATAGGCGACGTTTGCATGTGCCTGCCAAGCCTGACGGCTTTGCAGCACAGCACGCACCCGTTGATTCTGTGTGGTCGCCCATGGGCGCAGGCGCTTACCGAGCAGTTTCACCCAGCACAGTTCGTGCCAATAACCGGTAAGTTCATGGCCGATCGACGGGCCATCGCTCAAATTCCCAAGCAGGTGAGACAGGCTGCTTTAGGACTCATCATGCCAGATTCCTTGTCTAGCGCGGCTTTGTTCGCAGTTAACGGCATTGCCAGTTGTGGCTATCGCGATGATGGGCGCAGCCTGCTGTTGCGCCATGCCAGTCGCAAGCCCGATCACCCTGTGCACGCCGTGCAGAAGTGGTGGTTACTGACAAAATTCGCCCTAAGACAATGGCATATCTCCGTGCCAAGCGGCGAGCAGGACGTGCCCCCCAAAGGCAAGTTAGAGATAACGGATGCCGATCAGCAACAGGCACAACAGGCGCTACAGAATCAACAGTTAAGTCACAAGCCATTTGTGTTGCTTGCACCGACTGCCACGGGGCAGCACCACGGCAAAGTGAAGGTCTGGCCGCACTTTGGTGCACTGGCACAAGCCCTGCAATCGCAAGGTTTTAAGGTGGTCATGTGCCCCCCGCCACAAGAACGCGAGCAGGCAAAAGCGGCCTGCCCTGAGGCCGAACTGCTCGATCCTTTACCGCTAACCGCTTTTTGCGCGCTAACCAGATTGGCTAGCCTTGTGGTGTGCAATGATTCGGGCGTGTCGCATCTCGCAGCCATTTCCGGTGCGAATCAACTGACGCTATTTGGGGTGACAGATCCCAGACACACGGGTCCGTGGTCCGATCATGCGCATCGGCTGGGGACTTTGGGGCAGTGGCCAACACTGGCACAAGTCATTGAGCACATGTTGCAAATCATGCCGCGAAGGCATACGCCTGCTCAGGCAAGCGCAACGACGCCAACCTCAGCGTCAAGCTCAGCCCCAGACTCGGCTTTAAACCTGACATCAAGTCAAGCCTGTCGGGACGAATCATGATGAGCAGTTTGGCCTACAGCATGCTGTTTCCACCCAATGTGCTGGTGGCGCTGGTGGTATTGGCGGTTTTTTTGCTGCTGATCAAGCGCCGTGGCAGCGCCATGACCTGTCTACTGGCTGGCTTGTTCTGGGTGCTGATTTGGTCATTGCCCATCACCACCATCATGGCCGGCGGGTGGCTGGAACATCGGTTTGCGCAACGACCGGCCGACCAATACCCTACCGCTCAGGCGATCGTTGTGCTCGGGGGACATATTCAAGGTAACCGCCGAAACTGGTTCGAGCCGTACGAGGCAGCCAATGTGGTTGGCCGAGAGACGCTGGCAGCCGAGCTCTATGAGGCCGGCCGTGCACCTTTGATTTTGTTGTCCGGTGGCGCGCTCGTGGGCAATATCAGCGATACGGCCAACATGGCCCGCAATCTGCAAGGCGCTGGCATCCCTACTGACGCGATCTTGCAGGAAACACAAAGCCAAAGCACCCTGGAGAACGCGGTACTGACGCAAGAAACCCTCAGAAAACGTCGGATCAACCGTATCTTATTGGTTACCTCGGCGCTGCACATGCCCAGAGCCATGGCCGCTTTTGAGCACACGAACATTGCAGTCACTGCGGCTCCGCTAGCGCCGCAGATCAAGCTGCCAGAAAACATCATTCAAAACCCATGGTCGCCTGACCTGCACACGCTGCTCGCGAGCCGCAGCATCATCAAAGAATACGCGGGGCTTTTGGTTTATTGGGCAGCAGACTTATGGAAGAGACTCACATAGGACCTACCCATTTAGGCGAGTGCGGCTCACGATTTGGGATCAGTGCCGATTCCGGGTACAAGCATGAGCGGGTTAAGTGAACAAGACTACAATGCGCATGAACTTGCTATGACAACACCCCTCCAAAGAACACTCGATTACACCGAATCATTCTGCGTCTTGCTTTTCGCAGTGGCCGTGTTCGTCTGGAAACCGGGGATTTATGTCGCGTCTGGCCTTATTTGCCTGTATCTGATCGTACGCACCAGCATCGATGGGACGTTTCGACAGGCCATGATGGCATCGATGCTGGTCAAACTCAGTCTTGGTTTGTACTTCATTGGATTAGTCACTAGCACCTTCGGCGCTGAAAACATACATGACGTGGCGTGGATGGCTCGTAAAACACTGTTTTTACCAGTGATGGTGTTTTTCTTTTTTGCTTTGCAGCGCCGCATCAATGAACGGATTGCCATGCTTGGCCTGATCACGAGTTTTTGGGTCGCAAGCATCGTTACGCTATGGGAATATGATTGGCAATTTCAATTCGGCGACCGTATGCAAGGCACATGGCCGCTAGGCACATGGGACTCGCTTCAGGGCCTGTTTTTCCCATTCATGGTGCTCTACATTTGTCGCCATCGACAGACACTGGCAACGGCAACTCTCTATGGTCTAACCACGGCCATGGCGCTGATCATGCTGTTGCTCGCCGGCGGACGTGCCCCTTGGCTTGGCGCCTTTATCGGATTGGCCATTTACTTTTTGATCTTCAGGCGTAACCGTAAAACCATGCTTGGCTTGATCAGCGTTGTTGTCATTGTCGGCACCATGAGCCTAACGGTGCTGCAAGATAAAGTACAGCCCGTTATCGAGCGTTTTTCTTCGGTAACCGAGACACAAACTAATGCATCTAATTGGATTCGTTTGCGACTATGGGACATCGGCGGCCAACAACTCGTTCACTTCGCAAAGAACAACCCGGCATCTTTTGCTTTTGGCGGTGGTGCCCTGAGCTATGACCAAAAACAAATCGAGTTCTTCAAGACACTGCCATACGATGCTGCTGACAGGATGCGTTTGCAAGAATATGGCTACCCCACAGGCGATACGCACAACACATACATTGACAACGCGCTGCGTCATGGCGTGCTTTGGACTGTCCTCTCCACGCTCTACCTTATCTGGCTGTGCACGCGTTTGAACTGGCGCTACGTGCAGCGAAATCCCGAACCATCAATACTGCTCGTTGGACTATTAGTTGTGGGGATGTTCTACACCATGGTGCCTCACTTTGCGACGTTTTTCTTTGTGTTGTTTGTCGGGCTATTGGCCACAAACAGTCGACACAACAGCAAAACCGATTCTGTCTCTAGCCAACCCAGTTTATTGACTGCGGTGGAACTGAAATGACAACGCCTCGAAACGATTGTTTGCTCTTTGCCACTAGCTTCATGTGTCATGAACGAGACTGGCACAACAGATATCTAAGGTGGTACAGGTATTATCGACAGTCGCAACTGG
>CBFHXV010000064.1:0-7317 GCA_965659885.1 Burkholderiaceae bacterium | reverse complement strand
AGCGCATTACCAGGGGGCAATTCAAGGCGATGTGCTGCGTTATGAGCTTGACAATATTGAGGCACTTAACTTTGTGGCACACGGTGCCTTGGGTGGGGGTGTGTCGCGCAGCCTCGCGCTAGACAACTACGGCAAAGCATTGTCGGCGGTCATCCTGGCCTTTGAGGTTGAGGTGCCTGAGGCGTTGGAACACAAACTGCATGGCTTGGCGGCATAGCACCATCATCGATGTGAATCTTGTAACTGTTCACTGGCTTGGCCGATACTCTCCACGAGCGTTAACAAAACGAGCTGCGAGTGTTTGCTAAGCCCGTCGGACGTCGAGTGCCATCCGGCCTTGCTGATCTCCTCGTGTGCGAGTGCCAGTAAATAGGGCTCGGCGTGTGTTTCTGTGTATTGCCGGATGCCTTGCGCTCGCCTTGAGGGTGACACGCTCTCAGTGGATTTGATTTTTTCGGTAAGTCGCCTGAGGCTGTCAGATATCGTCTGCTCTGTAATCAGTGGCCAGTTGCGCTGACTGTACGACATGGCCAGACGAGCCAGCAACAGAAAGCTGATGAGCATTTGAGTTTGCTGGCTTTCACCGTGGGATTTCAGAGGCGCAAGCGTAGAGTATAGAAGATTAGGCTGCGTTTTCTGGATTTCATCAAGCAATACTTTTTTGTCGGTCAACGCCATGTTCTCTAACGCGGCAATGGCTTTAGCCAACAGGGCCGGCGTCAAAATGCACGACCGGTCAGTGGGTTTGCTTTGTTTGTGGCTAGTTGATCTGGGGTTTGATTTGTTAATGTGTCGCTGACGTTTCATGTGCTGCTGCCTGTGCACGTTTGAGCCAAGGCGATGTGGCCTGCATTTGAGTATAGCGACTTAAGGTGGATTGTTCTGGCGCAGTCGTTTCATGCTGGCTGTAGCTCGGACGCCGTCAGTTTCTGTTTTTTTGGGGTGTTTTGATATGCGTAACGTGACTGTTATGACAAGTTTTCTGTTTTTGGCCGGCTGCACGGTCTCGGGCCCGGACCCCATCATGGGCCTGCAATTGCCCAATCCGGCTTCGGTTTATTGCATTGAGCGCGGTGGCAGCATTGACATCAAGGAAACGCCCAAGGGCGAAGTCAGCACCTGTGTGTTGTCTGACGGCACGCGTGTGGATGAGTGGGAGTTTTATCGACAAAACCATCCACAGGTTCAACCGCCAAAGTAACCGAGTAGTAACAAAACATCAGCGCGAGTAAGTTAGGTGGCAGTGCACCCTTAATCCATGTTGCCACTGTAGATGAACTTGGGCATGCCCCACTTGAAGCGAATCGCTAGGAGTCGCAATGTCAGGCCAACGACCATGGCAATGACCATGCCGATGTCGTGACTTAAGCCCAAGGTCTCGCTGCCAACGTAAAGCATGCCCGTCAAAATTGACACGGTGGCATAAAGCTCCGCACGAAACAGCAGCGGCACGGTATTGCACAACAAGTCTCGCAGTACGCCACCAACGCAGCCGGTGATCATGCCTGAGCCGATCACGATCAGAAAAGGCAGGTCCAACGCGAGTGCGACTTTACAGCCAATGACGGTAAAGACCACCAACCCGATGGCGTCAAGTACCAGGAAGACGTTGCGAAGTTTGTGCATGTAACGCGCCACGGCGATCGTAAACAGTGCCGCACCGCCAGTTAGTAGCAGGTAGTGAGGATGTTCCACCCAGGTCAACGGATAGTCGCCTAGCAACACATCGCGCATGGATCCGCCACCGAGAGCGGTCACACAACCTAAAAGCATCACGCCAAACCAGTCCATTTCCCGGCGGCCCGCCACCAATGCGGCGGTCATCGCTTCAGCCACGATGGCAACGAGGTAGAGCGCATGCAACAAAGCGGTGGTGTCGTAGGGTCCGATCATAATGTGGGTTTGGCTGCGGGTTATTCGTGATTTTGCGTTACGTGAAGCAAACCCCACTTGTACGTGCGGGGAAAAGGGGCGTTGATGCTAGCCCGTGGTTGGCAACCGCATTTTAACTGGGTGCTCGCGGCTGCGACGAGACTTTAGGCCGCTCGGCATCAGACGTCACGCTATCATGACCCTCGAGGCGGCGCTATCTATCGAGTCGATGCGTAACGCCACCTGTTGCTGTGTATCGTTTCGTGTCGTGGCGCTTGTTGATGGCTGTTGCGACACCCGATGTGTTTTTCACAAATCACTTGACGCCAATACGCTTATGACAAAACTCGCCTTTTCGATCGCATTGCTCTTGAACTTGTTTGCCGGTATGGCTTTTGCCGCTGAAGTTGTAGTGCTTGACGGGAAAAATCTGACGCAGCAACAGGCTTGGGCGATCGCCAAAAATGCCAAAGTCAAGATCGCACCGCAAGCGAAAGCGCGATTGAGCCAAGCTCACGAACTGTTGATGCAAGCAGCGCAGCTTGGTAAGCCCATTTATGGGTTGACGGTGGGTGTGGGCCTGAACAAAGATCATCAAGTGCTCAACGCCCACGGCAAGTTGGACCCGGCGGTTCTCGAAGCTTCGAGACGCTTTAACTTGAGCACCTTGCGCGCACACAGCGCTGGCGTCGGGCCAGCCGCTCCCATTGAATTAACCCGGCTGGCGTTGGCGATTCGTTTGAACACGATGCTTTCTGGTTTCACGGGCGTGCAGCCAGTGGTGGCAGAGCTTTATGCGGCTTATCTCAATAAAGGCCTGACACCGGTGATACCGGCTTATGGCACAGTCGGTGAGGCCGACATTTTGCTGTCGTCTCATGTGGGTCTGGCCATGGTGGGTCAGTGGGAGGTGTTTTACAAAGGTCAGCGAATGAGTAGCAGCCAGGCCATGGCCGATGCGGGTATCGCGCCGCTTGACCCGATTGGCAAAGATGCGCTTTCGATTATTTCAAACAACTCATTTGCCGTGGCTTATGCCGTCAAAGGCTATCGCGAAGCCAAGCACTTGCTGTCTATTTCACCCACGATCTTTGGACTGAGCTTGGAGGGGTTGAATGGCAACGTGGCGCCCTTTTTGCCACAAACCAATGACATTCGGCCGTTTCCCTACATTGCATCGGCGACAAATGACATTCTGAAGCAACTTAAAGGTAGTTATTTGTGGCAAAAAAGCCGCGAGCGTCCTTTGCAGGACCCGCTTAGTTACCGCACCACGGCCTATACGTTGGCTAGCGCCACGGATGCCTTGGTTAATCTTGGTGAATTGATCGATATTCAGATTAACCATTCCGATGACAACCCGGCGGTGGTTGTGGATGCTTCTGACCAATATGCGCAATTCCCGCAGGTGGCTCAGTACATGATCGAGGGACAGGGCGGTGTGTTTCCTACCAGCAACTTTGAACCTTTACCCGTTGCCTTGGCTATACAGAACCTAAATGTGGCGCTTACGCACGTCTCGCACAACAGCGCCATGCGCACCATTCACTTGTCTGACGAGCACTTCACCAACCTGACCCGGTTTTTGCGAGCCCCAGACAATCAAGGCCACGCCTTTGGGGCGATTCAAAAAGTCTTTGTTGACATGCAAGTGCGTAACAAGCGGCTTGCCATGCCTGCCTCGTTTAGCGGTATGGCCATTGCCGGCGGGATTGAAGATACGTTTACCAACTTGAAGCTAGCGGCCGATAGCTTGATTCAGATCGTGGACAACACACGCGTCATTTACGGCATTGAGTTACTGCATTCGACGCAGGCGATCGATTTGCGCAAGCAAGCCAACCCTGGCCTGGCGCTTGGCCAAGCAACCCAAAGAATGTATGAGGCCTATCGCAAGCAGGTCGCATTTGTCGCAAAAGATCGGCCATTGACGCCCGACATCGAGGCCTCGACCGATTTTGTGGCGAGCTATTAATTTGCGTCCCGTTTGCTTTGCCGGTACGCGCATGTATCGGGGGCTGCGCGCATGACACCGTTGTACGGTATCACCTTATAGAGGCAAACGATGATAGATCGTGGTGACTTATTGGCCGTTATGCCGCGCTATCAGCAAACGCAGCCAGAGGGCGTCAAATAAGTGAACGCACAACTCGAGCTTTTTAGCGCAGACGGTGTCTTCATTAATTCCCCGGTGGACAGCGTCGTGGGGCATGTGCAACCGCGTCTGTTGTTTAGGCGTGAAGTCTGGCGAGAAGCCGTTGTGGCGTACCACCAAGTTATCGAATCACAACACGCCGTTGACATCAATCATATCGATGCCTACGCGGACACGCGTGCCAGCGGCCTGATCTGTCCGATGGTGAATTGGCAGGCCCGGTCAACACCCCCGATCTGACATGCCGTGATCGTTTGAGCCTGCGATTGCTGCGGTGTGCTTGCCACCCGCCGGGTTAATGAGGAAAATAAGGTCTTGCCAATTGGAGGTTCCAACCGTGTCCATGACGTTACTCAAGCTCTCGACCATCGCCCGTTCGCGTATTGCGGCCAGTGCCATTGTCGTGGCATTGCCATTGGCTTTTGTGGTGCCTGCGGCTCATGCAGCCAATGAAGCGGCGGTTGATGAAATGATGGGCTATCTCGATTTCAGTGAGTACGGTGGCGGGGTGATCTTCGCCGAGCAAATCCCGAAAGAGGAATACGACAACATCACGGTCATTGACGCACGCGATGCCGAACAGTTTGCCAAGGATCACATCCCTGGCGCTGTCAATCTCGAGTGGCGTCAAGTTTTAAACGAACGTGACAGTTTGCCCACTGACCAGATGGTGCTGATTTATTGCAATACTGGAAGCCTGTCGGCGCAGGCAGGTTTTGCGTTGCGGGTGGCTGGCCACGACAACGTGCGCATTTTGCAAGGTGGTTTCCAAGAGTGGAAGGCCAAGGGCGGATTTGAGGCTAACGCACGTGCCGTTGAGCGAGCACAGAAGGAGTAGCAAAGAGACGCTCCTGATATGATGAATTAAAGCATCTTCATGACACAAAAACCCGGTACCTCTGTCAAATCATCCCGGTCAGCGAAGGCTAGCTTTTCTTGGGCCTTTAGGTCCAAATTTCGGCGTAATGCCTATGGCTGGAAAGGCTCAAAACTGGCCATCAGCCGTATCAAGGAAGCTTTGTCTGAGATACGTGTCGTGGCGCGCCACGATCCGATCGTGGCTGCCGAAGGTAGCGTGTTGTTGCTCACGATCCTGGTGCCAGCGATAAGTGACATTGACAGTTCATCAGGCGCGCTTGGCAATGCGGTTAATCGCGCGATCGAAACCTTGGTGCCCATCATTGCACAAGCGCCGGTTGACAAGGCTCAACGGCAAAAGTGGCTTACCAAACTTTACGAGGCGTATGAAGAGGATGGCATCTCTTATATCGAATCCCTCGGTGATCACTGGGGCGCGTTGTGTGCTGAGCCCGAGTTGGCCTCGAAGTGGGCTGACGAGCTTTTGCCCACTGTCAAACTTGTGATTGCCGACCGGGCTGCTGGTAACTATGCCTTTTTCAAAGGCACCACGCCTTGCTTTAGCGCTTTGTTTCATGCCAACCGGCATGATGAGTTGCTGCAACTGCTTCAAAGCGAGCCGCGCCCATTCTTTGGTGATGCTAAGTGGGGAGCCAAAGCCATGATTGCTCGGGGACAAATCGATCAAGCGTTGGCCTATTGGCGCGAATGTGGTGACAAATATATCAGTCAGACCGAGTTTGCTCAGTTTGCCGAAGAGGCGTTATTGGCTGCCGGTAGACGTCAGGAGGCATTTGATCAGTATGCGCTTGACGCCAACTGGGCCAACTCGCACCTCTCGACGTTTCGAGCCATACGCAAGAAATATCCTGAGGTTGAGCCAGAGAAGCTTCTGGCTTATTTAATTGAAGCCGCTGGCCCCCCGGGCAAATGGTTTGCGACTGCCAAGACACTGGGCCTACTGGAGGTCGCTGAAAAACTGATCTGGCAATCACCGTGTGACCCGCACACGTTGATTCGGGCCGCCCGTGACTTTGAAACCAAGCGGCCGGTGTTTGCGTTGCAATGCGCTCGTGGTGCGTTGCACTGGATGTCCAATGGGTACGGGTATGAAATCACAGGTCTTGACGTGCACATGGCGTGGCAGCTGGCCGTATCGACCTCTGAGGCCACCGGGCAAACAGGTGAAACCGCGGCTTTCATCGACCGGGTAGGGGAGGTGGCCACTTGGATGAAGCCATTTTTTGGAAAGCCAGGTGGCGGGTCCCTGGTTAGATAACGAACGAGCTGCAGCCACAGAGATAGATCATGCATCATGTCTATGCAACCATGACAACATCGCCAGACAGCACCAATGACTCGAGAGTTAAAGGCGCCCGGAGCACCAGAAGATCGCGGCCCTTAAAGTCACCACTCGCAAGCGAATGCGCACCATTTGATTCCCTTACACGCTGGTGGTCCTGTCGGCGTTAAGTTCAAAGGATCACATGGGTGCTGTCTCTGAGTCAACGAGATACATCATCAACAACAGATAGCCGCCGATGCCGACAATCGCAGAAAAAATACCTTACAGTATCTGCCATAGCCACGTCATGGTCAGGTACCTGTTTTTATAGATAGCTTGTTCCAAGGTATCTGTTTGTCAATGGCAGTGTCAATAAGCCAACGCCCCTACGCGAACAGCGTTGCAACCTCGCGGTAGTTCCTGGCAGCGACGCCGTCACTGAAGGCAATGGGCTCACCGCTATAGACCACTGACTGTTGTGCAAGCGGGTGAACGTTTTTATGAAAGGATGCAAGCGCACGTTTGAAAGACGCATGCCAAGTGCTCGCTGATTTAATCTCGATGCCAAGTAGTTCGTGTCCCCGCTTGTGTAACAGGTCTATTTCATGGCCTTGGTTGTCTCTGAAGAAATAGAGGTTTGGGGATCGACCGGCGTTGTATCGACTCTTCAGGGCTTCGAGAACGATGAGGTTCTCAAAGAGCGCGCCAATCAAGGGGTCACGCGTCACTTGTTCAACGTGTTCGATGCCAAGCAAATAGCACAAGAGTCCGGTGTCGCTGAAATATATCTTGGGTGTTTTGATGACGCGTTTGCCGAAGTTCTCAAAATAGGGTGGCAGCCGGAAGATGACGTAGGAAGCTTCCAAGATTGAAAGCCAGTCTTTTATGGTCTTGCCGTCAACGCCTGTGTCGTTGCCCAAAGACTGGTAGTTGATCATTTGGCCCACGCGACCCGCGAGTAGTTTGATGAACTTCTCAAACAGCACAACATCTTTTAGGTTGATCAGTTGCCGAACGTCTCGTTCGATATAACTTTGGAAGTACGTCGCATATGCTGTATGGGGACGCTGCTGTTGGTCATACACCCTAGGCAAAAATCCTTGAAAGATGTATTGACCGGCACTGTCAAACGTAACGTTGGCGGTGG
>CBFHXV010000063.1:0-7502 GCA_965659885.1 Burkholderiaceae bacterium | reverse complement strand
AACGACCATCGGTGCAAGGCAATGTGCTGGTGTACGACGATGCCACGGGCACGCCTCAGGCCATGGTGGATTTTGATTTGGTGACGCGATTCAAAACCGTGGGCGACAGCCTGTTGGCCGCTAGCAAGCTGGCCAGGCCCGATAGTCAACGCATACTCATGGTGGGTGCCGGTCGAATTGCTGCCACGGCTTTATCGGCCTATCGGGTGTTGTTTCCGAACGCCAGTTTCCAAGTTTGGAATCACCGTGTCGAATCGGCCAAGCGGTTGGTAGCGGACTTGGCTGCCCGGCAGGCGATTGACGTGGTGACCGATTTGCCCTTGGCGGTGGGCCAGGCCGATATCGTCTGTGTGGCTACCCTGAGCGCCACGCCGGTTATCCATGGGCAGTGGCTGCGTGCGGGCCAGTACATCGATCTTATCGGTGCCTTCAGAGCCGACATGAGAGAGGCTGACGATGAGGTCATGCGCCGCGGCGTGTTGTACGTCGACAGCCGTGACACGACCATTGGGCACATTGGCGAGCTGATGATTCCAATGGCCAGCGGCGTGATAGATGCCGAATCAGTCACGGCTGATTTCTATGACATCGCGAGCGGCCAGTTCAAGCGCCGCAACGCGAATGACATCACCGTCTTTAAAAACGGTGGCGGGGCGCATCTAGACCTGATGACCGCCAAGCACATCATGGCTTGTGCTTGATTTTGTACTGTGTTTGGTGACGTCAGTTTCTGTCTCGCGTTTGTGATTACGCAAGTGTTGTGAGGGGGAATTGGCGTAAACCCTAATGACGGTTTTAAGTGGTGACTATATTCTGCAACTATCGAATGGACGTAAATAAAAACGATTGCTCCCATCGATTGTTTCGCTCGGCAGTTCTGACGACTGCCGCCTGTTTTTACTGGAGGAAATCTATGAAACTCAAACGTGTACTGGGCTCGGTGGCTGTCGCCTCTGCGACCTCTTTGCTGGCCGCAATGCCCGCTACCGCACAAGACCGCAGTGACTGGCCCCAGAGCTTCACGGTGGGCACTGCCTCACAAGGTGGCACCTACTTCACTTATGGCTCAGGCTGGGCCAACCTGGTCTCCAAGGAGCTTGGTGTCACAGGTGGTGCTGAAGTCACTGGCGGCCCGATGCAAAACATGGCGCTGGTGAGCAATGGTGATGCGCAGTTTGGCATGACCACGCTGGGACCCGCACGTGAATCCATCGAGGGCAAGAACCCCATTGCGCCCGGTGTCAAGCTTGATAACGCCTGCGCGATGTTCCCGATGTACACCACGCCATTCTCGATCACCACACTCGCTTCCTCAGGGATCACCACCGTCAAGGACATCCCCGACGGTGCCAAAATCGGTTTCGGCCCAGCCGGTTCCACCTCGGATACTTACTTCCCCAAGATGCTCGAGGAGCTCGGCGTGAACTTTGAGCGTCGCAATGGTGGTTGGTCTGACTTAGCTGGCCAGTTGCAAGACGGCCTGCTTGATGTGATCGCATTTGCAGCCGGTGTGCCTGTGCCTGCCGTGAGCCAGCTGGAGGTTCAAACCAAGATCAACATCGTGCCTTTCACCGAGCAAGAGCAGCAGCAGATCATGGCCGCTTTCCCGGTGGCAGCCAACGAGATCCCGGCCAGTGCCTACACGACCTTGACAGCGCCTGCTCGCTCCGTGTCGATGTGGAACTTCGCGATTGCCAACTGTGAACTACCTGACTCCTTTGTGTATGACGCTGTTAATGTGGTGATGAGCGACCATGACCGCATGATGAAAATCCACAAAGCCGCGCGTGCCACGGTGCCGGCCAACGCCGACAAAAACAATGTGTTGATGTGGCATCCCGGTGCAGCCAAGTGGTTCACGGAAAATGGTGTTTCAATTCCGCAAGACATGATTTTTAAGCAGTAATGATGTGAGCCTGTTGTAGCATTTGGCTGTATGAGCGGGCCGCACGCGATTCGTGTGGCCCGTTTTATTGAGAGCATTTCTTAAAGTGAAAAATTCCCTATGAGTCAACCTGCGCACGACCCCGCCAACCCGGTTCTGGCCGAAGGCGTTGATCAGGAGCCTGTGGAGAGCAATCGCCGCATCTTTACTGGGGGTCGCCTGACCTTTATCGCCGCGGCTGCTGCGATTTACGCGTTTTTCCACATGGCTGCACTTAATGGCCTGTCGATTTCGGGCATGACCGGTGGCTTGGTTGACCTGCCGTTTTTGCCGAGTTTCCCGCTTGAGACCTGGAATTTCCGGATTGTGCATATCGCGGGTGCATTGGCCATCGGATTCCTCTGGTTTGCTGGCTGTGGGTTTCCCACGGATGTATCGCGCAGCCCACGATGGATCGACGCCATTGCCGTGGTCTTGTTGCTAGCGGCTTTGTTTTCCATGGGCGTGGCGATCTGGTTTGCCATCGACATAGCCAATGGCACGATGTGGAACGGCATCGACAAGGGGATTCGTTTCAAGGAAACGTGGCTGTATGGTGCCCCGTTGATGGTGGCCACCGTGTTTTCCATCGTGTTGTCCTGGTTTAACCGTCGCGACCGCGCGAGCCTGACGTTGCCTGATGTGGTGTTGGCCGTATGTGGCATATCCGTGGCGGTCTACCTGGTGGTGATTTACGGCACCTTGATGCGAAACTCCACCGGCACGCCATTTGCACCCATTGGCATATCGATTGCCGCGGTGGCAGGCACCTTGTTAATCATGGAGTTAACACGCCGTGTGGCGGGGCTGGCTTTGGTCATTATCTCCCTGATCTTCCTTGGCTATGTTTTTGTGGGTCACTTGTTGCCCGGGTTTTTGAACTCGCCGCAAATTACTTGGCAGCGGTTTTTCAGTCAGGTCTATACCGACACTGGAATCCTTGGGCCGACCACGGCCGTGTCATCGACTTACATCATCCTGTTCATTATCTTTGCGGCGTTTTTGCAATCATCGCGAGTGGGCGATTACTTTGTGAATTTCGCTTTTGCGCTGGCTGGGCGCGCGCGAGGCGGTCCGGCAAAGGTCGCGATTTTTGCGTCGGGCCTGATGGGTATGATCAATGGCACCTCGGCCGGTAACGTGGTTGCAACGGGCTCGTTGACCATCCCGCTCATGAAAAAAGTCGGTTACGACAAAAAAACCGCCGGTGCCATTGAAGCAGGTGCTTCGACTGGTGGCCAAATCATGCCGCCCATCATGGGGGCGGGTGCCTTCATCATGGCTGAAATCACAGGCATCCCGTACGCCGAGATTGCCATTGCTGCCATCATTCCTGCGATTCTGTACTTCGTGTCGATTTATTTCATGGTCGATCTTGAGGCAGCCAAGCGTGCCATGCGGGGCATGCGTGAGGATGAGCTGCCGCGCGTGGTGGAAATGTTAAAACGCGTGTTTCTGTTCCTTCCGATTGTGATTTTGATTGCCGCACTGTTCATGGGGTACTCGGTGATCCGGGCGGGTACGCTGGCCACGGCATGTGCCGCAGTGGTGAGTTGGCTCACGCCATATCCGATGGGTATTAAGTCCATCTTCAAGTCATTTGAGAATGCAGGGCAGATGTCGATTCAAATCATCGCGGTGTGTGCTTGTGCGGGCATTATCGTGGGCGTGATTTCTCTAACTGGCGTGGGCGCACGCTTTTCTAATCTGTTGCTAGAAATTGCCGACCAGTCACAACTACTAGCCATGGTGTTTGCCATGTGTATCTCGATTCTGCTGGGTATGGGCATGCCAACGACGGCCGCCTACGCGGTGGCTGCATCCGTGGTGGCGCCAGGTCTGGTTAGTCTTGGGATTCCACTATTGACCGCACACTTCTTTGTGTTTTATTTCGCGGTGGTCTCGGCCATCACGCCACCGGTGGCCTTGGCGTCGTACGCCGCGGCCGGGATCTCCGGGGCCAACCCGATGGAAACCTCGGTGGCGTCATTTAAGATCGGCATCGCCGCGTTTATCGTGCCCTTCATGTTCTTCTATAACTCAGCGTTGTTAATGGAAGGCACTTGGCTTGAGATCTTGCGTGCCGGTGCCACGGCGGTGGTCGGCGTGTTTTTGCTGTCGTCGGCTGTGCAGGGCTGGTTTCTGGGCACCTCGGCGGTATGGTTCCTGCGCATTGGCTTAACCGTTGCGGCTTTGTCGATGATCGAAGGGGGCTGGACCACGGACTTAATTGGCATCGGTATTGCCGTGGCTGTGGTCTTTATTCAGCGGGTGATTAAGCCCAAGCCGGGTGCCACCGTGCGGGTGTCTGGCATGGACTGACGCCGTCAGCGGTCAAGACATCAAGTAGAACAAGCCACACAGCCCCGGTCAGGGCGTGTGTGTCTTGTTTTTTGGATGCGGGTTAGCGTGGGCGCTGGTTGTGTGGTTTTACCCGCAGCTGCCGATGGCCCCACAAGCCGTGCAGTAGTCACATCCGTCTTTGCGAATCATGGCATGCGCACCGCACTCAGGGCATTTGCGTCCGGCCATGGTGCTTGATGGCGTGTCGGTCGCATCGACTTGGCCGCTTTCGGTAATCAAGCCTCGGCGCCTATCGATGATGCGCTGCACCGCATAGGCAATGGCCGCGACTTCTGAATCATGCCAGCGAGGCACTTCCGTGCCGTCGGCTTTGATCGCGGTGCCTAGGCGCACAGGGCCACGATCCCAGACAACTTTGCGCATGTCGCTTAACGCACGCTCGAGGAATCCGCCACGCGCAGCCAATGACAGCAGGCGCATGCTGGCGGTGATCCATTGCTGGGATTGGTCGCTTTGTCCAACGGGCATAAAAAACTCGATGGCGCGCTCGACTGTCTCGCCGCTTTGCGTGTCAACCACAGGCAGGAAAGACACCACGATGTAGAGCGTCTTTTGTCCTTCCTGAGTGACGTAGTCGATTTTTTCGGCAATGGCCGGCAAGCCCCCTTTGGGTCTTTTTTCAATGACCGTGCGCATCGGGTCCGCGGCAGGCGCTTCGGCTTGGGCGGGTTCGGGTGCTGTTGAGAGCACCGAGCCCAGGATGTTGTTGGGGCGATAGGTGGCAAGCCCTTTAAGGTTGGCAGCCCAGGCCTGGTTGTACAGCGACTTGAAATCCTCGTACGGGTAGTCAGCCGGGATGTTGACGGTCTTGGAGATGGCGGTGTCAACGTAAGGTTGCACAGCTTCCATCATGGCGATGTGGTCAGCCGCAGACAGTTCAAGCGCTGAGACAAAATAATCGGGCAGTTGATCAACATCGCCGCCGAGCTCACGGTACAGGCGCCAGGCATGGTCTTCGACAGCGTATTCCTGTGTAGTGCCATCGGCTTGGCGTTTTTTGCGCTGATAGCGCCAGGAGAAGGCTGGTTCAATGCCGTTAGACGCATTGTCGGCAAAGGCCAGGCTGACCGTGCCGGTGGGCGCGATCGAGATCAGGTGGCTGTTGCGAATGCCGTGCTTGGCAATGGCTTTCTGTATGTCCTCGGGCAAGCGGCTGGCAAACGTGCCTTCTTTTAGGTACTGCTTGGCATCAAACGCAGGGAAAGCGCCTTTTTCTTTGGCCAGCTCTACCGAGGCCTGATAAGCGACATCGCGCATGGTGCTGGCAATGCGTGTGGCAAGCACACGACCATCGTGATGGTCATAGCGCAGACCGAGCATGGCCAGTGTGTCGCCCAAGCCGGTAAACCCGACACCGATGCGACGTTTGTCCATGGCCTGCTGGCGTTGTGCGTCAAGTGGCCAGAAGGTGGCGTCAAGCACGTTGTCAAGCGCGCGAACCTGTAGCGCGACGACTTCACTGAAGCTGTCAAAGTCAAATGCTGGTGTGCCTGTTTTGCCGAAAGGGTGCTCGACAAAGCGGGTCAGAATCACCGGCCCCAGATCGCAGCAGCCGTAAGCTGGCAGGGGCTGCTCGCCACATGGGTTGGTGGCATCAATGCGTTCGCAGTAATGCAGGTTGTTGTCACGGTTGATGTTGTCTAGGAACAGAATGCCGGGCTCGGCGAAGTCATAGGCTGACTGCATGACGATGTCCCACAACTGTCGTGCGCCTATGGTGCGATAGACCCAGTGGCCATCGTCTAGCTGGTGCGCTCCGGCTCGCTTTAGTGCCTCGCTGGGTTCGGCCGCATGCGTCAATGGCCATGAGGCATCTTGTTCAACGGCTTTCATAAAGGCGTCGGTTACGCCCACCGAGACATTGAAGTTGTTCCAGCGTCCCGGTGTGCGCTTGGCGGTGATGAATTCTTCGACATCGGGGTGATCAATGCGCAACACGCCCATTTGGGCGCCGCGCCGCGCGCCCGCGCTTTCAACTGTTGAGCAGGACTGATCAAAAACATTGATGTAACTGCAGGGGCCCGAGGCGATCGATGCTGTGCCTTTGACCCGGGCGCCTTTGGGACGAATGCGCGAGAAGTCATATCCCACGCCACCGCCACGGCGCATGGTTTCTGCGGCCTCACGCAGCGCCTCATAAATGCCGGGATAGCCATCGGCATCCTCGCCTTGTATGCAATCACCGACCGGTTGCACAAAGCAATTGATGAGCGTGGCTTCAATGTCCGTGCCAGCCGCGCTCATGATGCGCCCAGCGCCAATGCCGCCGCGTTTGAGATTGGATAAAAACTGCGCTTGCCAGTGTTCCTGGTCTTTGGGCTCAACGCTAGCGAGCGCCCTAGCGACACGGTGATAGATGTCTTCGGCCGAGTGTTCGCCTGGCTTGAGGTATTTCTCTGCCAGCACATCGAGGCTGATGGGTTGCATGTTGGTGATGTCTTGGACAGTGGTCATGCCTGCAATGCTCCGCAAGGGTGTGTATGAATCAGAGAGCCGTCGATGCTCTCGGGTTTAGTCGGTGCTCGGCTCAGCTGAAACCGAGCTTGAAGACAAGGTCAGGACAATGTCAATGTCACCATGCACTGAGGCTTGTGACAAGCACGTCTGCAAACATGTCGACAAACACGTTTACACAGGCGTCTATCAACGGGCGTCAGGCTGTGGATTGCGCTGCCTTTCCTTGTTCGATGAAAGCCATCATAAACACAAGATATTGGATTTTATATATCGAGATATCCATATCTTGTGTTAGATCAACCCGCCCGTGCTTTTAAGGCGAGCCTCGATCTGATCAGCCCGGCCAGCCACGCCTACGCGCGCATACTCACATTGGCCACGCTTGGCGTGGCCAGGACGCGGGCAGAGCCTTGGGGTCATGCGTGACCACGATGCAGCAGCGCTGGTTTAGCCACGGCGTGATGCGTTCGATGATGAGCTGCACCAGATCGGCTTGTAAGCCACGAAACGGTTCATCAAGCAACACCAGCTCAGGGTCGCGCAATAAGAGCGCAGCCAGCTGCAGGCGTCTGGCTTGTCCGCCAGAGATGCGACTGCCACCCACGCCAAGTCGATAGTCAAAACCTTCTTGGGTGTTGTCCAGCGTTTCAAGCAACTCGACTTGGTGCAAGGCGTCTCGCATGGCTTGATCACTGACCTCGCCAAGGCCTAGTTGCAGAAACTCGCGAATGGACAAGTCCAGCAGTTGGTCGGACTG
>CBFHXV010000062.1:2364-7666 GCA_965659885.1 Burkholderiaceae bacterium | reverse complement strand
CCGTGCGTTTCATGGTGGGAATCGTGAACGCACCCGTTGTCAAAATGTTGGAGATCACACTGCCAGAAAGACTGCCCATCAGACCGCTAGACACCACAGCAACTTTAGCGGGACCGCCGCGGCTTTTGCCCATTAGCGATGTGGCAAAACGCATAAAGAACTCACCGCCGCCCGTGACAGTCAACGCTGCGCCAAACACCACAAAGCCAATCACGAGGTTGGCAACAACCTGCATGGGAATACCAATAATGCTCTCAACGCCCATGACGTGCGCACGCACCGTCTCACCAAGCGTGTACTGCGTACCCCACAAAAACCCAGGCATGTAATCGGCAAAAATCGGATAGGCACCAAACAGCAGCACCACAACCAGCAAGGGTGTCCCGCCGCAACGGCGCACCCCTTCAATAATCAACAGCAACAACACAGCCGAAACCACGGTTGCTTCTACGGGAGCTGAGTAGTCCCACCCCTCTTCAATAATCGATAAGCCATGGTGCCCAAGAAAAATGGCGCAGCCGATTGCCGCAGCAGCAAAGAGCCAATCGAACCAAGGTGTTCGGCTAGCGTAGGCCTTCGTGGCGGGGTAAATTAAAAAAGCAACCGCAAGAAATAAGCCGATCAGATAGTAAAGAAACGAGTTGCCCAAAGGCTGAAAGCCAAACGCCCGCAACGTGAATGTCTGGTTTATGGCCATCAATAAGCCCAAAACACCGAGGCTAAGCACAACCCAATACACAGGGCCCTGCAAGCGCGTGCGTGCGCCCGATTGCTCATCTTGCTGAGCGACGTCGTTTGAACTCATAGAAAACTCAATCCAATCCTGCGGCTGCGGTCATAGCCAATGCCCAAGGGCACAGAAAACGGGAGCAACCAGCGGGTTGCCCCCGACCCGTTACAACGACAATCAGTTCAGGCTAGCAATAGCCGCCTGACGATTTTTCTCCCAGAGTTCAGCAAACTGTTCCTCTGACATGTCCTTGCCCTGCGCCATGGTTTCATCCCAGGCAGCTTGCAAGGCCTGCTGACGTTTGACTCGGGCATCGTTCCACTGTTGATGCTCATCGGTCCAGATACCTTTTTCTTTCAGATAACGAATCGCACCCTCGTGAAACGCGGCATCAGCTGGCGGCACACCCGCGACATCGACGCTCCAGCGTGGCATGACCTTGGTGGCGTTCTTGTACAGATCAAACGTCTCGTCCATGGCCTTGACAAACGCGTAAGCGTCATCAGCAGACATGTCAGCACGCACGGTCAGCACCGGATAGCGGTAAGCCATCAGCTCGGCAGGGTTGTCCTCAGACAGACCGGCACCCACGGTTTCCACACGAGGACCGAAGAACGGCGCGATTGCCGTGAGGTTTTTCCAGGCCTCAGTCTCAGACGCCGGTGCGGGCAGCCACTTCAGGCCACGGGGTGACTCGGCCAATTCGTACATCTGGCTGGGCGTGGTCGTCGTGCACGTGGCATCGGTTTTGCCTTCGGCAATCGACTTCATGGCTGCGCCGTAGCTCGGGAACATCACAATCTCAACATCATCGGTGCTGATGCCGCCAAAGGCCATGTAAGCTTCACACTTAACGTTCACTGAGGGGTTGCCCGCCACAAAGGCCACACGCTTGCCCTTCAGATCCTCAAAACTGTTGATGTTGGCATCGGCTGCGGTGGGCATACCAAAGGCAGCCGGACGACCCGCTAACACGCGAATGTCTTGTGGACCCCAGCGCTTCTTGGCGAAATCTTCAGTGCCCTCGGAAGCAAAAAATGCTTCAGTGGCCAAGAAACCAACATCGGCACGCTTTTGCAGCACCGGCTGCAGACGGCCGATGGACGAGCCTGAGGGCTGAATACGAACTTTGGTGCCATACTCTTTGCCCATGGCATCAGCCATGGCAGAAGCTTCGGCGTAGCCTGCCGAACCCACGTCGTAGGAACTCCAGGTCATGGTGGCAGGCAGTTCTTGTGCCACGCCTGCTGCGGAAAAAGCCATGGCCACGCCAGCGGAGATGGCGGCGACGTAACCTGCTTTGGTTTTGTGTGTCTGAGACATCTGATTGCTCCTCCAAAAAAATCGAGACCTGCCAAATCACGGCAAGCTGAAAACTACAGCCTTACGTTGGACTGACGTGCAGATTTTCTCTAACAAACCTCGTTGTGTCTGTTTTGATTTTCAGAAGCGCACGTTTGGCAAGAAACAACGTTGCGGTGCCGCATAAAAATATGACTTGTTAGTCATAAAACAACCGCTCGGTAATAGCCTGTTGAACAGCAGGCGCTACGACTCGAAGCACTCAAGTAAGCGCTCAGGCACGCGTTTGCGACGCCACACCATGTAGACTTCTGAGACCACGGGCAAAGGCGGCAAGGCCCGGTACACCACCCCGCCCATTGCGCTGTCCATCAGCGCAGCAGGCACGAGTGCCGCACCCATGTTTTTGCGCACCAAAGCAACGACACTCAGCCAGTGGCGCACCTCATGGCGCACACGCGGCTGCCAGCCCAGTAGCCGGCAGGCGGCCATGACGCGCTCGTAATAGTCCGGTGAAGCGCCCTTGGAAAACAGCACCAGAGGTGTGTCGGTGAGCATTTGTACGTCAGATGGACCCTCATCGGTCGCAGCAATCGTATGTTGACCTCCAGCCAGCGGGTGCGCCTCGTGAACGCACAAGACAAAGGGCTCTGACATGTACAGGCGTTGCGCCAGATCACCCGCGATTCGATCGGTGTGCACAAACCCCAAGTCAAGCTTTCCGGCAGCTAAGGCCGCCAATTGATCGCTTGAGTTGCCCTCGGTCAATTCGATCTGCACGCTGGGAAACATGGCTTGAAACTGGCTTAACCGTTGCGGCATACCGCGAAATAACATTGAGCCCACAAACCCAATGCGTACGCGACTCGTGAAACCAGCACCTACGTCTCTGACATGCGTGATGGCCGACTCGGTCTGCGCGAGCAGCTGTTGAGCCGACTGGCGAAACGACTCACCTGCCGGGGTTAGCGCCACGCCTTTGCTACTTCGCACGAGCAGTTGCACTTCGAGCGTTTGCTCAAGCTGCTTGATGTTAAAGCTCAACGGCGGCTGAGAGATATGTAGCCGTTTGGCCGCCCTCCCAAAATGCAGCTCATCGGCCAAAACCACGAAGTACTTCAAATGCCGGAATTCAATTGCCATATATTTTTTGTATCGAAAGCAAAAAAATCAATATTGGACAGAACATACATTAAAACGTAACGATGGACTTTCGTATACACCTGCACAACCGTTACATCCGTTGTGTGCGCCGATCCACCAACGCTTGAGCAAAACACCATGAATGCTACTGAACCGATTGAAATCTTCGCAACCGGCGACAAGCACCCCGTGCCTGACCGGCACGCTGTGAATGCCTACATAGAGGATCCAGAGTTCGCGTCGCTGCTGCGTGTTTACCTGCCCCAAGCTTTGGCCGATCACATTCAGCCATACTTGATTCGCTTGGGTGAGCTTGCTGGCGGGCGTCTCGATGAGTTGGCGCGAAGCGCCGATCAAAACCCACCCACGCTTTCACACCGCACGCGCACCGGACTTGATCAGCAAAGCATCGCCAAGCATCCGGACTATGTCGAAATGGAACGCCTGGCATTTAGCGAATTTGGTTTGGCTGCAATGTCACACCGCCCCGGAGTACTGGACTGGCCTGACACCATGCCAGCGACGGTCAAATATGCGCTGACCTTTTTGTTCGTCCAAGCAGAATTCGGTCTTTGCTGTCCACTGTCCATGACGGATTCGCTTACGCGCACGCTGCGTAAATTTGGATCGCCAGAATTGGTCAATCGATACATCGACGAGTTGACCACGCTTGACTTAGACGCTCTGAGCCAAGGCGCGATGTTCATGACTGAGCAAGGCGCAGGTTCGGATGTATCAGCCACCGAGACACTGGCACGACCGGATCCGGGCCAATCCCCAGGGGTGTGGCGACTGTACGGTGACAAATGGTTTTGTTCAAATCCGGATGCGGCACTGGCCATGGTGCTAGCGCGCACCGAGGGCGCACCGGCGGGAATGAAAGGCGTGTCACTGTTCCTGCTCCCCAGAACCTTGCCAGATGGTTCTGCCAATCACTACCGCATCATTCGACTTAAAGACAAACTGGGCACGCGATCCATGGCCAGCGGTGAAATTCGACTTGAAGGTGCCGTGGCATGGATGGTGGGTGAGCCAGGCCGTGGCTTTGCGCAGATGGCTGACATGGTCAACAACTCACGTTTATCCAATGGCATGCGCGCGGCCGGTCTCATGCGACGCGCGGTGGCCGAGGCGCTTCACATCAGCCAACATCGGATGGCTTTTGGTAAACGTTTGATTGACATGCCACTGATGCAGCGCCAGTTGGCCAAACTGATGCTGCCGGCTGAGCAGGCCCGCACCATGATGTTTCAAACGGCAAACGCACTAGCGCGTAGCGACGCCGGTGAGCCTGGGGCATATGCGCTCACGCGCTTGCTTACCCCTTTAATCAAGTTTCGCGCCTGTCGCGACGCTCGCAAGGTCACGGGCGACGCCATGGAAATCCGGGGTGGTTGCGGCTACATCGAAGAGTGGAGTGACCCGCGCCTGGTGCGCGATGCGCACTTGGGCTCGATCTGGGAGGGTACGAGCAACATCGTCGCGCTTGATGTGATACGAGCGATCGTGCGCGAAGACTCGCTGCCTGTTTGGCAGTCGCATGTCACTGAACTGTTGGGACAGGCACCTTGGCATACCCAGATACGTGACACACTGGCCGCGCTTGTTGAGCAAGGCGTAGGGCTCGCTCATCACACAGCCGAGCAAAAAGAAGAGGCCATGGCGCGCCAGGTCGCCAGCATGCTATACCATCTAACAACGGTCATTGCCATGGGATGGGAAGCGGGGCAAACCGGGTCAAGACGCCGCATGTTGCTGGCACAGCTGGGCTTGCGCCATCGACTGCTGCCACAAGACCCACTTCAAGCGCCATGCACCGTCGACCTGTCAGCCCTGTTTAAGACCGAGCCAAGCGAAACATCTTGGCAGGCACTAACGACTTTGAACATCCTGGACTGAAACATGACATCAACAACGAGCCAAGGGGCCTTGGCGGGCCTCAAGGTCATTGACCTGTCACGCGTGCTTGGTGGGCCCTACGCCGGCCAGATACTCGGTGATCATGGCGCCGATGTTCTGAAAGTTGAGCCACCGCAAGGCGACGAGACCCGCAACTGGGGCCCGCCATTTGAAAATGGGGTGGCTTCCTACTTCAAAGGCATCAATCGCAACAAACGCAGCATGCGT
>CBFHXV010000062.1:0-2265 GCA_965659885.1 Burkholderiaceae bacterium | reverse complement strand
CTGGACCTGACGCAAAGCCAGGATCGACAGACGCTGTTGAACCTGCTGGCCGATGCCGACATCTTGCTGGAGAACTTCAAAACAGGCACTCTGGAGAAGTGGGGGCTGGGTTATGACACATTGGCTGAGAAATTTCCTCGGCTGATACATTGCCGGGTCAGCGGCTATGGTGCCGATGGCCCGCTTGGCGGCCTACCCGGCTACGATGCGGCCATTCAGGCCATGAGCGGCATTATGAGCGTAAACGGCGAGGCCGATAGCGGCCCGTTGCGTGTTGGCCTACCGGTTGTCGACATGGTCACTGGTCTGAATGCCGTGATCGGCATTCTGATGGCCGTTCAAGAGCGACATCAAAGCGGCCAAGGGCAGTTTGTAGAGTCCGCACTCTACGACAGCGGCATATCTCTTCTGCACCCGCACGCGGCCAACTGGTTTGGCGATGGCCGAACACCGACTCGAACCGGCAACGCCCACCCCAACATCTGTCCCTACGATGCTTTTCCCACTGCAACTGTGCCGGTGTTTCTTGCGGTTGGCAACAATGGACAATTCGAGAGCTTGTGTGCTGTTTTAGGTGACACAGAGCTACCGACCGATCAACGCTTTAACACACCTGGTCAACGTTCGACCAACCGCGACGCATTACGGCAAGTACTCGTAGCGCTGCTCGCTGAGCACGATGGTCAGGCCCTGGTGCAGGAACTTGGCGCTAGAGGTGTGCCCTGCGCCCCTATTCTGGACGTGCCCCAGTCGCTGAACCACCCACACACGGCACACCGTGGCATGACCATAAAAATCGGTGATTATCATGGTGTCGCTTCACCGATCAAGCTCAGTCGAACGCCTGCGACCTACCGTTTACCGCCACCGGACTAAAGCGCAAGTGCCTAAGCGAGCCCCTCAGGCTTGCCGTTTGGCGAGCAACGCTCGCCCCACCCGCGAGCCTGTCGGGCGACCGAGTTGATCGCTAATATAAGCACCCACGTCAACGAGTTCGTCCAAGTCAATGCCGGTTCGGATACCCATGCCGTGCAGCATGAACACCACATCTTCGGTTGCCACATTGCCTGTGGCACCTTTGGCGTAGGGGCAGCCGCCTAGGCCAGCAACCGAAGCCTGAAAATTCCAGACACCGAGTTCGAGCGACGCCAGGACATTGGCCAATGCCTGTCCATAGGTGTCGTGAAAATGCCCTGAAACACAAGACACATCAAAATGCCGCAAAGTCGCTTCAATGGCCTTTTTTACAACTGTTGGCGTACCCACCCCGATCGTGTCAGCCACATCGACACGGTCAACACCGATCTCCTTTAACAAACCCGCCAAGTAGGCCACACGGTCGGGCGTGACCTCTCCTTCGTACGGGCAGCCCGCGGTGCAACTCATTGCGCCACGCACAGAAATACCAGCACCCTTGGCTGCGGCCACCACCGGCGCAAAACGTTCAATGCTCTGAGCAATACTGCAATTGATGTTTTTTTGGCTAAAGGCCTCGCTAGCCGCAGCAAAGACGACTATCTCGTCAGGCTCGTCTACCAAGGCTGCTTCAAGCCCTTTCATGTTGGGCACGAGCACCTCATACTTCACGCCGCGGCTTCGATGGATCCCCTGCATGACCTCATGGTTGTCAGCCATTTGCGGCACCCACTTGGGCGAGACATAGCTCGTGGTCTCCACTTCGGTAACCCCGGCAGCAACCAAGCGATCAATCAACTGGCATTTGATCTCGGTGGCGATGGTTTGTCTCTCGTTTTGCAGGCCGTCGCGCGCGGCGACGTCGACAATCTGCACAAAGTCAGGCATGGCTGATGTTGTCATTGGCATTAACGCTAGATTCATTGCCTCGTGATAAGCGAAGCGAATCTGGCATCCCCTTGTCATGGCTGTTTTCGATCAATCGATGATAGACGACAGAACAACGACACAGGACAACAAAGCACGACCGCAAAGCACTAAAGCAAGTGGTCGCACGGTCAAACGTGCAAGGCACGCTTGACTGAATCGCCAAGCGTGCCAGACAGGGTCAAGCGATCACTCGTCCGTGTGCTCGAGCGATGAGTGGTGCAGCACGATGCGCAGGTTGCCCTGCGCATCCTTCATATACCCCCAAGTTTTGTCGACTGTAGTGGACTGTCCCTGCTTGTTGGTGACGGTCACCTGACCCATCGAGATAGCATTGTCACCCATGAGCAAAACACCGTCGGTCAGCACGTCACACTTGGTCCAGTCACCGAGCGCAAATCCGCTGTCGTTGGGAAATTTCGG
>CBFHXV010000061.1:0-7713 GCA_965659885.1 Burkholderiaceae bacterium | reverse complement strand
CGGCTTCACCCAAACGGCGCTTCTTGTCGGCTTCGTATTCCTGGTAATTGCCGTCAAAAAACACCACTTGCGAATCACCTTCAAAGGCTAGGATATGCGTGGCAATGCGATCCAGAAACCAGCGGTCATGACTGATCACCATCACACTGCCAGCAAACTCCAGCAACGCGTCTTCAAGCGCACGCAGAGTTTCAACGTCCAGGTCGTTTGACGGTTCATCGAGCATCAAAACATTGCCACCTTCAAGCAGCGTTTTTGCCAGATGCAAGCGACCCCGCTCGCCGCCGGAGAGCTGACCGACCTGCTTGCTCTGATCTGTGCCTTTGAAGTTGAATCGACCCAGATAGGCGCGCGCCGGCATTTCGAACTTGCCCACTGTTAACAGATCGGCGCCGTCAGAGACCGCTTCAAACACGGACTTATCGTTAGGCAGTGCATCACGCGACTGGTCCACAAAGGCCAGCTGCACGGTTTGGCCCAACACCACTTCACCGCTATCGGGTGTCTCTTGCCCAGCGATCATGCGAAACAGTGTGGACTTACCCGCACCGTTGGGACCAATAATGCCCACAATGGCCCCAGCCGGCACTTTAAAGCTTAGGTCATCGATGAGCAGACGGTCGCCAAACGCCTTTGATACGTTTTTAAACTCAATGACCTCATTGCCCAGGCGTTCGGCGACCGGGATAAAGATCTCTGATGTCTCGTTGCGCTTTTGATAGTCGTGCGAGGACAGCTCCTCAAATCGCGACATGCGGGCTTTGGCTTTGGCCTGGCGGCCCTTGGGGTTTTGTCGTACCCACTCCAGTTCTTTACGAATGGTTTTTTGACGGGCTGATTCGCTGGCCTCTTCCTGCTTTAAGCGGTCTTCTTTTTGTTCGAGCCACGAGCTGTAATTGCCCTTCCAGGGAATGCCATGGCCGCGGTCCAGTTCCAGAATCCATTGCGCGGCATTGTCCAGAAAGTAGCGATCGTGCGTCACGGCCACCACGGTGCCTGGAAACTTCTGTAAAAAAACCTCAAGCCAGTCCACGCTCTCGGCATCGAGGTGGTTGGTGGGCTCGTCAAGCAAGAGCATGTCGGGCTTGGCCAGCAACAGGCGGCACAGCGCCACACGGCGTTTCTCGCCGCCCGACAGGTTGCCAATCTTCGCATCCCAGGGCGGCAGACGCAGCGCATCGGCGGCAATTTCCATTTGCGCTTCGATATCATCAGAGCCAGAAGAAGCCGCCGCAGCGATCACCGCCTCAAGCTCGGCTTGCTCGGCCGCTAACGCATCAAAGTCGGCGTCCGGCTCGGCATAAGCGGCATAGACCTCATCGAGTCGCTTGCGTGCAGCAGTCACAGCCCCCAAGCCCTCTTCGACCGACTCACGCACGGTGTGCTCAGGATTTAGCTGCGGCTCTTGCGGCAGGTAACCGATGTCCAAGTTGGGCATGGGCACGGCTTCACCGTCGATTTCTCGGTCGATGCCAGCCATGATCTTAAGCAGCGTTGACTTGCCCGCGCCGTTTAAGCCGAGCACACCTATCTTGGCGCCGGGGAAAAAAGACAGCGAGATGTCGCGCAGGATTTGTTTTTTGGGGGGGACGGTTTTGCCGACCCGGTTCATCGTGAAAACGTATTGAGCCATAAGTGAAATCTGTGTTGCAATGTCAGCCAGCCGTCATTGTAGGTGCAATCGCTTGTTGTGTTGCGCAACAACGGCACAAGCCAACCCCAAACCAATACCCAAACCAACAGAACTGAAGCCTCACCATGACCACGCCCGATCCGGCCCTTGTCTTTACCCCCACCGAACTATCCATGCTCGGCAAAACAGCCGATGCGCTAACAGCCTACATGGGCACGGCCATCCTGGCCGAAGTCGGTGAAACCGAAGGCGCACAGTGGGTGATTTTTGCGCGTGCCCTGTCCCAAGACGAGGCGGTGGGCGAGGACATTGTGCATGTGCAAATGGGCGGGCCAGGCACCCAGGTGCTGGGCCAGGGCGGCGGCCTTGACGCAGACAAAGTTGTCTACGACTGCGCTTTTTTGTGGGCCATTGAAATCACCGCCGACCAGGAGGAACGGTTTGTTCGCCTAGACCCAGAGGGCGAGGTGTTTGATGCCGCCTCAGAACTGGCGATGTTGCTGCCTTTTGATGTCAAAGAGCCTGAGTTGCCAGCTGACCTTGATGACGTCAGTGGCAACCCCAATCTTGATGGTGCTGATGACATCGACCGCGAGCTAGGCTTTGATGGCTTCGATGGCCTGGACCCGGACAAATCCACTCGGCATTAATACATTCATACCTATTCACGCAGCCTCAGAGCCGTACACCACCCCTACAACACACCCCTACAACCCATCACGCACTGGCTTTGGCCAGGCGAGCTAGTATCGCGTCACGCAGACGCAGCAAGCCCGGGGCCAGCACATCGGTGACATGCGCCAAGGTGTCGTCGGTATACAAGCTCATGTTCAACACATGCACCGGTTCGTGGGCAAACACCAAAGGCGTGGCCACCGAGGCCACGCCCGGCTGCCAGTCCACCGCGCAATACCCAAGGCCATGAACACTATCGATGGCGGCCTGTATCTGGCCCTCCAGGGTTGACCAGTCGCGTGCGTGACGTTTCTTTAGCGTGGCCAAAGACGCCGCCCGCGCATCCGGGCTGAGTGTGCTCAGGTACGCCCGGCCCAAGGCGGTTAGCGCCATGGGCACGCGCTGGCCCACCACGATTTTGCGCAATGAAGCTTTGGGGCCAAATGGCAGGTTCTCCAGATACACCATGTCATCGTGGTCGGCTGCAGCCAAGCCCACATTGACCCGCATTTGGCGACCCGCCGTTTGCATGAGGGCAAACGATTCATTCAACACAAACGAGCCGCTGCGCATGACGTGCGCCATGCCCACCACCGTGGCGCTTAAGCGATAGCCACCCATGCCAGCGTCGTGCAAGAGGTAACCACAACGCACCAGTGTGCCCGTCAGACGACTGACCGTTGATCGGGGCAACCCGGTGCGCTCGGCAATTTCGCTGTTGGTCAGGCAACTCAAGCCCGGGCGAAACGCCCGCAGAATCTCCAGCCCCCTGACCAGGGAGCGGTTATCTGTGGCTTGACTTGGGCGAAACGACACGGCAAGGTCTCCAAATGCGTCAATCCGATATCATAGTTCCACAAGCGGTTACTCCCCGCCGTTTAACGATACTGAATCCATGCCAGCTGACATCCTGACCGTCACCCTGAATCCCACGCTTGACGTCACCACATCGGTGCCCGTGCTCATGGATCAGGTCAAACTGCGTTGCACGCCGGCACAGGAACAAGTCGGTGGCGGCGGCATCAACGTGGCTCATGTGGTGCATTCGCTTGGCGGGCAATGCCAGGCGATGCTGCCTGCAGGTGGCACCCGGGGTCAGGAGATCGTTGAGCGGCTGCGCGAGTCTGGCTTGCCGGTGGTCACCACGCCTATTGCCGAGCAAAGCCGTGAATGCTTTAACGTGTTTGAGACCGACACTGGGCGTGAATATCGCTTTGTGTTGCCCGGGCCACACTTGAGCGCATCCGAGCAGCAGGCCTGCATTGACACGGTTGTCCAAGCCTTGCCGCGCCGCTTTTTGGTGTGCTCAGGCAGCTTGCCACCTGGCGTGGACGATGACTTTTACGCCAGGCTCATTGCCAGTGTGCGCGCCAAAGCCCCGGACCTTCAAGTGGTCATCGACACCAGCGGGCCGGCCTTAAAGCACGCACTTGAAGCTGGCGTCTACATGATCAAGCCCAGCCGGGAAGAGTTCGAAGTGCTGACACAAACCAAGATCACCTCGCCAGCACAGGCCGCCACGCTTTGCCAAGCCATCATCGCCTCCGGCAAAACCCATGTTCTCGCCCTGTCGCTTGGCCGTGACGGCGCGGTTGTGGTCACGGCCCAGGCCGCCTGGCATGTCATGCCCTTGCCCGTGACGGTCACAAGCACCGTGGGCGCCGGCGACAGTTTTGTGGGGGGGATGGTGTGGGCGATGACAAGCGCAGATGACCTCGCGCATGCTGCGCGCGTGGCAACCGCTTGCGCGGCTGCGGCCTTGCAAACGCAGGGACGCCTGCACTTTGACACCGCCGCTGTGCTGGCAAATGCCCAACGGGTGCAAATTACGGGCTTGAGCACACCCCTGTGATTATCCCCTCAGATAGATCAATGACCATTCACGAAATGGTCTTGTTGCTTCTATACTGACACCATTCATAGATGGTGCCCGTCGGTCACCCATCGTGGCTCGCGGCGTGCCTCAGACGGTCAGGCAACATGTCAACACTAAAGATTTACCTGAACAAATACCGCCAGTTCGGTCAAAGCCAGCTTGCCAGCTTAGAGGCCTTGCTGCTCTGGGCCGTGTTATTTGGGCTGAGCCTAGCCGCATGGCCTGAAGCCATCGACATCTGGCAACAGACAGGTGCACTGTTATCGATCACGTTGCTGTTAGCGCTTGGCGCACTGGTGCTGGTTTTTTTGCGGCGTCACTACCCGCACCGTCACTTTGGATGGTGCAACACGGTGACCTTCATGCGCGCGGCGGCCGTGTGCTGGCTTGCCGGTTTGTGGTTTGCCGCAGGCGCGAACTGGCCCGCAACGATTGCCTGGGGCGCTTCGATTGCGGCGCTGTTGCTGCTCACCCTTGATGGCGTTGACGGGTGGCTGGCACGCAAACGAGGCAACAGTTCAAGCTTTGGCGCGCGCTTTGACATGGAAGTTGATTCCCTGCTGGCGCTGGTGTTGGCCGTGCTCGTGTGGCAAACCGGCAAAGTCGGTGCCTGGGTGGTCTTGCTCGGACTGTTTCGCCCGGCCTTTATCCTGGCAAGCTGGCGCTGGCCCGTGCTGGCCGGTGACTTGCCGCCGGCGTGGCGACGCAAGGTCGTATGCGTCATCCAAGTCGCGGCCCTGGCCTTGATGCTCGCACCCGTGGTCACTGATGTCGTGGCTACCACCCTGGCAGCCACAGTGCTTGCTTTGCTGGCCTTGTCCTTTGGTCGCGACACATGGTGGCTGCTTAAACAATGACCCGCGCTTTCAGCCAGGGCTTGCGAGCAGGCGCCTACCTGCTCGTATCAGTCGGACTGCTATGGTTGGTGTGGCGCTGGTTTGACGGTGCCAACGCGTGGGCACGCCTACAAGCGGCCAACGGCTATTGGCTCACACTGGCGCTGGTTTTATTGTCGGTTCAACTCATCACATCAGCGGTTCGATGGCGCTTGACCGCCAATCAACTGGCCCAACCACTGACCAATCGAACGGCGATTAGCCAGTACTACATTTCCATGCTGTGTAACCTGACGCTACCGGGCGGCATGCTCGGTGACGCCGGGCGGGCCTGGCACCACCGCACGCAGGCCGGGCTGGCCGCCTCAGCCGGCGCTGTGGTGCTGGACCGGTTGGCGGGCCAAATCGCCATGGTCAGCACGCTGGCCATTGGACTGGCCTGGCAGGTGCGCGCGACCTTCACCACCCACACGGGCTGGTGGCTAGCGGCCATCGCTGCGGCACTGGCACTCACCGGCGCGTTGCGGTTCATGCCCCAACCGGCTTGGGTGGCACGTTTAATTAACGGCATCAAGCAAGCGTGGTTCGCGCGCGAAGTGCGTTTAAAGCAGCTTGGCCTAACCGTGTTGATTCTTGGTTGCAGCCTGTCCGCCTTTTATGCCTGTGCACAGGCGGTAGGGGCTGATTTGACGGCAGGCGCAGCATTGCTCGTGCTGCCAGCCACCTTACTTGTGATGGTGCTGCCCGTCTCAGTGGCCGGGTGGGGCTTGAGAGAGGCTGCTGCTGCGCTCATCTGGCCCATCGTGGGCGTTGCCAGCGATGCAGCCGTAGCCGCTAGCGTGGCCTACGGCATTGTGGCCACTGTCTCAGCACTGCCTGGGCTTTGGTGGGTAAGGCCTCGGTTCAAACCAGCGACTTGATTGTTGAAACGAGTCTTTAGGCGAGTGTGTAGGCCAGTGTTCAAGCGCTAGCGGCGTCTTAACGCCACCCGCCAGGTCAGTCTGCCAATTTGCGCGTCCAGTCAGCGAGTGCCGCCATTTGCGCGGTGAGCTGCTCGCGCAACGCATCACTGACCAAATCACCGGCTTCGTTGAAGTTGCCGCCAAAGGCGCTGGCAAAAAACTCGGGCTTGTTCAGCACATGAAGGTTCAGGCACACACAGACTTGGCGCAGGTGATACTGCGAGCGCGATGTCCCCATACCGCCGCCGGCACCGACAATGGCCACGGTCTTGCCCGAGAGCAACCGGTTCTCGGGCTCACGCGAGGCCCAGTCAAGCGCATTTTTTAGTGCCGGTGCAATCGAATAGTTGTACTCGGGACTGGCCAACACCAGCCCATCTGCTGCTTCAATCTGCGCCAGCAAACGTTTTACCGGCTCGGGCTTGCCTTCGATATCACTGTTGTATAGGGGCACATCGGCCAACTCGGCAATATCCAATGTGACACCGTCTGGCAACACCGCTTGTGCGGCGCGCAACAAACCCCGGTTGGCTGAAGCCTGACGCAAACTGCCGCAAATGCCTAGTAGGTGTAGCGCTGACATAGAAGATCCTTTTTGTGAAATTGATGTCTATCAAATCGTAGATGCAGTGCAGCACAAAAAGAAGCAATTCCCTTTGACCTTGACCGAAAATTTCCTTTTGTTTTATAGGGAAATAGAGGGACTTTCTTACTCGAAAACCCCAATTGCTCCCGAAGAGTGACCGACGGATGATTACGTTGTTGTTAGTTATATGTAAGCCTAAAGACTTTTTAACCTGATTGTTTTTGCAATCACTTAGTCAACACCAAGGATGGAGATCTCTATGGCCAAGCTTGAAAAGCAAAACGCGGTCGTCAAGCAGGACGAAACCGTGAACTCACGACGCAAGTTCTTTAAAAAGGCAGGTACGGTTGCCGCTGCTGCCCCGCTGGCAGGCTTCCCCATGATTTCAGTGGCGCAGTCACCGATCGTGATGAAGATGCAAGGCGCATGGGGTGCCACCGACATCTTTAACGAAATGGCTGAAGAGTACGTCACGCGTGTTAATGAAATGGCCGGTGGCCGTCTGCGCATCGACTTTCTGGTCGGTGGCTCCGTGGTCAAGCCATTTGAGATGACCGATGCCGTCAGCAAAGGCGTGCTTGACGCCGGTCACCAAGTGTCGGCCTACTGGTATGGCAAAACCAAGGTGGCATCTCTTTTTGGTACCGGCCCAGTCACGGGCGCAAACTCCAACCAGATGCTGGGCTGGATTCAGCGTGGTGGTGGCATTGAGCTCTATGACGAGCTGCTCAAGAACCTGAACCTGAACATCAAAGGCTTTTTTGCGTTCCCGATGCCGCCTCAGCCACTTGGCTGGTTCAAAGAGTCGCCCCCCAAAAACGGCGAAGAGATGAAAGGCTACAAGTACCGCACCGTGGGCTTGGCTACCGACCTCATGCAGGAACTGGGCATGAGCGTGACTCAGCTGCCCGGCGGTGAAATCATGCCCGCCATGGAGCGTGGCGTGATTGACGCCTTCGAGTACAACAACCCGACATCTGACCGCCGCTTCGGCGCTCAGGACGTGGCCAAGTACTACTCCATGGGTTCGTTCCACCAGGCAACCGAATACTTTGAGATCATCTTCAACAAAACCAAGTATGACGCCCTGCCCGACGACCTGAAGGCTATCTTGCAGTACGGTGCGGAAGCTGCCTCATCGGCCA
>CBFHXV010000060.1:0-7857 GCA_965659885.1 Burkholderiaceae bacterium | reverse complement strand
CGTCGTCATTCTCGAGCAAAGAGCCTACCCCTTGCTTGCCATGATGCGCAAGGCTCAGCAGGCCAAAGAGACGATCATGTGGGAGACCGGTTCAGGTTGGTGACCCACCCGCTTGCCAATAACCATAAAACCTCAGGCCACCGGTAGAGAAACGATCGCTCTTGACCCTACCGGTCTCAAGAATAACCGTTAAATTAAATATCGATATTCGATGCCTGCAATGCGTGCGTTTCAATAAAGTCACGGCGCGGCTCGACCTGATCACCCATGAGCGTGGTGAAAATTTCATCTGCAGCAATCGCATCCTCAATCTGTACACGCCACAAACGCCGCACCTCTGGATTCATGGTGGTTTCCCACAACTGCTCAGGGTTCATTTCGCCAAGACCCTTATAGCGCTGCTTGCTAACGCCTCTTTCAGCCTCGGCGCGCAACCAGTTCATTGCCTGGCCAAAGCCTTCAATCCCAGACTCCTTGCGTTTGTCTCCCTCACCTCGGGCAACGAGAGCACCCTCACCGATAAGATCCCTAAACGTTTCACTGGCTGTGGCTAGCACGGCATAGTCATTACCCCGAATGAACTCCTCATCGAATTGGGTGGTGCGAATATTGCCATGATGGTTTCTGAGCACGACGATCTTGTATTTCTCAGTTTTGGTATCGAGCTGGGCCTTAACCTCGACCACGCCTGGCAACATCGGGTTCTCAAGTGCCTGCATCAGGGCAGCAGCGCTTTGTTCGGCGGCTTGTTGATTATCAACACTTAAGGACACGCCGCCAATGACAGCATTGAGGGCGGCTTCATCCATAAACCTCGACAGTCGGCCCAACACGGCTTCGGCTAGTGCATATTGTCTGGCCAACTCTGCGAGCGCATCGCCGCGAATGGGGTCTTGCCCTTGGCTCGGAATGACCTCAGCATTGTCTAGGGCCAATCCCAGCATGAATTGTGTTTCCTCTAACTCATCTTTCAGATACCGTTCTTGCTTGCCGGCTTTGACTTTGTATAACGGCGGCTGCGCGATATAGACATGCCCCTGGTCAACGAGCTGTGGCATTTGACGATAAAGCAAGGTCAAGAGCAGCGTGCGAATGTGCGCACCATCAACGTCAGCATCGGTCATGATGATGATGCGATGATAACGAAGCTTTTCTAGGTTGAAGTCAGGACCAATGCCTGTGCCTAAGGCCGTGATGAGTGTCGTAATCTGCTCGCTGGCGATCAGCTTGTCAAAACGCGCTTTCTCGACATTGAGCACCTTGCCGCGCAAGGGCAAAATGGCCTGAAACTTTCTGTCGCGGCCCTGTTTGGCAGAGCCGCCCGCGGAGTCTCCCTCCACGATGTAGAGTTCGCAAAGCGTGGGGTCTTTCTCCTGGCAATCGGCGAGCTTGCCCGGCAAACCCGCTCCTTCAAGCACACTTTTGCGGCGCGTCATCTCCCGTGCCTTGCGCGCAGCCTCTCTGGCCCGAGCCGCTTCGACTACTTTGCCGCATAGCGCCTTGGCATCATTGGGGTTCTCCAAAAGCCATGTCTCTAGCGTTTTGGCGACGGCCTCTTCAACGGCTGGACGAACCTCACTAGACACGAGCTTGTCTTTGGTCTGGCTACTGAACTTGGGCTCTGGGACTTTGACGGAAAGCACGCAGGACAGGCCTTCACGCATGTCGTCACCGGTAGTCTCAACTTTTGCTTTTTTGCCAAGCTCATTGTCAGCAATGTACTTGTTGATCACCCGCGTCATGGCCGCTCGCAAACCGGTCAAGTGGGTGCCACCATCGCGTTGAGGGATGTTGTTGGTGAAGCAGAGCACTTGCTCACTGTAGCCATCGTTCCACTGCATCGCCACTTCCACACCGACGGGCACTCCACCGGCTTCAGACTCCGTCGAAACAGCAAAAATGTTCGGATGCAAGACGGTCTTTGCGCGGTTGATATATTGGACAAAGCCCTGAACACCACCCGAGAAGGCAAAGTCTTCCTCTTTGTTCTGGCGCTGATCAACTAGCTTGATCTTGACACCATTGTTAAGGAAGGAAAGCTCGCGCAATCTTTTCGACAGAATATCGTAGTGATATTCAACGTTGTTGAAGATCTCGGTGTCGGCCAGAAAGTGGACCTCTGTACCGCGACGCTCGGTTTGACCCGTCACCGCTAACGGCGCTAAGCGTTCACCTTGTCTGAACTCCATTTCATGGACTTGGCCATTGCGCCGGATGGTCAACCGAAGCCAGGCTGAAAGCGCGTTCACGCAAGAAACGCCCACACCGTGCAAACCGCCTGACACCTTGTACGAGTTTTGATCGAACTTGCCACCAGCATGCAGTTCAGTCATGACAATTTCAGCGGCACTTCTTTGTAACTCGTCGTCGGCATGAACATCGGTCGGGATACCGCGGCCGTTATCAGTCACTGATATGGAGTTATCGGTATGAATTGTGACGACAATTTCATCACAATGCCCGGCAAGCGCTTCATCGATAGCATTGTCGACGACTTCAAACACCATGTGGTGCAAGCCAGTGCCGTCTGACGTGTCACCGATATACATGCCCGGGCGTTTGCGAACCGCCTCGAGCCCCTTAAGCATTTTGATGGATTCGGCGCCATAGTTGCCGCCATTGTTTTCTTGGGTATCTGACATAGGGTTTAGATCCGCATGGGCATAACTACATATTGAAAGGACTCATCATCGGGCAAGGACAAGAGTGCTGAAGCATTGACATCGGGCATCACCGACCAGCGAACCGTGTCGTTCTTGATGCTAGAGAGAAAGTCGAGCAAATAACTGACATTAAAGCCAACATCGAGCGGCTCGAATGGGTAGTCGATTTCGATTTCTTCCAACGCTTCTTCCTGGTCTGCGTTAGTCGATGAGGCAATGAGTGTGTTCTCAGCAAGCTGGAAACGAACACTACGCATTTTATCTGTGCTCATGATGGCCGCTCGCTGCAAGCTAGCCAACAGCGCTTCGCGTGAGACATCGAAATGTTGCGTGTAATCGGTGGGGATCACTCGTTTGTAATCCGGGAACTTCCCTTCGACGAGCTTGGAAATCAATTCAACGCCATCAAACTGGAATCGCAACTGTCCAGGTCCGACTTCAATTTTTACTGTCTCTTCGGTGTCCTCGAGCAAACGTTGCAACTCGAGAACGGTTTTACGTGGCAAGATCACTTCCGTGGCGCTGTCCAACCCCTCTACGTCGCAAAAGCAGTGCGCTAGGCGATGGCCGTCGGTGGCTACCGCATGCAAGGCACCTGGCTCAAATACCAACAAACTGCCGTTGAGGTAGTACCGAATGTCTTGCTGCGCCATGGCGTAATGGGTCATGGCAAACAAGTGCTTTAAAGTTTTCTGCAACACCGAGACACTGACATCTACAGCTTTTAACTCCGTTAAGGTCGGGTATTCAGCCGCAGCTAGCGTCTGTAGGGAAAACCGGCTCTTGCCGCACTGAACCATGAGTTTATTTGGCGCCTGTGACAAAACGACCTCTGCACTATCGGGCAACGAGCGCAAGATATCGAGCAGTTTGCGCGCCGCAACAGTCAGATCAACGTCCTCATCGCCAACACCGATGGAGGCGGTTGCCGTGATTTGGACCTCGAGGTCAGTGGCGACAAATGAAACTTGCGCACCACGCTTTCGGATCAGAATGTTGGCCAGAATAGGCAGGGTATGACGACGCTCAACGATGCCAGCGACCGTGGTTAATGGCTTTAGCAGTGCGTCTCGGTTGGCTTTGATGAGTTGCATGGTTTAACCTTTCAGTGTTTGTTCCAGCACATGTAGTGTGTGATTCAACTCGGCTTGTTTACCTCGTAAATCAGCAATTTTTCTTACAGCATGCAATACAGTGGTGTGATCTCGGCCACCAAACAAGTCACCGATCTCCGGCAAACTTTTATGTGTCAGTTCCTTGGCCAAATACATAGCAACCTGGCGCGGCACTGCGATATTGGCCGGCCGGCGCTTGGAGTACATATCTGCGACTTTGATCTTGTAGAAGTCGGCCACAGTTTTTTGGATGTTCTCTACAGTGATCTGTCCACTTGAGACAGACAACAAGTCCTTGAGAGCGTCACGGCAAACGTCCACGGTCAATTCGTCGCGGCCGTGAAACCTCAAGTAAGCAAGCACCTTATGAAGGGCACCTTCTAGCTCGCGCACGTTGCTGCGCAAATGTTTAGCGATAAAAAAAGCAACTTCCTCAGGCATAGCAAAGCCCTCTGCCTGTGCTTTTCTCAACAAAATGGCCACGCGCATTTCGAGCTCTGGCGGCTCAATCGCCACGGTTAGGCCCGAATCGAACCTAGATATCAACCGATCATCAATACCCGAAAGCTCTTTAGGGTAAGTGTCGCTCGTGATGATGATTTGACGCGCTTGGGCAACCATCGCCTCAAAAGCGTAAAAGAATTCTTCCTGCGTGCGTTTTTTCTCAGAGATGAACTGGATATCATCAATCAAAAGAAGATCAAGAGAGTGGTAGTAACGCTTGAAGTCGTCAAAAGCCTTTTTTTGGTAGGCTTTAACGACGTCGGAGACGTACTGATCAGCATGGACATAGCGCACACGAGCACTTTGGCGCTTGTCAATGACAGCGTTACCAATGGCGTGGACCAGGTGTGTTTTGCCAAGGCCAACGCCACCGTATAGGAACAAGGGGTTGTACGAAACCCCTGGGTTTTGAGCAACTTGTTGGGCAGCCGCTCGAGCTAACTGATTGGCCTTACCCGTCACAAAGTTTTCAAACGTTAATTGGCCGTTCAGTCTGGAGCGATTGTCCGAGTCTGGAACACTTGCACTTGCGGTGTTCTCTACATGCTGTATTTGTGTTTTCGATAAATTTGGGATCGTAGCTGCAGGTGCTGACGGTTGATTTGGTACGAGTTCGAGCGAAATCTGAACTGGCTTGTCATACCAATTCGAAGCAATTTGTTGCAGCCGTTCGAGAAAGTTGCGCTTAACCCAGTCGAGCTTAAACCGGTTGGGTAGCGCTAGGCACAACAAACCGCTCTCGCTATCGTACGAAAGCGGAGAGATCGGTCGTATCCAGGCGCTAACCTGCTGAGGGGGTAGTTCTTGTTCGAGCTGGCTCAAACAAGACTTCCAGAATTCATCCATGTTCAATCTTCATTTGACGTCATTTTACCTGTTTGTGGACAACGTTATCCACAGACTTAAGGCTCGACCGAGAGAGGGTCTCATCATTTGGCAGTTGACGCGCGTCTATTTATTTGATGAAATAGAGGGCTTTCCCTATATTTTTGCTGGGCTACCGAAATGAAACGTACATACCAACCATCAGTTACGCGTCGCAAAAGAACACATGGCTTTCGAGTCCGTATGAAAACCCGTGGCGGTCGTGCCGTGATCAATGCTCGTCGCGCGAAGGGCCGTAAGCGCCTAGCCGTCTAAAGCTTGCCGTCTGTTGTTGTCAATTTCAAACCTGATTGACCAAGTCACGGATGCTAGCGCGGTGCGATTTTCGCGAATCTTCGACGCGAAAGGCTATAAACCTATAAATTTGGCGACCCGCGGTCATAAGATGGTCACGAAGTCGTTGCAACATTCAAGTGATCAAAACCAAAGCGCCATAAGTCAAAGGTGAAGTAACGGCCAGGAGATCGGATTGGAATCTACTCGAGCCAAACTCACCAAATCGATGCGGATGCGAGCGCCTGAAGAATTCAAACAGGCGCTACGAGCAAAACCTATTGGCCGAAGCAAACTGTTTCTACTCCATTACGCTGACACTGAGCACGGCACCCAAGAGATCACACCCAGTCAGTTGGGATTCATAGTCCCTAAGCGACTCTTGCGTCTAGCGGTTGATCGTAACCGTGTAAAACGCGTTTTGCGAGAGTCCTTCAGGCTGATGCAAACAGATCTGCCTGGCGGGCTCTATCTGTTTAGACTCAGAGCCACACCAGAAGGCTTATCTAGTTCTGGGCTCAAACAAGTTGCTCGACAAGAAGCTGATCAATTGCTGTCGAAGCTAAAAACGAGAAAAAAAGATGCGCTGGTTGCTCGTTAAGCTCATCAAGAGTTACCAGTTTTTTCTTAGTCCCTGGCTAGGGTCAAATTGCCGCTTTAATCCGACCTGCTCGACCTATGCAATTGACGCCATCGAACAATGGGGCGCATTAAAAGGGTCGTGGCTAGCCATCAAACGAATCGGCAAATGCCATCCTTGGGGCAGTGGTGGCAACGACCCGGTGCCACCGAAGCACAACCGCAACCCATAACGTCGTTTAAGGCTAAACTGCGGTGTTTCTTTGAACACTACTTACTCAGGTCAGAATGGATATCCGTCGCACGATCCTGCTCATGATTTTCGCGTTTTCATTGCTCATGCTCTGGAACAATTGGCAGGTACACCAAACAGGAACTTCTTTGTTCGGAGAGACACCATCTTCGACCCAGACGGGCAATCAGGCTAATGATGGCCAAGCCAGTACGCCTACAGGCTCTGGTGCTGTACCTACAGCACCAAGCACCACGGCCGCCAACAGCCAGACCCAAGAACCTCAGACGCCAACTCCCATTCCCCCAGCAAATGAGACGGTTACGATCGAAACCGATGTTTATCGTCTGACCTTTAACCTAATTGGCGCTCAAATCATTCGCGCCGAACTGCTTGACTACCCCAAGAAAGACGACTCTTCGCAACCAACAGCCCTATTGCAACAAGACGGTGGTCGTACTTACATCGTGCAGACTGGCGTTGTCGGCCCGGCTGGCACCGATTATCCGACTCATCTAGCACCATTCAAGTTGGTATCTAATGAGACCACTATGCAAGGTGACACTTTACCGGTCAGTTTTGTAAGTGAGTCTGGCGGCGTTAGGGTCACCAAAACGTTCACATTCAATCGCGGCCAATACGTCATCGACGTTGAACACAAGGTGGAAAACCTGACAGATCAGTCTGTCACACCATCGGTCTACCTACAAATCACCAGAGACGGTGACGATCCGGAAGACACCTCAAGCTTTTATCACACCTTCACAGGCCCGGCTGTTTATTCTGAACAAGAAAAGTTTCAGAAAGTATCCTTCTCGGAGATAGAGGATCGCGACGGAACCTTCATCAAGTCGGCCGACAATGGCTGGTTCGCCATGATCCAGCATTATTTTGTTACTGCTTGGGTACCGCCACAGGGCGCCCAGAGAAGCTACGAGATGGCTCAAGTTGGCAACAACCTGTATGCCGCACGAAGTATTGAATCCATTGGCGAGATCGGGCCAGGTGCGGCCTCAACGCTGCAGACCAAGCTTTGGGTCGGTCCTCAAGACCAAGATGCGCTAGAAGCCCTGGCACCTGGTCTAGATCTCGTTGTCGATTACGGATGGCTCACCATTATTGCCAAGCCCTTGTTCATCTTAATGACTTGGATTCATAGTTTTGTTGGCAATTGGGGCTGGACCATCGTGGTTCTGACAATTTTGATCAAGGCGGTGTTTTACCCGCTGTCGGCAGCTAGCTACCGGTCTATGGCGAAAATGAAACAAGTCGCGCCCCGGTTAAAGAGTCTGAAAGAACAATATGGCGACGACAAGCAAAAGCTCAACACCGCCATGATGGAGATGTACCGAAACGAAAAAATCAACCCTCTGGGCGGTTGTTTACCGATTTTGGTTCAAATCCCAGTGTTTATTGCTCTGTATTGGGTACTGTTGGCCAGCGTCGAAATGCGAGGTGCGCCCTGGATATTGTGGGTCGACGATCTCTCGGCACAGGACCCGCTTTTCATCTTGCCCGTCATCATGATGGCCACGATGTTTTTGCAGATCAAGCTCAATCCAACACCTCCAGACCCCATGCAAGCACGGGTAATGATGATCATGCC
>CBFHXV010000059.1:0-7969 GCA_965659885.1 Burkholderiaceae bacterium | reverse complement strand
GTTTGAAGCTCTTGCCGATAGGACAGTTCGTGGGCGGTTCGCACACCGTGCACCAGAATAACTTTTTCGAAGTTTTGCCAAGTCTGTGCATCGCGCAGCATGGGCAGATAGGCCGACAGTCCCGTGCCGGTTGCCACAAGCCACAGGGCACGTGCGGGTAGAAACCGCTCTAGCGTCAAAAAGCCTAGTGGGTTTTTTTCAACACACAGTTCATCGCCTGGCGACAGGCTCGCGAGCTTGGGACTGAACTGGCCATCGGGCACGGTGACGCTCAAAAACTCGAGGTAGTCGTCATCGGGGTGCGAGACCATGGAGTAGGCGCGCCAGACATCTGGTTCGCTGTTGACGCTGTCAGCCACACCAATCCGGACAAACTGCCCGGGGATAAAGTGAAACTCGGGGTCGCGCGTGACGCGCACGGAGATCAAACCCGGTGACTCCCATTGTTTGACCGACAGTACGCGCTGCTGGTTGTATTTCTGTTGCACTTGGGCTTCAGACATGTTGCCTCGGTGATGAATAACTAAAAATATTCGGGCTTGTTGCGTCTTTTGCAGCGACGCTATCGCTCTAGGTGCTCGAGCTTATTGGGCACGCCGTTCCAATCATCAGCATCTGGCAGTGGCTCTTTGGTGCGCGTGATTGTTTTAAAGACGGGCGTTAGCTCAGCGTTAAGCGCAATGAATCCGACCTGATCCTGTGGCACGTCTTCTTCTGCGAAGATTGCATTGGCCGGGCATTCAGGAATGCAGACCGCACAGTCAATACATTCATCAGGGTCAATGACCAAAAAGTTTGGGCCTTCTTTGAAGCAATCGACCGGGCAAACATCCACACAGTCTGTAAATTTGCACTTGATACAGTTTTCGGTAACAACGTGAGTCATGGTGTCAATAAATCTCAAAATAGACTGCGATAGCAATATAACGAAGACAGAAGCTGCCGTTTCGTCTTACATTGCTATTTTAGCCAATGCAGCGTGCCATCGCGGCATGACCATGATGAGTGTGCTGCTGTGTGCTAACTTGGTGCCTCTTTCGATATCGCCACTAATTGCCCGTTCATGATTATCCAGTCTTTGCTAGACACCGATCTGTACAAGTTCTCGATGATGCAAGTGGTGTTGCATCACTTTCCGGCTGCGCAGGTTGAGTACCGGTTTCAGTGTCGCACCCCCGATATCGATTTGAGCAGCCATCTTCCAGAAATCGAGGCTGAAATAGACTCGCTGTGCCAGCTCAAATTCACAGACGCTGAGCTCGATTATCTAGGCGGCTTACGCTTTATCAAAAGCGACTTCGTTGACTTTCTTGGGCTATTTCACCTGCCGCGCAAATCTATTGAATTGACCAAGGCCGATGCGCCGGGCGGCATTTCCATCTCAGTTAAAGGCCCATGGCTGCACACGATTCTGTTTGAGATCCCCGTGTTGGCCATTGTCAACGAGGTGTATTTTCGGCATGCCGATCCGGCGCCCGCGCCAGAAGAAGGTAGGCGGCGCCTGCGCGAGAAAATTCAGCTGGTGACTGGCGAGCCCGACATGGCGAGCTTTCGTGTGGCCGAGTACGGCACCCGGCGTCGCTTCTCACGCCGCTGGCACGATGAGGTCGTATCGATGCTCAAGGCCTCAATGGGCGAGCACTTTGCCGGCACAAGCAATGTGGACATGGCCAGGCGCCATGGCATCACCCCCATTGGCACCATGGGCCACGAATATCTGCAAGCCTGCCAGGCGCTAGGGCCAAGGCTGCGCGATTCGCAGATCTTTGCTCTTGAGATTTGGGCCAAGGAGTATCGTGGTGACCTTGGTATTGCATTATCTGATGTCTATGGTCTGGATGCGTTTTTGCGCGACTTTGACATGTATTTTTGCAAACTGTTTGACGGCGCACGCCATGATTCTGGTGACCCGTTTGTGTGGGGCGAGCGCATCTTGGCGCACTACAGCGCCAATCGGGTTGACCCTCGCACCAAAACACTGGTGTTCTCGGATGCGCTCACGTTCCCGCTGGCTATTGAAATCGCCAGGCGCTTTCAAGGTCGTGCCCGAGTGTCATTTGGCATTGGTACCAACCTGACCAATGACCTGGGTTTGCAACCCTTGCAAATTGTGATGAAGATGGTGCGCTGCAATGGCCAGCCCGTGGCTAAAGTTTCAGACGCCCCGGAAAAAACCATGTGCGATGATCCCGCTTACCTTGCCTACCTCAGGCAAGTGTTTGACCTGCCGCCGCAGCCCTGAGGGCCAGAGCGCGCTTTGGTTGTTCTGTTTTTTTGTCGTGTAACCCATAGGTGACCTATGCAACCCATCCAACGAGTCAATGTCGAAAAACGCCTCTCAGACATGGCCATCCATAACGGCGTGGCTTATCTCGCCGGACAAATCCCTGAGGATCCCACGCTCGATATTTGCGCACAGACAGAGCAAGTGCTCTCCATTATCGATGGCTTGCTTGAGCAGGCTGGCACCAACAAGTCGCGCATCCTGATGGCGCAGATTTTTATCGCCAATATGGCCGAGTTCGATGGCATGAACCAGGCCTGGGATGCTTGGGTAGCCGAGGGCAACGCGCCACCGAGAGCCACGGTTGAGTCAAGGCTGGCCAACCCGGATTTCAAGGTTGAGATCGTTGTCACAGCAGCGCTTTAGTCACGCGCTTTTGTCTCACCATGACCGCTGCCAAGCCCGATCATGACAGCCGTCAAGCCCTGGTGGCTGGATTGTCTGCATCAGAGGCCCTTCAAGTGGAGGATTCCCTTGACTGGGTGATGCAACGCTACGAGCCTTCGGTGATTGCCGGGGATCAGCCGCTGTGGGATCACTGTCTGGCCAGTGCAAAAATCCTGGCCCAACTGCAAACGGATGCGTCCACCCGTATAGCGACACTGCTACTGGCTTTGCCCGCCCACACGGGCAAAGGACTGGATCCCGTGGGCCAGCAATTTGGCGCTGAAGTCGCCAAGTTGGTGCAGGGAACACGTGCCTTGTTACGGCTTGGCGAAGTCGCGCGAGACGCCCGCGCCCAGGAAGGTGAAGACGCAGCCGCACAAAAAGAGAACTTGCGCAAAATGCTGTTGGCCATGGCTGCGGACTTGCGCATTGTGCTCATTCGACTAGCCTCGCGCCTGCAGACACTGCGCTGGCACGCCAATACCAAAACCCCATGTGAGGCCAGGTTTGCCCAGGAGACGTTGGATTTGTATGCGCCGCTAGCCAATCGGCTGGGCATTTGGCAAGTGAAGTGGGAAATGGAAGACCTGGCGTTTCGCTTCGAGCAACCCGAGCAGTACCGAGCCATCGCCAAGCGCCTGGAAGAAAAGCGCGTCGAGCGCGAAACCTTTATTGAGCAAACACTAAAAAAGCTTCGTGAATTGGTTGCACAAGCGGGTATCGAGGCGTCAATCACCGGGCGGCCCAAGCATATTTACAGCATCTGGAACAAGATGCAGCGTAAATCGGTCGACTTCAGCGAGCTTTATGACTTGCGCGCCATGCGCGTGATCGTGCCGGATGAGCGTTCTTGCTACACGGTGCTCGGGCTGGTGCACGAGCACTGGTCACCGATTGGTCAAGAGTTCGACGACTACATTTCTCGCCCCAAGCCCAACGGTTATCGGTCACTGCATACGGTGGTAGCCGATCATGAAGGCCGTGCCTTTGAGGTGCAGATTCGCACGCAGGCCATGCACGAGTTCGCTGAATTCGGTATGGCCGCGCACTGGCGTTATAAAGAGTCAGGCCAGTCCAGCAAAGCTGCCCCTGATGAGCAAGGCTACGACAAACGGCTGGCATGGATGCGCCAGTTGCTCGCCTGGCGCCAAGACGCTGAGGCCGATAGCGATGCCGACACCTCGGCTGCAGCTGCCGCCTTGGCGCAAAGCGAGCGAATTTATGTGCTCTCGCCGCAGGCGCGCGTCATAGAGCTGCCCAAGGGGGCCACACCTGTAGATTTTGCGTATCACTTACATACCGACTTAGGCCATCGATGCCGTGGTGCCAGAGTCGACGGACAGATGGTGCCCTTGCAGACCAAGCTGCACACGGGCCAAACCGTCGAGATCGTGACCACCAAGGCGGGTGGACCGTCGCGCGACTGGCTAAACCCGCAGCTGGGTTATCTCGCCAGTTCGAGAGCGAAAGCCAAGGTGCGCGCCTGGTTCAATGCCATTGAATTGCAACAGCGCATCACGCAGGGACATGCGTTGGTGGACAAGGAGCTGCAGCGCCTTGGCAAAACCGCCATCAACCATGAGCAATTGGCGCAACAGCTCGGTTTTGCGCATGCTGATGATCTTTACGTGGCGGTTGCTAAAGAGGATTTCAGCCTGCGACAGATTGACGCGGTGTTTAAGCCAGCCGCCCAAGCCCCTACGCAAGATGAGGTGGCGCGCTTTGCCACGCATGTTGCTAAGGATGTCACTGGCGGGTCTAGTGGCGGCGCTGGCGTTTTGGTGCAGGGTGTGGGCTCGTTGTTGACCCAGCTTGCGCGCTGTTGTCGCCCGGCACCGCCTGACCCCATTGGTGGGTTTGTCACCCGGGGGCGGGGCGTGTCGATTCATCGTCTGGACTGTCCGAGCTTCACACAACTGGCGCGGCGTGACCCTGAGAGGGTAATCGAGGTCTCGTGGGGTGATACCGCAGACACGGTGTATCCCGTGGATATCGTGGTGCATGCGCATGATCGGGACGGTTTGCTAAGAGATCTGTCTGAGGTGTTTGCCCGGTTGCGCCTGAATGTCATCGGGGTGAACACCCAGAGTAAGGCGTCGCTGGCGCACATGGTTTTTACCGTGCAGGTCAGTGGCGCTGAGGGCTTGCAACGGGCGTTAGTGGCATTGGGTGAGGTCACCGGGGTGTTGTCAGCGCAACGGCGCTAGCCCATGGGACTTAAATGCGTTGCCTGAGTGTATGGGTGCCAAACCAGGCAATCACCCGGTTTAGTGACCGGACTGTTAAAATCATCTAGAAATTTAATGATTCGTGTCGTTTGCCTCGACACTAGGCTTGTCGAAAACACGTAGCAACTTTTGGGGGCATTGTCTGTGAAACCATATGACTTTCCGGATGCAACGGGCCATTTTGGTCCGTATGGCGGGGTTTTCGTGGCTGAGACGTTGATGCATGCGCTAGCGGAGCTGCGCGATGCCTACGCCAAGTACCAGAACGACCCGGACTTTTTGGCCGAGTTTCACAGTGAGTTAAATCACTTTGTGGGGCGTCCCACCCCGGTCTACCATGCCCGTCGCTGGTCCGAAGAGTTAGGCGGGGCACAGATCTGGTTCAAGCGCGAGGACCTGAATCACACGGGTGCCCATAAAATCAACAACAGCCTTGGTCAGGCTTTGTTGGCGCGGCGCATGGGTAAAAAGCGCATCATTGCCGAGACAGGTGCGGGCCAGCACGGGGTGGCCACGGCAACCGTTTGTGCCCGATATGGCATGGAGTGCATTGTTTACATGGGCAGTGAGGACGTCAAGCGCCAGTCGCCTAACGTTTATCGGATGAAGTTGCTCGGTGCTCAGGTGGTGCCGGTGGAGTCCGGCTCAAAAACGCTGAAAGACGCCTTGAATGAAGCTTTGCGTGACTGGGTGACCAATGTCGAGGACACGTTCTACATCATCGGCACCGTGGCCGGTCCGCACCCTTACCCCATGATGGTTCGCAACTTTCATTCTGTAATCGGTGAGGAGTGCATTGAGCAAATGCCCGAGGTCATCGGCCGTCAACCGGATTACGTGATTGCTTGCGTCGGTGGTGGATCGAACGCAATGGGGATTTTTCATCCGTACATCAACCACGAAGACGTCAAGCTTGTCGGGGTTGAGGCCGCCGGCCACGGCATTGCTTCGGGTCAGCATGCGGCATCGTTGTCTGCCGGGCAGGTTGGTGTGTTGCATGGCAATCGCACGTATGTCATCCAGAACGAGGATGGCCAAGTGCAGGAGACCCACTCGGTATCGGCAGGGCTGGATTATCCGGGCGTCGGCCCTGAGCACGCCTGGCTTAAAGACACGGGCCGTGCGACCTACGTCGGTGTGGATGATGACGCCGCACTTGCAGCGTTTCATCATTGCTGTCGGGTCGAAGGCATCATCCCTGCGCTTGAAACAGCGCATGCGTTGGCCGAGGCCGCCCGTCTAGCGCCGACGCTGCCCAAAGACCGTGTCATTTTGATTAACCTGTCTGGCCGCGGTGACAAAGACATTAACACCGTGGCCACGCAGGCTGGCATCGAACTTTGAGGACGGCTTGCACGTGAGCATCTCTAAAATTACCCATGCACTTGAACGCAGCGCCAACGAGCAACGCGCCGCACTGATTCCCTACATCGCAGCCAGCAACCCCCTGCCAGACTCAACCGTGCCACTGATGCATGCCTTGGTCGATGCGGGTGCTGATGTGATCGAACTTGGTGTGCCTTTCTCTGACCCGATGGCAGATGGCCCGGTGATTCAACGTGCAGCCGAGCACGCGATTCGGCAGGGCACTGGTCTGAAAGATGTGCTGGGTATGGTGACTCAGTTTCGGCAAGCCGACCAAGACACACCTATCGTGCTCATGGGCTACGCGAATCCCATTGAGCGCATGGGTCAGCAAGCATTTGTCGAACAGGCCGCCAAAGCTGGTGTGAATGGCGTGCTCGTGGTGGATTATCCACCTGAAGAAGCCGAGCCCTTTGTAAAGTTGCTTGACGCCCATGACATGGCGCCCATTTTTCTGTTGGCGCCCACATCTACTAACGAGCGTATTGCTGCGGTGGGCAAGTTAGCCAAGGGTTATGTCTACTACGTGTCACTGCGTGGAGTGACGGGTGCAGCTCACATCAATACCGATGAGGTTGCCTCCCAGTTAGCCAAAATACGCCAGCACGTCAAGATTCCTGTCGGGGTAGGGTTTGGCATCAGTGATGCGCACAGTGCCAGTCGAGTTGCCGAGGTTGCCGATGCTGTGGTGATTGGCAGTAAACTGATTGACGTGATGAACAAGGCTTGGCAGGAGCTACCTGAGCAGGAGCAGACCGAAGCCGCTGTCTCGGCTGGGCATGATTGGCTCAAGCATATCCGTTTGGCCCTTGACCAAGTAACCAAACAGGCTGCCTAAGCAGCACTGGGAAACACACTGATATGAGTTGGTTAGACAAGATCCTGCCGCCACGGATCAATAAAAATGCAGATAGCGCGGCCAAACGCGTGCCCGAGGGCTTGTGGGTTAAATGCCCTTCATGTGAGTCGGTGCTTTACAACGAGGATTTGGCAGCGAGCCTTCAGGTCTGTCCGAAATGCGATCATCACATGCGAATTGGGGCTCGAGCACGCATTGACTCATTGCTCGATGTGGAGGGCCGGCGTGAAATTGGTCAGACCACCCGTTCCATGGACCCCTTGAAGTTTCGTGACTCCAAGAAATATCCAGACCGCGTGCAAGGTGCGGTCAAGCAAACGGGCGAGACGGAGGCGCTTGTAACGGTCAGTGGTTCCATCCATAGCGTGCCTTGCGTGCTCTCGTGTTTTGAGTTTGACTTCCTCGGTGGGTCCATGGGGTCCGTCGTTGGTGAGCGTTTCGTGCGCGGCGTGCATGCCGCCATTGAACAACACACCCCATTTGTTTGTGTCGCCGCTTCTGGTGGCGCTCGCATGCAAGAAAGCCTTTTCTCATTGCTGCAAATGGCCAAGACCAATGCGGCACTGACTCAATTGACCGCGCAGCGGCTGCCTTTTATCAGTGTGCTGACCGACCCCACCATGGGGGGCGTGTCAGCGAGCTTTGCGTTTGTGGGCGATGTGGTCATTGCAGAGCCTAAAGCACTGATTGGCTTTGCCGGGCCACGTGTCATTGAGCAGACGGTGCGTGAAAAGCTGCCTGAGGGTTTTCAGCGGGCTGAGTTCTTGCTGGAGAAGGGCGCCATCGACATGGTGGTAGACCGACGTCAGTTGCGAGACGAGCTTGCCCGTTTGATGGGCCTGTTCA
>CBFHXV010000058.1:0-8596 GCA_965659885.1 Burkholderiaceae bacterium | reverse complement strand
ATGCTGATGAGTACGCGCCAAAAAAGGGCCATCGCGGCCAGTGAGCCGCGTCATGATTCCTGGGTGGAGTCACGCTTGCAGACCACACACCTACTGATGCTTGAGGCGATCGCGGGCACGGGCTCAACAAGGCTAGACGATCTTATGGCTTACCATTTCTCGCAGCGTGGTGCATGCATGCGAGCAAGACTGGCCTTGAGTAGTGCCCACGCATTGGGCTTGCCCGATCGCACATGTATTGCCCTGGCTGCGTGTTGTGAACTGATTCACAATGGATCGTTGTTGCATGACGACATTCAAGACAACGCTCACGAGCGACGTGGCCAGGTGACAGCTTGGCGAGAGTTTGACGTCAACACCGCCATGTGTGCTGGCACTTTTCTGTTGTCGGCTGCATATCAGATATTGGCCAGACTCCCTTCTCACTGTGCTGAGTTGGTCGGGCAGGTTCACCGCAGTAGCGCGAACCTGATAGGCGGACAAGTCCGTGACTTGCAGGCCACGCGCGACCCCCTTGATCTTGAAATGTGGGTGGCGGTTGCACGCGGCAAGTCGGGCAGTCTGTTGGCTTTACCTTTGGAGTTGTCCTTGATTGCCGCCGGCCAGTTCTCGAGCATCTCGATGGCAAGCGCTGCGGGACAGTCGTTCGCTGTCGCGTACCAAATTATCGATGACATTGCCGATGCTGAGACCGACCTTAGTCACGGTCAAAACAACATAATCGCAGTGCTTTTGGGACAGAAGCTGGACTACCACGAGTCTATCAAACGGGCGCGTGGCCTGGCCCAATCAAACTTGCTGCAAGCTTGCACGCATGCCCGTTGGTTGCCGGGTAACAGCGGTTTGGGGTTGGTGGATTTATGCCAGCAACTGAGTGACGCAGCATCACTGTCCTTGTCAGAGGAGGTTCAGGCGGCATGAGTCATGTGGTGGTCGTCGGCGGTGGTTTTGGGGGCATGGCTGCGGCTTTGCGCGCTCGCGCCAAAGGTCATGGCGTGACTGTTATCGATCGTTGCTCGCGTCTCGGCGGGCGCGCACAAGTGTTCGAGCGCGCCGGGTTTAAGCATGATGCTGGTCCAACTGTGTTGACCGCGCCCTTTTTGTTCGAAGAGCTATTTGCTCTGTTCGGCCAATCGTTGCATGACCGGGTCAAACTCGTCGCGCTCAAGCCCTGGTATCGCTTTGAGTTCGCTGACGGCGAGCACTTTGACTACGGCGGTACCATGGACGACACCCTGGCTGAGATTAAACGCATTCACCCACCGGATGTGGACGGCTACCACCAATTGTTGGAGCAATCGCGCAAACTGTATAACGTTGGGTTCACCAAACTGTCAGATCGTCCGTTTCACAGCATGGCCTTTATGTTTGCTCAGGTGCCTCACCTAGCCAGATTGGGCGCCTGGCGTACGGTATGGCAAATGGTCTGCCGATACTTGGAGAGTGATTATTTGCGGCAGGCATTTTCGATACAGCCGTTGCTGGTCGGTGGCAACCCATTTGACACCACCAGCATTTATGGGTTGATTCACTTTCTCGAACAGGCGCACGGCGTGCATTTCGCCATGGGTGGTACAGGCGCACTCGTAGACGCGATTGAATCGCTCATGGTCGAGCAAGGCATCGAGATTCGACTTAACCACACCGTGACGTCGATGGGCTTGTCCGACGGTCAAATTGTAAACGTCCAACTACAAGACAAGCATGGGCAAACCCAGACGCTAAAGGCCGATTGGGTCGTCTCAAATGCCGACCCGGCCCATCTTTACAAAAAGCTATTACCAGACAATGATGTCAATTGGTTGGCTAAACTCAAGTCTGATCGCTGGCGTAAGTCCATGGGGCTTTTTGTCTTATTTTTCGGGACCAAACGCCAATACCCCAACGTGGCCCACCACACGATATGGATGGGACCACGCTACGAGGGTTTGCTTGATGACATCTTTAATCGCAAGGTATTGGCTGACGATTTTTCTATTTACCTGCACCGGCCCACGGCGACTGACGCTAGTTTCGCGCCGCAGGGAGGCGACAGCTTTTATGCGTTGGTGCCAGTGCCTAATTTGCAAGCAGATATTGATTGGGACAGACAGGGTCCGGCTTTGGCTGCGCGCGTGATTCAGGCTTTGGGCCAGCGCACGCTACCTGGCTTGGCTGACGAGATCGTTGATCAGTTTTTTATGACACCCGTGGATTTCCAAGATAGGTATCTATCGCCAGATGGTGCTGGCTTTTCGGTGTCACCGATCTTCACCCAATCCGCCTGGTTTCGGTTCCATAACCGAGGTGAGGGACCCAAAAATTTGTTTCTGGTGGGGGCGGGGACACACCCGGGTGCAGGATTGCCTGGTGTGGTCTCATCGGCCAAAGTCTTCGAACGTTTATTGCCCATGGCGACTTAGGGGAGATAGCGACATGACAGCCTTGACCGAAGATGATGCAATGGCGGTGCTGCAATCCAAGGGGCGCAGCTTTTACTTTGCGGGTCGTTTGCTTGCGCCCGCGCATCGCAGCCGCGCAGCCCGCCTCTATGCTTTTTGTCGCTATGTCGATGACATTGCTGATGAAACACACGATTCGTTGGCCGCTGCACGTCGCCTTGAGCAGATCAAGCAATCGATACGGGCCGGCGTTTCAACTGATACTCGTGTGTCTTGCATGCTGCGACTGATGCATGAGGCCAAGATACCCCGTGAGCCTGTCGCCGCACTCATTGACGGGGTGCGCTCCGATGTGGACTTGGATGCAGTCACATCTGAAGAGCAACTGGTGCGCTACGCCTACCAAGTGGCGGGTACCGTTGGTTTGATGATGAGCATGGTGCTCGATGTTCATGACCGCGATGCCTTTCCCTTTGCCATTGACCTTGGTATTGCGATGCAGCTAACCAATATTGCCAGAGACGTTGCCGAAGACGCATGTAACGGACGGGTTTATCTACCTCAGTCATGGATTGGCCCCGTTAAGGCTGAACACGTGATCAACCCTGATCTAGCCACAGAGACACGTTTGCGTGAAGGTGTGCAGCGAACGCTGGCACTCGCTCAGAATTACTACGACAGTGGGCTATCGGGTGTGCGGTTCCTGCCAAGTTCGGCTCGTTACGGTATTGTCGTGGCTGCCATGGTGTATCGAGAGATTGGCGAGGTAATTGCGGCCTCGGATTTTCACTCATGGCAACAGCGAGCCGTTGTATCGCATTCAAGAAAACTGGTGTGTGCATCGAGGGCATTGACCTGGCATGCGATTCATAATTTTTCAGGCACGTTCGACACCGCACATGATGGTCGATTGCATGAGCACTTGCAGGATTGTTTCGGGGCGAATGCCGCAACACTGGTGTGAATCAGATGTCGGCAATTGATCTGGTTATTGTCGGGGGTGGCTGTGCCGGTTTGTCCTTGGCGCGTGAGTTGGTTTTGCGCGGGGTAGACAAAAATGTCCTAGTTATCGAACCGCGCACAACATACGAAGATGACCGCAGTTGGTGTTTTTGGGCACCTAGTCGCCTAGGGTCGGCAGATTCTATTCTGTCCTTCGTGCACCGGCGATGGTCATGCTGGCGATTTGGGCAAGCCGGGCAACCCCAGCGTGCCCGCCAGGCTGATGGGCTGAGCTATCAGTACTTGCGATCGATCGACTTTTATCGGGCTTGCTGTGAAACCATCGAGTCAAGCCCGTGGGTGCAATTGCAGCTCGGTGTGCGAGTGCAGTCGGTGGTGCCGGTGGCTGCAGGGTGGCAAGTCACCACCGATCACGAAACCATCGTGACGCGCGAGGTGATCGACACTCGGCCACCCGAGCCGAGCAGAGCCGCTAACGCAACCCTGCAGCAGGTATTTCTGGGCTGGGAGATCGAATTGCCAGCAGGGTCAGCCGTAAACGAGGCCATTGATCTCGATAGCGTCGAACTTATGTCGGACATGCGTGTAGTGGACGGTGAGTTTTGTTTTACGTACATCTTGCCCATCAGTGCCACGCGGTTGCTGGTAGAGGTGACGTTTTTTGCCAGGACCAAACTAGAACAGCCGGTGCTTCAGGAGACACTTTTAGATTTGCTTGATCGTCGTGGCTGGCACAATGCAACGGTGATGCGCCGTGAATATGCCGTCTTGCCTATGGGGCTGCCCGCGCTCTCGTGCCAACCAGGACAACCCGCAAGTGCTGGCATGGGTGGTGGTGCCTTGCGTAGTTCATCAGGTTACGGTTTTTTGCGGATTCAGCGCTGGGCACAGGGCTGTGCCGCGCCTTATGTTGCAACAGGTGAAGTGATAGGGCATGCCAAGCCTAGCTTTTGGTGGCGCTGGATGGATCAATTGTTTCTTGACGTCATCGAGGCGAGCCCCCGTCTTGCGCCCGGTTTGTTTGATCGGATGCTGGGCCGAACCGAGCCCGTTCGGTTTGTACGGTTCATGAACGATGAGGCCACATGGCGTGACTGCCTGTCGGTCATACGGAGTTTGCCCAAGCGGCCTTTCGTGGAAGCATTGGCAAGGCGCTTATCAAGCGGCCTCGGGGGAAAGCCATGACATCAGAACTGGCACCACCGACCGCTGAACGGCTGGCATTACCCATGGCAACCGGGTTGGCGTTGATCCTTTTGTGGTGGGCACCCGACGCTTTGCCTATGAACCTGCAACTGCTGCTGCTTGCCGTTTTAGTGGTGGTGTTTGGCTTACCACATGGCGCGCTTGATCCGTGGCTCGCTGAGCGTGCTGGCCTTGCAGGCGATGCTCGTAAGGTCGTGGCATTCAATCTGGCCTATCTGGCTGTGGCGGCCCTTGTCGTGCTTGTCTGGGTGTGGTTGCCCGTCTTGAGTCTGGCAGTGTTTCTGGCTATCAGCGCAGTACATTTTTCCGGAGACTGGAAATCTGATTTAGATCCGTTTCCAAGGCTAGTTGCAGGCTTGTTGCTTTTGCTGATGCCCATTGGGTTTCAAACAAACCAGGTGGCTGTTTTGTTTGAGCATCTATCGGGTGAAGGCGGTGCTGCATTGGCACAAGCACTGGCGTTGCCGGCTTGGGTGCTAGTGGCCATCATGATGACATTGACCGGGGTGGCTCTGAGGCGGCAACGTTGGTGGGCGGGCCTGGAGTTTGCAAGTTTGCTGGCGCTTGCTTATGTGGCACAACCGTTGGTTTACTTCGCATTGTATTTTTGCGCACTGCATAGTCTGCGACATTTGGCGGGGCTGTTTCGGCATGCGCCGCCAGCCGATCAAGCACGGCTTTGGCGTATGACGATCGTCTATAGCGTGGCTACCGTGTTCCTAGCTGGTGTGCTCTGGGTGCTTTGGTCGCAGATGCCAGCCGATACTTTGATTTTAAGATTGGTGTTTATCGGTTTGGCTGCCGTGACTGTACCTCATATGCTTCTGATGGCACGTGTTAAAGCGATGGGCCTGCAATGAGGGTGTCTGGCTTGTTTCCCAATCTTTAACGCGATCACTTGTATGCCGCTCGCTTCTCGCGCATCTGCCGCACACGCTTGCGCCAGGCTTTATAACTACCCGGTTTTAAATGGCCCCGCATCACGGCTTTGATCTCATCAGCTGACAGACCATGCTGTCGTTTGATACTGTCAAACGCGACATGGTCGCTTAGTGCCAGCTCAATGATGTCGCTGATGGCTGATGGCTCAAGGGATTTCAAGCGCGTGCTCATGGGTCGCAGACAGGATTAGCACTAAACAAACCGGGTCAGTACGATGGCCGTCAGTGCCATATGCGCCAGCGTAATCAGCACAGAAAAGCTATGCAGCCACTTGAAGCGGGACTTTTGTCCGGTGTCGGTGGCGTGGTTGATGGCAGGCATCAGAAACTGCCGGGTTGGCCATGTGGTGACTAAAACGATGGCCATCAAGATAGCTGATGTGGGGTCAACTGGCCATAGCAACAAGGCTGCTACTAGCGACGTCGCCATCACAAATAGATAGAAGTGCGGAAACGCTTTGCGTATGGTGGGGCCGGCGAGCTCGCTCGGCAGGTTCTTGAAAATAAATGCGGCAAAACCGAACGAATACAACACCATGCCGCCAAACAATAGGGCTGTCGCAAGAATGGCAGCGTTGGTTAACATGATTCGTACCTCGACTCAGACAATGCCGTAAGCGTAAGTGATTTGGCTTGATCGTGTCTCGATTACCGCAGGCATTGGCTGGGTATCGGTTGCGGTTGTTGATCGCCGGTGTTGGTCACTGATCTCAGTCGATGTCAGGCGATACATTCCATACGCGTCTTATCCTTGGCGGTACGATAAAGCCATTGTGGTTCTGGCTCGCGCGGCCATCCCATCATCCGTCATGAATAAATTAAGGGGACTGTTATGAAACATCGCAAACTTGGCCAATCTGGTCCTGCCGTTTATCCCGTGGGCTTTGGGGCCATGTCGTTTACCAATTTTTACGGGCCGACCAACGAGACCGAGAGTCATGCCATTCTTGATCGAGCCATGGAAGTGGGCTTGAATCTGCTCGACACGTCCAATGTTTACGGCCAAGGCACCTCTGAAACCGTCATCGGCAACTACCTTAAAGCCAGGCCCGAGGCCAGAGACGTCTTTACGATTGCCACCAAAGGAGGGATTACCCGCAAGCCCGATGGCAGCGGCAACACCTTTGACAATTCGCGCGAGCACCTTCAGGCCGAACTCGACAAAAGCCTGACTCGCCTCGGCGTCGAGGCAGTTGATTTGTACTACATACACCGTCGCGATCAATCGATTCCGATTGAAGAAGTGACCGAGACGCTTGCCAGCTTTGTCAAAGCAGGCAAAGTCAAAGCCATTGGTTTTTCTGAAATCGCACCCTCTTCATTGCGGCGCGCCCATGCGGTTTATCCAGTGGCGGCCGTGCAGTCGGAATACTCGTTGTCCACACGGGCGCCAGAACTCGGACTGATACAAGCCTGTGCTGAGCTCGGCGTGGCGCTCGTGGCGTTTTCCCCGGTAGGGCGGTCGTTACTCACGGATACGCCGCTGAGCTTGGAAGCAGCCCAGGAATTGCCGTTTCTCGTTAAAAACCCCCGTTTCATGGAACCAAACTACAGCGCCAACATCAAATCGTCAGATAACTTCAGGCAATTAGCTCAAAGTTTGGGCATTTCAGCTGCAGGCCTAGCGATTGCGTGGCTATTGTCGCGAGGCAACCATGTGATTCCCATCCCGGGGACTCGATCAGTGGCGCATTTGAATCAGCTGCTCGAGGGTGCTGAGCGTGAGTTGAGTCGCGACGAATTAGAGGTGATTGAGCGTGTCTTGCCTGTGGGGTGGGCACATGGTGATCGCTATTCGCGTGCGCAGTGGGAAGGGCCTGAAGGTTTTTGCTGACGCGAGACTGAGCTTTCCGTACACTACGCGAGCTCATGATGGGGTTTTGTACGGGTGATGAGTTGGCTAAGTGGTGATTGATAGCCGATCACGTCACCGTATAACGACATGGCTTAAGAGAAGGGATGATTGATGAGGGCGAGGGTGGGGTGTATGGCGGTGCTAAGCCAATGGAAATTGCGCTCGCGGTTGTGCTTACCTAAATTGACACTGGCGAGTGCAGCTGCCCTGACTGCCTTTGGTGTTTCAGCTCAGTCCTCACCTGAAGCCTTCTTGACCCCAGAGTTCAAAGCCAGTTGGGGTTTAGGTGCGATCGGTGCTCAATATGCCTATGCGCAAGGGTATACGGGTCTGGGCATCAAGCTCGGCATCGCCGACAGCCCCATTCAGTTGTCTCACCCGGAGTTCGCCGGGCGTATCTACAGTCCGTCGGTGTTTCCGCCATTCCCTATTGCGGGGTTTGAAATCCCTGATCACGGCACCCATGTGATGGGGCTTGCGTCGGCGGCGCGCAATGGTGTTGGTATGATGGGGGTCGCATACAACGCCACCTTGGCCAGTGTGCTGGCGACGGGTGAAGAGGGCTATCCGGAACCCGGCGACTGGGCCGGGGAGTTAATCGATGCGGGTGTGTCCGTGATGAACGGCAGCTTTGGGCCACCAGCGCTGCCACCTGAAGACCTTGACAACGGTGAACCCAATCCCGATTATCGTGTTGTTGACTTTCAGCCCATTCTCGATGACGAGCTGTTTGAAGAGCTCAGTGCGGTCAGGCGTCTTGCCGAAGCAGATGTGGTGATGGTGTTTGCAGCTGGCAATGAATACGACGAACAGCCCACCAGCTCACAAATTCCGTCGGGGGCGGCCATGGTGCCTTTAATTACCCCGGCCAGAACCAAAGACGCGACGCTTTACAAAATCCTGTCAGACGGCGATGAATACGACCCAGAGACTTGGGAGTACGCGTCAATGGCTGACGTCGGCGACCTCGATGGCTCGGCGTATGCCGGCACGCTGATTGCGGTGGTCGCTGTTGATCAAGACAACGACATTGCATCGTTCAGTAATCGCTGCGGTGCCGCGGCTGATTGGTGCCTGTCTTCGCCTGGCGTTGCGCTCTACTCCACTGTGCCGGTGAGCACTTACGCCGGTGGTTTGGAATGGAGCGGCACCTCCATGGCGGCCCCCTTGGTGGCTGGTGGCGCGGCTTTGGTGCGCGAGGCGTTTCCGTACATGACCGCCCGCCAGGTCATTGAGGTGATGCTGACCAC
>CBFHXV010000057.1:0-9523 GCA_965659885.1 Burkholderiaceae bacterium | reverse complement strand
ATTTGTGAGAAGCCACTGCCATGAAACGCTTTCATGATGAGCGCACCCTCTGGCTTTAAGTGTCTGGCCGCAAAGTCCTGTGCCAGCTCACAGACATGCGCAATACGCGCCGAGTCAGCGCTAGCAACGCCGGTTAAGTTAGGCGCCATGTCGGAAACCACCAGATCCACGGCCTGCCCTTCTAAAGCGGCCTCGAGTTGATGCAACACTTCATCGTCTCTGAAGTCGCCCATAATAAACTGGACGCCTGCAACCGGTTCCATCTCAAGCATATCCAAGGCAATGATCTTGCCGTTAATCGAACCATCAGCGCGCTTTAACCGCTCACGCGCAACTTGTGACCAACTGCCGGGTGTGGCCCCAAGGTCAACCACGACGTCGCCGGGTTTCATCAGTTTTTCTATGTCGAGGATTTCCAGCAGCTTAAATGCCGCCCGCGCCCGGTAGCCCTTTTGTTGGGCCAGTTTGACGTACGGATCCTGGATATGTTGATTTACCCAGTTTTTTGAGAATTTCTTTTTAGCCATTGCCGTACAATCTCGTCATGTCTGAAACACCTGCCCCCATTCGCCTGACCAGCCAGGCTCGCAGTGCCTTGAGAGGCGCTGCCCATTCGCTGCGACCCGTGGTTTTGATTGGCGATCAAGGCTTAACGCCCGCCGTCATCAAAGAGATCGAGGTTGCTTTAGCCGCCCACGAGCTCATTAAAATTCGCGCCGGCACGGCCGAGCGCACTGAGCGCGATCAAATGCTCGAGCAACTATGCGCTGAGCTTGGCTGCGCGCCCGTGCATCATCTTGGTAAAACACTGATCGTCTACCGGCCAGGCAAAAAGGGATTGTATGCCGAGGCCGCTGGCATCGCACCACCGATTGCCTCAACGCCCAAACGCAAAGCCAATGAGCCGCACACGCCCAAGCGCCAAGCCGCACTCGGCAAAAAAGCGGTCAAGCCACGAAAGAAAGCACTGGGTGGTGACGAAACCGGGAAACAAACCGCAGGACAAACCACAAAGCCCGCACGCGGCTCACTCAAAGCGTTTTCTGCCGAGCGCACCGCCAGTGGCAAACGACCCGCTAGCGCCGGCAAGGCACGCACTGGCCAACGCTCCCCTTCCAAGACCCCATCGCGCAGTGCGTTGAGCTTGCGCGCTGGCGCTCGGCGAGTGGCAAGCAGAACCTCAAAAAAATAGACACCCGCCTCGCGGGTGTCTTTTTCAATGCCTGACCAGCACAAGGCTGACCAGGGCAGATGGTTCGCTGCTACTCGTAACGAATCGAGACGATCTCGTACTCACGCTCGCCAGACGGGGCCTTGACCTCGACCACATCACCTTCGGTCTTGCCAATCAAGGCGCGAGCCACGGGGCTTGACACCGATATCTTGTTGTGACGGATGTCAGCTTCGATGTCACCAACGATTTGGTAGACCACCGTATCGCTGGTCTCTAGGTCCTCAATCTCAACCGTTGCACCAAACACAATCTTGCCATCGGTATCGAGCTCGGTTGGGTCGATGACCTGGGCGTTGGACAACACACCATCGAGCTCGCTGATGCGTGCCTCAACAAACCCTTGGCGCTCACGGGCGGCGTCGTATTCGGCATTCTCCGACAAGTCACCTTGCGCACGCGCCTCGGCGATCGCCTCAATGACGGCAGGGCGCTCCACATGCTTGAGCCGATGGAGTTCTTCGCGCAGGCGCTCGGCGCCAGCGGTTGTAATAGGTATGGCTGACATAACAAATCCCAACTTCAAAATAAAACCCCGGCCAAAATGAACCGGGGCAAGAGTAGATAGGTGTATTTTGTGGGAAGTTTGACAAGTTTGCAAGTCAGATGGGTCAATTTCAAGTGAGAGGATCCTGACAACCCAACCCCCGCGCCTCTTGTTCCTGCTTTTGCTGTTCGAGACGCATGCGTCGCTGACGCAGAACAAAGCCGCCCGTCTGATGATCAAACAACAACAAAGTCATCCCAAGGCCTTCAAGCACAATAAAAAGCTTGTCCAAACCAACAGACTGACCGTTTTCCAGGCGTGACAACGTCGTCTTTGACACACCCATTAATCTGGCCGCATCGTCAATACGCATCGCAATTTGTGCACGTCGATTACGCACGAGACGCCCAAGCACTTGCATGTCGGTGACATGTGGATCAGGGTTAACTGTCGCACGAGGCAGGGTTCGGGGCATGGTGCAACCTTTGGCTTTCACCGCATAGTTCTTTGAATATGGGAATTATAACCAAAATCGCCAAAAACAAGCCATAGTTATCAACATATAGGAACTATTGGGCAAAACCTCATTTCCCACCGATAGTTACCAGAATACGGGAATAAGAAACACTTTGTGACGGCCAGGCCAATACATGGCCGAACCACCCAAAAGCCTATTGCCCGAGGGTCACACCAAGATAGCGCTGGCTCATCTCAGGATTGGCCGCCAACGCCTGCATCGTGTCAGCCAAGACAATCTGGCCTTGTTCAAGCAGGTACACCCGGTCGCTGACCGCTTGGGCGAACTCGAGGTTTTGTTCTGACAGCAAAATGCTCACCCCCTGAGCTTTAAGCGCCATCACCATGTCGAGCATGCGATCGACAACAATGGGGGCCACCCCTTCGGAAGGCTCATCAAGCAGCAGCACCAGTGGGTTACCCATGAGCGTGCGAGCCAGGCTTAACATCTGTTGCTCACCGCCACTGATTTGATTGCCCATGCGGTCCATCAAACCCGCCAGATTCGGCAGGTGCTCAACGAGACTGGCCTCGGTCCACACCGGCCTCGGGCGGCCATCGGGCCAGTCATGCACGGCTTGCATGCCCATTTGCAAGTTCTCGCGCACGGTCAACCCCGTGAAGATACGCCGCTCTTGTGGCACGTAGCCCAAGCCCATCTGCGCCAGTCGATGCGTGGGTTGGCCCAGCAACGCTTGGCCAAACAGACTGGCCTGGCCCCTTGACTTGGGCATCAAGCCCATGAGCGTCTTGAGCAAGGTGCTCTTGCCTGCACCGTTTCGGCCCATGATGGCCACCACTTCACCCTGATCAAGCGTGAGGTCCACGTCAAACAAAGCCTGTGCCGGGCCATACCAGGCACTGAGCTGCGAAACCGACAAAATGGGGTTCGAGCCTGGATGCGTCATGCGATCGCCCTCCTGCCGAAGTAAGCCTCAGCCACATGGGGGTCGGCCTGAACATCGGCGGGCGTGCCTTGGGCTATCAACTCGCCACGAGCCATGACCAACACCCGATTAGCAAAACCAAACACCACGTCCATACTGTGCTCGGTAAACAGCACGCCCATTTGCTGCTGTGACGCCAGATCGCGTATCAAGGCCATCAAGTGATGACGCTCGGCTGGCGCCATGCCCGCAGCGGGCTCATCCATGAGCAACAAGTTTGGCGCATTGGCAATGGCCATGGCCAGCTCCACACGTTTTAAGTCCGCGTAGGCCAGGGCCTGGCAATCCCGGTCAGCCTGTTGGACCAGTCCCACTTGCTCGAGCACCTCAAGCGCTTGCGAGCGCTTATAGCGCCCTGCACGCGTAAACAGCTGTGACAGCCGGCGATCGTGCGAGAGCATCACCATTTGAATGTTCTCCAGCACCGTCATCGATCCAAACACCGCCGCGGTTTGAAACGTTCTTGCCACACCCAGGCGCCAAATGGCGCGTGCTGGCTGGCCAACCAAGGACTGTCCACGGTAGATGATGTCACCGGCGTCGGGAGCCAACTGACCATTGATCATATTAAAGGTCGTGGACTTGCCCGCACCGTTAGGACCAATCAAGGCCACCATCTCACCGGCAGACACCGACAACTGCATGTCGTGTACGGCATTGACGCCACCGAAGGACTTCGACAGGCCCCGCACATCGAGCAATGGCATATTTTGTGGGGTCATGAGTGTTGCCCCCCTTTCAGTTGCCGACCTTTCAGTTGCCCACCTTTAAGTTGCCCACCTTTGCCGCGCCCAAATAGCCACTGCCCATAACCGGCAAGCCCACGCGGAAACAGCAACACCAACAACAAAATAATGCCGCCAAGCGCCGCACGCCAATAGTCCGAATGTTGCGAGACGGTATCTGACAGCCACACAAACACCGAGGCCCCCACCACGGGGCCAGCCAAGGCCTGAACGCCACCGAGCATGACCATGACCAGACCATTAATCGACTGCGCCACACTCAACACGTCAGGCGCGATACTGCCTTTGGAGAAGGCAAACAAAGCACCGGCCAAGCCAGCCACCGTGCCCGTGACCACAAAGCCCATCCACTGCACCCGATGCACATCAATGCCGATGGCTTGTGCGCGTATCGCCGAGTCACGCGCGGCACGCAAGGCGTAGCCAAACGGCGCGAACAAGACCCGCCGCAAAAACCAGATACCCAACGCCATGCAAGCCAACACCAGCCAGTAGTAGCGTTGTGGCTCAGACAACCAGTCCGGCGGCCAAAGCCCGATAATGCCGTTGCTGCCACCGGTGACCGCGTCCCATTGAAACGCGACAGACCAGACAATCTGGGCAAATGCCAGCGTGAGCATTGCCAGATAAACACCGGACAGGCGCACACTAAACCAGCCAAAGAGCAACGCACCGGCTGTGGCCGCCAAGGGTGCCAGCACCAAAGCCACCGGCATGGGCAGACCGGCGCTTGTGACCATGAGCGCCGCACCATAAGCGCCCAGACCGTAATAAGCGGCATGGCCAAATGAATGCATGCCTGCTGGCCCCATTAACAAGTGCAAGCTCGCAGCAAACAGCACCGCAATCAACATGTCGGTGGCCAGAATCACCGCGTATGGCGCCTGTGCACTCCACCACGGCAAAGCCACGGCCACCACCAGCACGGCCACGGTGATCCCGTTTTGCAGGGGTGATGGCAGGCGCCAGGCAGACTCTGGTTGCGCATACAGTGATGGTGCCATGGGCTTACCAAACAAACCCCAGGGCCGCCAAATCAGTACCGCAGCCATCACTAAAAACTCAGCCACCAGCGTCAGTTTGGGAAACGCCAACTCCACGCCCAGCACCGAAACCACACCGAGCCAGATACAAAGCGCTTTGACCACCGACACAATGATCGCGGCCACAAACGCCCCGGTCAGTGAGCCCATGCCGCCCACAACCACCACCACAAAGGCTGACCCCAAAATAGACAAATCCAACTCCAGGCTCGCGGGCTCGCGCGGCAATTGCAAGGCGCCACCCAACCCGGCCAGGGCTGCGCCTAGCGCAAACACCGCGGTAAACAGCCAGGCTTGGTTCACCCCAAGTGCAGCCACCATTTCCCGGTCTTCGGTTGCAGCGCGCACCGCGCGCCCCCAGCCGGTTCGATGCATGAGCCACCAAAGCAAAGCCAGCACAGCCGGGCCAACCACCAACAAAAACAAGTCGTATGCCGGAAACGGCTGGCCTAAAACACGCACGGCACCTTCAAGTCCAGGCGCCCTGGGCCCAAGCAGCTCTTCTGGGCCCCAAATCACCAGCGCGGCGTCTTTGACCACCAGCACCACGGCAAACGTGGCCAATAACTGAAACAACTCTGGCGAGCGATAAATACGCCTGAGCAAAAACACTTCGATGAGCGCACCCACTAGCCCTACAATCAGTGCAGCCAGCACCAGTGCCACCCAGTAACCCACCGCACCGCCCAGCCACGCCACCAGGCTATAAGCCAGATAAATGCCGAGCATAAAAAAAGAGCCATGCGCAAAATTCACAATGCGCATGACCCCAAAGATCAATGACAAGCCAACGGCGACCAGAAACAGCGAACTGGCGCTCGCCAACCCGGTCAACAGTTGCAGTGCCAGTCCCGTCAACTCAGCCTCGCCAGACAGACCGTGACGGCATTAGGGCGTGGGACGCTTTTTTGCGGCTTCATCACCCGGTGGCAATACAGCAGCCCCGTCAATATAGCGAAACCCGTCCATGACGCCCTGGCCGTCGACTTGCTTGGTGCGCCCCACAAAGCTGCCCATGGTGGACTGGTGGTCTTGGGCCCGATAGGTGATCTCACCAAACGGGGTTTGCACCGTCAAGCCCTTGAAGGCTTGTATCAGTTGGTCAGTCTCAACGCTGCCCGCCTTTTTGATGCCAGCAGCCAAAGACTTAATCGTCGCGTAACCGACGATTGAACCCAAGCGCGGGTAGTCATCAAACTTGGCCTGATAGGCCTGTAAAAATGCCTCATGCTCAGGCGTCTGAATCCCGTACCAAGGATAGCCCGTGACAAGCCAGCCTTCGGGTGTTTCATTTTTTAGGGGGTCAAGATACTCGGGCTCGCCGGTCAGCAAACTGACCACTTCCACATCGTCAAACAAGCCGCGCGTGTTGCCCTCACGCACGAACTTGGCCAGATCGGCCGCAAACAGCATATTAAAAATCGCATCGGGCTTGGCGTCAGCCAACGCCTGGGTGACGCTGCCAGCGTCAATTTTGCCCAGTGGCGTGGCTTGTTCGGCCACAAACTCAACGTCAGGCTGTGCTTGGCGCATGAGCTCTTTGAATGTCTCAACACCCGACTGGCCATATTCGTAATTGGGGTAGACCAACGCCCAGCGCTTTTTATTCATGGCCACGGCTTCTGGCACCAGCATGGCCACTTGCATGTAAGTCGAGGGCCGCAGACGGAAGGTATACTCATTGCCCTGCTCCCAGACGAGCTTGTCGGTCAAGGGCTCGCTTGCCAAGAAAAAGATCCGCTTCTGTCTGGCAAAGTCGCTCACGGCCAACCCGATGTGCGACAAAAACGTGCCCGCCAAAACATCAACCCGTTCGCGAGTCACGAGGGCTTGCGCCACTCGCACGGCATCGCCTGGCGTGGCGCTGTCGTCACGCGTGATGAGTTCAAGCGGCCGGCCAATCACCCCGCCACTGGCGTTGATTTCATCAACGGCCAGGTCCATGCCCATCTTGTAGGGCTCCAGAAATGCCGGCAAGGCTTTGTAGCTATTGATCTCACCGATTCGGATCGGATCGGCCGCTTCAGCGGTTGGCACCGCTGCCAATGCTGAGAATGCCAGCACACTGCCCAGAATTGTGCGAAACACTTGATATATCTCCTGAAATGGCCGAGTTTGTCACTGCGTCTGCCAACGGCAGCGGTTAAAGTAGAGATGTCGGGTGATTGCGATAGATTAAGGCGTATAAATGTAGCAACTGCTACATTTCTAATGTAGTCCATTGCGCAGGCTTGCGCAACACAACCCGAAGGTCTTTAACCCAAGGGGCTAAGCCGCCCGGTGCGGTGCCTGTTGGTGAATGTTGGTGAATGTTGGCAACTAAGTGGATATTTCATGAGTGCATTTTGTGAAGAACGAGTTTTAAGTGTCCATCACTGGACAGACCGTCTGTTTTCTTTTACCACCACTCGCGATATGTCGCTTCGATTCAGCAATGGCCACTTCACGATGATTGGCATGAAAGTCGATGGTAAGCCGTTGCTGCGCGCCTACAGCATTGCAAGCGCCAACTACGAAGAGCACCTTGAATTTTTCAGCATCAAAGTGCCCGATGGGCCATTGACCTCACGCCTGCAGCACATTGAGGTCGGTGACACCGTGATTGTTGGGCGCAAGCCCACCGGCACCTTGCTCATTGACTATCTCTTGCCGGGCAAACGCCTCTATCTGTTGGGCACGGGCACAGGCTTGGCACCGTACTTGAGCATTGTGCGCGACCCGGAGACTTATGAGAAATTCGACGAGGTGATCGTGGTGCATGGCGTACGCGAAGTCGCAGAGCTCGCTTATCGTGATCTCTTTACCAAGGAGCTGCCCGAGCATGAATTGCTCGGTGAGATCATCGCCGGCAAGCTTCGCTACTACCCCACCGTGACCCGAGAGCCATTTGAGCATCAAGGGCGTATCACCGACCTGATTGAATCGGGCAAGTTGTTTGATGACCTCGGCGTGCCAGCACTCGACCCGACCATTGACCGTGCGATGATTTGCGGCAGCCCCGCCATGCTGCGCGATCTCAGGGCCATGTTTGAGGCACGCAACTTCAAGGAAGGCAACACCACCAAACCTGGCGACTTCGTCATTGAACGGGCATTTGCAGAACAGTGAACACTCAAATCGGTCGCGCACCTCGCCAAAGCCGGGCACAAGACACCCGGGCCAGCCTGCTGCAGGCTGCGGTCTCGGTGTTTGCCGAGTCTGGGCTTAGCGGCGGCAGCGTCTCGCGAATCGCTAAAAAAGCCAATTCGCACGACCGCATGATTTACTACTACTTTGGCAACAAGGAGGGTCTGTTTGTTGCCGCGCTCGAAGAAATCTACCGACGCTACAACGAAGCCGAGTCCGCGGTCACGCTTGACCTCGATGACCCTGCCCAAGCGCTTGAGCGCGCCGTGACATTCTTTGTGCGGTATTTCCGTGACCACCCGGAGTTTGTGACTGTGCTCAACAGCGAGAACCTGCACAGGGGCAAACACATTAGCCGGTCATTGCTGGCCAGCCAGTTCTCCAAGCCCGCCATCGGGCTCGTGCAACGCGCGCTCGTGGCGGGCCAGAATGCCCAGCTGTTTCGGGCCGATGTGTCACCGCGGGATATTTACGTCATGATTTCGGCCATGGGTTACTTTTACCAATCGAACCAATACACGCTATCGGCATTTCTGGGTGAACCGCTCAGTGCGCCTGAGCGCTACGCCCAATGGGAGTCGTTTGTGGTTGATGCGGTGTTTCGCACCGTCACCGCAAAAGCGCATTAAAGCTCATTAAAGCTCATTAACGCTCATTAAAGCGCAACAGTTAAACTGACCATTGCAGCGTGTCACGTTTACTACCAAACGTAACCTGAACCATGCCGTAACCCACCCCAATCCCATCCCGAACCCCATCAAGCAGCACCCTCTTGCCATGACCACACAACTGATCATCGTTCGCCACGGCCAAACCGACTGGAACATTGAGCGGCGCATCCAGGGCTGGCGTGACATTGATTTAAACGACAATGGCCGCATGCAAGCCCAACGCTTGGCCGCCGCACTAGCCTCACCCGAGAGCAAACACGCCCCCCTTCATGCCATCTACAGCAGTGACCTGTCGCGTGCGCGCGAAACCGCGCAAGCCGTCGCTCGTGCCCTGCAACTGCCATTAAACGTCACATCAGGGGTGCGCGAGCGCAACTATGGCATTCTGGAAGGCGTGCCGTTTGACCAAATGCACGAACACCACCCGGAAGTGGCGGCCATCTGGAAGTCTCGAGACCCCGATGGCGTGATCCCGCAAGGCGAGACGCTCAGAACCTTCAATGAACGGGTGACAGGTGCATTGCACGACATTGCCAAACGCCATCAACAAGAGCGCGTTATGGTGGTCACCCACGGTGGCGCGATGGACATCATTTGGCGTGCGGCCACAGGCGAACCTATCGAGGCGCCTCGCAAGACGGTGTTTTTAAATGCGAGCATCAACCGAATTGCTATCAAGGTCAACGGCGATGCATTTGAATGGGAACTGCATGAGTGGGGTGATATCAGTCACCTTGAAGACGCAGACAATGACGT
>CBFHXV010000056.1:0-9669 GCA_965659885.1 Burkholderiaceae bacterium | reverse complement strand
CCCGACGGTTCAGGCGGCGGCTGAATCAGCAGATGAATCAACAGATGAATCAACAGATGAATCAGCAGATGAATCAACAGAAGCATCGCTACCTGAATCAGTGGCTGATTCAGGTCGTACGCCAGTCTTGGCAATCGAAGAGCCGACCCGTGCTAGTGCCACAAACCCGGTGCCTGAGCCGCCACCGCGAGAAGTTCAGGCTGCAACGAGAAGTGGGGCACTCGCGCTTGATCAGACGCTCATCGAGCAGTGGCCCGCATGGGCTGAAACCTTGCCAGTCACGGGCATGGCGCAACAGCTTGCCACTCAGTCGGCCTGTGTGGCGGTCAAAGACAACTTGGTGTGCCTGAAAGTGCCTACACAGGCGTTGTCTCAGGGCTCGCACGTCAAGCGACTGACCGAAGTATTGTCAGAACACGCCGGGCAGCCCGTTCGCCTAGAGCTACAGGTCGGCGAACTTGAGCAAGGCAGCTCCGCACAGTTAATTGCCGACGCGGCCAGTGCCCAGCGGCAACGTCAGGCGGAGCAGATCGTGAGCGCTGATCCCTTTGTCAATGCATTGATTGAAGGGTTTGGGGCTCAGGTGATACCCGGTTCGGTGCGTGCGGTCGAATCGTCAAACCGGTCGGTTTCGTCGTAACCTTATAAAAGTGACTGTCGAGCTTTCACTGGGGTGGGCAAACGGGTGCGTTCTCAGGCAGTTTGAATATGTTGTTAGCGTTTTTAGGGATATGAACTCATGATGAAAGGACAGATGGCTGGCTTGATGCGTCAGGCACAGCAAATGCAGGACAACCTCAAAAAAGCCCAGGAGGCATTGGCTGACTTGCTCGTCGAGGGTGCGGCCGGTGGCAACCTCGTGAAGGTGACCATGTCTTGCCGCCACGATGTCAAGCGGGTGGAAATTGACCCTAGCTTGCTTGGCGAAGACAAGGACATGCTCGAGGATCTCGTGGCTGCGGCGTTTAACGATGCGCTGCGCAAAGCCGAGGAAACTTCCCAAGAGAAGATGTCGTCGGTGACAGCCGGCATGCCGTTGCCTCCGGGCATGAAGCTGCCGTTCTGAGGCGACCCTTTGAAATGAACCCTCAGCTGCCCGAGCCACCAGCGCTAGTGGCGCTAGTGGATGCCTTGCGCGCATTGCCCGGCATTGGTGTCAGGACCGCCAGGCGCATGGCGTACCACCTGTTGCAGCATGACCCCGAAGCGGCTCGCACGCTTGGTGCGGCCGTCCAAGCGGCGCTAACCGAGCTTAGGCAGTGCGAGCGTTGTAACGGCTTTAGCCAGGAGACGGTTTGCCCGACTTGCCTGAGTGCGCACCGCGATGCCACGCAGCTTTGTGTGGTGGAGACCGTGGCCGACCAGAACATCATCGAGTCAACCCACAATTACCGTGGCTTGTACTACGTGTTGATGGGTCGCATTGCGCCGCTAGAGGGCATGGGCGCACATGAAATTCAGCTTGAACGACTCATTGAGCGGGCCACCGACGGCGTGGTTAATGAGGTCATTCTTGCGACGAACTTCACCGCTGAAGGCGACACGACCGCGCATTATCTGACCGAGGCCATGCGCGCGCGGGGGCTGACGGTCACCCGCATTGCGCGCGGTGTGCCCGCGGGCAGTGAAATCGAATATGTCGACGCCGGAACAGTGGCTTGGGCGCTCATGGAGCGCAAGCCAGCCTAGGCAAGCGTGCGTGGTCTGACAGTAGTGGGCCCTCGCCCTTGAGAGCCTTTCATGTTAATCTACCGATGCTTTGCGCACAAACTTCAAGATACTGGAGAAATCCAGTGTGCCATGGCCTTCAGCACTATGTTGGGCGTACAGGTCTCGCGCCAAGTGACCGAGTGCGGTCATGCAGTGCTGTGACTCGGCAGACTCAACGGCCAGACCTAGATCTTTGAGCATGAGATCAACGGCGAATCCACCTTGATAGTGATGGCTTGCGGGCACGTTGTCCATGACGCCTGGCCACGGGTTGTAGGTGTCGACAGCCCAGTTGCGCCCGGAGCTGCGTGCCAGAATGTCAGACAACACCGTGGGGTCCAGGCCATTGGCCACGCCCAGGTTCAGTGCCTCAGCGGTGGCAATCATCTGGATGCCCAGCACCAGATTATTGGCGATTTTAGCGGCTTGGCCCGCACCGGCTTGGCCCGCGTGATAGATGTTGTGGCCCATCATGCCCAGTAGCGGCCGGGCGCGTTCTAGCGCAGCATCGGAGCCGCCGACCATAAAGGTCAACGTGCCTTGCTTGGCCCCGTTGGTGCCACCTGAAACAGGGGCGTCCAGTGCGCTGAGATTTAATGCCGCTGCCGCCTGAGCGACTTGACGTGAGGTGGCAGGCGCAATCGTGCTGCAGTCGATGACCAACGTGTCGGCATCGAGCTTGGTCAGTAACCCATCCTTGCCCAGGTATAGTGCGGCGACGTGTTCGCTTGCGGGCAACATGCTGATGACCATGTGCGCGCCTTCACAAGCCTGGGCTGCGCTGTCGCATGCGGTGGCACCCTTGGATTGCAGCGGCTTGGCCAGTTCGCCAACCACATCAAACACCCGCAGGTCAACGCCTGCTGCCAGTAAGTTGGCGGCCATCGGCGCGCCCATGTTGCCCAAGCCTATAAATGCGACGGTGTGCATGTGCTTCCCCTTTGCAAGTCTGAGTCATGTTTAGTGTCGCATGACTTAAGGGGGCGTGTCAGCCTGCAGCCGCTCGACCGTTTGGTCAAGGCTGGACTTGACCGCTGGTTTTGATTGTCAGCCTTGACCGCTGTCCACCGTTCTATACGGGTCAATCGCCACAGCTGGGTGTTGCTAGCTCATGGCTCGTGACGTTTGTCGGTTAACAGCGCATCGAGTTTGTTGGCGTCAGCGGCAAAGGCGCGAATGCCCTGTGCCAGTTTGTCGCTTGCCATGGCGTCTTCGTTGAGCAGGTAGCGAAACGTGGCTTGATCCAAAGTGATCGCCTCGGGTGCATGGGTTTTTGCATACTCAGGAGTCAGGCGTGCAGCAACCTCGCCTTGGGCTTGGCTGAGTTCGGCCAGCAGCTCCGGGCTGATGGTCAGCAAATCGCAGCCAGCCAGCGCCAGGATTTGTCCGGTGTTTCTGAAGCTTGCGCCCATGATCTCGGTGGCGATGCCATGGGTTTTATAGTAAGCGTAGATGCGCGCCACAGACTGCACGCCAGGGTCATCCTGTCCTGAATTGGCGGTCTCATCCCAGCTGCTGCCTGCTTGTTGCTTGTGCCAGTCGTAAATGCGGCCCACAAAGGGCGAAATCAGTTGCACCTGAGCATCGGCGCAGGCCACTGCCTGCACCAGACTAAAGAGCAGTGTGAGGTTGCAGGCAATGCCTTCTTGCTGCAAGCGCTTGGCCGCTTCGATGCCTTCCCAGGTCGAGGCGATTTTAATGAGCACTCTGGACTTGTCGATGCCTTGGTCGGCATACAGTTTGATGATTCGGCGCGCACGCTCGATGGTCGCTTCGGTGTCAAACGAGAGCCTGGCATCGACTTCGGTGGAGACACGCCCGGGCACGATTTTAAGGATCTCGGTGCCAAAGGCCACGAGCAAGTGGTCGATGGCTTGATCGAGTGCGGCGTGGCGATGCTCGCGCGCGCACTGCTCAAACAAACCGGCATATGCCGGCAGCTGAACCGCTTTGAGGATGAGCGAAGGGTTGGTGGTGGCATCCGTAGGCGCAAAGCGCTTCATGGACTCAAAATCACCGGTGTCGGCCACCACGGTGGTGGTTTGTTTTAGGGCTTCAAGCAAATTAGGCATAGGTTATACTTCGAAGGTTTAAGTGTTGATTCTGAATCCGGGGTTTCGTGTGCTGTCAACTGTCGTGCTGCCATCTCTTTTTCCTGGGGAAGACCATCATCGGTACCCCCCCGCAATTCTAGCCTTGGCAGACGGAACCGTGTTTCACGGTCAGTCCATCGGTGCCCCAGGCCATGTGGTTGCTGAAATTGTGTTCAACACTGCCATGACGGGTTATCAGGAGATCCTGACAGACCCCAGCTACAGCGGACAGTTGGTTACGTTAACCTATCCACACATTGGCAACACCGGTGTTAACGGCGAGGACGTCGAATCAACGAAAATTCATGCTGCCGGTTTGGTGATCCGTGACCTGTCCTTGCGCGTGTCCAACTTCAGGGCGCAGCAATCGCTGCCAGACTACCTCAAAGCGCAAGGCGTGGTGGGCATCACCGGCATCGATACGCGCAAGCTGACTCGAATTCTGCGTGACAAAGGCGCTCAAGGCGCCTGCCTGATGGTGGGTGATGACACAGACCAAGCCTTGTCGCTGGCGCGCGGGTTTGCGGGCATGTCGGGCCAGGACTTGGCCAAGACCGTGAGTGTTGACCAGCAGCACGACTGGAATGGCTCGGTATGGCAGCTGGGTCATGGCTTTGGCCAGGGTAAGAGCCAGAGTTCGCACGTGGTGGCCTATGACTTTGGGGTCAAGCACAACATTTTGCGTTTGATGGTCGAGCGCGGCTGCAAAGTAACGGTGGTGCCAGCGCAAACCCCGGCCGAGCAAGTGCTGGCCATGAATCCCGATGGGGTGTTTCTGTCTAACGGCCCGGGTGACCCGGATCCCTGCGACTATGCCATCGAAGCAGCCAAGGTGTTCATGGACCGCAAAATCCCGCTGTTTGGCATTTGCCTGGGGCACCAGATCATGGGCCTGGCTGTGGGCGCTAAAACCATCAAAATGAAAACCGGCCATCATGGCTCAAACCACCCGGTGCAAGACCTCGACACCGGACGTGTCTTCATCACCGCACAAAACCATGGTTTCGCGGTCGATGCACAGTCACTGCCGGAACACGCGCGTGCCACGCACGTGTCGCTGTTTGACGGCACCTTGCAGGGGTTCGAGCTGACTGACCGGCCAGCTTTTTGTTTCCAGGGACACCCTGAGGCCAGTCCCGGCCCGCACGACATTGTCGTGTTGTTTGACAAATTCATGGGCCTGATGGCCAATGCGACGCACTGAGTAGCTCATGCCCAAACGTACTGACATCCAAAGCATTCTGATTATTGGCGCAGGCCCCATCATCATTGGGCAAGCCTGCGAGTTTGACTATTCTGGCGCACAAGCCTGCAAGGCGCTTAAAGCCGAGGGCTACCGCACCATTTTGGTCAACAGTAACCCGGCCACCATCATGACCGACCCGGAGACGGCCGATGTGACCTACATCGAGCCCATCACCTGGCAGGCCGTGGAAAAAATCATCGAAGCGGAAAAGCCTGATGTTTTGCTGCCCACCATGGGCGGGCAAACGGCCTTGAACTGTGCGCTTGACCTGGCCCAGCATGGCGTGCTGCAAAAGCATGGCGTCGAAATGATTGGCGCCAATGCGCATGCCATTGAAAAAGCCGAAGACCGCCAAAAGTTCAAGGACGCCATGTCGTCCATTGGCCTGGAGTCCGCCAAATCGGGCGTGGCCCACAGCATGGATGAGGCCTGGGAAGTTCAAAGGCGCATCGCGCAGGAGACAGGCTCGATTGGCTTTCCGATGGTGATTCGTCCAAGCTTCACGCTCGGTGGCTCTGGCGGTGGCATTGCCTACAACGCTGAAGAATTCGAGACGATTTGCCGCCGGGGCCTGGAAGCTTCTCCGACCAATGAATTGTTGATCGAAGAGTCGTTGCTTGGCTGGAAAGAGTACGAGATGGAAGTGGTGCGCGACAGCGCGGATAACTGCATCATCGTATGTTCCATTGAAAACCTTGATCCCATGGGGGTGCACACCGGTGATTCGATTACCGTGGCGCCGGCTCAGACGCTCACGGACAAGGAATATCAAATCATGCGTGATGCCTCGATCGCGGTGTTGCGCGAGATTGGGGTAGACACCGGGGGCTCGAACGTGCAGTTTGCGCTTAACCCCGAGAACGGCCGCATGATTGTCATTGAGATGAACCCCAGGGTGTCGCGATCCTCGGCACTGGCGTCCAAGGCCACGGGTTTCCCGATTGCCAAGGTGGCTGCACGGCTGGCCGTGGGTTACACCCTGGATGAACTCAGAAATGAAATCACCGGCGGCGCCACACCGGCGTCTTTTGAGCCCACCATCGATTATGTGGTCACGAAAATTCCGCGGTTTGCGTTTGAGAAATTCCCGCAGGTCGATGCCCGTTTGACCACGCAGATGAAGTCGGTCGGTGAGGTCATGGCCATTGGCCGCACGTTCCAGGAGTCCCTACAAAAAGCCATGCGTGGCCTGGAAATTGGTGTTGACGGCTTGAACCAGATGACACTGGACCGTGAAACGATTCAAGTCGAATTGGGCGAGCCCGGGCCAGAACGCATCTGGTATGTGGGCGATGCGTTTGCCCAAGGTTTTACGCTTGAAGAAGTGCATCAACTGACCAAGATCGACTGGTGGTTTCTGGCGCAGATCCAGGAAATCGTCAATATCGAGTTGGCGCTTGAGCAGCGCACCCTGGCAGACCTTGATCGTGACACCTTGTTTCAATTAAAGCGTCGAGGCTTCTCGGATCGACGCCTGGCGTTCCTGCTTGATACGACTGAGGGCGAGGTGCGTCGCTTGCGTCACCAGCTTGATGTGCGACCCGTCTACAAGCGAGTCGACACGTGCGCCGCTGAATTTGCGACCGACACGGCCTACATGTACTCCACCTATGAAGAGGAGTGCGAGGCCGAGCCCACCGACAAGCGCAAGATCATTGTGCTTGGGGGCGGGCCCAATCGGATCGGGCAGGGCATCGAGTTTGACTACTGCTGCGTGCACGCGGCCTTGGCATTGCGTGAAGATGGATTTGAGACCATCATGGTCAACTGCAACCCCGAGACGGTGTCAACCGACTACGACACCTCGGATCGCTTGTATTTTGAGCCGCTCACACTTGAAGACGTGCTTGAGATTGTCCACAAAGAGAAGCCGGTGGGCATGATTGTGCAATACGGTGGCCAGACGCCACTGAAACTGGCACGATCGCTCGAGGCCAATGGCGTGCCTATTATCGGCACAAGCCCAGACTCTATCGATGTGGCTGAAGATCGGGAGCGCTTTCAGAAGCTGTTGCATAAGCTTGGCTTGAAGCAGCCAGACAATCGCACGGCCCGTACTCACGAAGAGGCGCTTGCGCATGCGCAAGAAATTGGCTACCCGCTGGTCGTGCGTCCAAGTTACGTGCTTGGCGGGCGGGCCATGGAGATCGTGCACGAACAATCCGATCTCGAGCGCTATATGCGAGAGGCGGTCAAAGTCAGCAATGATTCGCCGGTCTTGCTGGACCGGTTTTTGAATCACGCCATTGAAGTTGACGTGGACTGCCTGTGCGATGGCCAGCGTGTGTTCATGGGCGGGGTGATGGAACACATTGAACAAGCGGGCGTTCACTCGGGTGACTCGGCTTGTTGTCTGCCGCCTTATTCGTTGCCTGAAGCCACCATTGAAGAGATCAAGCGGCAAACGGCTGCCATGGCGCGCGCACTAAACGTCAATGGCCTGATGAATGTTCAGTTTGCCGTGCAGGAAGGTGATGTCTTTGTGCTTGAGGTCAATCCGCGTGCCTCGCGTACCGTGCCGTTTGTCTCTAAGGCCACTGGTTTGCAACTGGCCAAGATCGCTGCTCGTGCCATGTCGGGGCGTTCGTTTGATGACCAAGGCTTAGGCCAAGAGGTGGTACCTTCCTATTTCTCGGTCAAAGAGGCGGTGTTTCCGTTTGTGAAGTTCCCGGGTGTTGACACCATTTTAGGGCCAGAGATGAAGTCCACCGGTGAAGTCATGGGGGTGGGCGAGAGCTTTGGCGAGGCATTCGTGAAGTCGCAGATGGCCGCTAGCGTAAAGTTGCCCACGGCTGGTCGGGTGTTTATCAGCGTTAAGCAAGAAGACAAGCCGCGCGCCGTTGAAATCGCGCGCATGCTGGTGGATCTTGGGTTCAGTATCGTGGCCACGCGGGGCACGGCGGCTCTGATTCAAGAGGCTGGCATCGACGTTGTGGCGGTCAACAAAGTTGCCGAAGGACGCCCGCATGTGGTGGACTTACTCAAAAACGATGGCGATGTCGGTCTTGTGATCAACACCGTTGAAGAGCGTCGCAACGCCATTGCCGACTCGCGTGCGATTCGCACCCAGGCGCTGGCGAACCGGGTGACGTATTACACCACCATTGCCGGTGCTTGGGCCGCGGTGCAGGGCATGCATTATTTGCGTCACGGCAAAGGCTTGCAGGTTTATTCGCTGCAAAGCCTGCACGCATCACTCAAAGGCTAGCACTTGCTAAGCCCGATGCCGCGCGCGGTGTTTATCACAGGCGCCTCAAGCGGCATCGGGCGGGCGCTCGCGCGTCACTATGCCAGTCAAGGCTGCACCATTGGCCTAGTCGCCCGACGCGCTAAACGTCTGGCAGAACTCGAACAAACTTTGCCAGCGCTCGGTGCAGCACGCGTGCTGACCTATGCCGTGGATGTATGCGAGCGCCAGCCGCTGCAGGCTGCGGCCAAGGATTTCATGGATCAAGCCCAGCGTATCGACATCGTGATTGCCAATGCCGGGGTCAGCGCGGGTACCTTGACCGAATGCGATGAAGACTTTGACGTTTTTAAAGACATTTTTGCGGTCAATGTGTTGGCCATGGTCGCGACATTTGAGCCTTTCATCTCAACCATGACCGCGCAAGGCAGTGGTTCTCTGGTGGGCATTGCCAGTGTGGCAGGGGTGCGCGGCTTGCCAGGTGCTGGGGCTTATAGTGCATCGAAATCTGCGGTCGCGACCTATTGCGAAAGCCTGCGCCTTGAGCTCAAGCCCAAAGGCATTGATGTGGTCACCATTGCACCAGGCTACGTCAAAAGTGAAATGACCGCGCACAATCCCTACAGCATGCCGTTTTTATTGGATGACCATGTGTTTGCCAAGCGAGCGGCGCGCGCCATCGATGCCAAGCGCCGCTATGCGGTGATTCCCTGGCAGATGGCGATAGTAGCCAGGCTCATGAAGCTGTTGCCGCCTTGGCTGTACGACCGATTGGCGATGAATGCGCCGCGTAAGCCCAGACGAGGCGACTCAAACGCGGGTAGTGAGGAGTCGGGCCGATAGCCTGGTCCTGGTCGGTTTGTTACGGGTTGTGGCTCTTGGGTCCGACAAGTGGATGTTGGCCGGTAAAACCTGTGTGTGCCCGTGAAAACTTCATATTTGCAGCCATGCGCTAGCGCTTAATCACCCTCGTAAAAAACCCCTTAGTTAAACAGACACCATGCGACTTGCAAACCAATCGCGTACTTGTTCTGCGCGTGCGGCTTGAACGCATTGCCCGCGCATTCCCCTTGCTGAACCCGCAGGGGGTCAAGCGGGCGGGGTCCGAGAGGACGCCTTGCGGCGCATATCCTCGCCTTGCGATTGCACGTAGTGCTTGACAGTCTCTAGTGACGCATTGCCGACCGAGCCCACGTAATAGGCGCGATGCCAGAGCACCGGTTTGTCATAAAACTGGCGTAACCAGTTCCAGTGTTTCGCACGCACTCGCTTGGAGCTAGCAGACTTCAGGTTGTTGATCAGCGCTGAGATATTGAGCGCCGGATGGATGTCGACCAGCAGATGTACGTGATCGGCTTCTGCGCCAAACTCCAGCAGCGTGCAGCGCCACTGGGCGATAATGTGTTCGAAGGCTTGCTCGAGATCTGCGATCA
>CBFHXV010000055.1:0-9819 GCA_965659885.1 Burkholderiaceae bacterium | reverse complement strand
TGATGTTGGGGTCTTGATGTTGGGGTCTTGATGTTGAGAGCGTGATGGTGGGGTTTTACGGGCTAACTCAAGACTTTCCTCTGCGTGCGAGGATTCAAATCGGCACCACCAAAAATCGGTAAAAAACCGCCATATTCCATGGTGTTAGAGCCCCCCAATGCTTCAGCAACCGGACACGCATTGTCATAAGTGGGTGAAGCACCTCTTCACCACGCACTTGAAACGACAGTAACTGATCGTAACTAGGGATTCGGGATTGAGCTGTGCTGCATGCCAACAAATATTGCGCTCACGCTGACATTCAACTAACGCTAGGCTGTTGTGAACACGCCATTGTTTCAATACGCCGCTAAATTGTATACAATTTAGCTTCCTTTTCCGACAAACCCTGACTTACCCAGCAACATGACCGCAGCCAAAGTTTGCGCACCACCAGACAATTCTTCACCGCAACCAACCGAGCGGATTGTGCAGGCTATCACACAAGCCATTGCCGATCGTCGGCTCATGCCTGGCACCAAGCTAACTGAGGCAAAACTGTGCGGGATATTCCAGGTCTCACGCACACTCGTGCGCCAAGCCTTGAACCAACTCTCACGTGACCACTTGGTTACCCTGTTGCCCGACCGCGGGGCGTTTGTTGCCGCACCTTCCATTGAAGAAGCGCAGCAAGTTTTCGATGTGCGCACGATGCTGGAAATTCATATCGTACGCGATCTGAGCAAAAGCATCACGACCAGACAGGTCAAGCAACTGAAGGCCCATCTTAGCGCCGAACGGAAAGCCCTGCGTGGCAACGATATCGCCCTACGCACCCGACTGCTTGGCGATTTTCATATGGTTCTGGCCAACATGCAAAGTAACGATGTCTTGCGCCACATACTGTCTGATCTGTTGGTACGGTCATCACTAATCGCGCTGATGTACCAATCGTCACAGTCTGCCGAGGAATCACACGCCGAGCACGTCCAACTGGTCAAAGCACTAGAAGCGCATGACAGCGCTAGCGCCGCACGCCTGATGAAACAGCATTTGCGCCATGTTGAGCGCAACCTGCAACTGGAAAACCAGACATCCGATTTAAAGAACGCGTTCAGCGACCCCTTGAACGAGCTGTTTGATTAGACTGCCTCGGAGCCTTTCATGACTGATGCAAAACAAACCGCCAGGCCCTATCCCAGAGACATGGTCGGCTACAGCAACCATCGGCCTGCCGCACACTGGCCTGGCAACGCGCGGGTTGCCATCCAGTTTGTGTTGAATTACGAAGAAGGCGCAGAGAACAACGTGCTGCATGGCGATGCAGGCAGTGAGCAGTTTTTGTCGGAACTGTTCAACCCGAGCGCCTATGCCGCACGCCACCTGAGCATGGAAAGCATTTACGAATATGGCTCGCGCGTAGGTGTCTGGCGCATCTTGCGCGAGTTCGAGAAACGTCAGTTGCCACTGACGGTGTTTGGCGTGAGCATGGCCCTTGAACGTCACCCAGAGGTCACGCAAGCGTTTGTTCAGGCCAAGCACGAGATCGCCTGCCACGGCTGGCGCTGGATTCACTATCAAGACATCGATGAGGCGACCGAGCGCGAACACATGCGCATCGGCATGGAAATAATCGAGCGCATGACCGGCGAACGCGCGTTGGGGTGGTACACCGGCCGAGACAGCCCCAATACTCGTCGACTGGTGGCCGATTACGGCGGATTTGAATACGACAGCGATTACTACGGCGATGACTTGCCGTTTTGGTTAAACGTCACCAAAACCGACGGCTCAACAGCCCCACAACTCGTGGTGCCCTACACGCTGGACTGCAATGACATGCGGTTTTCCATGCCGCAAGGCTTTAGTCACGGCGATGCGTTTTTTGAGTATCTACGCGACGCCTTTGATGTGCACTATGCCGAAGGCGCCGAGCACCCGAGCATGATGAGCATTGGCTTGCATTGCCGGCTGATCGGGCGGCCCGGACGGTTCAAAGCGCTGCAGCGGTTCCTGGACCACCTCGAAAAACATGATCATGTGTGGGTCGCCAGACGCATTGACATTGCGCGCCACTGGAAAGCCACCCACCCGTTTGACGCCAACACCGCATTTAATTGGGTTTGACCGGGTTTAACTGGGTTTGACTGGTTTTAAACCCACCACATCCACCCACTGGAGAGATTATGTCCGACAGCAGTCTTCACGCCAAACTCGATGCCTGGGTCGATGAACATTTCGATGAGCAGGTCAAGTTTCTGCAGGCATTGGTGCAAGTGCCAACCGACACGCCACCTGGCAACAATGCACCCCATGCTCAGCGCACGGCTGAACTGCTTTTGGCCATGGGATTGGATGCCGAGCAGCATCCTGTGCCAACCGATGAAGTCAAAGCCTATGGCTTGGAATCCATCACCAACTTGATCGTTCGCCGTCACTATGGTGACGGCCCGACCATTGCGCTAAACGCCCACGGCGACGTGGTGCCACCAGGCGAAGGCTGGACTCACGACCCCTATGGCGCTGAAATCGCTGACGGCAAGATGTATGGCCGCGCCACCGCGGTCAGCAAAAGCGACTTTTCCACGTTTACCTATGCCGTGCGTGCCCTCGAAGCGGCAGGCGTGCCTTTGAAGGGTCAAGTCGAGTTGCACTTTACCTACGACGAGGAATTCGGTGGGGAGAAAGGGCCCGGCTGGCTTTTGCGGCACGGCCTGACCAAGCCAGACATGATGATTGCTGCCGGGTTTAGCTATGAAGTGGTCACCGCACACAATGGTTGCCTGCAGTTTGAAGTCACGGTTGAAGGTGAAATGGCACATGCGGCCATTCCAGACACGGGAACCGATGCCTTGCAAGGCGCTGTGCATATTCTGGACGCGCTGTACCAACTAAACCATAAGTATTCGACCATGACCTCCAAGGTCGAGGGCATCAACCACCCGTACTTGAACGTGGGCCAGATCTCGGGCGGCACCAACACCAACGTTGTGCCGGGCAAGGTCATATTCAAGCTTGACCGTCGCATGATCCCTGAAGAAGACTCAGCCGAGGTTGAAGCATCGATTCGTCAAACCATCGAGACAGCTGCCGCAAGCTTTGCGCCGGCACGTGGCGGCAAAGCACTCAACGTGAGCATTCGACGACTGTTGTTGGCTAACGCCATGGTACCGCTTGAAGGTGCACAGCCGCTGGTGCTTGCACTGCAACGAAACGCCGAGCAAGTGCTGGGTGAGCCCATCAAGGCCATCGGCACGCCGCTATACACCGATGTGCGACTGTACGTCGAACAAGGCATCCCGGGCGTCATTTATGGCGCTGGGCCGCGCACAGTGCTCGAAAGCAATGCCAAACGCGCCGATGAGCACGTAGCGCTTGAAGACTTGCGTCGGGCCACCAAAGTTGTGGCACGGACCCTTGCTGACCTGCTAACCGCCTAAGCGAACCCGGGCGGTCTAGGACTGACGGTTGCCTGACCCGTATTGTTCGGTGACCTGGTCAAGCAAACCGCTAAACGCCTGAACCGCAAGGTCCGCATCGTCACTGGTGGTCATTTCAAGCGGGTTATGGCTGATGCCACTGTTTAGCCCCCGCACAAAAAGCATGGCTTGCGGCATGATGTTGTGCAACTTCATGGCGTCATGCCCGGCGCCGCTTGGCATGCGATAGACGGGCAGGCCCAGCGCCTGAACCGACTGTTCCCAAATCGTCTGCCACTCGGGCGCAGACGGCGCGGCCGCTGCGCGCATGATTTCCTCGAGGCTGAACTGTAGGCCACGGCGCTCACAAATCGCTTGAAGTTGTGACTTCACATCGGCCACACAGGCGTCACGCACCTCATTAGTCGTGGCTCGGATGTCTAAACTAAAGCGACAGCGACCCGGCACCACATTGACCGATCCACTGGGCACTTCGAGCATGCCCATGGTACCCACCAAATCAGGTACCGAAGCAGCACGCTGCTCAAGGTACAGGGCCAACTCTGACACTGCAGTTGCGGCGTCACGGCGCATGCCCATGGGCGTGGTGCCGGCATGACTGGCCATGCCCGCGACCTCACCGACAAACCGCACGCTGCCATTAATTGATGTCACGACCCCAAGGGGCAAATCCAACTCATTTAAAACCGGGCCTTGCTCAACATGAACCTCGACAAACCCGAGGTAGTGAGCAGCGTCGCGCTTGATCGCTGCAATGTCATCGACGTTTAAGCCTGCGTTTTGCATCGCCTCACGCATGCTGATGCCTGCGGCATCGCGCTGCTCAAGCCACTGCATATCAAACTCACCGGTCAAGGCACCAGAACCCAGAAATACCGCCTTGTAACGCTGACCCTCTTCCTCGCTAAAGCCAATGACTTCAATGCCAAACGGCAAGCGCTTGCCTTGACTGGCTAACGCACGCACACAGGCCATCGGCACAAATATGCCTAGCCTGCCATCGTATTTGCCGCCGTTACGCACCGTGTCGTAGTGACTGCCGGTTAGCAACCGTTGGGCACTGCGATCCTGACCATGGTAGACGCCCACCACATTGCCAACCGCATCGATTGTTACCTCATCAAACCCGCATTCATTGCGCATCACATCCGCAATCTGCTTGGCACAGGCCCTGTGGGCATCTGTCAGGTAAGTCACGGTCAGCTCGCCACGCTGCGCAAACTCCGGCTCACTATGTTTGGCTAAATCCTCGCACCAGTCCCACACCAAGTTGCCTTGGCTTGGCTGAACACCGAATTTGTCGTTCAAGCGAGTTTCAGCGAGGCGGTGAATGTTTCGAAGCGCCTCGCCCACCTCAAAATCGGGCGTGTTCGTTAAGCGGCGCTCCAATGTGCTGAGAATCTCTGAAGGCGCAAGGCCCGTGCCTCGAGGTCCACACACCGCCAACACAAACGGAAACCCGAATCGGGTCTTGTACTTCTCGTTTAGCTCGTGGAATTGTTGAAGAGATGGCTCATCCATCCCTGATCCCGTCACCATGGCCTGGTCTAGAATTTCAGGGTAGGCACGAATCAGCGCAAGTTTCAGTTCTTGCTCGGCACCTTGAACCATGCTGGCTAATGTGTGTTTAAGACCAGCCAATGTCGCGAATGGACGATGCGCTGCTGCACGCTGGGCAACCCACGGGCATTGCTCGTAAACGTCGTCTAGCAAAGCGACAAAGTCGTCTTCACTGACCGAATTCAATGTGTCGAGTGTCAGCGGTGTCGCTGTCAAAACCAAGCCTCCAAGTTTGATGGTGAGCGCATGTCACTGGCACGTGTCAGTGGGACAAATGTCTCTTAACCCAATACTCAGATTGTATACAACCCAGTCGCCAGAACAATGAAAGCCGGGCACTCAAAGCCAGCCAGCCGAGAGACAGGCCCACTGAGCTGTCCCATCAATCGCCCTGCCTAGTCGTGTCGGTTGCTGTACCCGAGTCGGCATCGGCAACATCAGCGAAATGGCAGGCCACTCGGATGCCGCCGATCTGGCGCATCTCGGGGCGTTGTTGGCGACAGATATCCTCGGCCTTCGGGCAGCGCGGGTGAAACGCACATCCGGACGGCGGGTTAATGGGGTCAGGGATCTCGCCCACGGGCGGTGGCACCTCACGGCCAAACCCATCCATTTGTGGCGCAGCCGCGAGCAACATCTGGGTGTAAGGGTGTCTGGGGGTTTCAAACAAAGCATCTGGCGTGGCCTCTTCAACAAGCCGTCCCAGATAGAGCACACCGATGCAATCTGCCATATGACGTACCACGGTCAAGTCATGGCTAATCAACACATACGTCAACCCAAACTCGTCTTTCAAGTCGCTCATGAGATTGAGCACCTGCGCCTGTACAGAAACGTCTAGCGCCGACGTGGGTTCATCGCAAACAATCAGCTTGGGCTCAGAAGACAGGGCACGCGCAATGCAGATCCGTTGGCGCTGGCCGCCCGAGAACTCATGGGGAAATTTGTCAGCGTCCAGTGCTGACAGGCCGACTTGTTCGAGTAGCTTTTGTGCCAAACCTTCGGTGTTGCCGCCTCGCGAGGCCACCGGTTCGACGATGATGTCTTTAACCCGCCAACGCGGGTTAAGAGAAGCATACGGATCTTGAAAAATCATCTGGATATCAGAACGAACCGCATCAACCTTGGCCGCATCGCTCTCGCTGGCCAGATCGACCCCTTCAATCTCCACCCGGCCTGCCGAGGGCTTAAGCAAGCCCACCAGCATCTTGCCAATCGTGGACTTGCCCGAGCCGCTTTCCCCGACAAGCGCATAGGTGCTGCGTTCTTGCACGTCAAAGTCAACGTCAGACACGGCTTTCAGATAGGCCTTGGCACGTCGCTCAAGCACCCGGTTTAACCAGGGCTTAGACACATCAAACACGCGGCTCAGATTCCTCACTTTTACAAGTGCCATCACGCCCCCTCTTGGTTTAGAAGCGGCTGGTCAATGAGGGGGTGCCAACACGCAGCACTGCCATCGGTCGCGACTGGTGCGGGGGGCTTGCGACATTGGTCTGTGGCATACGGGCAGCGTGGGTGAAATGCGCAGCCCTCGGGCACCGCATCGAGCCGTGGCATGGCCCCAGGAATCTGGTGCAAGCGGGTTTGACCAAGCGATGCCAACGGCGTTGATGCCATCAGGCCATGGGTATACGGATGTTCAGGCGCGGTGAGCACCTCCTGCACAGTGCCAATCTCGGCTAAGCGCCCGGCATACATCACCGCCACGCGATCGGTGGCCTCGGCAATGACCCCCATGTCATGGGTGATGAGCATCACGGCCGTGCCCCGATCACGACATAGGCGTTTTAACAGTGAGATGATCTGCGCTTGCACCGATACGTCTAGCGCCGTGGTCGGCTCATCAGCAATCACAAGCGACGGCTCACAACAAAGAGCAAGCGCAATCACCACGCGCTGGCGCATGCCGCCGCTGAACTCATGCGGGTAACTGTTGACCCGTTCAGCCGCCCCGGGAATGCCCACCTCTTCGAGTGCGGCCACGGCCCGTCTTCGGGCCTCGGCAGCCGAAATGGGTAGGTGGGTCAGCATGGTTTCTGTCAGTTGGTCGCCGATGCTAAGCAAAGGGTTTAGCGAGGTCAGTGGGTCTTGGAACACCATGCCGATTTCTTTGCCACGCAAACGTCGCATGGCCTCGCCTTTGGCTTGGTCAATGCGCCTGCCGTTTAACCAGATCTCGCCTTTAGAGATGTGCGCCGGTGGCGTGAGCAAACCGATCACGGCGTTGCCGGCCATGGATTTGCCGGCACCGCTTTCGCCCACAACCCCCAAGATTTCTCCGGCGCTAATGTCGTAGCTGACACCGTCAACAGGCCGCACAACCCCATGGCGGGTGGGAATGGCCACCGACAGGTCACGGATCGATAGTACCGGTGTGTCCATTAGCGCAGCCTCGGATTTAGTGCGTCACGTAGCCAGTCACCAAGCAGGTTGACCGACAAGGCCAGCAACAACAAGGTGACGGCCGGGAACATCAAAATCCACCATTCGCCCGAGAATAAAAACCCTTGCCCGATGCGAATCAGCGTGCCAAGCGAAGGTTGTGTGGGCGGTGCACCCACACCCAGAAAGCTCAGTGTGGCTTCAGCAATGATGGCCAAGGCTAGCGAAATCGTTGCAATCACCAAGACCGGCGACATCACATTGGGCAAGATGTGACGCAACATAATGGCCCCGGGCCTGCGCCCAATCAAACGAGCCGCCTGCACGTATTCCTTGTTTTTTTCTACGAGTGTGGCGCCACGCACCACCCGGGCAAACTGAACCCAGTCCGACAAGCCAATGGCCAGAATCAGCACCCAGATCGCCATCTGGTCACGGTACTCCACGGGCGTGACACCCTTGGCCACCCCAAAAATCAGCATCGCCACCAGAATCGAAGGAAAGGTCAACTGCACATCGGCTGTGCGCATGATGATGGTTTCAACCCAGCCACCCACATAGCCAGAAATCAGCCCCAGCGTAATGCCCAGCACCATGGCAAACAAAACCGCGGCCAAACCTACAAACAAAGAAATACGCATGCCGTAGAGGATGGTGGAGAAAACATCACGGCCTTGGTCGTCTGTGCCAAACATGAACGTCTGGCCCGTAAACGCATTGGGCTCCAGCGGTGGTGTAAAACCATTCATCAGGTTCAATGTCGCGGGATCAAACGGATTAGTTGGGGCAATCAACGGCGCAAACACCGCGGCCAACACCAACACCAAGACCACAACGGCTGACACGACGGCCACCGGTGAGCGCTTGAAGGTGTATAGCAGGTCGCTTTGCGCGGCCTGGCGCCAACGCGACTGTCCTTTAACCTGCAAGGGGGCATCAGACATCAATGGCCTCCCGAGCGCTCGATGCGCAAGCGTGGGTCAATAAAGAAGTAGAGAATATCCACCAGCAAATTAATCCCCACGAACATCACCGAGATCAGCATCAAGTACGCTGCCATCACTGGTATGTCAACAAACTGAATCGCGTTGATAAATAAAAGCCCCGCTCCCGGCCACTGGAAAACAGTTTCTGTGATGATGGCAAACGCAATGATGGAGCCAAGCTGCAGGCCAATGACGGTGACCACGGGCACGAGTGTATTCTTTAGCGCGTGGCGGAAATTCACGACCCGGTCGCGCAACCCTCGTGCGCGCGCAAACCGAATGTAATCCTGCCTCAAAACCTCGAGCATTTCTGATCGCACCAGCCGCATGATGAGCGTCATTTGATACAGCCCCAGCGTAATCGAGGGCAAGATCAGTGCCTTCAAACCACTCTCGGTAAAAAGCCCTGAGGTCCAGGCGCCCAGACTGACCGTGTCGCCTCGCCCAAAGCTTGGCAGCCAGCCAAGCTCCACGGAAAACAGGTAAATGAGCAAGACCCCCACCAAGAAGGTGGGCAGTGACACGCCAATCAAAGACACCGACATGATGACGTTCGCAAGCGCCCCCTTGCGCCTGATCGCGGTAAAGACGCCAAACGCAATGCCAAAGACAATGGCAAAAAAGCCAGAGACCGCGGCAAGCTCCAGGGTGGCAGGTGCACGCTCCAGAAGAATGTCAATAACCGGGCGGCCCTGCCGGTAACTGATGCCGAAATTGCCCTGCACCGCGCTTTCAAGAAACTTGTAGTACTGAACCACAAAAGGCTGATCCAAGCCGAGCTGAGCCCGCAGGCGGTCAATGTCTTCGGCAGTACGTTCTTGCCCCAACATGTTGTCGATGGGGTCGCCAACAAATCGGAACATCGAAAACGCCACCAGCCCAACCATGAGCAACACCAGTAGCGATTGTCCTACACGCCGAATAATAAATGCCAGCAAGTCGCCCCCTGTGGGCTAAGTTTTAGGGCCACCATGAACCCAGCCAAGACTAATTGGAGGTAGATGAAAACGCGTAGTCTACCGCTAACCCTAGCGCCGCGCTGCCGGTTGCGCTGCTAGTTGCCCTGCCAGTTGCGTCTTGGGTCACCAGACAGGTCACGCCATGCCCCGCACACGGGGTGCGGGGCATGGGGCCGCGATCAGTTAATGGTGAAGTACTTCACCTTGGGTTGATCCTCAGGGTCCACTTCAATACCGACGTTGTCAGCCATTCCCCAGTTCAGCACCTGGTGGTGGATGGGGATGTAGAGCTGCTCGTCCTGCACCACACGCCAGATATCGGCGATATCGGCATTGCGTGCCTCCAGGTCGGTGTTGGAGGCCAACGACTTGATCTTGGCATTCAACTCGGGGTTGTTATAGCCCGTGCCGTTCCATGAACCGATATCCGACTCACGACCATGGACCAGGAAGTTAAAGATGTACTCGGAATCATAGGTTGGCACACCCCAGCCAAGCATGTAGAAGTCA
>CBFHXV010000054.1:0-10101 GCA_965659885.1 Burkholderiaceae bacterium | reverse complement strand
ACTTGAGCCAGAGCCAATGTGATCATGGCAAAGTAAATGCCCTGGCGGCGAATCGCCAATGAGCCAAAGACATACCCCAGGCCAGTTGAGCAAATCACGCCAATCAGCAGACCGATCTCAGGCGTCACGCCCCATTCCTTCATGGCGTGGGCCGTCACATAAGACGCTGACCCAAAAAACGCGGCATGTCCAAAGGACAGCAGGCCGGCATAACCGAGCAAGAGGTTTAGTGCGGCTGCAAAAATCGCAAAACAGAACACCTTCATCATGAACAGGTCGTAGACCACGTCCTGAAAGGGGATCAGCGCAAGCAGCGCAAAAATGACAATCGAGAGTTTGTTAAATGCAGATGTGTTCATGGTTCGGGGCCCTTTAGCGTTTGCCAAACAGCCCGGCGGGCTTGAGCAGCAGCACAATAATCATGATCACAAAGATCGAGACAGAGGAGGCTTCTGGATAAAAAACTTTGGTCAGGCCTTCGACCACGCCAAGGCCTAGCCCGGTGAAGATCGAGCCCGCAATCGAGCCCATGCCTCCAATGACCACCACAGCAAACACCACGATGATGAGCTCTGAGCCCATTACGGCGGTGACCTGGTAAATCGGTGCGGCCAACACGCCAGCAAATGCAGCCAATGCACAGCCTGCGCCATAAGTCAGCGTGATGATCAGCGGCACATTCACGCCCAGCGCTTGCAGCAGGCGCGGATTCTCGGTTCCGGCGCGCAATAGGCTACCTAGTTTGGTGCGCTCAATGAAGTACCACGTCGCAAAGCAGGCTAGCAAGGCCACCACCACCACCCACAAACGGTAGTAGGGGATAAAGAAGTTGTTCACGCGCATGCCGCCACGGAACAGGTCAGGCACCGGGTAGCTGTTGCCCAGCACGCCAAACCAGTGACGAAACAAGCCTTCAAGCACAAGGGCCATGCCAAAGGTCAACAAAAGGCCATACAGGTGATCCAGATGGTAGAGGCGCTTGAGCATGGTTTTTTCAATCACGATGCTAAAGGCCCCCACAATCAGTGGCGCCAACACCAGCGCCACGAGATAGGGGACTTGGAACTCAGGCATCCCGATCCAGGTGCCTAGCTGAGTCAAGCCGATCCAGGTCAGCATGGCGCCCAGCATATACAGGGCGCCATGCGTGAAGTTGATCACGTTGAGCAACCCGAAGATCACCGCCAGTCCCAAGCTCAACAGTGCGTAAAACGAGCCATTGATGAGCCCAATCATCAATTGGGCCATAAAGACCTGCGGATGAACACCAAGCAACTCAAACATGATCTTTGTCTCCTACCTTCCTATCAAGAGCCGGTAACCAGCTTGCACTTGGACTGATCCAGTGGCAGGGAAGCCTGAGCAGCCGGAATCACACGAACCACAGACGCAATGTCGTTCGGGCCGCTAGACTCGCTCGGTGACTTGACCTGCAGCAGATACATGTCATGCGCAAACTTGCCGTCTTGACGGATGGTGCCCTTGAACAGGCCATCATCGATCGGGGTGGACTTCAGGTACTCCATGACTTTGTCCGAGTTGTCCGTGCCGACTGCCTCAATGGCCTTTAAGTAGTTCAACGTGGCTGAGTAGACACCCGCTTGAACGGACGTAGGCGCCTTGCCGTTAAAGCGCTCCATGAAGCGCTCAGCGAACTGGCGGTTGGCGTCGTTGTAGTCCCAGTACCAACCCACGGTGAAGTTCATGCCCTGGGTGTCACGCAGACCAAGGGCCTGAATGTCAGCTGAGAACATCAGCAAAGGCACAACCGTCTGGTCCGAGCCCATGATGCCAAGCTCTGATGCTTGCTTAATCGAGCCAATGGTGTCACCACCGGCGTTGGCCAGACCAATGACCTGTGCGCCCGAGGCTTGTGCCTGGATCAGGTATGAGGTGAAGTCGGTTGACTTGATGGGGTGCTTGACGCTGCCCAGAACTTCACCACCGGCGGCATTAACCACCTCGGAGGTGTCACGCTCAAGCGTGTGTCCGAATGCATAGTCAGCTGTCACAAAGAACCAGGTTTTTTTGCCGGTGGCCACCACCGCATCACCCGTGCCGTGAGCCAGTGCATAGGTGTCATAGACCCAGTGCACGGTGTAGGCGTTGCAACGCTCGTTGGTAATCGGCAGTGATGCCGCGCCGGTCACCAATGCCACGCGCTTCATCTGGTCAGCCACTTCCATGGCGGCCAGAGCAGAGGCGGTGGAGACGTTGCCCACAATCATGTCAACGTTGTCACGCTCAAACATTTCGCGAGCCTTCGAGCCTGAAAGGTCAGCTTTGGACTGGGTGTCAGCCGAGGTGATGTTGATTTTTTTGCCGAGCACGCTGCCGCCGAAGTCTTCAACGGCCATTTCAGCGGCGATCACGCCGCCTGGGCCCTCAATGGCAGAGTAGATGCCTGAGAGGTCAGTCAGGACACCGATGTTGACGGCGTCGTTGCTCAGTTCGGCTGACGCGTTGGCGCCAACGGCCAGCAAGGCGCCAGCGACAACTTTGGAAATCAAGGTTTTTTTCATGCGATGTCTCCTAAACACGTGGTGAATATTGCTGCAATAAGGCTGCAAGTGTGTGTGGCTGCAAGTGCTTTGTGGCAAATGCAGTGCTTAGACCCCCAATAGCGTTTCGAGCTCTTGTTGTTTGGCTGTGAGCTCTTCTTTTTCTACCGTCAGCACCACCTCGCCATGCTCAATCACATAGTTGCGATCGGCTAGCTTGGAAGCAAAGCGGAAGTTCTGTTCCACTAAAACCACCGTGAATCCTTTCTCTTTGAGCGTGCGCACCACCTCGGCGAGCTTTTGCACGATCACCGGCGCCAAGCCCTCGGTGATTTCATCAAGCAACAGCAACTGCGCACCGGTACGCAATATCCGAGCAATGGCCAGCATTTGTTGTTCACCACCGGACAAGCGCCCACCCGGGCTGTTGCGACGCTCCTCTAGGTTAGGGAACATCTGATAGATTTCTTCGATTGACATGGCGTTGGCGCTTGCGCCAACCATGGGCGGCAACATCAGGTTTTGTTCGCAGCTAAGCGTGCCAAAGATACCCCGCTCTTCTGGGCAGTAGCCAATGCCCATGCCAGCGACTTCATGTGTGGGCAGGCCGATGGTGTCCTTGCCGTTGATTTTGATGCTGCCTTTGGCTGACCCAGTCAGCCCCAGAATGGCACGCAAGGTTGACGTGCGGCCAGCGCCGTTTCGGCCGAGCAGACAAACCACTTCACCTGCGTTGACAGACAAATCAATGCCATGCAAGACGTGAGATTCGCCATACCAGGCATGCAGGTCCTTGATTTCGAGCACAGGTGTTGTAGCCATAATGTTTGTCTTGAGTTAATTCATGCACGACACGGTGCTTGGAGCACCATGACATCGGGAATTGGGCTTTTTTACTTAATGACCTTCTAATTCGGTGTCGGCTGCGCCCATGTAGGCTTCCATCACCTGTGGGTTTTTCGAAACCGTTTCATAGTTGCCTTCGGCAATCACCTCGCCGCGCTGCAGCACAGAAATCGTGTCAGCAATGTTGGACACCACATTCATGTTGTGTTCGACCATGATGACCGTGCGGCCTGCGGCCACTTTCTGAATGAGTTCGGTCACCCGCTCAACGTCTTCATGGCCCATGCCTTGGGTAGGTTCATCGAGCAACATGACTTCCGGGTTCATGGCCACCGTTGTGGCGATTTCCAATGCGCGCTTGCGGCCATAAGGCAGATTCACCGCCAGTTCATCGGAGAAGTCTTGCAAACCCACTTTTTCCAGGGCATCGAGCACTCGGTCGTTCAGTATGTCGAGCGTTTTGTCGCTCTTCCAGAAATGAAAGGTGGTGCCCAGACGACGCTGCAGTCCGATACGCACGTTTTCAAGCACGGTCATGTGCGGAAACACCGCCGAGATCTGGAACGAGCGCACCACACCCTCTCGCGCAATTTGCGAGGAAGAGTGCCGGGTGATGTCGTTGCCGTTAAACAGGATCTCGCCCTTGGTGGGCGTAAGAAACTTGGTGATCAAGTTAAAGCAAGTGCTTTTACCCGCACCATTGGGACCAATGATGGCGTGAATGGTGTGACGCTTGACTTTGAGGTTGACATCGTTGACCGCCACAAAACCCAAAAACTCTTTGGTCAGGTTGCGCGTCTCGATAACGTGTTCGGTTGAGTGTTCCATAGCCGTCGTTATAACTGACTAGGAAGTTACAGTCTTGTCTCTAGAGTGGGGACTTTCCCTTATTTACGTGTTATCCCCTACACCGTCGAGGGGTGATTAATCCCCTCGAACCCGCACTTAATCCACCACTTAATCCACCACTGGGCCACCATGGCGCCGGCACTGAGTCAGCAATGGTACCGACTCAAATCGCACAGCATCGCTCATCAAGCCGCACCAAGCGCGTGCTTCACGGCCGATTGGCCCGACGTCACTTGATACGCCAGGCCCAGGGCGGGCATGAGCACCGTCTCGCCATACAGCAGGGCGGCTTGACGCTTTTTCTGGGCGATGGGCTCTTGGACCAACTCGGGCTTGAGGCTGGCTAGCGCGGCGCGGGCCATCATCCAGCCACCGAGCACGTGGCCGGCAAGCATGAGCAACGGCACCGAACCAAAGTACACGGCTGCGGCCTGGCTTTTACCGTTTTGCAGCACCCATTGCACGCCATCTTCGAGTGCCTGGGCGCCCTGCTGTAACTGCGTGCCAAGCCGTACAACGCCGGCATCTGAGGTCGCTAAAAGCGCATCGGCTGTGGCTTTGACATCAGCGATGAGTTCGCCCACGGCCTTGCCCTCGTCTCGCAAGATCTTACGACCCACGAAGTCATTGGCCTGAATGGCGGTGGTGCCCTCGTAAATCGTGGTGATCCGGGCGTCGCGCAGGTGCTGGGCCGCACCGGTTTCTTCGACGTAGCCCATGCCGCCATGGATTTGAATGCCAATGGACGCAATATCTTGCGACTGCTCGGTGCACCACCCCTTGACCACCGGAATCAACACGTCAACCCGCTCTTGGGCTGCGGATGCTTGGGCGTCATCGCTGCTGTGCGCGGCAATATCCATCTGAGCCGCTGCTTCAAACGCCAGCGCGCGCATGGCTTGCACACGACACTGCATGCTCGAGAGCATGCGCCTGACATCGGGGTGAAAGGCAATCGGTGCCGGCGCGTTGGGCTCGTCGCCTGCGATCAGGGTTTTGCCTTGCACGCGGTCATGGGCGTACCAGGTCGCCTGTTGCAAAGCACGCTCGGCAATCGACACGCCTTGCAAGCCAACGTTTAAGCGGGCATGGTTCATCATCGTGAACATGTAGGCCAAGCCCTGATTAGGCTCGCCCACCAGATAACCCACGGCACCGCCGTTTTCGCCGTAGCTCATGACTGCGGTGGGGCTGCCGTGAATACCAAGCTTGTGTTCAAGCGAAATGCACTTGACGTCGTTGCGCTCGCCTAGCGAGCCATCGTCATTGACCAAAAACTTTGGCACGATAAAAAGCGAGATGCCTTTAACGCCAGCAGGCGCATCGGGCAGGCGTGCCAACACCAAATGAATGATGTTGTCTGTAAGGTCATGTTCGCCATAGGTGATGTAGATTTTGATGCCAGAAATCAGGTAATGGTCGCCTTGGGGCACGGCTTTGCTAGTGACGGCGGCCAAGTCTGAACCCGCCTGTGGCTCGGTCAGGTTCATGGTGCCGGCCCATTGGCCCGAGACAAGGTGGGGCAGATAGGTTTGCTTTTGATCCTCGCTGCCGTGATGGTCAATGGCGTGAATGGCGCCAGCGGTCAGCATGGGGCAAAGGCCAAATGACATGCAGGCGCTATGCAGCATTTCGTTGGTAGCCGTGGCAAGCAATTCGGGTAATCCTTGGCCACCGTAGTCCGGGCTGCCCGCCAAGCCGTTCCATCCGGCCTCAATGTACTGCTGGTAGGCTTGTTTGAACCCATCGGGGGTCTTGACCGCGTGGCCCGCCTCAAGTTTGGCGCCTTGTTCATCGCTCACGGTATTGAGCTCAGAGATCACCCCGGCATTGAATTTACCGGCTTCTTCGAGAACGGCTTCAACCACATCGTCGGTGAATTCTTCAAAGCCAGATAATTGGCTGATGGTTTGCGAATCGACCACATGCTGGATCACAAATGCCATGTCGTCGGTGGGTGCCTGGTATTGAACAGCCATGATGTTAGTCCTTGCCAAAAAAAGGTCACGCTAGGCGCGACGGTGATTTGAAACGCTGCGCTAGCCAGTCGGTGTGTCATCCACGGTCAAGCAAAACAGTGGCAGCGATGAAAAAAGTGTCAACAAACAAAGCACATAGAAAAAATCTTCACGCCCACTTGGGTGGGCGCTTGTCGATGAACGCCTGCACACCCTCTAGTGCGGTCTCGTCCATCATGTTGCATGCCATGGTCTGGCCCGCGAGCTCATAGGCACGCTCGATGTTTTCCTGGACCTGCTCGTAAAACAGGCGTTTGCCCATGCGCAGGGCGGGCGCCGGTTTTTTGAGGATTTTGTCGGCTAATGCTTCCGTGGCTTGACTGACCGAGGCCGCAGGTGCCACCTCATTAATCAGTCCCCAGTCGCGCGCCTGGTGCGCGTCAATAAACTCGCCGGTCAACAACATGTACATGGCTTGTTTGCGATTGACATTGCGTGACAAGGCCACCGAGGGCGTCGAACAAAACAGCCCGAGGTTCACGCCAGACACGGCAAATCGTGCCGAATCGGCCGCCACAGCCAAGTCACACATGGCAACCAGCTGGCAGCCTGCAGCGGTGGCCACGCCGCCCACTTCGGCAATCACGGGTTGCGGCAGGCGCAAGACGCTCATCATGACATCCGTGCATTGCTTAAAGAGCCCCTCGTAGTAGTCCTGCGAGGGTGCGGCGCGCATTTCCTTTAAGTCATGTCCAGCACAAAAGGCTTTGCCGGCCGCAGACAGGATGACCACTTTGACGTCGTCGTCTTTGGCCACTGCGTCTAACTGCGCTTTGATGGCCGCAAGCATGTCTTCTGACAGCGAATTAAATGCGTCGGGGCGGTTTAGCGTTAACCGAACCAGCCCGGGCTTGACGTCTTGTCGAATCACCAAGTCACTCATGCGGGTCTCCTTAGCTGTCGATGGCTTTGGCCGAGCCGGCTTGTTTGCGCAGCTCAAACTTCTGGATTTTGCCGGTCGAGGTCTTGGGGACTTCGCCAAAGATGACCGCGCGTGGCACCTTGAAATGCGCCAAATGTTCTTTGCAGAAGTTCACGATGTCGGCCTCGCTGACCTCGGCGCCGGGCTTGAGCTCAATAAAAGCGCATGGCGTCTCGCCCCATTTGGGGTCAGGCATGGCCACGACTGCGGCGGCCAGCACCGACGGGTTGCGGTAGAGGATGTCTTCGACTTCAATCGAAGAGATGTTTTCCCCGCCGGAGATGATGATGTCTTTGCTGCGGTCTTTGATCTTGACGTAACCGTCGGGGTACTGCACCGCCAAGTCACCAGAATGAAACCAGCCGCCGTCAAACGCAGCTTCGGTGGCTTTGGGGTTCTTCAGATAGCCCTTCATGGTGATGTTGCCGCGAAACATGATTTCGCCCATGGTCTCGCCATCCCAGGGAACGGGCTGCATGGTTTGTGGGTCAAGCACCCGCACGTCAGCCTGTAGGTGGTAGCGCACGCCCTGACGTGAGTTCAGGCGGGCCCGCTCAGAGACATCAAGTCCCTCCCAGTCCTCGTGCTTGACGCACACGGCCGCTGGTCCATACACCTCGGTCAGGCCATAGACATGGGTCAACTCAAATCCCATGCTTTCCATGCCCTCGATCATGGCCGCCGGTGGCGCAGCGCCGGCCACCATGGCCTTGACACCGGCTGGCACACCGGCCTTCATGTCATCAGGCGCGTTAATCAACAGGCTGTGCACAATGGGGGCGGCGCAATAGTGGGTCACGCCATGGGCACGAATCAGCTCGAAGATGGTCTGGGCTTCAACCTTGCGCAAGCAGACATTGATGCCCGCGCGCGCGGCCACGGTCCACGGGAAACACCAGCCATTGCAATGAAACATGGGCAGGGTCCACAAATAAACCGGATGGCGCGCCATGTCCCATTCCAGAATATTGGAGATGGCGTTGGTGGCCGCACCCCGGTGGCTGTAGACCACGCCTTTGGGGTCGCCGGTGGTGCCTGAGGTGTAGTTCAGGCAAATCGACTGCCACTCATCTTCAGGCAGCTTCACTTCGAAGTTGGCATCACCTTGTGCAATGAGCGCTTCATAGCTCAGCTCGCTGATGCCGTCAGGAGCCACAAACGGCTCGTCTAACGCTTCAACCACAATGGGTTCACGTTGGTGCTCGTTCTTTAAGATCTCAAGCGCTTCGCGCATCACGGGCGCCAATTCGCTGTCAACGATGACCAGCTTGGCCTCGCCGTGGTTGAGCATGAAGGCAATGCTTTGTGCATCCAGACGGGTGTTCAAGCTGTTGAGTACCGCGCCTGCCATGGGCACGCCGAAGTGGGCTTCGACCATGGGGGGCGTGTTGGGCAGCATCACGGCTACGGTGTCACCGACATGAATCCCGTGTTTTTGCAGGGCCGATGCCAGACGCCGGCACCGAGAGAAGGTCTGCCCCCAGTTCTGGCGCAGCTCGCCATGCACGATGGCAGTCTTTTCCGGGAAGACCAGAGCAGCACGCTCAATAAAGGAAATGGGCGACAGGGCGACGTGATTGGCGGGGTTTTGTGCCAGACCGGCGACATACATGTGGTCTGCGTTTAACGCGGGGATGGTCGGTACCGATGACATGATGCGAGCTCCGAGGGACAGGTTGCTATTGTTTTGAATTTGGCAACACAAAAAACAGTGGCTGAACCTGAAAAAAGCAGGCGCGTAGCGCCAAGCTCTACAAGTGGCAGTCACTAAAAAGCAGTATTTCTATCCCTTACTTTACACCCGCCAGTGGAAATTTTCAGGTCAGCAAACGCCGCGCCAAGCCTTGCCTCACCACGCCTCGCCGCGCGGCAGGGCAGCGTCACGCAAAAACAGCACCCAACGGCGGTGACGGTTTGGAGTACCGACCCCTAAGTACCGACCCCTGAGTACCGCCCCTGCCTACCGACCCCTCAATAACGATCTGGAACAATCATCTCGGCGGGCACCGGATGACGGTGGTACTCCGGGTTGTGCACGCGCTCGGGCAAAATCACCTCAGGATGGTCAATCTCGCCATAAGGGACTTGAGTCAGCAGATGCGAGATGCAGTTCAAGCGGGCTCGCTTCTTGTCATTGCCCTCCACGATCCACCAGGGTGCCTCGACAATGTGCGTGCGCTCGAGCATTTCCTCTTTGGCTTTGGTGTAGTCTTCCCAGCGCCGGCGGGACTCCAGATCCATGGGGCTGAGCTTCCATTGCTTGAGCGGGTCTTTGATGCGCATGGTGAACCGCGCATGCTGCTCTTCATCGGTAATGGAGAACCAGTACTTGATCAGAATAATGCCCGAGCGCACCAGCATTTTTTCAAACTCAGGCACTGTCCGGAAAAACTCCTCGCGCTCCTCGTCACTACAAAAGCCCATGACGGTCTCAACGCCTGCGCGGTTGTACCAGCTGCGGTCAAACAACACCATTTCGCCACCGGCGGGCAAGTGGCTGACATAGCGCTGGAAATACCATTGGGTTTTTTCGCGTTCGCTTGGCGCTGGCAAGGCCACGACACGGCACACGCGCGGGTTTAGGCGCTGCGTGATGCGTTTGATGGCACCACCTTTGCCCGCGGCGTCACGGCCTTCAAACAAGACCACCACCTTTAACTTCTTATTTGCCACCCAGTCTTGCAGCTTGACCAGTTCGCCTTGCAGACGAAACAGCTCCTTGAAATACAAGCGGCGATTCATCGCATGCTCGGCCTCCTGGCCTTGGGGCGGCACAGCGAGCAACAATTCATCTAGGCGGTCGTCATCGAGCTCCATTTCGAGCTCTTCGTCAAAGCTATCGGTTCGATCAGCCTGAAGGCGATCGTGAAAGCTCGTGTCGCTGGGCTTTTCGTGGTCGGACATGGACGCTCCTTGATCTGAGGGGTACAGCGAATCGGGTGGTTGCTCAAAGTGTGATGAGCTG
>CBFHXV010000053.1:0-10183 GCA_965659885.1 Burkholderiaceae bacterium | reverse complement strand
AAGAGGGTCTGCGCTTTGCTATTCGCGAAGGTGGCCGTACCGTGGGCGCTGGCGTCGTTGCCAAAATCCTGAAGTAATAGTCGTAGCTGTGCCCGGGAGATCACTCTCGGGCACACTCAAATCGCTCTTTGGAATGTATTCATGAAGAACCAGAAAATCCGTATCCGCCTTAAAGCCTTTGACTACAAATTGATTGATCAGTCAGCGGCTGAGATTGTTGATACAGCCAAGCGGACCGGTGCTGTTGTCCGTGGCCCAGTGCCCCTCCCCACGCGGATTCGTCGCTACGACATCCTTCGTTCGCCGCACGTGAACAAGGCCTCCCGCGATCAACTCGAGATGCGTACACATCAACGCTTGATGGACATCGTAGACCCTACGGACAAGACCGTCGACGCCCTGATGCGTTTGGATCTGCCCGCTGGCGTCGATGTGGAAATCGCGTTGCAGTAACGTATTTTTTAGATGAGTATCGGTATGCCTAATGGATTAGCGAGCCGCAGTGTTTGCTTAACCATTCAGTAGCATGCTATAGTTATCGGCTTACCTTTTGGTGAGTCAAAACAAAGCGGTCTGGGGCAATGATTGATTGCATCCAGATTTTGATTAGCCCCGGCCAATCGAAGTCGGGAATCGGGTAACACCCGGGAGAATATGATGTCGAAATCGACACCTACGCCTGCCGCGCATCGTCTCGGCCTGGTAGGACGCAAGATCGGCATGACTCGCCTGTTCACGGACGAGGGAGAATCCATCCCCGTGACAGTGCTTGACGTGTCCAATAATCGCGTTACACAGGTCAAAACACCAGACAGTGATGGCTATGCGGCTGTTCAAGTGACCTTTGGCGCACGTCGCGCCTCTCGCGTCAATAAACCCCAATCAGGCCACTTTGCCAAAGCCGGCGTCCAGGCTGGTAGCGTGCTTAAAGAGTTCCGTCTCGACCCAGCAAAAGCCGCCGAATTTGAAGCTGGTGCAGTGATTGCTGTTGACAGTGTTTTTGAAGCTGGTCAACAGGTTGATGTCACGGGTACCACGATTGGTAAGGGTTTTGCGGGCAATATTAAGCGCCACCATTTCGGCTCACAGCGCGCTTCACACGGCAACTCAGTTTCCCACCGTGCACCAGGCTCGATTGGTCAAGCGCAAGATCCTGGCCGCATCTTCCCAGGTAAGCGCATGGCAGGACATCTCGGTGACGTGACGCGCACCATTCAGAACCTGGACGTGGTTCGCGTCGATGTTGAGCGCGGTCTAATTATGGTTAAAGGGGCTGTTCCCGGACACGCTGGCGCCGACGTGGTTGTGCGCCCCGCTGTTAAAGCCTCGACTGCTAAAGGAGCCTGATGATCATGGATATGAAGCTCCTGAATGAACAAGGTCAATCGTCTTCCACGGTTACTGTCCCTGACACGGTTTTCGGGCGTGACTTCAATGAAGCGCTGATTCACCAGATTGTTGTCGCTTATCAGGCGAATGCCCGTCTGGGTAATCGTGCGCAGAAGGACCGTGCCGAGGTTAAGCATTCGACCAAAAAGCCTTTCCGTCAAAAAGGAACGGGTCGTGCACGTGCAGGTATGACCTCTTCGCCGATCTGGCGTGGGGGTGGTCGAGTTTTCCCCAACTCGCCTGATGAAAATTTCAGTCAGAAAGTGAACAAGAAGATGTACCGCGCGGGTATCCGCTCGATCTTGTCACAACTGGCTCGCGAAGACCGCATCGCTATCGTCGATACCTTCACGATTGATGCGCCCAAAACCAAGCTCGCTGCGCAAAAGCTACGTGACATGGGTATGGATTCCGTGCTGATCATCACTGACGAAGTGGATGAAAACGTTTACTTGGCAACCCGTAACCTGCCTCACGTGGCGGTTATTGAGCCACGCTATGCGGACCCGCTGTCCCTGATCCACTACAAACAAGTGTTGATCACGAAGTCTGCAGTCACTCAACTTGAGGAGATGCTGGGATGAACAACGATCGTTTGATGCAAGTGATCCTGGCTCCTGTTGTAACTGAAAAGGCAACGGAAGTGGCCGAACGCAACAACCAAATCGTATTTCGTGTTGCACCAGATGCCACTAAGCCGGAAATCAAGGCAGCAGTTGAGCTTCTATTTAAAGTTGAAGTTGATTCAGTGCAGGTTCTGAACCGCAAAGGCAAGGAAAAACGTTTCGGTCGCTACATGGGACGTCGTCGCAGTGACAGAAAGGCCTATGTGGTACTAAAAGCCGGTCAGGAACTCAACTTTGCGGAGGTAAATTAAATGGCCCTCTTAAAAGTTAAGCCCACATCGCCGGGCCGTCGTGGCATGCTGAAGGTTGTAACGCCTTCATTGCACAAAGGCGCACCTGAAGCTTCGCTCGTTGAGAAGAAAAAGCGTGGTTCCGGCCGTAACAACAACGGTCACATCACGGTAAGACACCGTGGCGGTGGTCATAAGCAACACTATCGCATGATCGATTTCCGTCGTAATAAAGACGGGATCCCGGCGAAAGTTGAGCGGCTCGAATACGACCCCAACCGTTCCGCGCACATCGCCCTGTTGTGTTATGCCGACGGTGAGCGTCGCTACATCATTGCACCAAGAGGCCTGCAAGTGGGTGCGACCTTGGTGTCTGGTATCGAAGCGCCCATTAAGGTTGGAAACACGCTGCCGATCCGAAACATCCCTGTCGGTACAACGATTCATTGTGTTGAGATGTTACCCGGCAAGGGTGCACAAATGGTTCGTGCTGCTGGTGCTTCAGCTGTGCTTCTGGCACGCGAAGGCACATATGCTCAGGTTCGACTGCGCTCTGGCGAGGTTCGCCGAGTTCATATCGAGTGCCGCGCCACCATTGGTGAAGTCGGTAACGAAGAGCACAGCCTGCGTCAGATCGGAAAAGCTGGAGCCACTCGCTGGCGCGGTATTCGCCCAACGGTGCGTGGTGTTGCCATGAACCCGATTGACCACCCGCACGGTGGTGGTGAAGGCCGTACAGGTGAGGCACAAGAGCCGGTGAGCCCATGGGGAACACCATCCAAGGGTTATAAGACCCGTCGCAACAAGCGGACGAACAATATGATCGTCCAACGTCGCAAGCGTAAGTAAGAGGCCGAATCATGTCACGTTCGATTAAAAAAGGTCCGTTTGTCGATGCGCATCTACTGAAAAAAGTAGAAGCTTCAGTCGCTGAACAGGGCAAAAAGCCGATCAAGACCTGGTCGCGCCGTTCTACTATCCTGCCTGAATTTATCGGGCTTACCATCGCCGTCCATAATGGTCGCCAGCACGTTCCTGTTTATATCAACGAGAACATGGTTGGTCACAAGCTCGGCGAGTTTGCGCTGACTCGCACCTTCAAGGGTCACGCAGCCGACAAGAAGGCGAAGAGGTAAACCATGGAAACGACAGCTAACATTCGCGGCGTTCGGATTTCCGCTCAGAAGACAAGGCTTGTTGCTGACTTGATCAGAGGCAAGTCCGTGGCTCAAGCGTTGAACATTTTGACGTTCACGAACAAGAAGGCCGCTGGCATTCTTAAAAAGGCGGTGGAATCAGCAATCGCCAATGCAGAGCACAATGATGGCGCTGACATTGATGAATTGAAAGTCTCCACTATTTATGTTGACAAGGCGCAGTCGATGAAACGGTTTTCTGCACGCGCGAAAGGGCGTGGTAACCGCATTGAAAAGCAGACCTGCCACATCACTGTCAAAGTCAGCGCTTAAGGAGTCAACATGGGTCAGAAAATTAACCCGATTGGGTTTCGTTTAGCAGTCACCCGGAACTGGTCTTCGCGCTGGTATGCAGCAGATAAGGACTTCAGCGGCTTGTTGGCCTCAGACATTCGTGTTCGCGAGTACTTGAAGCGCAAGCTCAAGAACGCATCAGTTGGCCGTGTCCTGATTGAGCGTCCTGCCAAGAACGCTCGCATCACCGTCTACTCCGCACGTCCAGGTGTTGTTATTGGTAAGCGTGGCGAGGATATTGAAGGTCTTAAAACTGATCTTCAACGCTTGATGGGCGTTCCGGTTCACGTGAACATTGAAGAGATTCGCAAACCGGAAGTGGATGCACAGCTGATTGCCGACTCTATCGCGCAACAGCTCGAAAAGCGCATTATGTTCCGTCGGGCAATGAAGCGTGCTATGCAAAATGCCATGAGACTAGGCGCCCAAGGCATTAAGATCATGAGCTCAGGTCGCCTAAATGGCATCGAAATCGCGCGTACCGAGTGGTACCGCGAGGGGCGCGTGCCGCTGCATACGCTACGTGCGCACATCGACTACGGCACGTCAGAAGCGCAGACCACCTACGGTGCCATTGGTATTAAGGTCTGGGTCTACAAAGGCGATATGTTGCCTGGTGGTGAATTACCTGTTGACAATACGCCTCGTGAGGAAGAGCGTCGCCCGCGTCGCGCACCTCGTGGTGATCGCCCTGATGCGAAGTCGGGTCGTCCGGCAAGTCGCACCCGGGCTCCAAAGAAAACGACTGAGGCCGCTGCGCCAGAATCTGCAGCAACGGATGCTGCAGCCGCGCCTCAGGGAGAATAATCATGTTGCAACCTTGCGACGCGCGGCACGAATGTCTCATTCGGAGAGTTTGGCCTCAAAGCCACTGGGCGTGGTCGATTAACGGCTCGTCAAATTGAATCGGCTCGTCGTGCCATTAACCGCCACATCAAGCGTGGTGGCCGTATCTGGATCCGCATCTTTCCTGATAAGCCCATTTCCCAGAAGCCTGCGGAAGTTCGTATGGGTAACGGTAAAGGTAACCCCGAGTACTGGGTTGCGGAAATCCAGCCTGGCAAGGTGTTGTACGAGATGGAAGGCGTTAGCGAAGAAATGGCAAGAGAGGCATTTCGCCTTGCGGCTGCCAAGCTTCCGATTTCCACGACGTTTGTCTCGCGCCACCTTGGTGCTTGAGACGGCTGACTAAAGGAACTCAAATGAAAGCGAGTGAATTACAAAGCAAGGATGTGACGGAACTCAAGCAAGAGCTTGAAAGTCTGCTTAAAGCGCAGTTTGGTTTGCGCATGCAGAAAGCCACACAACAGCTAACGAACAACAGTGAGATCCGTAAGGTTCGACGTGACATTGCGCGTGTACGGACAGTGCTGACTCAAAAAGCCGGAGCCTAATCAATGACTGAAGAGCAAACTACCCCGGTAAAGCGCCAGCGTAAGCTGGTTGGGAAAGTTGTTAGCAACAAAATGGACAAAACTGTCGTTGTGATGGTTGAGCGTCGCGTTAAGCACCCTTTGCTTGGCAAAGTGGTGATGCGTTCAGCCAAGTACAAAGCTCACGACGAAGGCAATGAGTTCAAGGCTGGTGATACAGTCGAGATTGCTGAGTCACGCCCGATTTCGCGCGACAAATCATGGCGTGTCACGCGCTTGGTTGAGGCCGCTCGTATTATTTGATCGGTGAAGCTTTTTGGCTGGGCACTTAGGCTCAGTCGGGCGTTCGTGGCGTTACAAGAAACGCGGCTATCTAGCCGCGTTTCTGTTTCTGGCGCTTGGATTTTTGTTATACGTGCGTGACGAACTTGGTGACTAAATAGCCATCAAACGTTTCACTTCCACCTTCGCTACCAATCCCACTTTCCTTGACACCACCAAATGGTGTTTCGGGCAATGCACTGCCGAAGTGATTGATGTTGACCATGCCAGATTCAAGGGCATTAGACACTTTGGTAGCGGTCTGCAAAGAGTTCGTAAACACGTACGAAGACAAACCGAATGGCAAGCTATTGGCTTTACGGATAACCTCATCCGGGTCATCAAAAGGTACAACCGGTGCCACAGGCCCGAATGGCTCTTGCGTCATCAGCATCGATTCATCGGGCAAACCGGTAATCACCGTTGGGGGGAAGAAAAACCCATCGCCCGGTATAGGTGAGCCACCAATCAACACCTCACCGCCACGGCTCACCGCATCTTCGACGAATTGAGTCATGGTAGGCACACGCCTTTCATGCGCCAATGGTCCCATTTCCACGCCTTCGCTTAAACCGTCACCAACCTTGGTGCTCGCCATCACATCGGTAAAGGTTGCCACAAACTTCTCGTACGCCCCCTTTTGTACATAAAAGCGTGTAGGTGACACGCAGACTTGACCAGCGTTACGGACTTTGAACTTGGCTAACATCTTGGCTGCTTTATCAACATCGGCATCGTCAAACACGAGAACCGGTGAATGGCCCCCAAGCTCCATGGTCACACGCTTCATGTATTGCCCGGATAGCGCAGCGAGGTGCTTGCCAACCGGCACTGAGCCCGTGAAAGACACTTTTCTAGTAATCGGAGACTTAATCAGGTAGTCAGAGACCTTCGGTGGGTCACCCCAGACTACGTTCAAGACACCTGGTGGCAGACCTGCGTCGTGGAACATCTGGGCAATTGCCATGACGGCACTTGGCGCATCCTCTGGACCTTTGAGTACGATGGTGCACCCGGCACCAATCGCTGCGGTGATTTTGCGGATGGCTTGGTTATAAGGAAAATTCCAAGGTGTAAAAGCAACGCAAACGCCAATGGGTTCGCGCAGAACCAACTGGCGCACATTGGGGTTGCGTGGCGGAATCACTCGGCCGTAAATCCTCCGGCACTCTTCTGCATGCCAGTCGCAGTGGTCCGAGCAAGACAGCAATTCACCCATGGCTTCGGCTAGCGGCTTGCCCATGTCAAGCGTCATGTTTCTGGCCACTTCGGGTGCGCGTTCACGTGTAAGTTGACCTACTTTGCGCAAAATTGCGGCACGCTCGATGGGCGATGTTCTGCGCCAAGATTGAAACGCTTTATCCGCCGCTTGTAGCGCGGTCTCCAAATCCTCGTCAGTGGCATGCGGTAGCTGACCTAAAACCTGGCGGTTGGCGGGGTTGATGACATCTTGTGTTTGCCGGCCGTGCGCATCAATAAATTGCCCGTTGATGTAAAGAGAAAGTGTTTGATACATGGTTGCCTCGTTCCTTTATTTTGTTGGTGTATTTACGAATCGTGAATGACTCACACAACATACTGCTTAATATAGTGCACAGAATCACGTCAACATATGACATGTTTAACGCGCCCACCATCTGATGTCACATCAGTAAGATCCAAAGCCCGATGACTGCAAAAAGACCCGCGGCAACGTACCTAAACAATCTGATGGGAATTTTTTGCAGCACGATGTTTCCAAGCAGCACGGCCGGCGCATTGGCAATCAACATCCCGAGCGTTGTGCCAAGGACTACAGTTACTGGACTGTCGAACTGAGCTGCTAACACCACCGTGGCAACCTGCGTCTTGTCACCCATTTCGGCCAAAAAGAACAAGATAAACGTCGCGCCTAACACACCAAAACGGCCTTTGATTTCAGCGTCCTTGGCATGAACCGTGTCAGGAATCAGCGTCCAGCCGGCCATGGCAATGAAAGATAGCCCGAGCAGCCATTGAAGCCACTGCGGCTCAATGGTTAGCGTGAGCCAAGTACCTACAGCACCGGCCAGCGCATGATTGATTATTGTTGCCAGAAAAATTCCGACGATGATGACCAATGGCTTGCCGAACCGCGCGGCGAGTATCAGCGCAAGAAGTTGAGTTTTATCGCCGACCTCAGCGATGGCAACAGCACCCGTTGAGATCCAGAAGGTTTCCATATGATCTACCTTGGCCGGGGACGCACAATGACCAAATCGCACCCCCGGCTCAGTCGGTGGCGATTTGGTCAAAGGTCTTGCCAAGTCGTGCAGAATCCACAAATACCGCTAGTGCCATGACATGAAAGTCAATTGTGTTGACACAAGCTACTCGCCCGTGAGTACGGCTACTCCCCAATGACGGTTAAATTGTAGTTCAGTATGGTCAACGGCGGGTGTCAGACTGGCTCGATGGAGCTGGTCGAATGCAAGTCGTGGGCATGATTGTTTAGAGGAGGTGCGGCAGTCTTTCCTAAGGAGGTCTCAATGTCAGCCATGATCGCTTGCCAAGAGCGCTCAAAAAGGGGTGTTGGCACGCAGATGCGCGTGCGCTTGTCATGTGGTGCAGTTTTAAGTTCCAGCCAACCTTCGTCAATTAGTTTGCGTAAGTGATAGCGAATACCCATGTCAGAGTATGGGATGCCGGCAAAAAGAGCTTTAATGGTGACCTGTTCACCGCGCGCATGATGGATATATAGATTCAGCAGCAACTCGTAGGCGACAAGCGACCCACCGAGTGGCAGATGTTTGGAAGACAGCTGATTGGCTGTTTTAAGTAAGGTGGCTATCTCTAGCTGCATTCGTTCACCGGATAGTCATCAAAAAAGCAATAAATGTATATTAAGTGTGACTGTATGAAAGTCCTAAGATTTTTAACTACAAATTTTGCACTTAAACTCGTAATTTATTTTGTGTCTATATGACGTAACGGTCCTAATGGGAGGGGTAAACAGAGCGATTACGCTTCCCGCGACATAGTTAAAATCCGCTACCGGACTATATTCTGCTGCTTAAGCCTTAGTGCAAAAATAAGACGCTTGTGGGGCTACCAGTAAGCGCAATTGCGAAGAGCAGGGACGCAAGAGGCAGACCCTTGGAGAGAACTGAACGGGGTGTCGGTGAGGTTGTTGATTAACCACCCGTGGGGGTGTTCAAGCGCGTATGGCGCGGGCGCGTCTTTTTGAGTAACAGGGACAAAGCCCGTTTTGCTATAAAACGCTGGGTCGCCATAGGTCAGGACCATGTCAACGCCAGCTGATGTTAGGGTCTCCAAGCTGTACTTTACAAGTGCTTGGCCCGCACCCCGTCTTTGCAGGGTTGGTGCTATGGCCATGGGCGCAAGGATGAAGACACACCTGGAATCGTCCGAGTAACGGATCCGTGTAAAAATACAGGCGCCTACTAGGACACCGGTCTTTAGTGCCGCAAAAATATGAATGTCTTGGGGGCTTGTGTCAGACAACATTTGTTCCACGAGCGTGGCAATTAATTCCCCCTCATCGAACCCCTCTGAGGCGGTAAACGTCTGCCTAAAAAGCTCTATCAGCTCGTCATCATGAACACAGGGGCGTTTTGCGAACTGCATGATCCAAACCCTATTACATCCGTACAGAATACTACAACCAATCTTATGATCGTCAGTTTCGGTTGTGCAGGGGCCTGTTTCACCGAGGAATTGCGATGGGTGGTCGGCGACAATTAGGATGGTTGCGCGTAGTTGGACCGCCTCCGCCCTGCGCGGATTAATGCATGGAACATGCTCATCCACCTTCGATCACCTGTGCCACATCATCTTGGCATTCAGCACATTCACCTACTAGCAGCAGGTCGCCGCCCCTGATGGTTCGATTGAAATTGGTGATTGTCACTGCGTGACGGCATTGCCCGCTTCGTAAGCTTACCGGAACAGTGAACAGGTTAAGAATGTAGATTTCCGCCCCTTTTAGGCGTTAGGGATGAGGAAGTCGAAGTTTACGGAAAGCCAGATTGTGGCCATTCTCGGTGAAGGTGAAGCGGGTGTGCCGGTTGCCGAAGTCTGCAGAAAGCATGGCATAAGCAACGGACTGTATTACCAGTGGAAGTCTAGGTATTCCGGGGTATCGGTCAATGAGCTCAAGCGCATCAGTAAAACCGAGTGCCACATTCCCGCTTGCATGTTCAACATAATGGGTGACTGCTTCATCTACATCCCGGTGAGTTACTTCGCGCGGAATGATCGCCTTTGCCCTCACTCCCGAGCGCCGGGCGCGGGGCTCTTGCGTACCCGGTCACGCAGGCTTTCAAAGTAGCTGGCGTTGGCAGGTGCGCCTGGTGAAGAGGCGCCACCCAAGAGGCGTAAATCACGAAGCCGCAGGCGATCTTGATCTTTGCGGATCAGCTCGCGGAGGTATTCGCTACTGATGCCATACCCCCCCGGGTTGACCTGTTGATCAACAAATGACTTCAGGGTTTCGAGCAGAGAAATATTCATGGTACTCATATAGAGAAACTAGCGGATTTCGATATGTTTGGGGCAAAATTTGCCACATAATCAATAGAGACAGTTTTAACATTGGCAACTTTTGCGGCAATGAGTTCAGGAGATCTCGCCACCGGCACTCCCCCCATCAAATACCCGGCAATGCTATTTCATATAACCAAGCTAACAATGCTAGGCATGGTTGACCGCGAAACAACCTCTGAACACCCGTGTGTTTGCTGACCCAGGGGCTGCGCGTATCCGCAACCCAAACG
>CBFHXV010000052.1:0-10370 GCA_965659885.1 Burkholderiaceae bacterium | reverse complement strand
TCTCTTGCACATTGTGCCGGGTACCGGTGGTTATGGTTCAACCATATTTGGCTATCACCTCTATACATGGGGCTTTATCGCGTTTATGGCCACCATTATCTTTACTGCCATTATGCTCGTGGTTGACCGCAACCGTCTGGCAGGCCAGAAGATCCAAAACGCGACCTGGATTGCCACAGGCCTAGGCGCCCTGCTGGTCATAATCGGCCTTGGTAATTTTGCGACCGACATCTTGGTGTGCGGGTTCGCACCATGCCCGGGCAACCCCACGGGATACCTGTTTTTCTGATGGCCGGCCTGCCTGACTCGGTTCGGGCTCGCAGTTGATTTCAGTGGTTTAAACCCCAATCAGCAACACCAAACCCGCCTGCGTGTGACCACGCAGGCGGATTTTTTTGGGTGGAGTATCACCACGGCCGCATGGTGTATTCGACCCACTGCCTGACCCTAGCGGTTATGCTATGTCACTCGGTAAGTTTTATATCGATACCAATGCCATGACGCTCACAACCTGCCGCGCTTTGTTGGCTTGCACCTTACTTGGCACAACCACGGTTGCTGTCGCGTCCACGGATTCGACCGTTGGCACATGGCTCAATACTGCCAAAGAACATGTCAGTGACACGTGGCACACCGGTGACACCGAGCTTTATCTGCCTTTCTGGACATACCATCACCGCGGCACCTACGATGCTGACCACATCGAAGACTTCAATGAGTTTCCGGCCGGCATCGGATTAGGTAAAGGGCGATACAACAGCAGTGGCAACTGGGAAGGCATGTATGCCATGGGCTTTATGGATTCACATAACAAGCCTTCGTTTATGGCCGGCTATGCCTGGGCGCCCACGTGGGATCTGGGCAATGAGGTCAGAGCAGGTGTGGGTGTCACTGGGTTTTTAATGTCACGCAGCAACTACTACAACGGCATCCCGTTTCCTGGCGTGCTGCCGATTGCGTCAGTCGGTTACAAGCAACTGTCTTTGAATGCCGCTTACATCCCGAGCACCGGGCGCAACAACGGCAATGTGCTTTTCATGTGGGGCAAGTGGACTTTCGAGTGACCCCCTAGGGTACGAGGCGTAGCAACTCGCCGTTGCTGCTGTCAGTCAGCAGATAAATCAGGCCGTCAGGCCCAAGCCTGACATCACGCACTCGCTGGCCAAGCGACGGCAAGACCACCTCTTTGTCGACTTGGTTTGCATCGTTCAGACTCAATCTGACCAATTGCCCGAACTTGAGCGACCCGGCTAGCAGGCTGCCTTTCCATGATCCGCCATACCGGTCGGTGTCAACCGAGGCCAGCCCCGAAGGCGCAATCGATGGCGTCCAGTAAACCACGGGCTGAGCCATGCCGGGTGCGCTGACAATCCCTTGGCCAATCTGGCCGCCACCATAATTGACCCCGTAGGTAATAACCGGCCAGCCATAATTGACACTGGGCTTGATCAAGTTCAATTCATCACCGCCTTGCGGGCCATGCTCGGTCATCCAAAGACGTCCTTGGGCATCGAGGGTCGCGCCTTGGATGTTGCGGTGGCCGTAGCTATACACGGCCGCAGAAGCCTCTGCCTGATTGACAAACGGGTTGTCGTCCGGGATGGTGCCGTCCTTGTTGACACGAATCGTTTTGCCGATGTCATTGGCCTTGTTCTGTGCTTCATGCATCAATTGGTAACGGTCCCCAACACCCATGACCAGTGTGCCGTCACCGAGCTCAACAATGCGGCAACCGAAATGCAGTCCGCCTCTGTAAACCGGGTCTTGCACAAACAACTCTTTAAGTGCTGTAAGCCCTGAACCATCTTCCTTCAAACGTGCCGACACCAACGCCGTTGAGTTCAGGCTACTGCGATCCGGGGCTGCCCGTGTGTAGCAAAAGTAAATGGTGCGGTTCTCGGCGAAGTCTCGATCGGTGATGACATCAAGCAGCCCGCCTTGTCGGCCGGCGTCAATTCGCGGCAGCCCCGTTAAAGGTTCACTCACCTTGCCATCCATGCTGACCATGCGCATGTTGCCTTCGCGCTCGGTGACGAGCATGGTGTTGTCATCGACAAAAGCCACAGCCCAAGGGTGGCTTAAGCCACGCGCGACAACTTCGGTACTTACAGCCGTAGCGACCTGCGCTATGCCGAACGTCAAGCCCAATGTCAGCATCAGGCGCCAAGGTGCAAGGGTTTTACGCATGAATCTGCATCCTTTTACAGGGGCATCGAAACACGCCATGTGCGCGATTCGTACCGGCGTCAACAGGCGACAAACGGTGTCAGACGCCAGTGTCGCGTTATCGTGCTTGGCTTGCGTGTTTACGCCTTATCATTGAGCCAATAACGTAAAGTGTCAAGCATATCCTTGGCAGCATATCCTTGACAGCGCACCCACAAGTTTTCATAAAGCCTGCATCATCGACACCGTGAACACCCTGCAATTTGGCATTGACCTTGGCGGCACTAAAACCGAGATCATCGTGCTTGATGACAACGGCCACAAACACTTCGGCCAGCGAGTGCCTACACCCGCCGATAGTTACCCTGACATCTTGCAGACCATGGCGGCACTTGTGGCACAAGCCGAGCAAGCCCTTGCCACCAAAGCCAAACACCTTGGCGTAGGGGCGCCTGGCACACCGTTTGGGCATCAAGGACGACTCAAAAACGCCAATACCACCTGTCTGATTGGTCAACCGCTGGCAGTCGACCTGCAGTCCCTGCTCAACATCCCGGTCACCGTAGAAAACGATGCCAACTGCCTGGTGTTGTCTGAGGCCACCGATGGCGCTGGCGCCAACGCCTCGGTCGTGTTTGGTGTCATCCTGGGCACTGGCGTGGGCGGGGCACTAGCCATCAACGGTCAATTGGTGAACGGGCCAAACCGCATCACCGGCGAATGGGGACACAACCCCCTGCCACACGGGTCGGGCCAGATGGCGAGCCCAAATCCGCGGCCCTGTTACTGTGGCTTAACGGACTGCATCGAGACCTATTTGTGCGGCAAAGGCCTGTGCCAGACCTACAGTGATGTCAACCCCGACGTCATGCCCATGAACAACGCAAGCCTGATTGCCAAAGCCGCGACCGAGGCAGATCCAGCTGCCCAACGTGCCTTAAACCGCTATTGGGACATGCTCAGCCAGTCGCTGGCCACGGTCATCAATGTGGTTGACCCAGATGTCATTGTGTTTGCCGGAGGCCTTAGCCAACTGCCAGGCTTGTGCACCGAAGTTCACGCTCGACTGTCCAAACATGTCTTTGGCAAGGACATGCACACCCGGCTGGCCGTGGCGGCACACGGTAATGCAAGCGGTGTTCGTGGCGCGGCCTGGCTGGGCCAGGCGCCCTAGCACACCCAAGCTTTGCTCATCTGGCCATGATGACCCCTGGCAATGGCTGCCAGCGAACATCAACCTGTAAGTCCTCGCCGAACAACTGTCCAAGCTGCTGGGCCGTGAGCACATCACGGCAATCACCTTGGGCCACCACCCGGCCGGCCTTGAGCATCACAATCTCATCACACCACTGCGCGGCCAGCGTGAGGTCATGTACAACCACCACCACACCCACCGACTGCCATGACATGAAAGTCCGGCAGGCAGCGAACATCGCCTGCTGGTGCCATGGATCCTGACTTGCCGTGGGTTCATCGAGCAATAGCCACGCGCGGCCACTTTCATGCCAGGCCGCTTGTGCCTGCAGTAACGCACGGGCAAAGTGCACCCGCTGCTGCTGCCCCCACGAGCGGGCGGTCATGGGCTCATCAAGCCAGGGCGCCACACCCACGGATTTGGCTACATCCGTGAGCAAGCGGGCCTTTTGTTGCTCGCGCCAGTGCGCAAAGGCGAATAACGCCAGCTCAAGCACCTGCCTGACCGTCAGATTAAAGATCGCCGCGGATTGCTGGGTCATGATGGCGCGCTGCTTGGCCAGATCCGCTGGCGCGTGCACCTGCATGCCAGCGCCATCGAGCAACAACTGTCCGCCTTCGGGCTTGAGGTCACCGGCCATCACCGATAGCAAAGTGGATTTGCCAGCGCCGTTGGGACCCACAAGCCCCACCAGGCGCTCGCGTGGCAGCTTCAGGTTGATGTCATGCAGCACGGGTTGATTGCCGCGCGACACTGAGACGTGGTTAAGCTCATAAGTCATAGGTCGCAAGTTTAGACCTATGTCACACGCGGCACATCAGGCGATGTACTGAAGTTGACCATCGTGTGCGCCAGACCCGTAAAATCGATCCCATCCAAGCAAGTTCACACAAAATCTACACAGCGCATCGCAACACACCAAATATCAACACCAAAAATTTGAGGGGATCGCACATGAGCACCACCGGACCGACCGTTCTGGTCGACAAACAAGATGCCGTCACCATTCTGACGCTGAGCTACCCGGAAAAACGCAATGCTTTGTCCATGCCGTTGCGCGAGATGCTAGGCCAAGCCTTGCGCGAGGCACTCGCCGATGAGGCATGCCGGGTCATCGTGCTCACGGGCGAAGGCGGGCATTTTTCTTCTGGCGGTGACATCAGCGGGTTTGATGGGGTCAACAGCATCAACGGCCGCAAGCGTATGCAAAAAACCCATGACATGGTGCGCTTGATCATGAACAGCGAAAAACCCATCATCGCGGCCGTCGAAGGACATGCCGCAGGCGCCGGCATGTGCGTGGCCGCGGACTGCGACATCGTCGTGGCATCAACTGAGGCTAAATTTACGTGTTCCTTCAATAAAATCGGTCTTCTTCCTGATTTGGGAGGGCTTTGGTCAATTCCAGCACGGATGGGCCTTGGACGCGCCAAGCTGATGATGTTGACCGGGCGCACGCTCGATGCCGCTAGCGCTCAAGCCCAAGGCTTGGTAGAAGAGCTGTGCGAGCCTGGTGCGGCCTTGCAAACGGCGATCAAGCTCGCTCAAGATGTCGCCAAGTGCGCCCCTCTGACCCACGGCCTGACCAAAGCCGCACTGGCGCGCGGGTCCATGAGCGTTGATGAACTGCTCGCGCTTGAGGTCGACCTGCAGGGGCTGCTGTTTGGAACAGAGGATTTCCAGGAAGGGCGAACCGCCTTTCTGGAAAAGCGCAAGCCCGAGTTTCGGGGCAAATAAATCGGCAAGCCGCGCAGAGCAGGCATGCACAGGGGGCTGCCGATACCCCCGTTGACGGCAGGGTGTCACTGACGGTCAGACCCAACGGCGTCTATAACGATTAGACACAACAAACGGGGAATCGCCATGAAAATCGCAACTTGGCTGGTTTCTGTCTGCATGAGTCTGGTGGTTGGTAGTGCGCAGGCCGAACCCACACGCAACGCCGATATCGAAAACGTCATCAATCAGCAGATTCAAGCCTTCAAGGCCGACAACTTCAAGGCCGCGTTTGAGTTTGCTGCGCCGGCCATACAACAGAAGTTCGGCACCCCGGAAAAGTTCGCCTTTGCCGTGATTCATGGCTACCCCATGGTCTGGCGCCCCCAAGAGGTGCAATACATCGGTGTTGAGCAGTACACCGGTGAGGCTTTGCAAAAAGTCATGATCACTGACCGCAACCAGACCTTGCACTTGCTGGTCTACCAGATGTTGCCGCTCGATCAAGGCTGGCGTATTGGCGGGGTGCAAATCATCCGCCAACCCAAGTCTGACACCTAGCGCGCGAGAAGTTCGGATACTGGCTGTCAGCGCCGCCGGAGTGCTAAAACAATTGGTCTTAGTACCACCGACCACTGGAGCCAGACCATGGACAAGTCCAACAAGCCCATCACCGAGCTGTGCACCCATACGCCAACAAGCATGAACTATCGAGACCAGGACTTGGTCGAAGATCTGCTGGGCAAGCGAACCTTCTCAGAAGTCATGTTCATGCAAATCATGGGGCGCAAGCCGCGCGGCGTGGACATGCGCATTCTGGATGCCGTTCTGATCACGCTCATGGAACATGGCTTTACACCAAGCGCTATTGCCGCGCGCATGATTTACATGAGCGCCCCAGAGAACCTGCAAGGCGCCGTGTCAGCGGGCCTGCTGGCCGTGGGTAGCCAATTCGTGGGCACCATGGAAAACAACGCCCGCTTGCTTGACCAAATCATTGCCGCCGAAGACCCGGCCGACAAAGCGCGCGAGATCGTAGAAGAGCTCAAAGCGGCCAAAGCCCACCTGCCCGGGTTCGGCCATCACTTGCACAAGCCCGATGACCCGCGCACGATCAAATTGCTGGCACTTGCCGAGGCCGAGACTGAGCTGCCTGGCACCCACGTCAAAGCCCTGCGCTTGTTGTCAAAAACTGTCGATGAGATCTATGGCAAACACATCACGATCAATGCCACTGGCGCCACCGCCGCGCTGCTTGGCGAGATTGGGGTGCCGTCAACGCTCATGAGAGGATTTGCGGTCATTTCCCGTGCGGCCGGCCTGGTCTCTCACATCGCTGAGGAACAGAAGTCTCCGGCTGGCCGTTATATCTGGGACACACTCGATCACGACATTCCTTACGTTAAAACGCCGGTGAAGTAAGGCACCACATGAACCTTCTCACGCTGGCAGCCAAAGCCCTACCCTGTGTTCAAAAACTCACCTAACGCAAAAGGGGCAGCTGCTCACCTGCAGTTGCCCCCTTTGGCTTAACAAAGCCCTGTCATCAAGGCTGTCGGCCAGCAGCCACGCGCAGCACCGTCTGCACCCACTTGTCTGCGAGCTTTTCGAATGCCTCAACTGAAGAGGACTGCATACGGAATGACTCACCCGACACCGTGTACAGCGCCTGACCAATTAACTCGCCTGACTGGCTGTCATTGACTTTGGCTTCGACGACCAACATCGCGTTCTTGGAATCCAGTCCGGTGGCCTTGCTGGCGATGTTCAACACTGCACGCACCGGAATGAGGTCGGTGGGCTTGAATCCGTCGCCCAGGGTTTGCGCGCCCGTGATACCAATGCTGACATTGGCCACGCCCGGACCCGGCTGTGTGACGACCTTGGCTCGCTTGGCCACGCTGTCACGCAGGTTTTGTGTGATCTGCTGGCGAACCTTGAACAACGTTTGTTCGCTTAGTCCATCGGCGGCAGCATCGGCATCAGCGGTTTGGTAAATCACCACGGGCTCAATGATGACCGCATCGTACTGGTTGAAGTTGACGTTCGGGTTTTTATAGCGGTAGATGGAGACGCCATCCTCGGGACTTTCAATTGGCTGCAAACGGGCATAGCTGTCTAGAAACCCTGATTGCAGCTGCGGGTTGAGGGTTTTTGTGCCGGTGGCACAACCGGCCACGAGCAAAGTGGTGGCGAGCAACATGCCATACTTGGCTAACGGCTTGGGTTTGTTGTCGTGCGCGTGCTGTCTCATGGGTTTGCCCTCCTGGTTTTTATCTCTTGGCTGGTTTGTTTGTCTTGCTCACGCCAACACCGAAGGCACCCGCGCTTGGTATCATCTTACCCTTTTAATGTGATAACCGGGTGATCACTGGGCTTATCGCCTGGCCCGTCGTGAGGCTTGTTGGCTGCACAAGTTTTATCCCACAAACTCTCGCGCCAGATCCAGATCATGGAAACAGCACATGCCACGCCAAGCAAAGAGTATGTGCCCGCCGTCCAGGCAAACCCAAACCATTCGATGAGCGGGCCTGACATCAAAAGCCCAAGCGGCAGCCCCAGAATCGCCAAAATGCGCATGCCCATGACACGGCCGCGATAGTGTGGTTCAGTGGCGCGCAACATTACCCCGGCCAGTGGCGTGACACACAAGCTTTGTGTTGCACCGATGACCACCAGCAACACCACCCCCACAGTCACAACATCATTCACGGCGAATAACAAGCCAGTGCCAAACCAGGCGATCGCGCCCAGAATCGTCAAGCGGCCCGCGCCCATGCCCAGACGGTTGCTGCTAATGAGCAATGACCCCAGCAATGAGCCTAGCGCGTAAGCGGCACCGAGCACGCCGAGCAAAGTCTCCTGAGCCTCAAACACGTTGTTCACCACATAGGGCAACAAGCCTAGCACCAGCGGGTAGGCAAACACGTTGATCCAGAACGCCAGCAAGAAGCAACCTCGCAGCACCTGATTGCGCCACACATAAGCAACCCCCAAACGCAGGTCTTGTATGACCGAGGCTGGTGTCTTGGCGGCAATCGTGGCTGCGTCACGGCCAACCACCCCTAGCGAGAGCGCCAGGCTCATGATGTACATCGACAAAATCAGCACATAAGTGCCGGCCATACCAAACAAGGTGAACACGCTCACCCCGGCGATGGCGCCGGCCATACGCGCAGAATCAACAGTGACTCGTGAAATGCCCAGAGCACCCACCAGTTGCGATGGCTTGAGCGCCTGCGCAATCAAGGTGAATCGAATCATGATGTCCGATGGCTTGAGTGCTCCGGAAATCACTGACAACAAAATCACCACAACCGGGTTCAGCAAATCAGCCAGTGCCAGCCCCAGCAAGACCGTGGACAACAGCACAAACACCACGCGCATCGAGACAAACAGCGTTTTATAGCCGTAGCGGTCACCGAGCACGCCCACATAAGGCGACGCGACGGCGCCGATGTACTGCAAAGCGCCGTACAGCACCAGCAAAAACACCGACTCTGATTCGACTAGCACATACCAGCCCAGAATCAGCATCTCGATTTCAAACGCCCACGAGGCGGCCAGGTCAGCTGGCCACTGAAACCTGAAACTGCGCACAGAAAAAGGCGCCAAAGCGCCGGTGGAATGTTTGGCCATGACAAGATCAATCAGACAAGCTGACGTACTTTACCGCCACGGCAGGCTCAATGCACAAAAGTTGTGTCTTGATTTCAACAGCCCATTGCGTCAGACAACATGTGAGGGCCAGTACTGAGGGCCAGTACTTTTGATCAGTGCATGCGGACTTGACCCGTGACACTGATCTGAACAGTTGTCATACCAGGCTCAAGCGAGATCCTCGGGCCAGCTGCCCCCACCATGGGAGCGGCCTCGGCGCGTTGCGCCACCGCGCGGGGACTGAAGTTCTGGCCACCCGTGAAATCCAGCGACAATAGCTCATAACCCTGCAAGCCAAAGGCCTGTGCAGCAGCGCTGGCCCGCGCATCAAAATCCTTGGCCAAACTGTCCATCAACTGCCGTTCGTGATCTTGGCGGGCTTGGCTTGACAAAGAAAAACGCAAGGATGAGACCGCCAGCGTCTTACCGAAGTGCTCAATGGCCGTGGAAGCTTTGTCTAAATTGGTGCTTTGAAGCTGCAGGCTCGCACGTCCCACCCAACCTTGAGGCTTGTTGTCTTTGCCGTAATCGAGATAGACACGGAATGGCCCGGCAGAAACCTTCACGTCTTTTGGCACTTCAAACCCCTGCCTGGCCTTGTCTAGTGCAGCGGCAAGTTGGCGGTTGACCTCGGGCGCATTGGCGCCCTTTGCTTGCGTGCTCAAGGTCACTTGCACTTCGTCTTGCAACACCTGCTTGGAGGCAAACGCCTCGATGGTGGCAAGCACCCCGGAATCCTCGTCAGAAGCATGGGCCACGGGCATGACGAACGATGTGGCGGCCAAGACCACAGCGCACAACAACGATGCCGTCAAGCGCTGCTTTGGCAAATAATCCAATACGGGTACTGACATGCCGATCGCTCCTAGATAAATGTCATGCACCAATGTAGCGGCTGTCGCTGTCCAATGCAATTTCATGACCGCAGCCCAAACCTCAACACCGCCGAAGGCAGCCCACGTTGTCGTGAGGTGACTTTCTTAAAGCGGTTTTCTGAGTCCAAAGCCTGCCTTTACGGCACAATACTCACATACCAAGCCAAAAGCGAGGAGCCGAAAATATGCAGGCCACCACCCACACCACAAGTGCCGCCGAACAACAGCCATCGATCAAGGGGTTGCACCACGCCGCCTATCGTTGCGCCAACTCTGAAGACACCCGCGCGTTTTATGAAGACTTTCTGGAGCTGCCATTGGCCGGCGCCCTCAAAATCAGCGAAACCAAGACGGGACGCCAAACTGAAGTGCTGCACACGTTCTATCAGTTGGCCGATGGTTCGCATCTGGCGTTTTTTGAGGCGCCAGACCAGCCGTTTGAATTCAAGAGTCAACATGATTTTGATCTGCATATCGCGCTAGAGGTCGACCAAGACTATCTGCACCACATGCTACAAAAAGGCAAAGCACAAGGCATCGAGACGCGCGGCGTTTCAGATCACGGGTTTATTGACTCGATTTATTTCCGTGACCCCAACGGCTACGTGATCGAACTTTGCGCCAAAAAACCAGGTCATGACGAGCACCTCAAGCTCGACAACCATCAAGCCAGAGAGTTGCTGGCGCAGTGGCAGCAGCGCGGCTAAGGACAATTTGCCATAAGCGCGTCTTTGTATATATTCAGCTAGCGACCAACA
>CBFHXV010000051.1:0-10497 GCA_965659885.1 Burkholderiaceae bacterium | reverse complement strand
TAACGCTCGTTGCCGTGGAACACCACAAAAAACGCACGGAAGATGTAGAGCGAGGTCACCATGGCGCCCAGTGCCACGCAGAAATACGCAAAACCTGAGCCCCAAACATTGGCCGCGCCCGCGGCTTCGATGATGTGCTCTTTAGAGTAATACCCCGAGAAAAACGGGAAAGCAGCCAAGGACAACGCGCCAATGAGGAACGTGTAATACGTCACGGGCATGTACTTCTTGAGGCCACCCATGTAGCGGATGTCCTGATTGTGATGCAGTGCAATGATCACTGAGCCTGCGGCCAGGAACAGCAAGGCCTTGAAGGCAGCGTGCATCATCATGTGGAAGATGGCCACCGAGTAAGCCGAGGCACCGAGGGCCACCACCATGTACCCAAGCTGAGACAACGTTGAATAAGCGATGATGCGCTTGATGTCGTTTTGCACGATACCCAAAATACCCAGGAACAAGGCGCCAAGGCCACCGACCACGATCATGAGCGATAAGGCCGTATCGGAAAACTCATAAATCGGCGAGAAACGGGCCACCATGTAAATACCCGCGGTCACCATGGTTGCCGCGTGAATCAGTGCCGAGATAGGTGTGGGGCCTTCCATGGAATCAGGTAGCCAAGAGTGCAACGGCACCTGAGCCGACTTGCCCATGGCACCGATGAAAAGGCAGATACAAACCACGGTCAACAGCAACCAATCCGTGCCTGGCAACGACAGGGTGGCAAGCTGCTCAGCCTTGGCCATCACCTCAACGTAATTGAGCGAACCCGTGTAGGCAAACAGCAGGCCAATGCCCAGAATGAATCCAAAGTCACCGACGCGGTTAATCAGAAAGGCCTTCATGTTGGCAAAGATGGCCGTCTCGCGCTGGTAATAAAAGCCAATTAGCAAGTAAGAGACCAAGCCGACCGCTTCCCAACCAAAAAACAGCTGCAACATGTTGTTGGCCATGACCAACATGAGCATGGAGAAGGTAAAGAGCGAGATGTAAGCAAAGAAACGCTCGTAACCATCGTCATCGGACATGTAGCCGATACTGTAGATATGCACCATGAGTGACACAAAAGTCACCACACACATCATCAACGCTGAAAGGGGGTCGATCAGAAAACCGATCTCCATGTGATAGGAACCCACCATGGCCCAGGTGTACCAGGTGCCCTCAAAGGTGTTGCCTTGCGCCACGTCATACAGCACGTAAAACGACAGCACCGTGGACAAGGCCACTAGGGCAATCGTGATGCGGTGCGCCATGAATCGGCTAACCGGCTTGCCAAGAAACCCGGTACCAAAAAGGCCCGCCAGAATGGCGCCAAGCAACGGGGCCAGGGCGATGATGAGGTAGATGGTAGGTACGCTAGACATAAGTAAATGTTCTTTTAGGGGTCTTCCGACCGGTCTGCTGTTAACGGTTTTTCTTCAGCCTGTCAGGTCAACCCTTCAGACGATCAAGGTCTTCGACGTTGATGGTATTGATATTTCTGAACAGCAACACCAAGATGGCCAAGCCAATGGCCGCCTCAGCGGCCGCCACCGTCAAAATAAAGAAAACAAAAATCTGTCCCGCGGCATCACCCATCCACGTGGAAAACGCCACGAAGTTCATGTTCACGGCCAGCAGCATCAGTTCGATGGACATGAGCAACACAATGAGGTTGCGCCGGTTCAGGAAAATGCCGAATACACCGATGGCAAAGAGAATGGCACCCAGCACCAAAAAATGAGTCAGTGTCAGTTCCATTAGCCCTTCTCTTCTGTTTTTTCGTTAACGGGTGCAGCTGACTTCATTTCCACGATACGCACTCGATCCTTGGCTTGCGTGCGCACCGCCTCAGAGGGGTTGTTGTAGCGCGCGTCTTTACGGTGGCGCAGGGTCAGCGAGATGGCCGCAATCATGCCCACCAGCAAAATCACCGCACCCACTTCAATGGCGTAAACATACTCGGTGTACATCAAGTCACCCAGAACACGGGTGTTGTTGTAGTCCGCACCCATTTGCGCAGCTGGCCCGATTTCACCCCAGGACTGCATGAGCACAAATGACATCTCAACGACCATGATGCCGCCAATCACCAGACCAAGCGGCAAATATTGGCGCATGCCGGCACGCAGGGCTTCCATCTTGACGTCAAGCATCATGACCACGAACAGGAACAACACCATCACCGCGCCCACGTACACCAACACCAACAGCAATGACAGGAATTCAGCGCCAAGCAACATCCAGATCATCGAAGCATTGGCAAACGCCAGGATCAGGAACAGCACGGCAGTAATCGGGCTTTTGGCGGTCACAACGCGAAACGCCGCGACCACAAGAACCGTGGCCAGAATATAAAAAAGGACAGTAGTAAAGTTCATGTAGGCGTCAGTCCATTAACGATAAGGTGCGTCGGCTGCGCGGTTACGGGCAATCTCGCTCTCGTAGCGATCGCCAACAGCGAGCAACATGTCTTTGGTGAAGTACAAATCGCCGCGCTTCTCACCGTGATACTCGTGAATGTGCGTCTCGACGATCGAATCCACCGGACAGCTTTCTTCACAAAACCCACAAAAAATGCATTTCGTCAGGTCAATGTCGTAACGCGTGGTACGACGTGTGCCGTCTTCGCGCAAGGCCGACTCAATGGTGATGGCCAGCGCTGGGCAGACCGCCTCGCACAACTTGCACGCGATACAGCGTTCTTCGCCGTTAGGGTATCGACGCAAAGCGTGCAAACCCCTGAAACGCGGTGACATCGGCGTTTTTTCATAGGGGTAACGCAGCGTAATCTTGCGCTTAAAAAAATACTTGCCGGTCAGCTTCATGCCCTTGAGCAACTCCAAGAGCATCAAACTTCCAAAAAAGTCCTTGATCGCTTCCATGCTAGCCTCTCTCGCGGTTGGTTCGCGCTCAGTTTCGAACTCAGTCCCAAATATTGAATGGTGTTTGCATCCAGATCGCCACAACAACGAGCCACACACCCGTTAGCGGAATAAAGATCTTCCAGCCCAACCGCATGATCTGGTCATAGCGATAGCGCGGGAATGACGCCCGGAACCAAACAAACAGTGACACCACAAAAAATGTCTTGATGCCCAGCCACATCCAGCCCGGGATCCAATGCAAAATCGCAATGTCCACCGGTGGTGCCCAGCCACCCAGAAACATAATGGCTGCCAGGCAGGACAACAGAATCATGTTGGCGTATTCACCCAGGAAAAACAGCGCAAACGCCATCCCGGAATACTCCACCATGTGGCCTGCCACAATCTCGGACTCGCCTTCGACCACGTCGAAGGGGTGGCGGTTGGTCTCAGCCACGGCAGACACCACATAAATCACAAACAACGGCAACAACGGGATCCAGTTCCAAGACAGGAATGTCAAACCCATGTCCGCAAAAAATCCCTGATTCTGCACATTCACGATGGCTGACAGGTTCAAGCTACCAGACACCAGCAACACCGTGACCAACACAAACCCGATGGCCAGTTCATAAGAAATCATCTGTGCCGAAGCACGCATGGCCGCCAGAAACGCGTACTTGGAATTCGAGGCCCAACCAGCCACAATGACGCCGTAGACACCGATCGATGTGATGGCCATGATGTAGAGCAGGCCTGCATTGACGTCAGCCAACACCACCTCGGGGCCAAACGGGATGACCGCCCAAGCCGCGAGCGCGGGCATGAGCGTGACCACCGGCGCCAACACAAACAACACCTTGTTGGCCTGGCTTGGCACGATCACTTCTTTGGTTAGCAGCTTGAGCACGTCGGCAAAGGGCTGCAACAAACCGCGGAAACCCACACGGTTGGGGCCACGTCGCACATGCATGAAACCGATCATCTTGCGTTCCCAATACGTCAGGTAGGCCACGCAAAGAATCACCGGCACGGCGATGATCACGATTTTAATGAGCGTCCAGACCACCAGCCACGGGGTGGGACCCAACAAGCCAGCTCCAAACTGATCAATGGCATTGACCCACTCCATTAGGCACGCTCCACTTTCAAGGGTGAGTCAACTGAGCCTAGCGGGGCTGTCACCTCAAAACCAACCGGCAGGCGCACACACTCGGGTGCGACCGTCTCGTCGGCCTTTAAGGCAAAGGTGGCCTGGCCACTGTCCGCTATCACTTTGACCTGCTCAGCGTCTGCCAAGCCAAGTCGCTCGAGCGTCTCGGGATGCATGCGCGCACTTGGCGTGGCGCTCACACGGGTCTGCTGCAAGGCTTCGGCACGACGAACGATGGCGTCTGACCGATAAATGGGGACATCAGCAATTCGCTGCAATCCCGCCGCTTCGCGGCCAGACACGCCAGGCTGGCCATTAATCTCATTGCTCAACCGCGATTGCACGCCCGCGCTCAGCACAGCGTCGCGCACGGCCTCAGACGATTCCTCATCGAACTCAGGCAAGTTCAACAGATTGCCTAACACCCGCAAGACCTTCCAAGCCGGGCGACACTGACCACGCGGCGTCACAGTCGCTTTAAAGCTCTGAGGCGTGCCTTGGGCATTGACATACGTGCCCGAGGTTTCGGTGTAAGGACCAATGGGCAACATCACGTCGGCCCATTCACTGGCAGCCGATTGATAAGGTGTCAGCGCCACACTAAAGCGGGCTGCTTTCAGGGTGTCAACAGCGCGTTGGCCCAAAGACGTATCGAACTGTGGCTCCAGATTAACCACCACGTAAGCCGACAGAGGCTCACCGAGCATCTGGGCAACGGACTTGCCACCAGAGGCGGGCGTAGCCCCAGCCAAGTATGCCCCAACCGTGTTGGCACCTGGCGTCAGAAACCCCAGCTTGCCACCAGCCTGTTGAGCAATCCATTGCGCTGTAGCCGCCAGCTGCGATGCATCTGGGGCATGTACAGCAGCATTACCCATCAACACCGCCACGTTTTGTCCGTCAGCCAGGCTTTGTGCGATTTTGACAGCAGCCTCGGATGCGGTGATCCCAGACAGCGAGGCCGGCACATCCACACCCTTGGCTTGCGCCAACGCCACCGCCACCTCGGCCAAGGCCTGTTCCATGTCGTTTGGTGCCACAGTCATGCGAGCCCGCAATGGCAACAGAGGGTCATCTGCGGCGACGTCAATGCTACTGACTTGCGTGCCGTGCTTGGCCGCCTGGCGCAGGCGTTGCGTCATTAGCGGGTGATCAGCGCGCATGAACGAACCCACGACCAAGACGCGGTCAAGCTCACCCAGCTCGCTAATTGACATCCCCAGCCAAGGAACACCAGTCAACGCCTCATCAAACCGCGAATCTGTGACGCGAGCACGTGCATCGACGTGGGGGCTGCCTACGCCACGTGCCACACGCGACAACAACGCCAGCTCTTCAAGCGTGCATTGTTCAGAACCCACAAACCCAATCTGAGAAGCACCGGACTCATCACGCACGGTCGCCAAACCTCGAGCAACGGCTTGTAAGGCATCGGACCAGCTTGCCTCATGCCACTGCCCGTCATCACCCTTGATCATTGGCGTCTCGAGACGATCCTCGTGCAACCCTTCATAGGCGAAGCGATCACGGTCGCTGATCCAGCATTCGTTGATGTCTTCGTTCTCAAACGGCACGATCCGCATGACCTCGTCACGTTTGACCTGAATCACCAGGTTGGCGCCAAGGCTGTCATGCGGAGAAATCGATTTACGGCGGGCCAGCTCCCAGGTCCTTGCCGAGTAACGAAAAGGCTTGGAGGTCAAAGCTCCAACCGGGCAGATATCAATCATGTTGCCTGACAGCTCGGACTCGATCGAGCGACCCACAAAGGTGGTGATCTCGGAGTGCTCGCCCCGGTTCAACATCCCGAGCTCCATCACACCGGCGATTTCCTGTCCGAATCGAACGCATCGGGTGCAGTGGATACAGCGCGACATTTCTTCGGCTGATACCAGCGGGCCAAGATCCTTGTGAAACACCACGCGCTTTTCTTCTTCGTAGCGTGACTCTGATCCACCGTAACCCACGGCCAAGTCTTGCAACTGGCACTCGCCACCTTGATCGCAAATCGGACAATCCAGTGGGTGGTTGATCAAAAGAAACTCCATCACCGCCTTTTGTGCGGCGACCGCTTTCTCCGAGCAAGTGTGCACCACCATGCCATTGGTCGCAGGTGTTGCACAGGCTGGCAACGCCTTGGGCGCTTTTTCCACTTCGACCAGACACATGCGACAGTTGGCCGCGATTGACAGTTTCTTGTGATAACAAAAGTGCGGTACATAAACGCCGAGCTTGTGAGCCGCATGCATCACCATGCTGCCCTCGGGTACCTCTACGTTCTTGCCGTCAATGGTTAGTTCAACCATGGTCCATCCAAATCAAAGGTAAGGTGCCACTACACAGCGCTTGTTCTCGATGTGATAGGCGAATTCATCTCGGTAGTGCTTCAGAAAACCGCGCACCGGCATAGCGGCAGCATCGCCAAGCGCACAAATCGTGCGGCCCATGATGTTGCCCGCCACCGAATCGAGTTTGTCCAAGTCCTCCGGGCGACCCTGGCCGTGCTCGATACGATGCACCATGCGGTAGAGCCAGCCTGTGCCCTCACGGCAAGGCGTGCACTGCCCACAGCTTTCTTCAAAATAAAAGTACGACAGGCGCAGCAGTGACTTCACCATGCAGCGAGTCTCGTCCATGACGATGACCGCACCGGAACCCAACATGGAACCTGCCTTGGCAATGGCGTCATAGTCCATGGTGGTGTCCATCATGATGTCACCCGGAATCACCGGCGCACTCGAGCCACCAGGAATCACAGCCTTTAACTGGTGACCATTGCGTACGCCACCGGCCAACTCAAGCAACTTGGAAAACGGCGTACCCAGTGGCACTTCATAGTTACCCGGGCGTTGCACATCGCCTGAAACCGAGAACAGTTTGGTGCCGCCGTTGTTGGGAATGCCAACATCGAGATAGGCTTGGCCGCTGTTTCTAAAAATCCAGGGGACAGCGGCAAACGTCTCCGTGTTGTTAATCGTGGTGGGCTTGCCGTACAAACCGAAACTCGCCGGGAACGGTGGCTTAAAGCGTGGCTGCCCTTTCTTGCCCTCAAGCGACTCGAGCAATGCGGTTTCTTCACCACAAATGTAGGCACCGTAACCATGAAACGCATGCAACTCAAAATCAAACCCGGAACCCAGAATGTTGTTGCCCAGAAATCCAGCCGCACGAGCCTCATCAAGCGCCTCTTCAAAACGCTCATAGACCTCGAAGATCTCGCCGTGAATGTAGTTGTAGCCCACCGACACGCCCATGGCATAGGCGGCAATGGCCATGCCTTCGATGACGATATGGGGGTTAAGCCGCATGATGTCACGGTCTTTGAACGTGCCAGGCTCACCCTCATCCGAATTGCAAACCAGATATTTTTGGCCCGGGAAAGTGCGCGGCATAAAGCTCCACTTCAGGCCGGTCGGGAAACCGGCACCGCCACGTCCACGTAGGCCTGAGGTTTTGACTTCGGCAATCACGTCCTCGGGTTTCATGGCCAGCACTTTCTTTAACGCCTCGTAACCACCGCGCTCGACGTAATCAGCCAGACGCCAATTGTTGCCGTCCAGCCCAGCCATGATTTGCGGCTCGAGATGACGACCATGCAGCGCCATGGAACCGGGCAAGTCTTGGCCAGGTGCGGGGTCCAGGCCGTGCGAATACTTCTCTAAAACAGCTGAGATGCTCACGTTCATGCCTCCTTGACTGTCGACAGTTCATCGATCATCGCGTCAATCTTCTCGGGTGTCATGCGCACGCACATGTGCTTGTTGTTGACCAACAGCACAGGCGAGTCGCCGCATGCACCCATGCACTCACCTTCAATCACGGTGAATTGACCATCGGGCGTGGTCTGGCCAAGATCAACACCGAGTTTTTGCTTGATGTAATCGATGGTTTTTTCACCATCGCGCAATGCACAGGGCAGGTTCGTGCAAACCGTGATTTTGAAACGGCCCACGGGCTTGACGTCGAACATGTTGTAAAACGTTGCGATTTCCTGCACCAGAATCGGCGGTTGCTCCAGATATTGGGCGACATCCTCAATGACCTCAGGCGAAACCCAGCCCTTCTCGTCTTGAGCAATCGCAAGCGCAGCCATGATGGCTGAACGCTTTTGATCATCGGGATACTTGGTCAACTCCCGATCGATCTTTTTATAGGCCTGTTCTGAAAGCAACATGTTCAATTAATCCGTTATTTCGGTGTCGATCATCAAAACTATCTCAACGATCGATCTCACCAAACACAATATCCTGCGTTCCAATAATCGTGACCGCATCTGCCAGCATATGACCCTTGGTCATTTCATCAAGCGACTGCAAATGCGCAAACCCGGGTGCACGAATCTTTAAGCGATAGGGCTTGTTGGCGCCATCGGACACCAGATAAATACCAAACTCGCCCTTGGGGTGCTCAATGGCGCTGTAGACCTCACCTTCGGGCACGTGAAAGCCTTCTGTGAAGAGCTTGAAGTGGTGGATCAGCTCTTCCATGTTGGTTTTCATGTCGGTGCGGTGTGGCGGTGTGACCTTGTGGTTATCAAGCATCACGGGGCCTGGGTTGTTGCGCAACCACTGCACGCACTGGGCAATGATTCGGTTACTCTCGCGCATTTCAGCGACGCGAACCAAGTAACGATCATAAGAGTCGCCATTGACGCCCACCGGAATGTCGAATGCCATGCGGTCGTACACCTCATAGGGCTGCATCTTGCGCAAGTCCCATTCAACGCCCGAACCACGCAACATTGGACCAGTAAAGCCAAGCGCCTTGGCGCGTTCAGGGTCCACGACCCCGATGCCCACCAAGCGCTGCTTCCAGATCCGGTTGTCAGTCAACAACGTCTCATATTCGTCGATACAAGCAGGAAAACGATTGGTGAAGTCTTCAATGAAGTCCAGCAATGATCCGGAGCGCGCCTCGTTCATCGCCTTGATGTCTTTCTCTGAACGGAACTTGGACTCACCCTTGAACTGCGCCATGGTTTCAGGCAGGTCACGGTAGACGCCACCGGGGCGATAGTAGGCCGCATGCATACGCGCACCCGAGACCGCCTCGTAGCAATCCATCAAGTCCTCACGCTCACGGAAGGCGTAAAGAAACACCGCCATGGCACCCACGTCGAGCGCGTGTGACCCCAGTGACATCAAGTGATTCAGAATCCGGGTGATCTCATCAAACATCACGCGGATGTATTGGGCGCGCAATGGTGGCGTCACCCCCATGAGCTTCTCAATGGCCATGACGTAAGCGTGCTCATTACACATCATCGACACGTAGTCCAGACGATCCATGTAAGGCAACGCCTGGATGAACGTGCGGTGCTCCGCAAGTTTCTCGGTGGCACGGTGCAACAAACCGATATGTGGATCAGCTCGCTGAATCACTTCGCCGTCGAGCTCGAGCACCAGGCGCAACACGCCGTGGGCTGCCGGGTGTTGCGGCCCGAAGTTCAAGGTGTAGTTCTTGATCTCTGCCATGATTAACGCCCCACTCCATAGCCATCTTCGCGAATCACGCGAGGCACAATTTCTCTGGGTTCAATGGTCACAGGCTGGTACACCACGCGACCCTGCTCGGGGTCGTAGCGCATTTCAACATTCCCATAGATGGGGAAGTCTTTTCTGAAGGGGTGACCAATAAAGCCATAGTCGGTCAGAATACGACGCAAGTCTGGATGACCTTCGAACACAACGCCAAACAGGTCAAATGCTTCACGCTCGTACCAATTGGCTGCAGGCCAAACCCCAATCAAGGTATCAAGCACCGGAAATTCATTGTCGGTGGGCCAAGTGCGGATACGCAGTCGCCAATTGTGTGTCACTGACAACAGCTGAGCCACCACCGCATAACGACCCGGGAACGTCGGTACTGCCGCTTCGGGCTGACCTTCTTTACCCTGGCCATATGACAAATAATCCATGCCGCACAGGTCAATACAGGATTCGAATTTCAGGCTAGGTTCATCGCGTAGACGTTGTGCTGTCGTGACCCATTGATCCGCTGGCACGGTTAGTGTCAGCTCGTCATACGCCATCACCACATCCGCGTCCTGACCTAGGCAGTCAAGCAGGTTGGTTTGCAGGGTGGAAAGTCTGGACATGTGTATAGTTGCCTTCGTTTAATCAGTCTCGCGTCACAACAGAAACAACGCCATTGGCGCTTAGCGTGCAATGGTGTTGGTCAGCCGGATTTTGTTTTGCATCTGAAGCAAGCCGTACACCAACGCTTCAGCCGTTGGCGGACAACCCGGCACGTAGACATCGACCGGCACAATACGGTCACAGCCACGAACCACGGAATAGGAGTAGTGGTAATAGCCACCACCGTTGGCACATGACCCCATAGAGAGCACCCAACGGGGCTCGGGCATCTGGTCATAAACCTTGCGCAGTGGCGGCGCCATCTTGTTGCACAAGGTGCCGGCCACAATCATCAAGTCCGACTGACGCGGGCTCGGGCGAAACACAATGCCGAATTGGTCGAGATCGTAACGAG
>CBFHXV010000050.1:0-10541 GCA_965659885.1 Burkholderiaceae bacterium | reverse complement strand
CTCAGCTTCTTCACGAGCCCGGCGCTCAGCTTCTTCCCGAGCTTGGCGTTCGGCCTCTTCGCGAGCCTGGCGTTCAGCTTGTTCTTGCGCTAGGCGCTCAGCTTCGAGTTGGGCGCGCTTGCGTTCTTCCTCTTCTTGCCTGATGCGTTCGGCTTCGGCTAGCGCGATTTCGGCTGCTTGTGCAACGCGTTCGGGCTCAGGTGGTGGTTCAGGTGCAGGCTCAGGATCCGGCGCTGGCGGTGGCTCTGGTTCGGGGGGTGGTGCTGGCTCTGGCTCAGGTGCAGGCTCGGGTTCAGGCTCAGGGGCCGTTTCTATTTCTGTAGACGGTGTGGGTTCAGGATCGGGCGACCTGGCAAATTCGGTGGTTTGACCTTCAGTCCAGAGCTCAACTTGCAAGGGACCTGGGCTTTCGCGCTGCCAACTCCAGCCTGCTGTCAGCAACAAAACAATACCCAAGTGAACGGCAACAGACGAACCAATCGCCCGCCAATTTGGTTGGCTAAACGCGAATGACCGATTTGGTTTCTTGCTCCGATGCGAACGAGGCATTAATTCCCTGTAACAGGCGTGGTATCAACGGTTTCACTACCTTGCCGTTGCTCTACCAACAAACCTAACCGGTCAACGCCATTGGCGCGAAGTCGATCCATCAACTCGACAACTGTCTCGTACGGTACTTGACCGTGAGCGGCAATGACAACCGGTTGTTCGGGCTCTCGTACATTAAGAATGGTTTGAGCAACAGCATCGCGTGCGACCGGCTGGTACTCCCCGCCGGGCTCACGCTTTCGCCATGATAACTCGCCATCCTCGTCAATTTGAATTTCCAGGGGAACCTGAGGGACATCGGACGCACGTCCAACGCTCGGCAACTCGATCTGCCCGGGCGTGATCATGGGTGCCGTGACCATAAAAATCACCAGCAGTACCAACATCACATCGATGTACGGCACAACGTTCATGTCACTTTTAAGCCGGCCACCGCTGCGGCCTCGACTTGATCGCAAGGAGCTCATGAGTTGGATTGACGCTGCAGGATGTTCAAAAACTCATCGACAAACGTCTCATATCGAATCGCCAGTCGGTCGATGTCATTGGTGTAGCGGTTGTAGGCAACAACAGCAGGGATGGCTGCAAATAGCCCGATCGCTGTCGCGATCAAGGCTTCGGCGATGCCGGGCGCGACGGCTGCCAGGGTGGCCTGTTCTGCCGTGGCCAGACCCAAGAACGAATGCATGATGCCCCAGACTGTTCCAAGCAACCCGATGTAGGGGCTCACGGAACCGGCAGAGGCCAGAAACCCGAGGTTGGTTTCCATGTCATCCATTTCACGCTGAAACGCTGCACGCATGGCGCGTCGAGCGCCATCAACGGCGTTGGTGCTGCGATGGGTTTTTAGGAACTCGGTCATGCCGGCATCAAATACCCTTGCCAACCCACCCAGCTCGGCTCTTCGTTTCGACACCGTCTGGTGCAACGCGGCGAGATCGCCGCCGGACCAGAAGTCGTCTTCAAAGTGTTGTGTTTGTGCACGGGCTTTGTTCAAGGCCGTTCGTTTGGCAAAGATGAACGTCCATGACACCACGGATATTAAAACCAAGAGCAACATGATGAGCTGCACGGGCAGCGTTGCATCAAGGATCAATCCGGTGATTGACATATCTATATTGGCGCCTGGCTCCATGAGCGGTTAATTCCTATCCAGTTGCGAAAATTTTTGTTGCAGTTCGTGCGGTAAAGCGCTTGGTCGCATCTTGCTAAGTTTGACACAGCCCACGCGAATGTTGCCTTGGGCCAGCACTTGATCAAACAAAACCACACGCTGAGCGAAGTTTAACGAAGCACGCCCCACTTGTGTAATGCGAGTTTGTATTGTCAACAAGTCATCGAGGCGGGCGGCGGCCTTGTATTGCATGTCCAAGTCTGCCACCACAAACCCAACGTCATGGTCGGCTATCAAGCTTCGCTGCTCCATACCGAGGGCTCGCAGCCATTCTGTACGGGCACGCTCCATAAATTTTAGGTAATTTGCGTAAAACACCACGCCGCCGGCGTCGGTGTCCTCAAAGTAGACCCTGACGGGCCACTCGTGAGCGCCAGCCCAATCATCGGGCGCTTGCAAGTCAGGCATGATCATGGGATCTGGCGGCCCAGTTTGGTGGCAATCCGGGTGAGAACTTCAGGTAAGTCGATGAGCTCAGCGCTGGTTTCGTGGCGCTCGAGCACCTCGACTTGGCCATTGGTCAAGCTTCGGTCACCCACGGTGATGCGCACCGGGACACCGATTAACTCCCACTCGGCAAACATCACGCCCGGGCGCAGATCACGATCATCGAGGATGACGTCATACCCAGCTCGCAACAACTGTTCGTACAGTTCAGTAGCAGCTTTACGTACAGCCTCGCTTTTGCCCCAGCCAAGCCCACAGACAACGACTTCGAACGGCGCCATGGCCCGAGGCCAAATGATGCCGCGTTCGTCATGGTTTTGTTCGATGGCAGCCCCCACAATACGGGTCACGCCAATGCCGTAGCAGCCCATTTCCATCAGTGCAGGTTTGCCTGTCTCATCGAGATAGGTGGCCTTGAGCGCCTCTGAATACTTGGTGCCCAGATAAAACACATGGCCGACCTCAATACCTCGCTGAATGTTCAAGACGCCTTGACCGTCAGGCGAGGGGTCGCCAGCAACCACGTTGCGAATGTCAGTCACCACGGCGGGCTCGGCAAGGTCTCGGCCCCAGTTCACGCCCTGTAGGTGATAGGGCGCTTCATTGGCGCCACACACGAAGTCATGCATATTCGCTACAGTCGTGTCGGCAATCACGTGCACGGCCGGATCAACATTGACTGGGCCGAGATACCCGGGTTCGCAACCAAAATGAGACTTGATTTCTGATTCGGTGGCAAAGCGAAAGCCTTCTTCGAAACCCTTGAGCTTGCCCACTTTAATTTCATTAAGGTCGTGATCGCCGCGCAGCAGCAGCAACCAAAGCTGTACGGGCGCATCAGCAGGCTCAGTGGCCAGCACGATGGACTTGACTGTTCGCTCCAGGCCAATGGTCAACAGGTCTTTAACTTGCTCGCACGTTGCCGCATTGGGCGTGTGCACTTTTTGCATGGCCTCGGTCGCTGGCGCACGCTCGGGGATCAGGCAAGGCGCCTGCGCAAGCTCGATGTTGGCGGCGTAGTCAGTGTTGGGGTTGTAGACAATCAGGTCTTCGCCAATGTCGGCGATGACCTGAAACTCGTGGCTCGAGGACCCGCCGATTGAGCCGGTATCGGCAGCCACGGCGCGGTAATTCAGGCCCAAGCGGGTGAAGATTTTTTGATAGGCCTCGAACATGACTTGGTAGCTGCGCAAGGCAGCGTCCACGTCACGATCGAAGGAGTAGGCATCTTTCATCGTGAATTCACGCCCGCGCATGATTCCAAATCTGGGACGACGCTCATCACGAAACTTGGTCTGGATGTGATAGAAATTCACTGGCAGTTGCCGCCAGCTTTTGATTTCATTGCGCGCGATGTCGGTAATCACTTCTTCGGACGTTGGCTGCAAAATGAAGTCACGTCCATGGCGATCCTTCACACGCAGCAGTTCAGGACCGTACTTGTCCCAGCGCCCGGACTCTTGCCAGAGCTCTGCGGGCTGCACTACGGGCATCAATAGCTCAAGGGCACCGGCCCGATCCATCTCCTCGCGGATGATGGCTTCGACTTTGCGAATCGTGCGCAGCCCAAGTGGCATGTAGTTGTAGATACCGCCGGCAAGCTTGCGAATCATGCCCGAGCGGATCATGAGTTGATGGCTGGCAATTTCAGCGTCGTTGGGGGCTTCTTTGATGGTGCTGATGTGAAAGGCAGAGGCGCGCATAAAGTTTGTTGGGGTTATTGACTAGAGTGAATCGGAGATGTGTTCTTATAATGAAGCTTCATTGTATTGAATTCATCGGGTGCGGCGATGCTGGATCGGGAGGGTTACCGCCCCAATGTCGGCATTATCCTTGTAAACCAAAAAAACCAGGTCTTCTGGGGAAAGCGGGTTCGGGAGCATGCATGGCAGTTTCCGCAGGGCGGTATTAAACACGGGGAAAGCCCCGTACAGGCGATGTTCCGGGAGCTACACGAAGAGGTGGGTCTCATGCCTGAGCATGTACGGATACTGGGCCGCACACGCGACTGGCTCAGGTATGACGTACCAAATCATTTCATGCGCCGCGAGTCGCGCGGTCATTACCGTGGACAAAAGCAAATCTGGTTTTTGTTGAGGTTGGTTGGTCGCGACTGCGACGTCAGCTTGCGCGCCACGGCCCACCCCGAGTTCGACGCTTGGCGCTGGTGTCAGTATTGGGTGTCGCTAGACACCGTGATTGAATTCAAGCGCGAAGTCTATCAACAAGCATTACATGAATTGTCGCCCTTGATCTTTAAGCCTCGGGGGTTTCGTACCCGCGCGCGGGCACGAAACAGCGATCGAGACTCTCTAGCGCAACCGCTTGATCAGGCTTGACGTGTCCCAGCGGTTGCCGCCAAGCTTTTGTACATCGGCATAAAACTGATCAACCAGCGCAGTCACAGGCACCCGAGCGCCATTGCGTTTGGCCTCGTCCATGGCCAGTCCGAGGTCCTTACGCATCCAGTCCACAGCAAAACCAAAATCAAATTTGTCATCAACCATGGTGTGGCCGCGATTGTCCATTTGCCAGCTTTGCGCCGCGCCTTTGCCAATCACGTCTAGGACCAGTTTCATGTCCAGTCCGGCCGCTTGTCCGAACGCAATGCCTTCTGAAAGACCCTGGACAAGACCGGCGATGCAGATCTGGTTGACCATCTTGGCCAATTGACCCGCACCGGATTCACCAATCAGTGTGACTGCGCGTGAGAAGTGCATGGCCAGTGGCTTGATGGTCTCAAATACGGCCTGGTCGCCACCGCACATCACGGTCAGAGCGCCGTTGACCGCGCCGGCTTGCCCGCCAGACACGGGGGCATCGATAAAGCCAAGGCCGAGCTTGGCCGCCTCGGCCGACAACTCGCGTGCCACATTGGCTGATGCCGTGGTGTGGTCAATAAACACACTGCCCTTGTCCATGCCGGCAAACGCTCCTTGTTCGCCCAGCACCACACTGCGCAGGTCATCGTCGTTGCCCACGCAACAAAACACCACGGATGCGCCGCTCGCGGCTTGGCCTGGCGTTGTGGCGTGCTTGCCGCCAAACTCAGCAACCCAGGCCGCTGCCTTGGCTTCGGTGCGGTTATACACGGTGACTTCGTGACCTGCCTTGGCCAGATGCCCCGCCATTGGCAAGCCCATCACGCCAAGCCCAAGGAAAGCGACTTTTTGTGGGTTGGTGATTTCGTATTCTCGTGCTTGTATGCTGGGTGTTGTCATGATGTCGTCCTCGCAGAAGGTGGTTTGTCGTTTAGGTTTGTCGTTTAATAAGTCACCCTAGTGTACAAAATACGACATCACGACCGGCCAAATTTGTTTTACGATTGCACCATGATTGACGAACTTGATCTCTTATCCCAAAGAATAAAAAATCTGGTCTCAAAGGTGGTTGCCTTGAGCGACGAGTCGGCGAACTTGCGTCAGTCGCTCTCGGAAGTAACGGCTGAGCGAGATGAGTTGCGGCGTCAGGTCGATGCAGAGAAGGCGCAGCAGGCCGAACTGAAACAGTCGCTAGGATCGGCGCAAACCGCGGCTGAGCAGACCAAGAGCAAGGCGGCACAGGAGCGAGCGGCTTTGCAAGGCACGCTTGATCTGTTCCGACAGGAAAATGAAACCATGCAAACCTCGTTAAAGAGTCGTGATGACGAGGTTCGTCGCCTGCGAGAAGTCAACGAGCAGGCTCGCCAGCGCATCGATGGCGTTCTGGAAAAGCTGCCTGGCGCAGCCGCGCAAGGGGAGCACTGATGGAAACTGTCAAGGCCAACATTCTAGGTCGTGATTATTCGCTGGCTTGCCCGCCTGAAGAGAAAGCAACGCTTGAAGCGGCTGTGGCGCATGTCGGCCAACTCGCTGGAAGAATCCAGGGCGCTGGCAAGGTCAGTGGCAATGAAAAAATTGCAGTCATGGCAGCCATTCAGATTGCGGCTGAATTGCTCGTGGTCAAGTCCCCGGAGGGCCCATTGGGAAGTTTGTCAGTGGGCGATTTCAAGCGTAAGATTGATGACATTCATGCGATGCTTGACGCAGCAGATGCTGCCTAGTCGCTAACAGGTTGTCCCTGCGGTGTTCGTGACTTGACCATATAGTCTCTGAACCGATGCTTATGGCATACAGGTCGCTGGTTAGGAGAATGGGAACGCGCGTCTCTTGTCAGATGCACTCGAAGTTCTTCACGAGGTGACCGACCTTGAACCTAGGGTTCGAGATGCCGGTCTTGACGACATCCGCGGGGCATTTATTAAGCTGGCGTTTGTTTGGTTTTACTGCTCGCGCGGTAAAGCCAAACACCGGCGGCCACCATTGGGATGCATAGCCATTGGCCCATGCTCAGATTGGCCCAGAGTAAGCCGAGCCAAGCGTCTGGTTCACGCCCAAACTCCGCGATGAATCGCAACACGCCATACCCCACTAGAAATACGGCGCTAACTTGTCCTGTGACGCGTGGCTTGCTGGCAAACCACCATACGATGACAAACAGCAAGACACCTTCAAGGGCAAATTGATAAAGCTGTGAGGGGTGCCTGGCAATGCCGTCGCGTGCGGCTGGGAAAACCATGCCCCACGGCAAATCTGTGGGGCGACCCCAGAGCTCGCCATTGATAAAGTTGCCAAGACGACCCGCGGCCAGGCCTAGCGGCACCAAGGGCGCAACAAGGTCGCCAAGCTCCAGAAACCGGTACTGTTTGCGGTGTGCAAACCACCACAGGCTTGCCAGAACCCCCAATAACCCACCGTGAAATGACATGCCGCCTTGCCATATAAAGGCAATCTCAAGCGGGTGTTGCAGATAATATCCCGGCTGATAAAAGAGGGTGTAGCCAAGCCGCCCACCAATGACCGCGCCAAGCATGGCTAAAAACAGCATGTCTTCGAAATCGGCCAAAGTCACGCGTGTCAGTCCGCGTTTGACGCGCCAACGGCCAAGCAGCCAGGCGCTGCCAAAGCCAACAAGGTACATCAGGCCATACCAGTAGACCGTTAGCGGTCCTATGGAAAATGCGACGGGATCGATTTGTGGGTAAGACAGCATGAATGCAACGATTTGTGTAAAGATGCTCCATAATAACTGTCTCGAGCAACTGCGGTTTGACGGGATTTGCTCACCGTCTACCAAGGTTCTGTTTAAGGTTTTTATTACTGTCTATTAACTCCTAGAGAAAGAGAACCTCATGTCCAAATACGAACGTTCCAGTCATATCACTCAAGGCGTTGCCCGTGCTCCCAACCGCGCCATGTATTACGGCATGGGCTACAAGGAAAGCGATTTTGAGAATCCAATGATTGGTGTGGCCAATGGACACTCGACCATTACGCCTTGCAACAGTGGCCTGCAGCCACTTGCTGACGCAGCCATCGACGCGATTCGTGCAGCCAAGGCCAACCCGCAGATGTTTGGTGTGCCGACCATCTCGGACGGCATGTCCATGGGCACCGAGGGCATGAAGTTTTCTTTGGCCTCACGCGAGGTCATCGCCGACTGTATTGAAACGGCGGTGCAAGGCCAGTGGATGGATGGCGTGGTGGTCATTGGTGGTTGTGACAAGAACATGCCAGGGGGCATGATCGCGATTGCGCGCAGCAATGTGCCAGCTATTTACGTATACGGTGGCACGATCAAGCCCGGCCACTACAAGGGCAAAGACCTCAATATTGTTTCGGTGTTCGAGGCGGTTGGTGAATACACCATGAAGCGCATGAGCACCGAGGATTTCAAGGCCATCGAGCAAAAGGCCATCCCCGGCTCGGGCTCTTGCGGTGGCATGTACACGGCGAACACCATGAGCTCCTCGTTTGAGGCCATGGGCATGAGCCTGCCGTATAGCTCAACGGCTGCCAATGAAGACAATGAGGCCATTGACAACGCCAAAAAGGCGGCCGAAGTCTTGGTGCAAGCCGTGCGTGACAATCGCAAGCCGCGTGACATCATCACCAAAAAGTCGATTGAAAACGCGGTGTCAGTGATCATGGCCATTGGCGGCTCGACCAATGCCGTTTTGCATTATCTGGCCATTGCACATGCTGCCGAGGTGCCTTGGACAATCGATGATTTTGAGCGCATCCGTAAAAAAGTCCCTGTGATCTGTGACCTCAAGCCCTCGGGCAAGTACCTGACCGTGGATCTGCATCGTGCCGGTGGCATTCCGCAGGTGATGAAGATTTTGCTGAATGCTGGCTTGCTGCACGGGGACTGCGTGACCATTACCGGCCAGACCATTGAGGAGATCTTGAAGGATGTGCCCGACGCACCGCCAGCCGATCAAGACGTGATCCGCCCCATTGATCGGGCGTTGTATGACCACGGCCACCTCGCTATTCTGAAGGGTAACTTAGCGACTGAAGGTGCAGTTGCCAAAATCACCGGGCTTAAGAACCCGGTCATCACCGGCCCTGCACGTGTGTTTGATTCTGAAGATCTGGCCATGGCAGCCATCATGGATCAGAAAATCAACCCGGGCGATGTTGTCGTGATTCGATATGAAGGTCCCAAGGGTGGCCCAGGCATGCGCGAGATGCTCGCGCCGACCTCGGCCTTAATCGGCCAGGGTCTCGGTGAGAGCGTGGGTTTGATCACCGACGGCCGCTTCTCGGGCGGAACCTGGGGCATGGTGGTTGGTCACGTCGCGCCTGAGGCATTTGTCGGCGGGACGATTGGATTGATCGAAGAGGGTGATTCGGTGACGATTGATGCGCATCAGTTACTGTTGCAGCTAAACGTACCCGACGATGAAATTGAGCGTCGTCGGCAGAGTTGGAAGCAGCCAGCGCCGCGTTACACGCGTGGTGTCTTGGGCAAGATAGCCAAGCTAGCCAGTAGTGCGAGCAAAGGAGCCGTAACCGATGCGTTTGAAGACTAATCTGTTGTTTGGTCTGTTGTGTGTCAGCCCTTTTGGTGCTGGCGCACAGCAGACGCTGAACATGGAGCAGGCCATGGCTCTGATGCAGCAGAACATGTGTCTCGGTTGCCATCAGATTGACAAGCGCAGAGTAGGTCCGGCCTTCGCCAATATTGCGGACCGTTATGGTGGCACCACCGAGCGAGATGCCACCATCAACGTGCTGATGAATTCCATCCAAAATGGAGGTCGCGGCAAGTGGGGAGCTATACCCATGCCAGCCCAGCCACAGGTTACGGACGAGGAAGCGCGGGATATGGCAACGTTTATTTTGACGTTGCAGCAAAAGCCCGAATGATGGGCATAGTGTTTCAAGCAGGGGGTCTCTGATGGCGACAGCGGTGCTGGCGGGTGGTTGCTTTTGGTGCACTGAAGCGGTCTTTGCTTTGATCGACGGTGTTGAGTCGGTTGAGCCCGGTTATTGCGGAGGTCACGTTGATAACCCGACCTACGAGCAGATTTGCCAGAAAAACACGGGGCATATTGAAGCCGTCAGACTAGGCTTTGATGACCAAAAAGTCAGTTTTGGCGAGCTGCTTGATGTTTTCTTTGCCACGCATGATCCGACAACACCTGAGCGACAAGGTGCTGACGTCGGCCCGCAGTATCAGTCCGCGATTTTTTATCAGGACGAGCAGCAGCGCGACACCGCGCAACAAAAGATTGAGTCACTCGATGCCAACCGGGTGTTTGCTGCGCCGGTGTGCACCAAGTTGTTGCCGGCGGCGCCTTTCTGGGTCGCCGAGCAATACCATCACGATTTCTTTGAGCGAAACCCGAATCAAGGCTATTGTCAATTTGTGATCGCGCCCAAAGTCTCTAAAGCGCGCCAACAATTCTCAGGCTTGCTGAAGGCGTGAATCAGCGTCGCGGAAAAATATTGTTAATTTTTCCGGTATGCGTTTGACAGTCCGAAAAAACCCGTGCATAATCTCGTTTCTCTGATTCAACAACACAACGCAACGCGTTGAGAGTCAGGGAAACGCGGTCAGTAGCATGAGCAGGTTTCTTTGATCGGTTCCGATCAAGTTAATCGAAAATCACTACAGATTTGTTGCAGACAATCAGTTTTTTACAGTCTGTCGCTTTTTTGTCGGTGCCTCTAGCGAACTGTCCATGAGCAGCCCAAACAGCTGCATTTGCTCTTTAACAACGAAACAACCGATAAGTGTGGGCACTTGATGGCTATAGGCGTCTTGTGAGTCTTGGATGGTTATTGGGTACTGGGGAGACTTGGTGCTTGGTGATGATCTGGGGGCGCAACGACCACATAGATAAGCAAGTGCTCACAAAGAAGAAGCAAGGTAAGAGAGTTTGGCAAAGAGATTTGTCGAATGACTTGTTTGTTTCTTTGAGTGAAGCGGGCGTGCATTGGGGTGACCTGATGTATGCCAAGACACAGAGATTGAACTGAAGAGTTTGATCCTGGCTCAGATTGAACGCTAGCGGGATGCTTTACACATGCAAGTCGAACGG
>CBFHXV010000049.1:0-11226 GCA_965659885.1 Burkholderiaceae bacterium | reverse complement strand
ACCGCCGCCATCTTCAACGAACTGATATAGGTGCTGATGTATAACGAGTCGCTAAAGAGCAAGGCATAACCGCGCAAATGCACGGTCAACTCAATGGCTTGGTCTTTGATGGCCGTCAGCGGCGTGTACGGGGGTATGCCGAACTTCAAATCCGCCAGGCTGATCTTGAACACCAGCACAAAGGGCACCAGCAGAAACAACACTAGCCACAGGTATGGTGGCACCACAGACCAAATGTTCGCGCCGCGGCGTCTGATACGCCCTAGCATCATGAGGACAACACCGTGATGCTGTCACGCCCCCAACTGACATACACCTCTTCATCCACGCCGGGTGGCTCTTGGTCCATTAGCATCTGGCTTGGCATGCTCGCTTCAACCACCTTGCCCGAGTCTAGCCGGATTTGATAGAGCGCATAGCTGCCCATCCAGGCCATGTGGCTGACCATGCCATGCGCCCAATTGTGTTCCTGGGTGGGCATTTGTCGGTCGACCCGAATCTGTTCGGGCCGCAACGACACGGAGACTGTCATGCCCAAGGGCTCGTTGACACCGTGATCGACATAAAAGGGTCGCTGGATGTCTTCAGTCTCGATCATGATGTGATCAGGCTCATCAACCGAGATCACCCCGTCAAACAAATTGGTGGTACCGATAAAGCCTGCGACAAATCTTGAGTTGGGAAAAGCGTAAACCTCTTGCGGGGTGCCCACTTGCTCAATCTGCCCTTCGGTCATGACCGCAAGCCGGTTGGCCATGGTCATGGCCTCCTCCTGGTCATGCGTGACCATAAAGCACGTCACGCCAAGCTGATCGAGAATGCGCACCAGCTCAATCTGGGTGTTGTGACGGATTTGCTTGTCCAAGGCTGACATGGGCTCATCGAGCAGTAGCAGCTTGGGTCGCTTGACCAGGCTGCGCGCCAGTGCCACGCGCTGCTGCTGCCCGCCAGACAACTGATGGGGCTTGCGCTTGGCGTAAGGTGACATCTGCACCAGCTCCAAGGCTTCGTACACACGCTCATGTATTTCATGGCGTGCCACCCCCTCTTGCTTTAAGCCAAAGGCCACGTTGGCTTCAACCGACATGTGAGGAAACAGCGCATACGACTGAAACATCATGTTCACTGGGCGCTCATAAGGCGCCAGATCCGTGATGTCTTCACCGTCTAGATAGATACTACCCGAGGTGACCGTTTCAAACCCGGCCAGCATGCGCAGCAACGTCGACTTGCCACAGCCAGAGCTGCCTAAGAGTGCAAATATCTCGTTGCGGTTAATGGTCAGGTTCACCGACTGCACGGCAACGGTCTCACCAAAAATCTTGGTGAGATCGTTGACCTTGACAAAGGCTTGTGCATCGCCAGAGAACCCGGACAAGCCACCGGTGCTGCCCTGATTCATGGCCGATTAACGCCCTGACTTCAGCTCAGACCACAGACGTGTCTGCAGGCGCTGAATATCGAGTGGCTGCGCCTCAATGACAAACAGGTTTTTAGCCACTTCGGGTGGTGGGTAGATCGCCTCGTTGTTGGCCACCGAGGGCTTGACCAGCTCACGTGCAGCCGCATTGGCATTGGGATAGAACATCTCGTTGGTGATGTCAGCTGACACTTCAGGCGTGTTGAAGTAGTTGATGAATTCAAACGCACCTTCAGCATTAGGCGCATCAGCGGGCACGGCCATGGTGTCAAACCAGGCCGGCGCCCCATCATCGGGCAAGAAGAAGTCAATCTTGTAGTCGCGCCCGGCCTGCTCGGCACGGTCGCCGGCAATCAGCACGTCGCCCGAGTAGCCGTAAACCAGGCACAAATCGCCTGAGGCAAGCTCATCGATGTAGCCCGAGGAGCTGAACTGACGGATATAGGGACGCACTTGCTTGAGCATCTCAAGCGCCTCGCGGTAATCATCGGGGTTGCTGCTATTGGGGTCTTTGCCGATGTAGTGCAAGGCAGCCGGGAAAACTTGGGCGGCCTCGTCAAGCACCGAGATACCGCAAGATTCAAACTGCTTGGCTTTTTCTGGATCAAACAACAGCGACCAGTCATTGAGTTTGACCTCTGGGCCCAGAATTTCCTGCGCTTCGGTGACGTTAAAGCCCAGTGCATTGGTCCCATAGCCCCAAGGCACCAAGTACTCGTTGTTGGGATCTACGGGCGTGAGCAATTCCATGATCGCCGGATCAAGGTTTTTCCAGTTGGGAATCTTGGACTTGTCGAGCTTTTGAAACAAGCCGGCCTCGATCTGGCGCTTGGCGTAGTGCGTTGAGGGCACCACGATGTCGTAGCCAGAACTGCCGGTCAGCAACTTGGCTTGCAGCGTGTCGTTGCTATCATAGGTGTCGTACTGCACCTTCTTGCCGGACTGGCGTTCAAACCCAGGGATGGTGTCCTCGGCAGTGTACTCAGCCCAGTTGTAAATATTGACTTGATCGTCTTGCGCACTTGCCACACCCATCCAGCCAAGCGTACCTGCCACCACAACACTAAGAAGACGTGCAACCATGAGAGCCTCCCTGATCCGTGGCCAAGGGTGCATCACCACAACCCTGAGCCGAGACAATAAAAAAACCCGTTTCATCACAAAACGGGAACGGACGGTGTGATTCTAAAGCCATTTTGTTGGCTCACGCACCCCACCGCATGCCGATGTGGGCCATTTTTAGTGGCGAGCGTAACCGTCACACAACACTGGCCACAGACGTTGCCCCATCTCGGGGCATACTTTGTCAACCGAACGTTTCAAACGGCTCAAATTTCCTTGCAGCAAGCGGGGGTCATCGACACCTTCACGCGCACGGTCAAAGTCAATCAGCCAAGCCTGGTCATCGGCGTCGATCAAGATGTTGTGTACATTGAGGTCGGCATGCCAGATGCCAGCGGCATGCAGCTTTGCAATGGTCACGCCGGCGTTAAACCAGGCAAGCTCGTGCGACATCGAAGCCAGACTGCCCTCATGTGCCACCCACGGCGTCAAAATCGCAGCCTGGTAAAACATGCTGCCCAAGCCTTTGCCGCGACAGGCCATGGCAGCCACAGGCTTAGGTACAGGCAGTCCGAGTTTGGCGGCATGGCGCATCACCATGAACTCGCGATGCGCCCGAGTGTTCGTGGCACCCGTCCAAAGGTAGCGGCTTTCATTAAAGCGGCCCATGAAGCCACCGCGCCGGTACTCGCGACACACAAACACAGGGTCATCATTCAGATCGCTTGGGGGCAAATCGCTCGGAGTCAAACGCCAAGCCGCACCTCGGCCCCCCTTGCTGATGCGGCTAGCACCCGGTTGGCCCTTCGGATTTAACAGGCTCGACCACAGCCATCGCTCATCAAACTGACCGTCATGCCACAACCAGCAAGCGCCCTGCCTGGCCAGCCGTGGTGGTGCCTGATCCTCAGGTTTCATTGCGCAGGATTAACAACGGGGGGCTCTTTAAGACACCACGCAGCACCAGTGAGCCGGCCAGCCACGCCCCGGGCATGCAAACGGCCAGACCCAGCAGCCAGGGTGTCAAGGACCACTGCATGGAGAACTCGAACACCAAGCTTGCCAGTGCCCACGCCGCCATCGTGGCGCCGGTGGCTGCCATCAACCCAGCCAAAGCGCCAATACCCAACAGCTCAATGCGCTGCGCTCGCGAGAGCTGCTCATTGGTCGCGCCAATGGCGCGCAACAAGGCCGCCTCTCGTGTGCGTTCATAACGGCTTGAGCTCAAGGCAGCAGCCAACACAATAGCGCCAGCAAATATCGCAAACACGAACAGGCCCTGAATCGCCACCGACACTCGGTCAAGCACCGATTGCAATTGTGCGAGCAAAGCCCCCACATCAAAAACCGTCAGGTTCGGGAATTGACGAATCAACGACTGCATCACCGGCGCTTGCTCGGCTGGCAAGTGAAACGACGTGATGAAGGTTTGTGGCTCGTCTATGAGTGCCTGCGTCGAGAGCACGGCAAAGAAGTTCGGCTGCAATGAGTCCCAATCCACTTCCCGAATGCTCGTGACATCAACCGCCACGGGCTGGCCCGCGACTTCAAACACCATCTCGTCGCCCACGGTCAATCCCAATAAGTTGGCCACGTCACGCTCAAGCGACACCGCCATGGCGTTGCCATCAAGCGGGGTGCCCGCCAGCAGTGTGACATTCTCAGGTAGTTTGTCGGCATAGGACAGATTAAAGTCTCGTTGCAACAAACGCTGCGCGCGCGGCGACTCAAAATCGTCTGCGGTCACTGACTCGCCAGCGATTTCAATGACCCGGCCGCGCACCATCGGGTAAAACTCAAGGCCTTGAATCCCGGCATCGGTCAAGGCGGTGTCAACCGACTGTACTTGGTCGGGCTGGATGTTAATCAAGAACCGGTTGGGAGCATCGGGCGGCACGGTTTGTTGCCAACCCTGCAGCAAATCGGTGCGCACAATGGTCAACAACAAGATCGCCATCATGCCAATGGCCAAGGCACTGATCTGGGCAATCGAAGAAGACCGCCTTCTGACCATGCCCGCCAGGGCAAAACGCCATGCCGGGCGATGGCTTAGCATAGGGCGCAAGAGATTCAATCCCTTTAACGCGGCAAACGACAACAACCCAAAGAGCACCGCGGCCAGCACAAAACCAGCGGCCAACCCAAAGCCATATTCAATGTTGCCAGCAATCCACCACATCAAGACGGCAAACCCGGCAAAGGCCAAGACATAACCCGCCACGCTTTGCACCGGAAACGCGGGCACATCCTGGCGCAGAATCTGCGCGGCCGACACGCGACGCAAGGCCTGTAGCGGCGGCAAAGAAAACGCAAACAACAACCAAAATCCCGCATATAACCCTTGCAAGGCTGGCATGATCCCAACGCTTGGCAAACGCTCACTGACCAGGCCAGCCATGGCATTGACCAAGAGCATCTGCGCCACCCAGCCGATTGCCAGCCCAATAGCAGAACCCACCAATGCCACAATCAGAAACTCCACCACCAGCATGCCAGTGACCGTGGCTTGCGTGGCACCACAACAACGCATGACCGCCACCGCCGGCTGCTGGCGCTGGCTAAAGCGTCTGGCACCGAGCGCCACGGCGACTGCGGCAATCAACACGGCAATCATGACCACCAACGTCAAAAACTCGTTGGCTCGTTCAAGCGTGCGGGTGATTTCCGGGCGCCCCTGGTCCACAGTGACCAATTCCTGGGCTGAACTTAATTGGGGAGCCAACCAGTCGCGGTAGCGATCCACCGCAGGCGTGTCACCAGCCACCAGCATGGCGTGTGAGACCCGGCTGCCAGGGCCTAGCAGGCCGGTTTCTTGCAAGTCCTCCGCACGAATCATCACCCGGGGCGCAACGTTGACAAAGCGCACCCCGCGATCGGGCTCATAGGTGATGACGCGATCGATGGTCAATCTTCGGTCACCCACATTCAAGGTGTCACCAACAGACAGCCCCAATAACGCCAGCAACTGGCCATCGACCCAGGCGCTGCCCACGTCCGGCGCAGCCACCGTCGGCTCATCAGGCTCGGTGATGCCGGTGCTCGTGCGCAACTCCCCGCGCAACGGATATCCCTCTTCAACCGCTTTGACCGAGGCCAGTTGCAAGTCACCCGCGGCACTGCCCACCATCGAAGGGAAACGCCAGGTTCGGATGGCTTGCAAGCCATCGGCTTGCGCTTTGTCTATCCAAGGTTGCTCAGCCGAGGCCGGCAGCTCAACCACCAGATCGGCGCCCAGCATCTGGCCAGCATCGCGTTCAAGCGCACGCGAGACCCGGTCGGACAAAAACCCCACGCTGCTGATGGCGGCCACGGCCACCACCACCGCCAAGCCGAGCAAGCGCAAGTCACCTGCCCTGAAGTCCCGCCACGTTTGTTTGAGCGCAAATTGCAACATCTTCTACACCTGTCTGACCGCGTCAATCGCCTGCGACAGGCGATTGACGGCAATGACTTTAAGACCCTCAATGGGCTGTTTGGGCGCATTGGCCGCCGGAATGATCGCCACTGAAAAACCCAGCTTGGCCGCTTCCTTTAATCTTTCCTGGCCCCGGGGTGCGGGCCGCACCTCACCGGCCAAGCCCACTTCGCCAAACGACACCAACCCCACGGGCAACGCCTTGTCTCGCAAAGACGACAGAATGGCCAGCAAGATCGGCAAGTCGGCCGCTGGCTCGGTGATTTTGACGCCACCCACGGCGTTGACAAACACATCCTGATCAGCAGTCGACACACCGCCATGACGGTGTAACACGGCCAGCAGCATGGCCAGTCGATGTCCCTCAAGGCCCAAGGCCAATCGCCGCGGATTGGGCATGTTCGCGCCATCGACCAGCGCTTGCAGTTCTACCAGCAACGGCCGCGAGCCCTCTTGGGTGGCCATGACGCAAGAGCCTGCCACGTGCTCGGCGTGTTGCGACAAAAACAAAGCTGAGGGGTTGGCCACGCCTTTCAGCCCGCGATCGGTCATAGCAAACACGCCGAGCTCATTAACCGCACCGAAACGGTTTTTAAAGGCGCGAATCAGGCGAAACGATGAATGCGTGTCGCCTTCAAAGTACAGCACCGTATCAACAATATGCTCAAGCACCCGCGGCCCAGCCAGCGCGCCGTCCTTGGTGACATGACCAATCATCACAATCGGTACACCTGATTGCTTGGCCATACGGGTCAGTTGCGCGGCACATTCACGCACTTGCGACACCGAGCCTGGCGCTGAAGACAGCGCGCTGGTATAGATAGTCTGAATCGAGTCGACCACGGCTACAGCTGGTGGCGGTGATTGTTTGAGTGCGTCTTCTATGACTTCGAGACGAATCTCGGCCAATAAATCCACATCGGGGCTAGACAGGCCCAGACGCCGCGCGCGCAAGGCCACTTGATCGGCTGACTCTTCACCAGTGACATACAACACGCGAGCGGTTTGCGACATGGCCGCTAGCGCCTGCAACAGTAAGGTGGACTTGCCAATGCCCGGATCGCCGCCAATTAAGACCACACCGCCGCTGACCAAGCCACCACCCAACACGCGGTCAAATTCGGTCACGCCGGTGGGCAACCTAGGTAACTCACGTGCTTCAACATCAGCCAAGCGCTGCAACTGCGCCGTACCAGCCACGGCGGCATAACGGTGGGTGGCACTGGCTGCCGGCTCCTGGCGGGTCTCTTCGAGTGTGTTCCAAGCCTGACAGCCGGGGCACTGCCCAAGCCATTTGGGGCTTTCAGCGCCGCAAGACTGGCAGACGTATTTGGTTTTGGGTTTGGACATGGGGCACAGCAAAAATCATCAATAGAGCAATGATACCGCGGGCTTTTGTTGCGCTTGTTCACAGAGCAAAAGTCCGGAAACCATTAGGGCACTCACGAGGTCTTAATTCGATTTCATAGAGATGAAACATTGGGGGACGAACATGCGATTTCCTAACCAACACCGGGGGAACTCACCATGTCCACTCAAAACCCAGTACGACAGTTCATCTGTGCTGCAGCCATGGCGGCTACTGCAGCTTTTAGTGCAGCATCGATGGCACAGCAACCCGTGACACTGACCTTTGGTCATGTCTTGCAGGAAAACCACCCGTACCATGCCATGGCATTGAAGTTTGCCGACGAGCTCAAGCAAAGCGCACCTGAAATCGAGGTCAGGATCTACCCGGCTGGCCAGCTTGGCGATGAAAAAGCCCTGATCGAAGGCTTGCAAACAGGCAGCGTTGATGTAGCGACCGTAACGTCGGCTTTGACGGCCAATTTTGTGCCGCAATTTAAGGCCTTTAGCCTGCCATTTCTGTTTCGCGACACCGACCACTTGTTCGCCGTCATGGACAGCGACATTGGCGACGAACTCGGTAATGCACTGCAGGAAAAAGGATTGGTCAAGCTTGGCTACGGCTACGGTGGCGCACGCGACTTGTATACCCAAGTGCCCGTGCAGAACTTAAGCGACCTGCAGGGCTTAAAGGTACGCACCATGCAAAACCCTGCCATTGTGGCGACTTGGGACAAATTGGGTGCCGTGCCCACGCCGATATCCTGGAATGACGTGTATGTCAGCCTGCAACAAGAGTTGGTCAAAGGCGGTGAAGGCACGGGGGTGAGCTACAAGTCCATGAACTTCAACAAGGTCGCACCGCATTTCACACGGATTAACTACATCTTGAGCTGGCACAACCTGATGATGGCCAAGAGCAAGTTCGACAGTCTGACGCCCCAACAGCAGCAAGCCGTGCTCGCTGCAGGCCAAGCTGCCGCGCAGTATGAACGCGAGCTGTTCCTTGAACAAGAAGCCGCGCTGTTTGAAGAGCTCAAGGGCATGGGGGTGAAGATTTACACACCGTCGGATGCCGAACAATGGCGCGCTCAGGCCGCAGACGTCATTGCCGCTGAAGCTGACAACGTGGGCGGCAAGGCATGGATTGAGCGTATTCAAGCGGTGCAGTAGCAACGCCTGAATGCCAGCCACCACAAGCGCGATGGATCGCTGGGTCGGGCGGCTGTCCGTGGTGACAGCCGCCCTGGCGTTTGTCGTGTTGCTCAGTTCCCTGGTCTGCGGTTTTGTCAGTCGTGAACTGTTAACGCGGGGCTTGGTTTGGTCCGATGAGCTGGCACGCCTGAGTTTTGTGTGGTGTGCCCTGTTTGGTGCAGCTGCAGCTTGGTCAAACGACGGCCTACACCGCATCGATTTGTTTGTGCGCGGTCTGTCCGCATCCCGGCATCGACTGGCGGCTCTCTTCAGTTACGCCCTAATTGTGTTTGTGCTGCTCTACCTCGTGAACCACGGCTGGTCCATGACCGCTCGCGCCATGGGCCAAACAACTTCAACCCTGCAAATCTCTGGTGCCTGGTTTTACGTCCCGCTGCCAGCAGCCGCTGGGTTAATGCTTGTCACAACCTTGGGGCGCGTATCTGGGCTGGTGCTAACCAAGCGCGGCTTTTAAGCCTATGGTCACGATTCTATTTGTGGTCTTTTTTGCGGCCATGGCACTATCGGTACCGGTGGTGTTTGCGCTGCTGTTGGCCTGTGTGGCTGCACTGCTGTGGGCTGGTCACTTGCCCGGGACACTGGTGCCACAGCACTTAGTTGGTGCAATCGATTCCTCGCCGCTGTTGGCAATTCCACTGTTTATCGTCTTTGGCGAGATGGTGAGTCGTTCGAGCTTGGGCCCAAGACTCGTTGACCTGTGCCAGAGCCTGGTGGGATGGGTTCGAGGTGGTTTGGCGCACGCCAACGTGCTGGCTAGTATTTTCTTTGGCGGGATATCGGGGTCAGCCACAGCCGACACTGTGGCCGTGGGCTCAGTCATGATCCCGCAAATGAAAAAGCGCGGCTATCCCGCCCCATTTAGCGCCATCGTGACATGCACATCCTCAGTCATTGGCAACCTAATCCCACCAAGCATCGACCTGATAATTTTTGCGTGGCTGACAGGCGCGCCTGTGGACCAGTTGTTTGCAGCTGGCGTGGTGCCAGGCGTCATGGTGGGTTTGTCCATCATGCTGGTGAGCTACATCATTTGTCGGCGCCAAGGCATCGGCGAGCGCCAGCCGTTTCGCCTCAGAACACTTGGGGTCACGGGCATGAAAGCGGGTCCCACGTTGCTGCTGCCAGTGATCATTCTGGGCGGTATTTTTACTGGCTACTTCACGGTAACGGAATCGGCGGCCATTGCGCTGGTCTATGGGCTCTTTCTGACCGGCGTGGTGTATCGCGAGCTGGATCGAACCCGGATATTCGAGTTCATGCGAGCCTCCATGATCTCGATCGGATCCATCATGCTCTTGATTGGCGCGGCCAAAGTCTTTGGCTGGATACTGACCATCGAACAAGTACCGCAAAACTTAACCGCGTTTTTGTTGTCGCACATGAACGCCAAGCCGCTGTTTGCCATCAGCATTATCTTGGTGGCACTACTCGCGGGCTGCTTTTTAACGCCAGCCACGGCCTTGATTGTGCTCACACCCATTTTGCACCCGATTGCCATGGCGATGGGTTTTGACCTGTTGCACTTTGGCATTCTGTTGCTTACTGCATTGGCACTTGGTCACATCACGCCACCGGTGGGGCTGACACTGTTTATTGCCAGTGGCCTGAGCGACACGCCGATTGACAAGCTCATCAAGCCATTAATGCCTTATTTGTTGATTCTGTTGTTAACCGTGCTGCTTGTGGCCTTTGTGCCGGCTATTACGCTTACGCTGCCCGCGCTACTGACTTAGTCGTTAAGCCCGAAGCCCAACCCAAGATCGAAGCCTACGGCACCCGCACCCTTGGCACTCGCGCGGTAACCGCGCTGAGCAGCTCATAGCTAATGGTGCCAGCGGCCAGAGCCACTTCATCGGCGCTTGGACCGTTTTGTCCCCAGAGCACGACTTCGCTGCCGACTTCAGCCTCAGGCAGCTCAGACAAATCAACGGTGATCATGTCCATGGAAACACGGCCAATCAGGCGTGTCATCTGGCCTTGAACCGCCACGGGTGTGCCGGTGGGCGCATGGCGCGGGTAACCGTCAGCATAGCCACATGCCACCACACCCACTCGCATGGCTTTGTCAGCCACAAAGGTGTGCCCGTAGCCCACGCCTTGGCCAGCTTGCACATCTTTGACGCTAATTAGCTCAGAAGACAATGTCATCGCCGGTCGTAAATCGAGCTCGTCTGCGCTGGCATCAATCAAGGGGCTGCCGCCATACAAACAGATACCTGGACGCGACCATAGCGAGTGACCGTGCAACTGCGCCAAGGCCCCAACCCGCTTGGCGTGCTTCAAGCAAGCCGCCGAGTTGCTCACGCACCAGTCGCCGTCACGTCCGCCCACCATGTTCACAAACACGCGCAGTGGTTCATCCAGCCCGTCGGCTAAGTCAGCTCGGGCGAAATGGGTCATGTATGTCACATTGCCAATCTTGCCAGATCGTCGTAACTGTTCGACTCGATCAAACGCCGCTTCGTAATTGTCCACGGTGAAACCGAGGCGCGCCATGCCGGTGTCGACTTTAATGTAAACGTCCATGGCGCCGATACCAGCCGACTCGATCATGCCGAGTTGATCCATGTTGTGAATCACGGGCGTCAAATCCAGCTCACGCACCAGACGAATGTCAGCCTCTTCAAACGGTCCTTCGAGCAACAGAATGGGCTTTTCCCAAAGCGCTTGGCGCGCCCGCGCAGCTTCTTCGAGATCGAGCAGCGCAATACCGTCAGCCGACTGAAGCCCAGTGATGGCGTTTTCCAGGCCATGGCCATAGGCATTG
>CBFHXV010000048.1:9003-11509 GCA_965659885.1 Burkholderiaceae bacterium | reverse complement strand
GGTTATGCCAGCCTCGCAAATCGATGCCAGTTATGGCTTGATCGTGCTGGCCGGACTGCTGGTGGGGTTTGGCACGCGTATGGGTTCAGGCTGCACCATTGGGCACGCCGTGTGTGGCTTGGGCCGGCTTTCGGTGCGCTCTATCGCTGCGACCTTTAGCTTCATGGCCAGCGGCTTTGTGACAGCCTACATCGTGTTTCATGTATTGGGGGTGGCGTGATGCAAACGGTCCTGGTGTTTATTTCAGGCTTGGTGTTTGGCCTTGGGCTCATCATTTCGGGCATGAGCAATCCGGCCAAGGTAATTAATTTTCTGGACATCGCCGGCAACTGGGATCCGAGCCTGGCCTTTGTCATGCTTGGTGCCATTCCGGTGGCGTTTGTCGGGTTTCGGTTTATCGAGAAGCAGGGTCACACGGCTTTCGACGAGCCGCTACACCTGCCAGGCACCAAGTCGGTCAACCGGTCGTTGGTCGCTGGCGGTTTTATTTTTGGGGCTGGCTGGGCCATTGCCGGCTTTTGTCCTGGGCCGGCGCTTGTGGCCATGGGTGCTGGCTACGGCAAGGCGCTGGTCTTTGTGCTGGCCATGATTGGCGGCATGCTGATTCACGACCAGGTTTACAAGCGCGTAGCCGGCGGCATGCAGCCGGCCTAAGTGCAAGCATGCTTGGCCAGCTTACCAAGAGATCGGCTGACCCTTGTAATCAATGAAGTGAGCGCCAGCACTGGCTTGAGTTGTATTGTCCAACGCATCCAAGGCGGCCAGCAGACCCGCGGCCGATTGCGCTGGGGTCACGGTGTCGTGGCCACGTGAGAACGGCGCTGACAGGGGAGACTGCACCGTGCCAGGCTGCATGGCGGCGACCACACAGTCGGGGCGCTTGCGGTGAATTTCAATGGCGGCGGTTTGCAACACCATGTTCAGCGCAGCTTTGGAGGCCCGATAGCCGTACCAGCCGCCTTTGTGGTTGTCGCTAATGCTGCCCACCCGCGCTGAGAGCTTGGCAAATATCGAACGGTCTTTGGCCAGCAACGGGCTGAAGTGCTTGATGAGCAACGCCGGGCCAATGGTGTTGACTTCAAAGGCGCGTGCCAAACGTTCGGCATTTAAAGCACCGAGGTGCTTTTCTGGGCCTTGCCCATCAATGGTTAAGGCACCGGTGGCATCAATGATGAGCGCAAACGGCCCGTGATCAGCCACCGCGCGCGCGGCCTGTTCGATGCCGTCTTCAGACTCAAGCTCAAACTCGGGATGCGTGGCGCGAGACACGGTCACGACCTGCGCACAATTGGGGTCGGCTTGCAGTTGTTCAACAAAAGCCGAGCCAATGGTGCCGTGAGCGCCGATAACCAGTGCCTTGTAGTCTTTGCCTAGTGATTGCATGGTGGGTTTGCCGCAGTAGCTTTAATTGGTTTTATCCTTGGCGTAATTCACGCCAACGATGGCACCCACAATGATGATGCCACCGACTATCGTACGCAACGCTGGCACTTCAGCAAACAGTAGCCATGCCGCCACAATGGCGTAGACTGGTTCGAGCGCAATCACCAACCCGGCAATATTCACCCGCAGACGCTTTAAGCTTGAGACAAACAGCGAATGCGACAACCCCGTACAAAACACCCCGAGCACGGCCAGCCACAGCCAGCTTTCCCAGGTGAGCGTCGTTAAATAGGGCACGGCCAATGCCGCCATGACCAGCGCCACCACCAGGTTCTGGTTACGCGCCACACGGATGGGGTTGATGCCTGCCAGCAGCCGACTGTTAAATACCGCCATGGCCGCAAACGACAGCCCCGAAAGTAAGCCCATCACAAAGCCGTAGGTGGCTTGGTCGGCCAAAGCCAGCGTGGGCGTGATCAGTGCTAGCCCGACGGTGACTGCGATGGTGCGCACCCAGTCCGAGCGTGAAATGCCGCGCCGGTCAATGAGCCACTCAATCAGGGTAATAAATGCCGCAAAACTGCTAAAGCCCAGCGTGGCAATGGCCACACCGGCGGTTTTGACTGACACAAAAAAAGTCACCCAGTGCACGGCCAGCAGCACGCCAGAAACCAGGTAGCGCAGTGGCAAGCGCGTGTGGGTTTGTTGGTGTGTTCGTTCGTGTGTGGGGTGTTGTTTTGTGGGGTGGTTCGCTGCGGAGTGGTTTGCTGTGGAGTGGTTCGCTCTCGTGCGGGTGGTGCGGGTTTTTTTGTGATTCGAGCCTCGTTGCGCCAATGCCAGAACGGGGGTCAAGACCAGTACGGCAAACAAAGCACGCCCAAAGGTGATGACATCGCTGTTGGCGTCAATCAGTGTGCCAAGAATGCCGGTCATGCCAAACAGAAAGGCCGCGAAGTGGATGCTCAGAATGTCGCGCTTCAAGGACGTGTCCAGGTCGGTTCGGTGGGGGTGTTCAGTAGGGTATTCAGTGAGGGTATTGCGGCAAGGGCGGTCTGTGCCACTTGCCATGCACTTCTCAAGGCAGGCGCAAGCTTAACACCACAGGTCGTTAAGCGGCGTCTCG
>CBFHXV010000048.1:0-8993 GCA_965659885.1 Burkholderiaceae bacterium | reverse complement strand
TTTGTAGAAGGGCAGGCCGTAGCGCGCGCGGCTGTCGGCCAAGCGAATCGAGACGGTTGTTTGTTGTTTCTTGCGCACCACCCGGTCCCACCAGCTCAAGGGCTTGCGGTTGCGGTAGAGCCGGCCTTCGAGCTCCATGGTGTCAATCATGGGCATTTCAATAGGCTCGTGAATCATGCGCGTGAGCGCATTGTTCAGAAACTGCCGTTCAATGGCCCGGCAGTGCACCACCAACACATGACCAGCGATCGCCTCTAACAGCTCACCCAGAATGTCGGCCAGTTTCGGTGCATCGGCGACTTGTGAGTGGGTGATGCCGTGAATGGTGACAGACTCTTCAGCCAACGGCACATGCGGTTGCACGATCCAGTGCTTGGCTGCACTCGATTGAATGCGGTTGACACTCATGGGCAAAATCCCAACGCTGACAATGCCGTCTTTGGCTGGGTTCAAGCCTGTGGTTTCGACGTCCATGGCCATGAGCGGCACGTCTTTGATGGGCGTATCACCTGACGGCATGCCGGCGGCATAGTAGGCTTTTAAGCGGTCGTCTTTGGTCTGTTCGGCAAGCGCGGCGAAGCGGCCCGCCCAGTCGCTACCCAGCCGACCTGCGGGTGGGTTTTGTGTGGGTAACTGCAACAGACTGCCGCCGTACAACAAAGCATTGCTCCCTGTGTTTAGTTCACCCGGCCGGGTTGGTAACGGAACTTCAGGAATTTCTGGGCGTTGGCCAGAATCATGAAGGCATCGCGCAGGCTCTTGCGCTCAAAGTCCGAGAGCATGTCTGGCTCAATGCTGTTGTCGGCTTGCTGGCCGCTAGACAATTCGTTGGCCTGGTTGCGTGCTCTGGCCATTGAAATGAACTCCAGCGCATCGTGCAAGTCCTGACCCCGCCCGCTGGGCAAAATCCCGGATTTGATGATGTCGGCCACGCGGTCAAACGAGTTGCGGTTGCGCGAACCAATGGCCAGCGCATGCACCCGTATCAAGTCGGTCAGCGGCGCCGTGCCGCGGCGCTTCAAATTAATCGCTCGCGTATGGCGCCCATCGGGCTCGACCACGAATTCCTTAAAAAACCCAATCGGCGGGGTGCGTTGCAAGGCGTTTCTGGCCATGCTCGCTAAAAACCGTGAGTTGCCTTTGGCCGTGCGGGCAATCAGCGCGCGCAGGGTTTCGGCAAAGTCGGTTCGTCCATACACCCCGTCAAGATCAAAAAAGATATTGCTATCGAGCAACGAGGCGGCCGTGGGCGACTCAATCCAGGTCTTGAAGTAACCTTGCCAGACATGCAGGGGCTGGCGCCACTTCGGGTTGGTGGCCATGATATTGCCCGTGCAATAGGGGTAGCCACAACGGGCCAAGCCATCGCTGACAAACTTGGCCAGCGCTTCGAAGTAGGCATCGTGCTTGTCGGCATCAAAGCGGTTGTCCAGGATCATGGCGTTGTCCTGGTCAGTGACGATGAGCTGCTCGGTGCGCGCCATGCTGCCCAACGCTAAAAAGCAGTAGGGCACGGGCGGGCGGCCCAACTCGGCTTCGCCAAGTTCAAGCAAACGCTGTTTGAAGCTGCGGCCAATGGCGGCCATGGCGCTGCCAATGATCTTGGCGCTGAAGTCTTCCCTGACCATGCGCACAAAACTGGCCTGCACCTCTTCGCTCAGGGCTGCGAGGTCATCAACGGTTTGTTGGTGAAATATCCGCCCGACCACGAACAGGCTGTTGCGTGACTCGTAGCGAATGATGTCTGACTGGGCCAGCACCCCGATGGGCTGCTGGTGTTTAAGCACCGGCAGATGATGCACGTTATTGCGCATCATCAGATGCATGGCTTCAAAGGCCAGTTGATCGTGCCGCACGCTCACCAGGCTGTCGGTCATGATTTCACGTACAGGCGTCTCAAGCGCCATGCCTTGAGCCAGCGCACGGGTGCGCAAGTCGCGGTCGGTGATCATGCCCACCGGCACATCCTCTGAGGTGATCAGTAACGACGACACCCCCTCATCGGTCATGCGTTTGGCTGCTTCATGTACCGACATCTCGGGCGTGCCCGTGACCGCTTCACGCACCAAGAGGCTTTCAACCGAGGCCGACATCAACTCATTGGCCTGTTCGCTCTTGGAAATTACCGTTCGCAGGCGCGAGTGGTCGTCGACTTCGACCAAGTCGGCAAAGGCTTCGTGGTTTTCAAATAACTCGAGAAAGACCTCGCCTGGCACCACATAGAGCAGGGTGTCTTCCAGGGCGCTGACACTGAAGCGCACTTGGCGGCGCTGCTGCAAAAGACCCGCCTCGCCGAAATGACCGCCTTCGTTTAAACGGTTGTAAAGCGTGCCGTCGCGGCGAAAGACTTCGACCGCACCGCTGCGCACAATAAACCAATTGTGCGCAGCCTCACCAAACTTCAGAATGGTCGAGTCGGCCTTGAAGTAGCGAACATCGATGGCTTTGGCCACAGCCTGCAGATTCTCTTCGGGCAGTGCCGTAAACGGCAGGTGCCGCTGCAAAAAATCTAAAACCTCGAGTTGTTCGCTTTCCATGGCTGACTCATTCTGTCATTGATCTCACCCGGTCATGCGCGCTTGGCGGATTGTGCCACGCCAACGGGCTTGCCAGCTCGCGGCTCGCTCATGAGTCCTTTGATCAATGATACCGTGGCCACCAGCAACACGATGGCAAACGGAAAGCCCGTTGACACCGCCATGGCCTGAAGCGCTACCGCGCCGCCACCCAGAATCAGGGCGATGGCCACCAGGCCTTCAAAGGTGCACCAGAACACGCGCTGCGGTGCCGGTGACTCCACCTTGCCACCCGAGGCAATCACGTCAATGACCAGTGAGCCCGAGTCAGAAGAAGTCACAAAGAACACCACCACAAGGATGATCGCCACAAACGAAGTGATCGAGTGCAACGGCAGGGCTTCTAGCATGTAGAAGATCTGCAATGGCAAGTCGGCATCGGTCACGGCCTTGTAGCCGTCGTTAACCACTTGGAAGATGGCAGTTTCGCCAAACACCGTCATCCACAGAATGCATGCCAGTGAGGGCACGATCAACACCGAGACGATGAACTCTCGCACCGAGCGGCCACGCGAGACGCGCGCGATAAACATGCCTACAAAGGGTGACCAGGAAATCCACCATGCCCAGTAGAAGGCCGTCCAGCCTTGGGAGAAGTTGGCGTCTTGTCGGTCTACCGGGTTGCCCAGTGCCGGCAGGTACTCGATATAAGACAGGATGTTGTCAAAAAAGCCTGAGACGATGACCAGTGTGGGTCCCACAAAAATCACAAACAGCACCAGAATGGCTGCCAGGATCATGTTGATTTCTGACAGGCGCTTGACCCCGGCTTCCAGGCCAGCCAACACCGAAATCAGGGCAATGGCCGTGATGCCAATGACCAGCAGAATTTGCACCGTGTCGCCAAGCGGAGCGTCGAATAAAAAGTGCAGGCCTGCGGCGGCTTGCGACGACCCAAAACCTAGCGAGGTTGCCAGGCCAAACATGGTGGCAAGCACCGCCAGAATGTCGATCACGTGGCCAGGCCAGCCCCAGATGCGCTCACCGAGCAGGGGGTAGAAGACCGAACGGATGGTCAGTGGCAAGCCCTTGTTAAACGAAAAAATAGCCAGACCCAGTGCCAGCACGGCATAAATGGCCCATGGGTGCAAAGCCCAGTGATAAATGGTCGATGCCATGGCCAGCTTGGTTGCGGCGGCGCTGTCACCGGCTGCCGCGCCCAGTGGCGCCCAGTCCGTGCGCACGCCGTCTTCCATGGAAGTGCCGCCCATGGAGCTACTAAAGTGCGACAGCGGCTCAGACACGCCGTAAAACATCAGGCCAATGCCCATGCCAGCGGCAAACAACATCGAGAACCAACCCAGGTACGAATAGTCTGGCTTGGCCTCCGTGCCGCCAATGCGCACCTTGCCCAGCGGTGACAACGCAATGCCCAGGCAAACCACCACAAAGATGTTGCCAGCGGTCAAAAAGAACCAGTCCAGGTTCGAGGTCAGCCATCCGCGCAGCGAGCTGAACATGGGCTCGGCCTGTTCCTGAAAGATCATGGTCAGAAACACGAACACCACGATCATCAGTGCCGAGACGCCAAACACCCGGTTGTGAATGTCCAAGCCAAACGGCCCGACGTTCATCACAATGTTGTCTTGTCCAATGGTGTAGTCGGTGTCGATCGGATTGACCTCACCGTCTGGTTTCATATAGTCATTATTTTTGTCGCTCACGCGATTCCTCCTCAGTCGTGTTCAGTTGCCACACGGTTTCGTTGGATAAAGATGTAGGCGCCGTCAGCCCCATTCACGGCTAACTGTAGACTGTCGCGCTACCCGTGCCAAGCTCGCCACAAGATGGATGTGGCATGTTTACGCGTGACAAACATTCAGGCACCTGAAATGGACCATCGCAATGCCATCACAACCCCAACGAGCCAGCACCGATGCTAACTACTGCACGCACTACCTTAACACGGTGGCGTGAAGTGACTAAGAATAATTAAGTCCATTTGCCGCAGAAGGTTATCAATGAACGTATTTGAAGACGTTGGATTTCAGTGGGATCGTTGCTCTGTGCCCAAACACGTGCCAACGTACACGGTGGCCCGGGCAACTTTCCGGATGCACAAAATGCTTGCTGAGTTTGTGTTTGATGCAAGCATGCTAGAAGGCTACCCTGTCAGCTACCCGGAAGTTCAAACCCTGCTCGATGGCATCACGGTTGGTGGCAAAAAGGTGTCTGAACAGACGCGGGTGCTTAACATCATCGACGGCTACCGAATGTTGCTGGCAATGGTCAAGGGTGGCATGCATCAATCACCGTTCAGTCTATGTGAGCCGGTTTTTAGCCGACTGCATGCGGTGGATTGTTCGGGGCTCGGGCCTGACTGGGACCAGTTCCGGGGCGCGGAACAACCGCAAGAAGGTCGGCACCTTCAAAGCCAGCGAGTTCGAGGCCAGCCGGCGCTTCAAACACCTTTTGCCGCGCTCGGCCAATCGGCTCTGTACAAGCCAAAGGCCACTGAGCCTGGTGCCGCCAGTTTGCGGCAAGTGTTCGATGCTGGCGTGGTCTCACTGCATCGCGCATGTGCACCGTTTGAGCGTGCCTTGGTGTTCTTTCTGTTTGGTTCGCTGCACAAGTTTTTTTACGCGGGCAACACCCGCACCTCGCGCATGATGATGAATGGCCTATTGATGGCGCATGGCATGGATGCCATCAGTGTGCCTGCTGCAAGGGGTCAAGAGCTCAACGAGCGGCTGCTGGACTTTTACATCACTAAAGATGCCACTGACATGCTGGCGTTCTTGGTCAGTTGTCACCCGGACTTTGAAACTGACGTTGGGAATTGAGCTACGCGAGTTCCAGTAGCAACCGGGCTAGCACATCAGGCGAGGTCACCATGGCGTCATGGCCAGCAGCCATCTCCATGTACGACCATTGTCCCTGCGCATGACGCTCTTTGGCGTAGTTGCGGCTCGCCGTGGTGGGTGCCCAATGTGGCGTTACAGCAATGTAGGTGGCTGGCAGGCCGTTGCTTGGTGGGTGGTTCAGTACCAGCGCCTGCTCATAGGTTGGCATCGGGTGAGGTGTGCACTTGGCGCGCAGCCACTCAATGTCTTCTGCATCCGTGGCACCAAATAGCGTCGGTTCAGGTACCGGAAGTGTGAGCACACCCGAGGTTAATATCGCGGATTCACGGCGGCTTGCCACCAAGTCGGGATCCATGCAAGCAAAGGCGCTTTGCCCCGACACAGGGACAATGGCATCGAGATATACCAGATGGCCAATGCGCTCGGGCACGCGATCAGCAGCTGCGGTAATTGCGTTGCCACCAAAGCTGTGACCGACGAGCACCACATCACGCAAGTCCTCCCAGACCAGCAAATTGATCAGGTCTTGGGCAAAGGTCTCCAGACCGACCTCTTGGCTAAGCAGATGAGATCGTTCGCCTAGGCCGGTCTGTGTGGGGGTGTAGACCACGTGGCCAGCGGCTCGCAGTGCGGGTGTGACTTTTTGCCAGCACCAGCCGCCATGCCAAGCGCCGTGCAGCAGCACGTAGGTTCTGGCGTCTCGGGGTCCCGACCCCTGACCTTCGTGGCCTTCATGGTCTCCACGGCCTTGATCCGTGACCTGTTCAGGCATGGGTGGTTTGCGCCAGAACTTGTTGAACGAGTTCTTCAAGCTGGGCTGCGGGCAACGCCCCGGACACCCTGCCGATTTCCTTGCCCTGATAGAACACCGCTAGGGTGGGCAACGATCGGATGTTGTGGTCAGCGGCTGCAGCCTGATGGGCTTCGGTGTCGACCTTGGCAAACAGCACCGACTCGCCATGGGTCTTAGCAGCGTTGGCAAAGGTGGGTGCAAACGAGCGGCAAGGCGCACACCAAAAGGCCCAGAAATCCACGAGCACAGGCAGATGCGATTGTTTGATCAGTTCATTGAGCTCACCGGCGTCAACGGCTTGTACGCCAAGCAGCAGGGGTTTGCCGCAGGCGCCGCACGAGGGCTGATCACCGAGCCGGGCCTCGTCGAGGCGGTTGGGTTTGTTGCAATGTGGGCAGCGTAGTTGCATGGCTGACTCCTGAGTGTCAAGACGAAGACGGCCTTATTAGGCTTGGCTTTGCTTCTGGCAGTTTAAAAGACTGAAACACATTTTATTATATAAAAAAGTAAATTGATAGCTTGGTACAACGCCAAAAGGAAAGTGCAAAGACAGAGTGAGAGATAAAGTGATTGACAAAGCGAAGGACAGGCTGCGAGGTAGGTGAAAGGGCAAGCACCGATATCAGTATCAAAGAAAGCCCCGATTAAAAAAACCGCGTCGCAGCAGCGCCAAAGCAAGCGGTTCGTAATCTCATGGCCTCTCGTTACATGCAAATCCGCTTGGCCTTGGTATGCTTGTGGCTGCCACTGTGGCGTTATTTGCGGGAGAGTCCCTTTGAGTTCAACCGATCAGGTGCACAACCGAGCGTTTATCGTGCTGCTCGTGGTGATCTCGCTGGCGTTTGCCTGGCTGCTCGTGCCGTTTGCCGCGGCGGTGTTCTGGGCCATTGTGATCGCCATCCTCTTCTACCCCTTACAAAAGCGCCTGGTGACCGCCATGCCGCGACACCGCAATTTCGCGGCGCTGCTAACGCTATTGACCGTGGTGGTGGTGGTGCTTTTGCCTGTGTCGCTGGTGATGCGCTCGTTAATTGCTGAGACGGTGGCCTTGTACCGCACGGTTCAAACCGGCGGGTTTTCTGCTGGCGAATGGATTGAGCTGGCGTATAACGCCATCCCCGAGACGATCAGGCCATGGCTGCAACGTGTGGGGTTTGAAGATCTAGAGACCATGAAAGACCAGGTCTCGCGGGCGGCCGCCCAAGCCGTGCGGGTGGTGGGCAATCAGGCCGTGAACATCGGTCAAAACACTTTCATGTTCATGCTTGAACTGGGCATCATGCTGTATTTGCTGTTCTTTCTGGTGCGCGATGGTGCCAAGATTGCCGAACTGGTGCGCCGTGCGCTGCCACTGGCCGAGCATCAGCGTGACCGTTTCATCGACAAACTGGCCATGGTGGTGCGTGCCACGGTTAAAGGCAACGGCGTGGTCGCGCTGGTGCAAGGCACCTTGGGCGGCTTGATCTTCTGGATCATGGGAATCCCGTCAGCCACACTCTGGGGCACGGTCATGGTGGTGCTGTCGTTACTGCCGGCCGTGGGGGCCGGACTGGTGTGGGGTCCGGTGGCGATTTACTTTGCGCTGACAGGCGACATCACCCAGGCGGTGATTCTGGGGCTTTATGGGGTGCTGGTCATCGGCTTGGTCGACAACCTGTTGCGACCGGTGCTCGTAGGTAAGGATACCCGCATGCCCGACTACCTGGTGTTGATTTCAACCTTGAGTGGCCTGGCGATATTTGGCATCAGCGGCTTTATTGCCGGCCCGCTGATTGCCGCGTTGTTCCTTGTGGCGTGGGACTTGTTTATGACCCGTCCAGAGAACGGGTTTGTGGCTCGATCTGGTCGATCGCCGCGCTAAGCGTGGCATCGGTGTCGCAGATAAACACGACCACGTCGTGCGGGTTCATGACCTCCAGAATCTCCAGCATGCCGGCTTGTAAATCCATGTCAGCTGACAACGCGCCCACGTGCACGGGATGGCCGCGCTCAAACACCTCTCTTGGCACCAGGTAGGAAAGGGCATTGGGGTCGGGCGGGCCGACCACCAGCACCAGGCGCAACACCAGCTGTGATTCAAGATCGGGGGCGGTGGGGTCACTTAATTCGATTTCAGCCAGCGCCTCGGTTTGCGACACCCAGCTGGCGTTTAGTCCGTCAATCATGACTGAGTTCCTGCCTGGCTGCTGTTGGCTTCACCCAATAGCGGCATCAAGTCATCAAACAGTTTGGCCAGTTCAGCGGTCATGAGGGTGAAGTCGCTATCAAACTTCTCGGCTGGCGTTTGCACCACCGAGTCGTTGGCCCGTTCCTCGAGCACTTCCAGTGGGCTGACGCGTTTCAAATCACCGGTGTCTGACAGCATGAAGCTGATGCGGTCTTGCCAGGTCATGGCCAGGCGCGTGCATTGATAGCCCGCTTGAACGTGGTTTTCTATAGTGTCTTCTGGCAAGGGGTGATGCACGTAGCGAATCGAGGCGGCTTGCTCACCGGTGGCCTGCCATTGGCTGTCGTCGTCCACGCTAAAGCCTTCTGGTGCCTCGCCAGACAGCAGCCACTGCGTCATAAGCGAGGCCGGACTGTGTTCGAGCTTGAGCGGCTCGACGGGGTAGGGGTTTAGGCTGCGGCCCAGCGCCGAGAGTACTTCGTCGGATTGCGCGGCGGCCGCGGCATCAATGACCAGCCAGCGGTTGACGGGGTCGATCCACAGCCGCACATCGCGCGCCACGCTAAAGGCACGCGGTAGCAGCTCGTCGGTTACAGCCTCTTTTAAGTCTTTGAGCTGCTTGCGCCCGGGGGTGTAGCCCTGTTCTTCTTCAA
>CBFHXV010000047.1:0-11577 GCA_965659885.1 Burkholderiaceae bacterium | reverse complement strand
GTGGGTTAAGTGACAGTTCTTTAACAGCCGTGTCGGTGCCGGGGTTGTCAGCGTAGAAGCCCTCGACGGTCATCACGCTTGAAGCGTCCTTGGTGATGGGCACATAGCCACTTTCCATGGCCCAATTGGCCTGGATTTCAGGTGATGCGAGAAATGTCAGAAACTCGGCTACGCCGGGGTACTCGTCGGCGGGGCGGCCTTGTAAGACCCACAGCGTGGCACCACCGATGATGGAGTTCTGGGGCTTGTCGGTGACCAAAGTGTCAACGGGCATCATGGCTTGACCAAAATTGAACTTGGCTTGCGACTTGATGCTGCCGTAGTAGGCAGAGGAGTTGATCCACATGCCGCACTCGCCGTTGGTGAACATGGGCAAAGAAGCGCCAGCACGCCCGCCGTAGACAAAGCGATTGTCTTGGGTCCAGTCTTGCAGGATGCCCAGACGCTTTTTGACATGCTCGTTGTTAAACACAAGCTTGGTGCCCAATCCACCAAAGCCATTTTCCAGGGTGCCGATGGGCAGGTTGTTCCAGGCCGAGTAGTTTTCGATTAGCACCCAGGACTGAAAGCCCACCGAGAAGCCACACTTCATCCCGGAATCCACCAGTTTCTTGGAGGCTTCACCCATTTCTTCCCAAGTGGTGGGCACTTTGGTTACGCCGGCTTTGTCTAAGGCATCTTTGTTGTACCAGAGCACCGGCGTCGATGAGTTAAACGGCATGGACAGCAACTTGCCCTCAGGCGTGGAGTAGTAGGAAATCACCGCAGGCACAAACCCGTCGCGCTCAAAAGGCTGGTTGTTGTCCTTCATGAGCTCTTCCACGGGGTAGATCGCGCCCTTGGCGTACATCATGGTGGCGGTGCCTACCTCAAAGACCTGTACGATGGCCGGCTGCTGCTTAGCACGGAACGCCGCAATGGCTGCGGTCATGGTTTCGGCGTAGCTGCCTTTAAACACCGGGTTGATTTTGTATTTGTCCTGGGAGGCGTTGAACTTGTCGGCCATGCCCTGAATGAGCTCGCCGTTTTTACCGCCCATGGCGTGCCACCACTGAATTTCGGTTTTGGCGGTGGCGCCAAGCGCCATGCTCGACAGAGTTGCTGCCAAGCTAAATTTAAGGATGGTTTTCATGTAACGCCCCTTTGACTGATCGGTTGGTGTAATCGTGTTGCTGATTTCTGCGACACCGCGGATACGAAATATCGCCCTAAGCTATGGGTACAGATCATTGTTCCGAACTTCGCTTATCTCGCAGTTGAGCACCGTAACATGACGGGTTTATGACAATATATCGAGGTTTAGCATAGAGTCGTGACCAGGCAATATTCGGGCAGATACCTATCTGTACAAACAAGTGACTTGGTGGTTACCCTAAGTGAAAAAATGCGCGCGGTATTAAGGCCAGTGACTAGGGGCTTGGGGACCGAGGTGCGCCTGGTTCGCGCCTCTAGAGACAACCGCAGGCTTACCTCCATGCATACATCGCTTTCTGCCTGACTTTTTTGCTGAAGTTGTCACACGATGCTGTGGCGCTCAAGCCGCTAGGAATTGACGACAACCACCTCTCGCAAACTGATCAATACATGAACAGCATATTGAAATGACGTCTCTGAGCGAGCCCGCCTGATAGGCTTCTCCGGAATTTCGTTTATGCGATTATACGAAACGTAAACGAAAAATTGAGCAAAAAACGAGCGAAACTCGGGCAAGCACAGTGAAGTGATTCGGAGGCGCACATGACCGAGCAGAAAACTAAATCGAAATCGAAAAGCAGATTGTCGACTCAGGAAGTCGGGTTTCACGACTGTCTTGCACCGATTGCTCAAGGCCTAGCATTACGAGTCCCGGCTATCAGGGGGCACATTCCAGAGGTTTTGGAGGCGCTACATGAGGCGCTCGAGGGTAATGACCGGGAGTCCATCGCGATGCGGATGCGCTTGCAAATGCATCTCGTGCGCGTCTCTAGCGGTCTGTCGTTGCAAGCTGCGAGTGATGATTTAGAGATGATTTCAACGGAACAGGCGGCGACCATGATGAAGTGCAGTCGCCCATACGTTGCCATGCTGGTGGACCGTGGAAAGTTAGTAGGCGCCTGTAAAACGCCAGGCGGGCACCGGAAAATCCCCCTGTCATCCGTGCATGCTTGGATTCAGGAAAACATGCCCAAAGATGCTCAGAGCACGGACTACAGGGGTGCTGCCAGAGATGCTGGCATGTACGACGTGCCCGAGAAAACGTATACAAAGTTGTTAAAGCGAAACAAAGGTTCGAACATTGGCTGAGCATCCTTTGGGTCCCGCTGGTATGACCTTTGCTTTGTTGGATACGAATGCATTGATTCCGGCTCGTTTGGCAGACATTCTCTTTGACTGCGCTGGCGCGACATCGTCTATCTCGGTTCAGGTCTGCGGTTGGTCGGGAATGGGAAGTCGTAGGGTACGATGATGACGATGTGGTTCGGCGTGTTCCAGTCAATGTTGATGAGACAGATATCCCGCACGTCGCAGCTTGTATTGTGCTTCTGGATGCCCTTTCTGAAGAGGCAGGTTCATCAAAGGTTTTTTTGATTTCCAACAACGTTAAAGACCTGGCCGTACAGGGTTGCGCCCTCATCGGTGTTGAGGTGTTGACCCCAGGTCAATTTCTCGATGCTCTGCTATCTGCCGATCCTTTGAGAACCGAACGCGCATTGAAGCAGTCCTTGATCGACTTGAAACACTTCAACTTCGACAATTTGATTGATGTCCTGAAAACCCATAAGGCCCGCAAGGCAGCCGAGTATATGGCAAAGTTGGCATGCCAGCCCGGTTAAACCGCCATTAGCCGTGCCCTTACAACCTGTATCTGTCTTCGGGTTTTCTTTAGGCCGCGTTAGAGAGTTTTCGACTGAAAGTGACAACTCTTTTGAGCACGGCACCAGCCACTGAGCCTACCCCAGATTTATCGCTAACATGACGCTTCGCCCATAAATACCCCACTGCAAACACATGAGCATGCTCGAACCCAAACCCACCCCCCTGATCATTGCCCACCGGGGCGCCTGCGGTTACCTCCCAGAAAACACCTTGGCTGCCAAAGCTGTGGCGCATGCTCAGGGCGCCGATTACTGGGAAACCGATGTCCTGGCGTCCAAGGACGGGGAGCTCGTGGTCTTGCATGATCTATATCTTGAAGGTTTAAGTGACGTCGAACAAAAGTTTCCGTCCCGAGCCCGAGACGATGGCCATTTCTACGTCATCGATTTCACGTTGGCTGAACTGCGCACGCTGAACTTGACCGAGCGTTTGACAAGCGATGTGCCTGGCGGTCACGCCACGTATCCCAATCGGTTCCCGGCTGGCAAATCACGGTTTCAGATACACACACTGGCTGAGGAAATTGAGCTATTGCAGGGCTTGAACCACGCGTTCAAGCGCGAGGTGGGCCTGTACCTGGAGCTTAAGGCACCATGGTTTCACGAGGATGCCGGTTTCGATCTTTGTGCTCAAGCGCTTAAGACACTGAAACACTACGGCTACGCGCAACAAACGGATGCCGTCATTGTCGAGACGTTCGATGCCAAAGCCTTAAAGCGCATCCGGCACGAGTTAATGCCAACCATGCAAATGGACCTGCGCCTGGGACAACTGGTGGGCTACAACGAATGGCATACCACCTGTGAGCGTGACTCGAAGGGTCAATGGGTCACGGTGGATTCGCACTGGATGCTCACGCCTCATGGGCTTAAGCAAATCGCGACCTATGCGCAAGGCGTGGGTGTGGCCATCTCACTTCTATTTGCCAGTGGTGACAAGCCATCTAGCAATCCCTTAAAGAGGTCAAACTCGCAAGACATGCAACCGCCAAAATCGCCACAACCGGCCGCATGGATAGATCAGGCACGCCAGCTCGGCCTAGCGATCCACGCGTACACGCTTCGGGCCGATGCGCTGCCGTCATTTGCTGCTGACGTGGACGTGATGCACGACTGGCTCATCCGTGTGGCGAAAGTTGATGGTGTGTTCACAGACTTTCCGGATCTGATGAAGGCATATTTGCACAGGCACTAGCGCAGGCATTCACTCCGCTGGCACTCATGATGCGGGCACCGCTTGCGCTATCCTTCCGAATCAAAACTATCGCTATGAAGGTGGCCTCACTGAGCTGACCCCACTAAGCTGACTCCACCAACCTGACATCACCGGCTGACATAAACCTGTCACATCTCTGACCTAAGGTTCGCTGGCATTTCACACAGCAGTCACGTTGATGCTTTGCTTGTTCTCGATGCCATGACCTTAATCAGGAGTTAGCCATGCGTAAATTCACGGTGGGAGTGCTTGCTGCCTCCCTGATGTTTTCAGCCGGTGCCAGTGCCCAGTTCACGCTTGATTCGCGTTACACCGATAGTGACGGTGATTTAACGGCCGACACCCCAAGCGATGTCTCCAAGCAGATTGACCCCTCGACATTGATTTTTGCTTACACGCCTGTGGAAGACCCGGCGGTGTACGCTGACGTCTGGTCTGAATTCATCGACCACATGTCCAAGACCACAGGCAAGAAAGTGCAGTTCTTTCCGGTGCAGTCCAATGCCGCTCAAATCGAAGCCATGCGCTCGGGCCGTTTGCACGTGGCGGGCTTTAATACAGGCTCCAACCCGTTGGCTGTGGCTTGCGCCGGTTTCAAGCCGTTTGCCATGATGGCGCGTGCCGATGACAGCTTTGGTTACGAGATGGAGATTATTTCGTTCCCGGGCTCCGGCATTGAAAAAGTCGAAGACATCAAGGGCAAGCAATTGGCCTTTACCTCTCAGACCTCGAACTCAGGCTTCAAAGCGCCGTCTGCCATCCTGAAGGCTGACTTCAACATGGTGCCTGAGCGCGATTTTGAGGCGGTGTTCTCTGGCAAACACGACAACTCCATTCTGGGTGTGGCCAACAAGGATTACCAGGCCGCTTCGATTGCCAACTCGGTGCGCAAGCGCATGCAGGCGCGTGATGTGGTCAAGCCAGAGCAGATCAACATCATCTACACCTCGCAAACCTTCCCGACTACGGGCTATGGCGTGGTGTACAACTTAAAACCCGAGTTGCAGGACAAGATTCGCGAGGCTTTTTTCTCGTTTGATTGGAATGGCACCAAGCTGCAAAAAGAATTTGAAAAAAGCGGCGAGGCCAAGTTTATTCCCATCACTTTCAAGGAAGACTGGGATGTGATTCGCAAGATTGATGCGGCCAACGGCGTGTCTTACGCCTGCAAGTAAGGTGTTGACCGCGCACAGGGTTACGGGCATTGATGCGCCTGCAATCCTGTGGTTTTGATGCAAGCGCTGCTCAGGTCGTTTGGCGGTCTGGGCGGCGTGTTCTTAGATGGGCTTGTTTATGCTTGTGCTTAAAAACCTGACCAAGCGGTACGGCGCCAAAGACTTGGCACTCAAAGACGTGACGTTGACCATTGGCCAGGGTGAACTCGTGGGACTGATTGGTCCGTCAGGCGCGGGCAAATCCACATTGATTCGCTGCATCAACCGTTTGGTTGAACCCACGGGCGGTCAAATCTTGCTCGATGAGATTGACCTTGCCTCATTGTCTGCCAGCCAATTACGTCGTGCACGGCGACGCATCGGCATGATTTTTCAGGAATATGCGCTCGTAGAACGGCTAACCGTCATGGAGAACGTGCTTTCAGGCCGTCTTGGCTATATGCCGTTTTGGCGTTCTTACCTACGCAAGTTTCCCGCTCATGATGTTCAGCGTGCCTATGCCTTGCTTGACCGGGTGGGTTTGTTATCGCACGCAGACAAGCGAGCCGACGCCTTGTCTGGCGGGCAGCGCCAGCGTGTGGGCATTGCACGCGCCTTGGCCCAAGAGCCCGACCTGCTGCTCGTGGACGAACCCACAGCCAGTCTTGACCCTAAAACCAGCCGACAAATCATGCGTTTGATCACGGAGATTTGTGTCGAGCGGGGGCTGCCCGCGATCGTCAACATTCATGATGTGCCACTGGCCAAACAGTTCATGCAACGCATCGTGGGCCTGCGCGCAGGCGAAGTGGTGTTTGACGGCAAGCCCGAGGCGTTGGATAACGACGTCCTGACCACCATTTACGGTGCCGAAGACTGGACCGCGATGCGCAAGTCACACGATGAGGATGTGGCAAGCGAGGCTGAAGAAGCACGTGCCATGCAGGAAGTCGGTGCATGAGCCAAGCCTCTTCAAGCGCTAACCTGGGCACTTATCCCCGCACTTGGAAGCGCCCGGCGCAAGTGTTCACTGATCCGCTTTGGCGGCGGATCATTTTTAGTGGTATTGCGCTTTACCTGTTTCTGGCCATCGGCTCAGTCGAAGTCAACTGGATGCGGGTGTGGGAGGGCTTGGAGCGCGGCCAGCGCTTTGTCGCCGGGTTTCTGGTGCCAGACTTCACGAGCCGTTGGACGGACATTTCCATTGGGCTGGTGGAAAGCCTGACCATGACTCTGACCGCGACGGTGGTGGGCATCATCATCAGCGTACCCATTGGTATTGGTGCCGCCACGAACATGGCCCCAAAGTGGCTGTATCTGCTGTGTCGCTCCATTATTGCGGTGTCACGTTCATTGCAGGAAATCATCATCGCGATCTTTTTTGTGGCGATGTTTGGCTTCGGGCCGTTTGCTGGATTTCTGACCCTGTCGTTTGCCACGATTGGGTTTTTGTCAAAGCTTTTGGCAGAAGACATTGAAGATATCGATAAGTCTCAAGTCGAAGCCATCCGCGCCACAGGCGCATCGTGGCTGCAGGTGCTGACCTATGGGGTGGCCCCGCAGGTCATGCCGCGACTGGTTGGCTTGTCATTGTATCGGCTGGATATCAATTTCCGGGAAAGTTCGGTCATCGGCATTGTGGGGGCAGGCGGCATTGGGGCCACGCTCAACACCGCCATTGACCGCTATGAGTACGACAGTGCCGGTGCGATTCTGCTCATCATCATTGCCATTGTGCTGATGGTGGAGTACACCTCCGGGCTCATCAGGCGCAGGCTCCAATGAACAGTTCCACGACCTCCGTGACCTTGCCGCAGATCTGGGCCTACCGCACGCCCAAAGCCAGGCTCGCCATCTGGTTTGCGTGGCTGGCACTCGTGGCCTTGTTCGTGTGGTCATGGCAGTTAATGAACGCAAACACCATGTGGGTGTTTGTCTGGGATGCACCCACGCAAGCCGCTGACATTGCGAGCCGCATGTTTCCGCCCCGCTGGGCATACATCAATGAGCTTTGGCTGCCGCTATGGGACACGTTAAACATCGCCACGCTTGGTACGCTAGGTGGCATTGTGATGGCCGTGCCTGTGGCCTTTCTGGCTGCGCGCAACACCACGCCGTCGGTGCTTTTTGTGCGCCCTGTGGCGCTAGCCATTATTGTGGCCTCGCGTTCGATTAACTCGCTGATCTGGGCGTTGTTGCTGGTGGCCATCATCGGGCCGGGCATTTTTGCGGGCATTATCGCCATTGCCTTGCGCTCGATTGGCTTTATTGGCAAGTTGCTTTATGAAGCCATTGAAGAGATTGATCATCATCAGGTTGAAGCGGTGACCGCCACCGGCGCATCAGGTGCGCAGGTGATGCACTACGGCATCGTCTCGCAGGTCATGCCGGCGTTCCTAGGTATTTCGGTGTTTCGCTGGGACATCAACATCCGCGAAAGCACAATTCTGGGTTTGGTGGGTGCCGGCGGCATTGGCTTGCAGTTGCAAGCATCGTTAAATGTGTTGGCTTGGCCGCAGGTGACATTGATTTTGGTGGTGATTCTTGCCACCGTTGTGTTCAGCGAATGGGTTTCGGCCAGGGTGCGTGGTGCGTTGATCTGAATGCGCTTAAGCCAGTGCTTCCAAACCTTTTCTGTCGATGAGGTTAAGAAGCTTTAGCGACGGGCCGCTTGGTTGTTTGTCCCCACACTCCCATTTGCGGATGGTGGAAACGCTCGTGTTCAATATGGCCGCGAGCACCGCTTGGCTGATGGCCAACCTCTTGCGCAATGCTTGGATCGCTTTACTGTCGTAAGCAGGCACTGGTTCGAGGCATAACAAATTGTATTTGGTCATGTCACGCTTAGTAATAAATCCGTGTCTTTCCAAATCTTTGGCGGTCTCGTGGACTGCTTCAAGGATTGGACTTTTAGCTCGAGTTTTAGTGGCCACGGCGTATCTCCATCATTGACCCATCTTGGCAAAAACTGTTCATCACTGCTTTCAATTCTTGACGTCGTCTGAATTCTATCGAACCGAAAGCCACAACAGTTTGGCATGGCTCAGACTCACGGCTGGTCCGGATGGCATTTTTTGCCCTAGCAGCTTTTGCCGGTTAGGTTCGAGTAGAGCACGAGCGATTTCAGCAAGAGGGATTTCGCGATCGCGATATCCCGATGTCGTTTCTATGGCTTGTTGGTCAGGTCAGACACCTTTCTTTTCAAACAACCTGAACAGCGCCAGACAGACCACCGTAAAGATGATTGCGACGATCCACTGATTCACGCCAATGACCTCTGGTAGGCGGATGTTGCCGAAGTTGGCCCAAGACAGAATCGAGTCGTTGACCGCTGGGAATATCTCAGCGTAGATCGCTGCGCCAAGCAACATGCCAATCAAGGCAAAGATGGCGTGCCAGCGGCCTTCACCGATGGCGCCAACGGCCGTGCCCGGGCAGAACCCCATGACGGCCCAACCAATGCCAAATAGTGCGCCGCCAATGACCACGCCACCGACATTCATGGCTTTGGGGCTTAAGCTGATGATGCCCATGTCGGCCATTAACAAGATGCCGAACATGCCCACGATGATGGCCGAAAGCATGAATTTAAAAATCGTCATGTCGGTAAACAGCATGGCACCGACTTGTTTTTCATAGCGCAGCACGCGGCCCTTTTGCAAAAGAAAGCCAAACGCCAGACCTGTCACCAATCCAAGAATCTGTTCCATGATTAGCTCCTTTTAAACAGCAGGTTGGCGACGATGACGCCAAACAAGAAAAACAAAGGCAACGCCACAAAGGCACTCATGGACAGTTGCATCATGCCGGACAAGCCGTGCCCAGAGGGACAACCCGAGGCCATGCGCGCACCGATCATGGCGATGATGCCGCCAAGCACCGCGCCCGCGGCACGCACCCAAGGCGAGTCACCGAAGCGGTCACGCCAGATCGGTGGTGATCCTTCGAGCTTGAAGCTATTGTCAGTTTTAGAGGAAATGAGTGCCCCCAGAAAAATCCCAATCACCAGCATGAACTGCCAGTCAATTTTGACTTTTGTTTTGGTGTAGTAGGCGCTTTGTGCCACGTGCTCGGGGTCGACCACGTTAAAGAGTTCGCCCGCGGCACGCACAAAGGTGGTCGATGCGCCAAGATAGTTGCTTTTGCCTAGCACCAGTGTGGTTACAAGCACCGAAGCAATGGCCAGTAGGCCAACCAAGGCCCCGGCCAGATAGGGACTCCAGCCCCCGAGGGATTGATCTGATTTACTCATGGCTGCTTGGCCTCCTTTGCTTTAACAAATCAATACATTAATTAACATATTATTATTAAATATAATGTATATGCGCAATTAATCAGTGGGTTAGGGCTGATCGATTGACCAATATCAAAAGATTGATGGATGAGAGTCAGGTTCTAGTCAGGCTCTAGTCAGACCTTGGACGGTTGTCGTGCACGAAAAATCTGTGTCTGGCTTCGGGTGGTACCCGGCATGGCCGTAGGTCAAGATCGCAGCCATTGGACCAAGCCCATTTGGTGTGAGACCGCTAGGCCGACAGCGGTGTAGCCGATGAAAGACCATGGTCAGCAGCCGTCTGACCATAGCGGCTCATGGCCGCATCATGATCCACGCCGGTGTGTTGCCGAGAAAACGACACCGCTGTGTCGTGCAGTAAACCCGCCAGCGTCTGACGTCGTTGCTCAATGCGCCGTGCCAGCGCTGAAATCACCATGGCCGCGAAGGGACGGCCATCGGCGCCAAACAGCGGCACGGCAATGCCACCCATTTGTTCAACGAGCAGGTTTAGCACGCAGGAATAGCCCTGCTGCCTAGCACGAGCGACCTGGTCTTCAACAAAGCTGCGGCTAATGGTGGGGTAGTTGCGTTGCAGTGTCGCCTCGCTATTGTCTAAAACCGTGGCGATCTCTGCATCGGGCAGCCAAGCCAGCAGCGCCAAGCCACCTGAGCTTAAACCTAATGGGCGGCGTGTGCCGACCTCTAGGTAGTTGGCGCGGATCGGGTAGCCGCCGAATTCGCGATCCATGCAAACCGCCTCGTTGCCCATGCGTTGCAACAATAAAACCGTATCGCCGCTGTCTGCGGCCACGCGCAACATGAAGGGGCGTGCCAAGTGCACAACGGGCAGACGCTGCTGCATGGCCAACCCCAACAGGATGGCTTGGTCGCCAAGTTGATAGCTTTTATGGGTGTCGTCGCGCTTGACAAACCCCTCCTCAATCAAGGTCTCGAGCACCCGCAGAATGCTGGCTTTGTCTAGCCCCGTGGTGGTGGCCAGATCCTTTAAGCGACAAGGCGCTGGGCTGGACATGGCGCTTAACAGCATGCAGACCTTTTGTACGGAATTGGTGTCAGATCTTTGTTTCATGGCTGTACGGTTGTTTCGTTTGACGAATTAGAAGCAGTACGACACGAAGGGCGCCAACGTGTCGCGTTGCTGGTGAAGGCAATATTTGGCGACAATATTTCTTGCTACTGCGGTTTTATCTTTTAGCTTGGCGAAATCGCTGTCAAGCCTTTGCCCGATAAAAACAGCGTAAAAGTTCGATAGACAAAATATTAAGTCAAATATAGGCTGGCCGCTGCCAGCCGCAAGCGTTGTGCGCACAGCATTTGACTTCTATGGCTCAGAGTTTCACAAAAAGCTCGTCAAGGCCCCCAGCCCATCTTGGTCTGGTCTGGGTCGTGTGTCATCTGGTGCATTGAGGTGTTTACAATGTTCAGGCATTCGCTTCGTTTAAAACACAAGCTCGCCACATGAACCTGCGGCTCATCGCCCGCAAACGACATACCTGCATGCAACGCAAATGAAACCCGCATGAAACCGATACTGGCCCTAGAAACCACGACACGCACGGGCAGCGTGGCTGTCTTGCGTGACGATGCGTCTGGCATGCAATTGTTCGATGGCGCACTCACCGATCAAAACGGCCATGCGCAGTCGCTGCTGCCCTTAGTCGATGGCGTGCTGCGTCAAGCTGGGCTTGATAGGGGCGATCTTGGTCTGGTGGCGTTCGGGCAGGGCCCGGGAGCGTTTACCGGGATTCGCCTGGGCTGCAGTGTGGCGCAGGGCATTGCCTTGGCGCTTGGCCTGCCTGTTATCGCCGTCAACGCCTTGCAGGCCACGGCCGCGGCCTTCGAGCGCCCACAGGCCATCACGCTAGTCGCACTCGATGCTCGGATGCAAGAAGTGTATTTCGCGGTCTACGGCCCGGGCGGCATCGAACTGCAGGCGCCGGTACTGCTTGCCAGTGGTGACGTTGCGCGGTTTGTTGAGCCAAGGCTGCCGTATTGGCAGCGTGCCGTATCGGCCACGCAGCCAGCTGGCTTGGTTGGCGAAGGCTGGCAGGTGGT
>CBFHXV010000046.1:0-12097 GCA_965659885.1 Burkholderiaceae bacterium | reverse complement strand
TAACTGACGGTAGGCGATTTCACTTCATGATTTCAGTGTACTGAATGTGAGTTGCATCATCACCCTGAGCCTACTAGTATTTCGTTCCAACAATATAGTTACATTATAGAGCATAATGGTCATGATACTTTCATGTTTCCTGGGAGGGAACGATCATGGCCAGAAAAACCAACCGCGCCCCATTGGTGCTAACTGCTGAGCAAAGAACGATGCTCACCCAACTGGCGGGCTCCCGAACGGCATCTATCAGAGAAGTGGAGCGCGCCAAGATCCTGCTTGGCTATGCTGATGGATCATCCATCAGTGACCTCATGCGTCAAATCGGTGTGGGTCGACCCATGATCTATAAGTGCATCGACAAAGCCCTTGCTGCTGGCGTGAATGCTGGCCTTAAAGACACGTATCATCGACCTCATGAACCAGAGATCACGGATGAGTCAAAAGCGTGGGTTGTTAGCCTTGCCTGCATGAAACCGAAAGATATTGGACTGGCAGCCGAGCTCTGGACCATCTCTGCTTTAGCGTCGTACGTGCGTGGTCATGCTCAAGAGGTGGGTCACCCTCGACTGTCACAAGCTGGCAAGAGCACCATCTGGCGGATCTTGAATGAGAATGCCATTAAGCCGCACAAGGTTCGCTATTACCTTGAAAGAAGAGATCCAGAGTTTGAGCGAAAGATGCAAGAGGTGTTGCTGGTGTATCGCGAGGTCTCGTTGTATCGGGATCAAGCTCAGACGGGTTCAGTCTATACCGTAAGCGTTGATGAAAAGCCGGGGGTGCAAGCACTGGAAATGACAGCACCGGACCTGCCGCCGGTGCCCGGCAAACATGCAACCATTTCCAGAGACCATGAGTATGTTCGGCACGGTACCGTGTCAATTCTCGCGGGCTTGGATCTACACACCGGTCATGTCTTTGCACGCACCGAAGACCGTCATCGCAGTGTGGAGTTCATCGGCTTATTGAAAGACCTTGACGATCACTATCCGCCAGAGGCAGTCATCCGATTGGTGTTGGATAACCACTCGTCACACATCTCCAAAGAGACCATGGCTTACTTGGCCACGCGACCTGGTCGGTTTGAATACGTGCACACACCCAGACATGGCTCGTGGCTTAACCTGATCGAGGGGGTCTTCTCAAAAATGGCTCGCACGTTCTTGCGCCACATACGGGTCAAGTCTGTCGATGAATTGAAAGCCCGAATTATGAAAGGCGTTGATGAGATGAATGAACAGCCCGTGATCTTTCGCTGGAGCAAGTTCGATCTGGGGCTGACTTAATTTGTATTGTTATTGATGGAACGAACTACTAGAACCGCACCCCCACCCTTGCCATCAACGACTGCTGCCTGACGCCATCCCCGAACATGCCCTCATAGCTCAACGTAAAGAATGAGTTGTCCTGGCCAACATACTCAGCGCCCACCTTGACAATGCCCATGGTCGGTGTAGCTTCCCATTGCATTTCGATTGGAGCACCACCATTGGTAGTCACGAAATCTGCCAGCATGGTTTTCTTGTTGTCGTTTGACAGTGCAACACCGCCACTGGCAAACGCCCGCCAAACGCCCTCTTTGGTATTGATTCGGGTGCCGACCTCAAGCATGGGTGTGGCCGTATAGGTCCAGAAACTCATGCTCGGATAGCTCATCGCAAACGGCGAATTGCCCGATTCAGTCCACGCATCAGACCGGTAATAGCGCGCATCAAAATCCACATACGGCTTGACATATACGCTGTCGGTGGTGGCGTAGTAGGCCAAGCGTAAACGCAGGCCTGCTTCGTTGTCCTTGGTGCTACCTGTCAGGTTGGCTGGTGCAGTCAGGCGCGAATTGATGAAACGGTTGCTGTCAGTCCATCCGTGACTGTACGTGCCTGACAATGCCACCTCGTACTTTTCATCAAACCGCTTTTTAATGACCGCGCCGATCGACAGGCTCTGGTTGCTCGAACGATATTCACCGTCTGTGGAGTCTGAGCTCGACTGCCCCGCCCCGAACAGAAAGCCGGCAAAGAGGTCTTGGCCGATACGACGCTGCCCACCGAGCGCAATCTGGCTGCCTGAGACATCCTGTGCAGCACTCGCACCCGAGGCTGACAAATGAACATCGGTGCCCGTGACCCGCGCATAGGCACAGTCTTGCTCGACGAGCCCGAGACCCTGGCCTACAAAGGCCTGACACGAATGAAGAAAGTTCTGAATAAACAGACCCTGTAAACGACGCCCGAGCACGTCAAGCGCACTGCCATTCTCCGCGAGCTCATGCATCTCGTTCTCATATGCGCCTTCCTGACCTGGGTAATAAGCAAGGGCAGCAACCATAGAATCCTCGAGGCTAAAGTTGTTCGCCAGAAGGTGACGGTCAAACTGCCGCGCAATAGATCGAGCAAAACCACTCATTTCTGATCGGTCGAACGCGACGTCATCTAGCGAGTAACGCAGGCGTTGGGTTTGGCTTGGCCCTGTGACTGCGTCGGTGATGTACTTCTGTCCCGAGACCGCCAGAGGCTGCAACAATCGGTCAGGACTCATGATGGATCCGTTAACCTGGGCTACCGTGAACTGCTTGCCCACCACACCGCGCAGGCCCAGTAGTCTTATCTTCAGGTTGTAGCCACCACCCTCGCGCGCGCCACCTGCCACAATTGCGGCTTGACCCGATGTCCCGGGATTTAACTTGAGCTGGTCATGCACTACCTGGCCATTGTTGTGACCGATGTCCACGGCCAGTGTCGCACCCCCCGCAAGCCATAGTTGCGCTGCGCTGTCACCGGCTGCGCCGATATAGACACGAGAATTGACAAACTGGCCCGGACCACCCGGGTTCAATGTGGCACCCTGGTCCACAATCACTTGGCCAGGTTGGTTCAGTTCTACGGGCAATGAACCATACGTCCAGTCACCATCAGTCAGGCTCGCAAACTTCACGGGGCTCAACCACTGGGGTGTACGAACACCACCGCTCGAGCCAATCACAGAGTTTTGCCCGGGGTACCATTTTGACTGCCCGTCGATCACTAGCTTGGTGGCGCCAGACAACGTGACATTGCCTGACAATGTGGATCCACCCGTGACCTTGACCGTGTTGAAATCCGCACCAGTGCGCACACCGATTTCTTTCCATGTGTAGTCCGTGTCCTTGGCCCATTGCGCGAGCTTGTCGCCCTGATCACGCGCCACCTGCGTAGCAAGAGCAAAGCCATCGGCATTCAAGATGGTTGCCTTGTCATCGAGCGTAATAAGATACCGTGCCTGCCGGCCAATCAGCCCAACGCCCGCCGAGGCCATGTCGCTGGCTGTTTGAATCGTCGCGCCGTTTAACGTTACGCTCATCTGCGACAGGTGGTCGGTCTTACCCGAAGTCACTGCCAATACCCCAACAGACCCGTCTCCACCCGTGCTGAGATTGCCGCGATACGTCAAGTCAATGTCACCGGCATGCCCGCCACTGACGTCTTCATTGAGCACCACAAGCCCGTCGGACACACCAACCGCACCAAAGCCACCGCCGGCGCTGACTGCAAAAATGCCGTGTGCATGCGAACCCTGCGTGCTGATATCCAAGGCGCCTTGGCTCGTGAGCGTGACCTTGCCACCATTGCCGCTAGTCTGATCATCTTGGGCCGACGTCTGATCAGTACTGACAGCCAGAATATCTGCTTCGCCAATCCATCCACCACCGCCGCCGATGCTTTGGGCTTGAATGCCATAGGACCGGTCACCTTGCGTTGCAATCGAGCCTTTGCTCAAGGTCAAATCAATTGCACCGCCATCGCCTGATGTACCGTTGACCGCCTTACCCGTGTACACCAGTTTCAGCAACGCGCTGTCATCGGGCTTGGTTGCCAGACCACCACCGCCACCGATGCTCCACGCCGACAATCCAGGCGAATAAGTGCCTTGGGTCACGATCGTGACGTCATCAAGCGTAGCCGTCACATCGCCGCCATTGCCGCCCGATGCGCCGTTACCCGGTGATTCATAACCAATTTCAACTAACGATTTAGGAACTTTTTTAACCCCGGCGTCTTTGGCGATCTGTTGCACTAGGCTCATGGGATCACCTTTCCAAGCCCCATATGCTTTTTGCGCGTAGTTAGCTACCTTCTCACCGGCTGCGAGCAATTGATCCCATGTGCTTTCCCCCCCGCTTTTTTTATCCCCGGTTTGGTCGCTCTCTGGCGTGGCATCGACAATGTCCTTGCCCTCCAATGCCCGAACAAGAGCATCTGTAACGAGCGCAGGATCGACGGCGTTGGCGTCACGAACATCTTTGTTAAAGTATTCATAGAAGTTAGCCGCCATCAAATTTACCGTTCCACCGCCGCCACCGATGGATTGCAAGCGAACACCAGGTGAGTTATTCCCTTCAGTCACAACTCGTGAAGGGGTGGCACCACCGAGACTGACACTAACCTTTGCACCATGACCACCCGTTTGTGAGCCGTCCCCGCCGAATCTGAAGGAGAAACGCAACAGACCCGACGAGTTGTCTTGGGCTGATCCACCCTGACCGCCGCCACCCCCAATAGACTGAATAAAAACGCCCGGCGAGTTTTTCCCCCGAGTCAGGACATCGGACCGGATGATGGCTGAAACCTCACCGCCATCCCCTTTGGCGCCGCCATCACCGCCCACTGCGATATTCGCACCAAGGGAATTTGTGACATTTTCCACCAGACTTTTAACGCTGTTGGCTTTACTCACATCGTCAGCTGCTTGGGTAATATCTCTGATGCCATTGATGGCATCTTTGCCACCTATCGATGCCGTTTTGCCAGCGACTAGTCCAGTGCCCCCCTGTCCACCACCGCCCCCAATTGACTGGGCAAAGACACCCGGCGAGACGTCTCCTCGCGTCTCAATCAAAGCAGTCGACTCTACCGTCACGATGCCACCATTACCTGCTGCGCCACCATCGCCACCAACCGACATATTCAGTGAGGCAGACAATTTGGTCGGTTTCGGTTTGGGGATTTGGTCCTCGTCGAATAGGTCCGCGACACCAGCAAAAGGGTTTTCTTCAGCGGCTGCAGCCTCTGCTTTCTTTTTATCTCGTGCATCTTTCCACTTTTTAATCGAACTCGCTTTTTCGAGATACCCAGTGTATTTGGCGATGGTTGATAACGTTTCTTTGGGGTTGATACCTTCAATGTTGTCGGAGCCGCCTTTGCCACCACCGCCACCGACTGATTGTGCAAACACGCCCGGCGAGCCATCGCGCTGCGTTTTTAGCAAACCCGCGTTTTCTACCCGCACATCACCGCCATCGCCGGCGGCACCACCATCACCGCCAAACTGTAATTGTCCAGTCCACGCCTGATTTAGCGTCTGTTTGGAGAACGTCCCTTTGCCAATTCCACCACCACCACCCACTGATTGGGCAAAAATAGCTGCCGAATTAGCGCCGAAGGTGCCAACATTACCCGTGTTGCTAACCCTAACCGATGCACCATGACCCCCGGCGCCACCGCTGCCACCAACCGCCAGATTGGCTCTTAGTGACTTCGGGACTTGAACACCGCCCTTGTTGCCGCCTTGGTCCGTATTGTTGCCAAGTACAACAGAGCCACGCTTTTTGGCGTCTTCCTGTAGATTGGTGAAACCAAGAAACGTTTTGTATAGGTCTAGCGTCACAGAGCTTGCCACACCACCCTCACCACCACCACCGCCGACTGATTGTGCAAATATGCCGTAAGAGTACGTGGCTAGTCCACTTTCACCGGCTGACAACGTGCCAGCATTAGTGACTAAAACCTCGCCACCATGACCGCCATCGCCGCCGCGACCACCCACCCCAACGGCAGCCGATGCCGCAATGGCGTCAGACTGCAATACAAGACCAAGGCCAATGGAATCTCCTCCACGACCCCCGCCACCGCCTACCGAGGACGCATAAATCGTGGGTGAATTATCAACTTGCGTGGATATCCGGCCAGTTTTTGCGTTGGTGATTGTGACACTCCCACCGCCACCACCGCCGCCACCGGTTCCACCGATCGAGGTGCTTGCACCCACAGCCCCCTTGCTGTTGGCCTTGCCCGTCAAGTCAAGGTAAGCCGATAATGTGAAGCCACCTGTACCACCGCCACCACCAGTCGATGCGGCCAATAACCCTGCGGACTGTAAACCCTCAGTTGTAAGCAAACCCGTGTTGTTGGCCGTGATATCACCGCCGGCGCCACCACCACCGCCACTACCACCCTTACTGGTCGAAAAAGTAAGATTCACGTCTGCCGGCAGCGATCCAGCCACAGAAAACGCATTACCTCCTGCGCCTCCACCGCCACCGGTTGAAATCAGTCGAACAGCCGGGGAGTTGATTCCGGCGGTAGACACTTGCGGGGAAAGATTAAGATTGCGTGCAGGCAAACTGCGAGAGTAGTCCGAAGAAAACTCAATATCTCCACCGTCTCCACCTGGGCCACCAGAACCGCCCAGTGCTAGGGAGAAAGCGGGGCTGATAGTGTCGCCCTTCTGGTTGATAGGAATTGGGATACCTAAGGCTGCGCTTGCAGAAACCCCGCCATCACCGCCATTGCCCCCGACTGAGTTACCAAAAACACCCGTTGCGTAATCCCCCTGAGTTTGGACAGCACCAAACTGTTTAATGTCCACCGCCGGGCCCGAGCCGCCAGCACCGCCAGCACCGCCTTTTGCGACCGAAATCAGGGGAAAAATATTAAGACTCTTTCCACCGTCTCCACCGCCGTCATCAACGGTACCCAAGCCTTGCGTTTCATCAGAGGAAGCTTCGATCCTTCCCCCTCCAAGGCCACCCATATAGACGCCATAGGCCCCGTCACCCAAGGTCGTTATTTGGCCCATGAGGAGTGCGTCGGCCCGTTTACCACTTCCGGCAGCGCCCCCATCACCCCCGGCGAAAAGACCGCCTCCCCCATCCCCACCACCGGCGCCTGAGGACTGCAAAAACAAACCAAAAGCTAGATCGCCGCCGGTTACGACAGTTGAATCTTTCGACACGAACGCAGTTGCGTTACCGCCATTACCGCCAGGCGCTCCGTCTAGACCTTCCAAGATTATCGAAGCACCTGACCCTGCACTGACACTTCCACCAAGGGATTGAACAACCAGGCCATGAGCAGCCCGTCCAGATGTTCGTACACGGGAGCGCTCCAGACGGATATTGGCAACTCCAGCGTTGCCACCGGGTCGGTTTTGGTCGCTACCGGTGTAGTCACCCATGCCACCACCCTGCGAGAGAGCCGACACCGCCACACCTACTGTTTCAATTGTTGCACCGGTAATGGAGAAGCTTACATCGCCAGCATTACGAACCGGTTGAGCCGCTAGATCCGAAGCACAACTGGGGCTGCAACTTAACTCGGAGTCCTGAAGGTACAACAAAATATTTTCGTAACTTTCACCGTAAACACCCCATGCCGGTGCAACGGCACCACCAAACGATGCACCTTGAATCCCCGCGGTGTCCGATTGAAACGTTGCACCCTCAGCAAATGTGACCGTCACGTTTCCCGATTCTGCACCGCGCAACTCAGCCCAAGGACGATCTACACTCCGAATGTCTAGATCGCGAACCCCTTCCCAGTTGCCCGCGACACTGCTCAGACTTATCGCGAAGCCTTGCTGATCATCGCTGCCTGAACGCAAAACAGAGCCTAATTGCCGATAAACAACCTCGCCAGAGCCACTTGGACCCGCACTGAAATTGAAAGCGTTACTGCCGTCTATGCTGTTGGCACCGATTGAGCTCGCTTCGAGTCCAGTCTTCTGAGAACCGTCGAGCGTTAGTTGTCCGTCCACATCTATACGAATCGAACCACTAGGCTGACCGTCTTGCTTTTGCACACCGAGCTCACCACGTTGCCCTTGTCCACCCTCAGTTTTAAGAATGACACTGGAATAGCTGCGGCTTTGACCCATGGGCACGACTAAGGTGATAGGGCGTCCGCTTTGCAACTTCACCGCTGATGAAATATCTTCGTACGCCTCGCTGGCAAACCCGATACCAGGAAGAAAAACGAAGCCGACAAGCCATCGCGCATCCATCCCACACCCCACCCGAACACAAAAGTAGTCAGGAAAAGTTATGAGGGTCTGGTTACCGTGCCGTGACTAGACATTGAAGGTTTTATGACACGTCTTGCTTGGCTGAATAAAAAACGTCACGTAGGTTCGGCAAAAAAGCCATGGCGTCAAACCAGCTGCAATCTGGCCAGTCGCGCGTAGAGTCCACTGGCTTGATTTTGCGCCTGGGCAGCAGAAATCAACTCCTGATGCGTGCCCTGTTGCGCCAGTTGACCTTCATCAAACACCAGAATCTGGTCAGCGTTAAGTACCGTAGCCAACCGATGAGCAATCGTCAGTGATGTGCGTCCCGGCAATACCGACGCCAGCGCTTGCTGAACTTCCCGTTCAGATTCGGCATCCAAAGCACTCGTAGCCTCATCCAACAAAAGAATCGGTGGGTTTTTTAAAATCGCACGGGCAATAGAGATACGCTGCTTTTGCCCACCTGACAGACGCACCCCACGTTCACCTACAAAGCTCTGGTACCCCTCGGGCAGAGCGGAAATGAAGCCATGTGCATGGGCCGTGCGCGCGGCTTGGATCACTTCATCATCGGTGGCCTCAAGCCTGCCATAGCGAATGTTCTCCAATGCACTCGCGGCAAAAATAACAGGCTCTTGAGTGACCACACCAATTTGCTCGCGCAGTTTATCTAGCGGCCACGCGCGGGCGTCTTGGCCGAAGAACTCAATGCCTCCCTGTTGCGGCTCGTAAAAGCGAAGCAATAAGGCAAACAAGGTGCTTTTGCCAGCACCTGAGGGACCCACCACAGCGTAACGAGCACCTTGTGGCACATTAAAACTGACATCCTTGAGTACATGCCGTTGAGCATGGGCGGGATAGGCAAACGACACACCATGAAATGCAATAGCCATTGACGTTGCAGGTGCATCCTGAGATGAAGGCGATGACACGTTTTGAGATGATGCGTTCGACGCATATGCCAGTTTAGGTGTGGCCTGCATCAGTTCGACCAAACGCTCGGCGGCGCCAGCGGCGCGCTGCAAATCGCCCCAAGTCTCTGACAGGGCACCGATCGAGCCCGCAATCAATATGGCATAAAGCACGAATTGCGTCAGATCGCCAGCCGACATCTGTCCGCTTGCGACATCACGAGCCCCCATCCAAAGCACAAACACCATCACGGAAAACGCCATCACAATCGTCACGGCAGACAATGCCGATCGCAATGCTGTGCGACGCTTGGCCTGCACAAACGCCGCTTCGACCGCCTCGCCATAGCGCTTGGATTCATGTGGCTCGCGCACAAATGCCTGCACGGTGGTGATGGCATTTAAGACTTCGCCTGCCATGGCACTGGTGTCGGCGACCCGATCTTGGCTGTCGCGGGACAACTTGCGCACATAACGCCCCATGGCCCACAGGGGCAACACCACGACCAAAAGCAGCACGATCATCACACTGGCCAACCAAGCGCTCGTGACGAGCATCATGACAATCCCACCCACTAGCAAGACACTGCTGCGTAATGCGATGGAAATGCTCGAGCCCACTAGCGTTTGCACCAGCGTGGTGTCGCTGGTCAGTCTTGAGAGCACTTCGCCTGTTTGCAGCGTCTCGAAATAGTCCGGTGATTGGCGCAAGACGTTGTTAAACACCTGCTTGCGCATGTCTGCCACCACACGTTCACCAAGCCAGGACATGACGTAAAAGCGTGCCGCGGTGGCCAGGCCAAGCACCACGGCCACAAAGAGCAAGTCGATGAATTTTTGATTGACAGCCGGACTGGCTAACCCGGTGTCAATCAAGGCTCGAAACGCCAGTGGCACCGCTAGCGTGGCACCGGCAGCCAGCAGTAAAAATGCCAATGCTAGCAACCACTGCCAACGATATCGGGCAAACAACCGATAGTCACGCCACCAGCGCCCAAGGCTGGCCAGTGACTGGGTGGACTTGGAGGCTCTTAATGGCTTGGAGCGTTTGACAGTCGAAGAAGCATTCATAAGAGCCTCATCATATCTGAGAGCTCGATTACGTGCGAAACCCGGGCACGACGATCAAGCTCGTTGCTCGAGCATTCACGTCATGCGGCGTTGCCAACGGGCGAGGCCTTCACCGTAGGCCATGCGGTTAACCTGCTGACCATTGGATCGAGTGACTCACGGCGATGCGCGTTTGCGACTGTATAAAAAGTAAAAAGCCGCCACAAAACACAGCCACACCGTAAACAACTGATAAACCGTAGAGTGCAAGCTCGTCAAAAGATACAGGCAACTCAAAATGCTGAGCACCGGCACCAGCGGATACCATGGCGTGCGGTACCCGGGGGGTACCCGCTTGTAATAGCTGCGCAGCACAATTAAGGCAACCGCCACGGCGATGAAGGTCACCAAGGTACCCAAGCTCACCATGCTCCAAAGCATATGACTTGGCACCACAGCAGCCAATGGGGTCACAATCACCGTCGACAATAAAATCCCGGCACGTGGGCTTTTACTGTGGGGATCAACCTTGCATAGCGCCTCAGGAATCACTTTGTCACGGGCCATGGCAAAGAAAATCCGGGACTGGCCATACAAGCAGACCAAGGTGACACTGAAGATCGACATCACAGCCCCAGCAGCCAACACACCGCCCAACCACGGCACGTGGGTAGCACGCTGCAAAATCGTGGTCAGGCTGCCGTCATGCCCTTGAAAATCAGCAGCAGGCTGAACGCCCAAGCTGCTAACAGCCACCAGCACATAAACACCTGTGACCACAATGAGCGCTGCAATAATCGCCAAGGGAATATTGCGCTGTGGGTTGATCGCCTCTTCACTGGCGTTGACCACAGCATCCAAGCCGATAAAACTAAAAAACACAATCGCTGCGGCAGCACCGACACCTTCAATGCCAAATGGCATAAACGGCACAAAATTCTGCTGCTCGAACGCGAAAAAAGCCAAGATGACAAAAAGCGTCAAGACGCCGAGCTTTGATAAGGTCAAGATGGCATTGATGATGGCCGACTCGCGAGAGCCTCTGAGCAGCAAAACCGTGCACATCAATACCAAGGCCACTGCCGGCAAGTTAAAGAGACTCTCGCCACTGAGCACCCATCCATCTGGGCCATCGAGAAAGGGTGATGTCTGAATGATCATGGGGATTTCATGGCCCGTGGCGATGAAGATCAAGTCATTGAGATAACTGCTCCACCCCACGGCGACCGCCGCACCGGCAATCCCCCACTCAAGCAGCAAACAAGCGGCCACCAGCATAGCAACACCCTCGCCGAGCGTCATATAGGCAAAGGTGTAGGAGGAACCCGACACCGGCAAAGAAGATGAAACCTCTGCATAGCAAAGTGCCGTCAAGGCAGCCGTCACGGCGGCAAGCACAAACGACAACACCACGGCCGGGCCAGCAATGGGCACGGTTTCAGCCAGCGCAAAAAAGATACCCGTGCCCAACGTACTGCCGATGCCCATGAGCGTGAGTTGGAACAAGGAGATGTTGCGTGACAATTCCCCCGATTGTTCACGGCCCAACGTAGGCAAGGCCTTACGCCTCAGGATATGTTTGAACATGCTCGTACCCAAAAAATCAACAATGCTGCCAAGCGGACCAGCAGGTCACACCCGCTCGCGCCATGGGGATACTCATTGTGACTAAATTATTAACTGTCATAAGCGATGCGGGAGTTTACTGGATGATTGCCACCGCACAGACATGCGCGCCGCTACAAACCCGACAAACCGACAAACCGACGAACAGGAACTCCGACAGGCGTTCTTAGCCCTGACCCCATCACGGCCAAGAATATGGGCTCGTCAAATCATGTGGTCCCAAGGCAAGTGCGGGGCTCAACCCCTAAATACCTAAAACCGCCACTGCAGCTGTGCCTGCAGCATCTGGTTGCTCGACTGGCCTGATACGGTCGTGGTGTAGACCACATTCAAGCGACTCGAAGGACCCAGGCTAGCACCCAAGCCCAGTTCAATGACCGCTGCATCTCTGGCAATCGGGGCGGCTGCCACCGTGAAGTCCGGGCCTGTCGCAAAGGCTAGTGTCGTGGTCGGTGAACGATCGCCCCAAGCCC
>CBFHXV010000045.1:0-12314 GCA_965659885.1 Burkholderiaceae bacterium | reverse complement strand
AGTAGTTCGGTCACGGGCATGCCCTGACCCGCGGCGTACATGGCAATCAGGCTTAGCACCAAGCAACCAATGCTTGTGACAACACCGCGCTTGCCATAGACCACGAGCATGGAAAAAAACCAAGTCAGTAGCGTTAACACTGTCGTGGCCCAGATGGGGTGTGTGGCCGTGAGCGTGATCATGGCTGCTGCAGTGATGGCAAGGGCAGCACCAAAGCCAAACGCACAAATAACCCGACGTGGTGAGCCTGGCAAATCCATCATGGACAGACACAGTGCCCCAAATGCCCCATAGACAGCGACTTCAAACACACCGAAGGCATAAAACAAGCAAGCCAGCGTCGCCACAATCGAAGCGGCCTTGCGAATCGCGCTAAGTAGGGGATAGCCAAAAAGAAACTTTTCAGCGGTGGTTAGGTTTCGAGTGGCCATGGCTTTGATGGGCAACGGCAGCGGTAGATGCCGCGCTGATTGGGTTTGTTGTTAAAACCGCCTTATCACGCTGTAGCTAAAAAAGCCGGGAAACACCGCGTGGGTGCTACCCGGCTGACATCGCACGTCACTGGTGCTGCGCCACTTTGGGCGTTGGTCAGTCTTTTAGATAATCATAGGCCACTTCACCGAGACCCAAAGTGAGGTCACACAGCAGGTGTTTGGCACCGACGATTTCTAGCACGGGCAGATCGGCCACGGGTGCCAACGCGTGCTGAAATAACTCGAGCTTGGCAGGCCCAGTCCAGGCGCCTTTGACGGTGACATCTTGCAAGTGAAAACGAACCAGTTCGCAAATCCGTGGGGTCCCGTCAACGTGCGGAATAATTTTTAAGAGATAGTTCGGGGTCTCGACCAGTTTTTTCTGTTCGGCAGCCGTGTCTAGCTCGTCATACTTAAAGCCCATGGTGCCCGTGGCCACCCGAATGGGACCATAGTCCAGTGTGCCCACCAATGTGTCAGATGCCACTTCCAGTTTGGGCATGGCCAGCTTTTTGGGAAAGCCCCACAGTTCTCGACCGCCAGCAATGGGCGCTTCGTCATCAAGGTACATCATGTGGGTGTAGCCGCCTTTGCGGCCTTGCTCGTCAACTACCGAGATCACTTGGCCAGACTCGGTGTAGTCGCCAAAGCCTGATGAGTCAGGCATGCGGATGAACTCGTAGCTCACAATGGGGTCGTCAATGGTCAGCGGCTCTGGAACCATCTCGCGCAGCAACTTTTCATCGGTGCGATAGGAGATGATGAAGAATTCGCGATTCACGAAGTGGTACGGCCCCTTGGGAAACGAGGGGTTAACGAATGGCATGGAATACGCGTTGGCTCGGATATCAGCGATTTTCAAGTCAGGCTCCTCAGGTTGCGTGGGTCAAAATGTCACGATACGCGGTTGTGACTAAGTTATTCAACCGTGGTTCCGTTTTTTGCCTTCTTTTTGTCTTATTTTTTTCGACCATTTCAGCCTCTTTGTTGCATCATGTTGGTGCGTCAGCGACGGGTAATTCTCGCAGTAAACGCGATTCGCGAACAATGCTTTGCACCGCGCGTTGCAGTTGCTTGATCGGATAAATCCAATCAGCGCCAGGGTAGACAGACACGTCAATGCTGAAATCCTGGTTGGCACGATCGAGGTCAGCGTTGGCTAGTGCCTGATCCATTTCTTTGAGAAACGCAATGGCCGGTGCCGGCGGCTCGGGCAATGCTTGTAGCTGCTGGATGGTGGTGGCGATTTCAGTGGCGAGCACGTGATTTTGAATGAGCAGGTTGTTGTATTCGGCCACGTGAGCCTGACGCGAGGGGGGCTCACCCATCATTCTGTAAAACGCTTGCGCGAAGTTGCTAAAAGCCACCTGCGTGTTGCGTCTGGCCAGCGGCCATGCTGTGGCAGAGGCTTTGCCTGTTGGTGTGTCAACGGGTGTGAGGTGCTCAATGCCCGCTTTCAGATAACGTTCGTTGGCGCGAGTGGCGGCGTCAGCCATCGACGGCAGCGATCGAGCCTCCCACCAAGGCAGCACGTAACTGAAACCGAGTGCCACCAACGAGCCAATCGTGGTGTCAAGTGCTCTTTCGCCCACTAAGCCGAACGTGTCGGGCAGCAGAAAATGCAGCAGGATCAGCACAGTGATGGTGTTGAAAATAGACGACACGAGATAGTTCACCAGCATGAAGCTAAAGCCTGCGATCAGCGAAACCACCAGTGTGGCAAGCAGCAAGTGCGAATTGACCGTGACGTAGAACAGTAAAAAGGCCAGGCCACAGCCCACTAACGTGCCCACCAGGCGAGCGGTGTTGCGTTGGCGGGTTAGTGCAAAGCCTGGTTTCATGATGATGACAATGGTCAGCACAATCCAGTAAGCGTGCGGGCCAATTTGAGGAATGGCCAGACCAATAGCCAGACCCACGGCCACAGCCATGCACACGCGCAGCGAGAAACGAAAGGGTGGGGAGTCTAGCCGCAGGTTACTGGTCATCAGTTTGGGGCTAAAAGACTGGCGCGACAGAAAATCGGTGAGCGAGGTGTCAAGCTGTGCCGGATAAAGCGCCGTGGCGTCAGCGGGCAACTCGGTTTGGGCGAGCATGCGTTCAATGCAGCGGTTCACGTGACGCAACCGGCGCAAGATTTGCACGCAAAGGGCATAGACCTCGGGGTTTTGTTCGGCAAACCCTTGGCGCTTCATGACTTCGATGTCGTATTCGAGTGCGCGCAGTTCGGCCTTGACGCTATTGCGGCGCATCAGGTGCTTCTCTCGCGTCACAGCCAGCGCGATGCGTTCTAGCTCAATGGACATCTTCAGTAGCGCATCGCGCATGAAAATCAGTGTGTCCGACTGGCCAAGCGTGCGTTGCAGCAAGGTGTAATCCGTGTGGGTTCCTACGAGCATGTCCAGCATGTTGACCATATCGATGAACACATTCCAAACCATGCGCCGTCTGGGCGAGTGCTGCACGCTATGGCGGTTCATGCGCCGCAAAATCATGTCTCGCGCAGCCTGATGTTGGTCGCTCATGGCTGATTGGCGAGCAATGAGCTCGCGATAGCGCTCGTCAATGTCGGCATCGCCGTCATACATCTCGGCGCGTGCCGCGACGTAGTCAGCCGTTGACAGCAGTGCCACAGCCAGACTCTGCTCTTCCTCACGGACTTGTAGTGGGCGGCTGGTCAGTGAGCTAAAAGCGATGTAAATCGCGGCGCCACCTAGCGTGACCATGGCATGTTCAATCACCTGGTCGGGTGTAAGCGATGAATGCATGGTGACAACGGTCAGAATCAAGCAGGCCAAGCCAATAATGCTGCCGCGTTTGCCATAAACGGCAAACATGGAAAAAAAGAACGCCTGCCCAACCACCGCCACAATGAGCCATGCGGGGTGGCTCGATGCCACACCCGTGAGCAACACCGCCAGCGTGCCAAGGATCAGTCCACCGAGCATTTCGCGCAGCCGCAAGGCCAGTGGCCCGGGCTGATCGATGATGGCCACACACAGCGCACCGAGTGCGGCAATGAGCGCCTGACTGGCCGCGCCCGGCAACAGCAGTCCCAGCGCAAACACCAGCAACACCCCGGCACCGCGCCGAATACCCCCAATAAAGTGGTGGCTGTAGACAAAACGCTGAATTCGGGTCAGTCGGTTGGCGGACATGGTTAATGGCAGAGCGCACTCATTTGCGCGGCGCAGCAGAAAACGTTACATTACTCGTCTTGCGTATTGCAGTCTACAAACCAGTGCGCAAATGCCGCGTGTGGTTTGAGTCGAAATACCGAATCAAAAGCGGTAACAAAGCATGCTGCTGTCGCCGCCAAAAGCGGATTGACAGCAGATCCGTTTCAATCCAGAGCGTTCCCTGTTGGGGCGTGTGCAGCGTTAGTCGATGAAGTGGTGCGTTGGTTGCCATGTGGTCGGGTCGAGAGGCTCCGTGAGTCTTGAAGCGTCGGTTGTGTGGTGGATTCTCGTGCAGCTTCAGTCAGCAGTCATGAGAGCTGTCTGACAGTCGATATAACAAAGCCGGTTGTGAAAGGACTTACACATCATGGAAATTACAGGCGCCGACCTCGTCGTGCGCTGTCTGGCCGATGAAGGCGTTGAGCACGTCTTCGGATACCCTGGCGGCGCGGTTCTCTATATCTACGACGCAATCTACAATCAAGACAAATTCCAGCATATTCTCGTTCGACACGAGCAAGCTGCGGTTCACGCGGCAGACGCTTATGCACGATCCTCGCAAAAGGTCGGTGTGGCGCTCGTGACAAGTGGTCCTGGTGTCACCAATGCGGTCACGGGTATTGCGACGGCCTACATGGACTCCATTCCAATGGTGATCATCAGTGGGCAGGTTCCCACGCACGCCATTGGCGAGGATGCGTTTCAGGAGTGCGACACGGTGGGTATTACCCGGCCGTGCGTCAAGCACAACTTTTTGGTTCGGGATGTCAAGGATCTGGCCGAAACCATGCGCCGGGCGTTCTACATCGCCCGTACGGGCCGCCCAGGCCCGGTTCTGGTCGATATTCCCAAGGACATCACGGTTGCCAAGACAAAATACATGCCGCCCGAGCAAGAGGTGGTGATGCGATCTTACGCGCCGGTGGTCAAAGGCCATCAGGGGCAAATCAAAAAAGCCATCCAGATGCTGGTGCAAGCCGAGCGCCCCATGATTTACACGGGCGGTGGCGTGATTCTGGCTGACGCCTCTGAAGAGCTTACCCAGCTCGTGCGCATGATTGGCGCGCCTTGCACTAACACGCTCATGGGTTTGGGGGCTTATCCAAGCACTGACAGACAGTTTGTTGGCATGCCTGGCATGCACGGTACTTATGAAGCGAACATGGCCATGCAAAACTGCGATGTGTTGCTGGCCATTGGCGCTCGGTTTGATGACCGGGTGATTGGCAACCCCAAGCACTTCGCTCAGAACCCGCGCAAGATCATCCACGTGGATATCGATCCCTCATCGATTTCCAAGCGCGTCAAGGTGGATGTGCCGATTGTGGGCAACGTCAAAGATGTGCTTAAAGAGCTGATCTCACATTACGAGGCAGCCAGCAAGGATGCCAATGCGCAGCAAAAGTCGCTCGCAGCCTGGTGGGAGCAGGTTGAAACATGGCGTGGCCGTAATTGCTTGAGTTTTGCGCCATCGAACGAGGTGATCAAGCCTCAGTCGGTCGTGCAAAAGCTGTGGGAAGTCACCCGTGGTGACGCCTTTATTACCTCGGATGTTGGCCAGCACCAGATGTGGGCAGCCCAGTACTACGGATTTGACAAGCCACGACGCTGGATCAACTCGGGTGGCTTGGGCACCATGGGTGTGGGATTGCCCTATGCCATGGGTGTGCAAATGGCCAACCCGGATGCCACTGTCGCTTGCATCACAGGTGAGGGCTCGATTCAGATGAACATTCAGGAGCTCTCGACCTGCAAGCAGTACCATTTGACGCCCAAGATTATTTGTTTGAACAATCGGTATTTGGGCATGGTTCGCCAGTGGCAGCAAATTGATTACGGCTCGCGCTACTCGGAATCCTACATGGACGCACTGCCAGATTTCCAGCGATTGGTTGAGAGCTTTGGTCACGTGGCCATGCGTATCGAAAACCCGGCTGATGTCGACGGCGCGCTCAAAGAGGCTTTTGACTTGAAAGATCGACTGGTGTTTATGGACTTCATCACCGACCAGTCAGAAAACGTCTGGCCCATGGTCAAGGCCGGCAAAGGCTTGACCGAAATGTTGCTTGGTTCTGAAGAGCTGTGAGGAGAAAAGCATGAAACACGTGATTTCTGTCCTCATGGAGAACGAACCAGGTGCATTGTCGCGAGTGGTCGGGTTGTTTTCAGCGCGCGGCTACAACATCGAAACGCTCTCGGTGGCGCCTACTGAAGACCCCACGTTGTCACGCCTGACATTGACCACGGCCGGCTCGGACGCGGTGCTTGAGCAAATCACCAAGCACCTGAACCGCCTGGTCGACGTCGTTAAAGTGGTTGATTTAAGTGATGGCCCACACATCGAACGTGAGCTGATGCTCATCAAGGTGCGCGCGGTTGGCAAAGAGCGTGAAGAGATCAAGCGCCTGTCTGACATCTTTCGTGGTCATATCGTGGATGTCACTGACAAGTCCTACACCATTGAATTGACCGGTGACCAGCAAAAGATGCAGGCTTTCATAGAGGCGCTGGATCACACGGCCATCTTGGAAACCGTACGCACCGGGGCATGTGGTGTAGGGCGCGGTGAACGTATTTTGCGGGTTTAAACCCAAGCGGTACTTCTAAACGATAACAAAGCATTGGAGCTATGAATGAAGGTTTTTTATGACAAGGACTGCGACCTCTCCCTGATCAAGGGCCGCACGGTTGCCATCATTGGTTACGGCTCACAAGGTCATGCACACGCACTGAACCTGCACGAGTCAGGCGTTAACGTGGTGGTGGGTCTACGCAAAAACGGCGCTTCTTGGTCCAAGGCCGAGGCAGCTGGCCTGAAAGTCGCTGAAGTCGCCGATGCCGTCAAGGCAGCCGACATGGTCATGATGTTGTTGCCCGATGAGAACATCGCCGGTGTCTACAACGATCACGTCCACGCCAACATGAAGGCCGGTGCCGCATTGGCATTTGCGCACGGGTTTAATGTTCACTACGGACAGGTCGTGCCGCGCGACGATATTGATGTCGTGATGGTCGCGCCCAAAGCGCCTGGTCACACGGTGCGCAGCACCTACACCCAGGGCGGTGGCGTGCCCGGTCTTGTGGCCGTGCACCAGGATAAGTCTGGCGCGGCGCGTGATATCGCATTGTCATATGCATGTGCGATTGGCAATGGCCGTGCGGGCATTATCGAAACCAACTTCCGCGAAGAGACCGAGACCGACCTCTTTGGTGAGCAGGCCGTGTTGTGCGGTGGTGCAGTCGAGTTAATCAAGGCCGGTTTTGATACGCTTGTTGAAGCGGGCTATGCCCCTGAGATGGCTTACTTTGAGTGCTTGCACGAGCTCAAGCTCATTGTTGACCTCATTTACGAGGGCGGCATCGCCAATATGAACTACTCGATTTCCAACAACGCCGAGTATGGTGAATACGTCACCGGCCCGCGCGTGGTCACTGAGCAAACGCGTGAAGCGATGCGCCAGGCTCTCAAGGATATCCAGACGGGTGAATACGCCAAGAGCTTCATCCTGGAAAACCAGGCTGGTGCACCGACCTTGACGGCCCGCCGTCGCATCAATGCGGAGTCGCAAATCGAGCAAGTCGGTTCACAGCTGCGTGCCATGATGCCTTGGATTGCAGCCAACAAGCTTGTTGACAAGAGCAAGAACTAAAAATCGCTCATGACCCGCCACGTTGCGGGCTGTGCTGTTAGCGCCCTTAATGACCTTAAGGGCGCTTTTTCTAGGTTAATCTTTCACCTACGATGACCAAGTTTCCCTATCCCCATCCCCTGATTGCACGCGAAGGCTGGCCTTTCCTGGCCATTAGCGTCGTTATTTCCGTCCTGCTTAGCGTGTTTGTGGGCTGGTGGTCTTTGCCATTTTGGGTGGTTAGCCTTTTTGTGCTGCAGTTCTTTCGCGACCCGCCGCGCGAAGGGTCGACAGCGCCCAATGCGGTGTTGAGTCCAGCCGATGGCCGTATTGTGATGATTGGTGAGGTTGACGACCCGTATGCCGAGCGCCGGGCGTTAAAAATCAGCGTTTTCATGAACGTTTTTAACGTTCATAGCAACCGCTCACCAGTTGATGGCAGCGTGCAGAAAGTGGAGTATTTCCCTGGCAAGTTCTTTAATGCCGCACTCGATAAGGCATCGCTGGAGAATGAGCGCAATGCGATGGTGATGCACACCCCCGATGGCCATGTCGTCACGGCGGTTCAGGTCGCCGGGCTCGTGGCCAAGCGCATCTTGTGCTATGCCCAACAGGGCCAAACATTGAGCCGCGGGCAGCGCTATGGTTTTATCCGGTTTGGCTCACGCGTGGATGTCTACCTGCCGATTGGATCAAGCCCGCGCGTGGCCATTGGTGACAAAGTGAGTGCCACCACCACGGTGCTGGCGGAGCTGCCCACGCAAACCCCAAGTTAGGTGTGATGAATCAGGACCCCGATCAACCCTCTGTGAGTCAGGACCCGAAGTTTCCTAACGAGGCCGAGCGCCGGCGTCGTGGCATTTATTTGTTGCCCAACGCCTTCACCACTGCGGCATTGTTTTCTGGGTTCTATGCAGTCGTGCAAGCCATGAACGGCAAGTTTGAACTTGCAGCGATCGCCATCTTTGTGGCGTTGGTGCTTGACGGTATGGACGGGCGAGTGGCGCGTTTAACGAACACCCAATCGGCATTTGGCGAGCAATACGACTCGCTGTCGGACATGACCTCGTTTGGCGTGGCGCCCGCGCTCGTGGCCTATGAGTTTGCGCTCAGTGGCTTGGGACGTTGGGGTTGGCTAGCTGCGTTTGTTTACGTGGCGGGTGCTGCCTTGCGTCTGGCGCGCTTTAATACCAACATTGCTGTGGTAGACAAACGTTTCTTTCAGGGGCTGCCAAGCCCTGCTGCTGCGGCCTTGGTGGCTGGGTTTGTGTGGTTGGTGCAAGACAGTCGGCTAAGTTTTGATGTGACGTGGTTGGCTTGGATCATGTTTGCCATCACGCTCTATGCCGGTTGCTCCATGGTCAGCAATGCGCCGTTTTATAGCGGCAAATCGTTTGCGCTGACTAAGAGTGTGCCGTTTTGGGTCATTCTGTTGCTGGTGCTGGCGTTTGTGTTCGTCTCTAGTGATCCGCCAGTCGTACTGTTTGGCCTATTTATTCTGTACGGCTTGTCAGGCTGGGTGATCTGGCTTTGGCGAGTGCGCAAAGCCCGTTTGTCGAATTTCAAGCCTTCAGATAAACAACATTAGCCACGGCTGTACAGGTAACTCATAGGTCCCTGTGCACGGCTTGTATCTCATTCAGATCTAGACGACTCATCGCCGTACTCGTACATCGGGTCTGGCGTGGGGTAGTGGTCAACCACTAGCATGGTTTCTGGATCAAAAAAGATGTTCATGATCGAGTGCCATGTGCCATATTGCATGTATCGATAGCCCCAGACGGTTTTTCTGACTGAAGGCAGCCCAACGCTGTCCACTTGTGCTGGCGGCCCAAACTCACAGGTTACGCGCGCCGCATCCCATTGCCCCTGGCTTACCTGATTGAACACACTGTCATCGAGCAACTGTATAACCTCGCCCACATTGCCTTGTGCGTCAACGTCAGTGCCCCAGGCGTACTGGCCTAATGGCTGCTGTGACCAGATGGCGCGCTGCTGACCATCGGCACGCTCGCACGTCAATGTCGGTTTGCCATATTCGCGTTGGACTTCGACCAATGATGTGCCGGCAGGGATTTCGGCCATGGTTGTGCAGCCTGCAAGCGACGCAGCTGCTAGTCCGAGGGCGGCTAATCGGCCAATGGATCGCCATGCGCTCATCAATAACCTCCTACCGTCCACCGAGCAGCGATATGTTCAGTTCAGGATCCTGTCCCGTGCTGAAGTTCACCATCTTGCCCGTGGCACGATCAAACGTCACAAACAGCATGTCATACGCACCGGTTGGTCCATAAAACCTGTACTGCCAGACCATCTCGTTCTTGCCGTCGCCATAAGTGCGAACCATGGCGGGCAGGCCAAATTGGCAACGCACGTCGTGTGTATCCCATTGGCCTTGCCCCAGCACATCGAACGCTGGCTTTTGCATCAGTTGCGTCACGCTAGAGACGCGTTGCTGGCCATCAACGACCACGGCGTAGGCCTGCTCGCCGGCGTTGCCTTCAGACCAGACCAGGCGTGTGCCGCCATCGCTTGTCGGACAAATCACGGCAGGTTTGCCGTATTGCTCGATGAGTTCGCTGTAAGCGGTCCCCGGCTTGACGTTGCCCACAGACGCGCAACCAGTCGTCAGCAGTGCGGTGGCGATGGCGCTAGTAGCAATCAGGGTGCGACGGCTCAGACTCATGGTGGATCTCCGGTTGCTGGTGGCATGCCTTCAGTAGCATTAGCTTAGCGCAGATTGCTGGCAAAGTAAGCTATAATTCAGGGTTCGATGACACTAGCCGTGACGACAGGTCAGCCGTTGTATGGTGTCATTGCCCATTGCTAGGCTCTTTAAGGCCGAGCGTTTCTAAATCACGTGCAGGCACCTCGGCTTGCACGCTTGTGTACAGAGGAAATTATGTCAGTAGCAGATATTAAGAAATCAGAAATCGTTTCCCAGTTCCAACGCGCCCAAGGCGACACGGGGTCACCAGAGGTTCAGGTGGCTTTGCTGACCGCTCGCATCAATGAGCTGACGGGCCACTTTAAGACCCACATGAAAGATCACCACTCACGTCGCGGCTTGCTACGCATGGTGAGCCGCCGCCGCAAGTTGCTTGACTACTTGAAAGGGCGCAACCCGGATGCCTATCGCGCTTTGATTGAAAAGCTCGGTCTGCGTAAGTGATCGTGGTTTGTGGGATCAGATCCCAAGATTAACCGTGATCGTGGTGGTATTGTGCCGCCGCGATCACGGTTTTTCATTTGCAAGGAATGAATCGCAATGTTCAATAAAGTAACGCAAACGTTTCAGTATGGCCAACACACGGTCACGCTAGAAACCGGTGAAATCGCACGCCAGGCCTCTGGCGCTGTTGTTGTTTCCATTGAAGACACGGTCGTGCTCGCGACGGTGGTCGGGGCCAAGAACCCCAAGCCAGGTCAGGACTTTTTTCCGCTGACCGTTGACTATGTCGAAAAAACCTACGCCGCCGGCAAAATCCCCGGCGGCTTTTTTAAGCGTGAAGGACGTCTGTCCGAAAAAGAGACGCTGACTTCTCGTTTGATTGACCGCCCATTGCGCCCGCTGTTTCCCGAAGGTTTTTACAACGAGGTACAGGTCATTATTCATGTGCTGTCGGTTAATCCGGAGATTGATCCGGATATCGCGGGTATGATCGGCGCATCTGCCGCACTGGCGATCTCGGGTATTCCGTTTAATGGTCCCATCGGTGCGGCGCGTGTGGGCTACATTGATAATCAGTATGTCTTAAACCCCACTGCAATGCAGCGCGACGTCTCCAAACTTGACCTCGTGGTTGCCGGCACGCAATCAGCCGTCCTCATGGTTGAATCCGAAGCGCAAGAGTTGCCCGAAGATGTGATGCTTGGCGCGGTGGTTTATGGACATGATGCCATGCAGGCGGCTATCGGTGCGATTAATGAGCTGGTTCGCCAGGCAGGCAAGCCCGAGTGGGATTGGCAACCTGCACCGCAGGATGAGGCACTCATCTCTGCCGTCACGGCATTGGCACAAGAACCCTTGACTGGTGCCTACCAGATTCGCCAAAAGCAGCAGCGCACCACGCAATTGCGCGAGGTTTATGCTGACGTTAAGGCCAAGATTGCCGAACAGGCGCAGGCCAATGGTCAAGCCGAGCCGGACATGGTGACTGTAGAGAACATCATGCATGACCTGGAGTCGCGCATTGTTCGACAGCAAATCTTAAACGGCGAGCCCCGTATCGATGGACGTGACACGCGTACAGTGCGTCCCATTGAGATTCGGCTCGGTGTCTTGCCACGTGCTCATGGCAGTGCCCTGTTCACCCGCGGTGAGACCCAGGCGCTGGTGGTTGCCACGCTTGGCACCAAGCAAGATGAGCAAATTGTTGACGCCATCACCGGTGATTATCGTGACCGATTCTTGATGCACTACAACATGCCACCGTTTGCCACTGGTGAGGCTGGTCGGTTCGGCGCGCCCAAGCGCCGTGAGATCGGCCATGGTCGTCTGGCCAAGCGCTCTTTGGCGGCTTTGCTGCCCGAGCATCAGGACTTCCAGTACACGATTCGTCTGGTTTCAGAGATCACGGAATCCAACGGCTCGTCCTCGATGGCCTCAGTCTGTGGTGGTGCCTTGGCGATGATGGATGCCGGTGTGCCGCTAAAGGCTCACGTGGCTGGTGTGGCCATGGGCCTGATTCTGGAAAACGACAAGTTTGCCGTGCTGACCGATATCCTCGGCGATGAAGATCATTTGGGTGACATGGACTTTAAGGTCGCCGGTACCGAAGCGGGCATTACGGCTTTGCAGATGGACATCAAAATCCAGGGCATCACCAAGGAAATTATGCAGGTGGCACTGGCTCAGGCTCAGGAAGGGCGCTTGCACATTCTTGGCAAGATGCGTGAAGCCATCGATGGCTCGCGTCAGGAGCTCTCGGCATTTGCGCCGCGCATGCTCACCATGAAGATCAACCCTGAAAAAATCCGCGACGTCATCGGCAAAGGTGGGGCGACAATCCGTGCCTTGACCGAGGAGACGG
>CBFHXV010000044.1:0-12356 GCA_965659885.1 Burkholderiaceae bacterium | reverse complement strand
GAACTCAATATCGTACAAACGTTGATACCTGAGGCGGGTGCCACGTTGGTGCAGCAAGCCGTGATGTTCATCCATCAATTGCGCCAGCAAGACCTTGATAAAACTCCAGGTATTGCCGAGACATTGGATTGGATCAGGGTGTTGTGTGCCAGAGACCTTAAAGCCCTGCCAGAGGATCCGGCAGAGTTAGCTGGCACGCTAAGCGCATTGCTTAAAACCCGCAATGACCAGTGGCAAGTGTCCGAGACAATGATCACGCGGCTCATGGGCAGTGGCCAGCGCGTGGGCGTAGACCCCGGTGTCGTGGCTTCGCGTGCCTAGGCCGGGTTCGTTCAAATGCATGCAGACGCTGTCGCCAATAGACCTATACCCGACGACCCCATGTCGCGTGACTCCCTCGTTGTTGGTCCAGAGAGGCACGTTCAGGCCTTTGTTGCGTACTTGCGTGATCACGGCTTCGTTCTAGGTTTGGCCGAATTGGCAGCCATGATCGATATCGCGGCTCGAGCTGATATTGAAGACGCAGACCAAGTGCAAGCGTTTTGGCGGGGGTTGGCCTGCTCGAATCAAAAGCAGTGGCAACAGTTTCCTGTCTTGTTTGAAGCGTTCTGGTTTGCTCATCGCGCCAAGGGTAAGGTCAAGTCATCGCAACGCAAACGCCAAGGTAAACAACTGCATGAAATCGTGCAGGAGTTGCAAGGCCAAGGCAGTAGCATGCCGACCGATCCACAGGCGGGCACGCTGGGGTTAAGCAGTCACGGCGAGGGCGACAGCGAAGCGGGCTCCCAGAGCGGGCAGGGTGGGGCCAGTGCCACAGATCCGTTGACGGAAAAGCCGCTTGGGCAGTGGCTGCCGCACGACAGTGAACAGCTTGATCGCTATATTGAGCCGTTGCAGGCCCGTTTGAGGCGCAGACTTATTCAGCACTACCGGCGCGCATCACAGGCTAGCCGCATTGACTTGCGCCAGTCGATACGCAGGGCAATGGGTACCGCAGGCGAGCTGGTTTGCCTGCAAAAACGCGCGCGACAGACGGTGATGCCCAAGGTTTATATTCTTGTCGATGTCAGTCAGTCGATGGAAACACACGCCCAGTTTTTTTTACGCATGGCCCGATCGTTTTGTCAGATCATGGACGCCCGCGCATTTGTGTTCCATACGGGGCTCATCGAGGTGACTGACTTATTGCGGCGCAACAGTGGGCGCGTGCAAGAAAAAATCAATGCGGTGACGTTTGGCTTTGGTGGCGGCACCCGTATCGCGACAAGCTTGAAAGCGTTCATGGCCACAGCTAGACGCGGCAGCCATGGCCAACGTATCCGAGGTCTTAGCCGACGGGACGTTGTATTGGTCTTGTCTGACGGCTTTGATACTGACCCGTCGGATCAATTGCCTGAGGCCGTGGCCGCCATTCGAGGCGCCGGTGCTCAGTTGTATTGGCTACATCCAACGGTCGAACGACCAAGGTCCCGAGCCATCGAGGCTTGTGGGTCCAAAATTTCTGGTTTTTTGGGGATTAGTCATCTCGGCAGTTTGGACAAGCTTGTTGACTTGCTAGTCAACAAGCCACAGTATGATGAAAGTAGTAGGGCGGGTCGTGATACTTCGATGGGCCGCGACAAGGAGGCGAGTGATGGGATGCATGCTTAAACAAGGGGGTGGCTTGTACTCGCGCATGCGAGTCGGTGCGGTGTTGTTGGCAGCCGGTCAAGGGTCACGCATGGGCAATCGGCCAAAGGCCTTGCTGCAGCTGCAAAGCGTGCCACTCATTAATCGGCACTTGATCGCGTTAAGTGGCGCTGGCGTCGATGAGGTCGTGGTAGTTACAGGTTTCTATCACGACCAAATCGAGCCCCTGGTGCAGGCGTTTCCCGTGCAGATGATTCGCAATGAGGATCCCGCCGCCGGCCAGGCCAGTTCGGTTCGCCTTGGTATAGAGACCATTGGCGATCGTTTTGATGCGGTCATCATGATGCTATGTGACCAACCGCTTGTGAATGCGGCCGATATCACCGCATTGATTGCGGCATTTAAAAAACGCCCATATGGCGAAATTGTGATGCCCCGTGTCAACGGGCGACGAGGCAACCCGATTGTGCTTTCGGGTAAGGCCATTGGCGATATTCTTGCCGCAGGACAAAACATGTATTGCCGTAAATACATGGATGCCCATCCCGAGTTAATCAGTCATTACGATACTGAGAACGAACACTTTGTCACTGATGTGGATACCGAACAGGATCTTGAGGACTTTCGGCGTCAATGGGGATTTGAGTTGACGTGGCCGCAGCTTGACGTCCAAACGAGTGTGCTGGCCGAAGATGAGATGCCAAGCCAGAATGAGCCCGCTTATCTCGCGCTCAGAAAACGGTTTGCGGTGTCGCAATGAGTGGCCTGCACTGGCCAGTGCCGCTGCAGGTGCACGAGTTTGACAAAGCCAGCGAAGTCAATCCGACGCTGGCCCGGGCCTTTATGGCCATGCGAGCCACTGACGTTAATCATGTGACGCAACAAGCGTTTTATGCCAGTCATGACCAGTTGCTCGCGCGCGTGCAGTTGCCGGAATTCGATGCGTTGGTTCAATTCATTGTCGGATCGCTACAAAAAACCATCAGCCAGGCCAATGCAGGCGTGTGGCCTGAAGGCAAGATGCGGTTGCAGCTGCAACTCGCAGGCTGTTGGTTTCAGATACAGAACGGCATGTCATTTCACGATGTGCACACCCACGGCAATTGCTCGTGGTCTGGTGTCTATTATGTGCAATGTGATAGCGAAGATAAACGCCACGCGCATCCGGTGCTTGGCGCCATGAACGGCATGACGCGATTTTACGGGCCGTACACCGATTGGCTTTCAGGCGCCTATATGGACATTGGCAACGCCTACTTGCAAAAAAACACGCTCGATATTGCGCCAGAACCGGGTCGGCTGGTGCTGTTTCCCTCCTATGTGCCGCACAAGGCCATGCCCTATGAAGGGCAGTCTGATCGGATCATCGTGTCTTTCAATGCCCAGGTTCATTCGCCAGACGGCGATCAGGTGTTTGGCTACGATGCGACTTGAAGTAGTCGATGCCGTGCGTGCCGTCAGATAATTTGTCTCAGTTGCTTGGCGGCAAATGACTCGCTCAGTTTTGTGATGTGTGCTGTGACGTTCATTGGGATGGCTTGACTGATGGTGTCAAGTTGAACGAGGCTACCTGCTTTTAAGTCATTGAGAACAATCGATCGAGGCAACCACGCTGCACCAGCGGCTGCGAGCGCCATTTCGCGTAAACCCACGGCAAATGCACTTTCACAGGCTATGGTTGCGTTGTACGCTTTGAGCACGCGCGGGACTTCTTCAGCCCATACGATCTCACCGAAGAAGCTATTGACGGGGTAGGTCAGCAATGACAGGTGTTGTCGGGTTCGCTTGGGTTGTCGTGGTTGTGCGATGTCTGGATGAGCCACGAGAATCATCTCATCGCTGCCTAAATGCTTTCTGATGGACAAATGTGACGGAATTGAGTGTTTGGCATCGTTTGTCTCATAGACAATCAGCAAATCTACTTCACCCTTCAGAAACAGAGCAGCACATGTGTCCATGTTCTCCGATACGACTCGGTAGTTCAGGTTGTTGATGCTGGCTGCGAGCTTATCAAGAAAGTGCGGCAAAAAAGACGTTACGAGCAAACTGTGTTGAGCGGCAAGCGTTAAGGTGACACGGTCCTGGGTGGATGACTGTGCCTCATTGCGGACTTGGTAAATCTGGTTGACCAAGGCGCGAATCGACGCTTCATGTTCGAGCGCCGTGGCCGTGAAACGAAAGGGCTTTTTGCTGCGGTCAATCAGCTCAATGCCTAGCCACTTCTCTAGCGCTTGTATGCGGCGCGAGAACGCGGGCTGAGACAGGTTCCTGACCGAAGCGGCTGTGGTGAAGTTTTGGCAATCCACCAGAGTCAGGTAGTCCTCTAGCCATCTCAGCTCCATGACATGTTCCTTTTTTATCTGCGCTTCAAATAGGAAATTGAAAAATAACTCATTCCATGCAAAAAACACATGATGTGAGACAAAAATAACATTGGACAGCCCCTCTGTGGACTGTTGGAATGCATAAAAACTATTCAGGATTGTCATGAATCTCTCTGCGTTCCCTCGTTTGCGTTGTGGCCACTGGCCTACCCCCCTTGAGCCCATGCCTCGGCTGAGTCAGGCCCTTGGTGGGCCAGAGTTGTGGGTCAAGCGTGATGATTGCACCGGCCTGTCGACTGGTGGTAACAAAACCCGCAAGCTTGAGTTTTTGATTGCAGATGCCATTGATAAGAATGCTGATGTAGTCATTACCCAAGGCGCAACCCAATCGAATCATGCGCGTCAGACCGCCGCGCTGTGTGCCAAGACAGGCATTGAGTGCCACATCCTGTTGGAAGACCGTACGGGCTATGAGGCGTTTGACTACAAATTAAACGGCAATGTGTTGCTTGACCGCCTGCATGGTGCCACCGTGGCGCAGCGACCGGGCGGCGCAGATATGCAGGCCGAGATGGAGAAACTTGCCGAAAAGCTTAAAGCCCAAGGTCGTCGACCCTACGTCATTCCTGGTGGAGGCTCCAACCCGATTGGCGCACTGGGTTATGTCAATGCAGCCATGGAGCTTGTGACACAGATTAATGACATGAATCTTGCTGCCACCCACCTCGTGCTAGCCACGGGAAGCTCGGGCACGCACGCGGGGTTGATTGCCGGATTGAGTGTTCTAAACAGCTCCTTGAAAGTCGTGGGATTTGGCGTTAGAGCACCTAAAGAGAAACAGGAGCAAATGGTCTATGACCTTGCCTGCAAGACCGCGACATTGCTTGGCCATGAAGGGATAGTTAAACGCGAATCGGTATTTGCGGACTGTAACTACGTGGGCGATGGCTACGGCTTGCCTACGCCGGCCATGGTCGAAGCAGTGACCATGCTGGCCCAGAAAGAAGGTTTGTTGTTTGATCCGGTCTACACCGGCAAAGGCCTGGCGGGCATGATTGACTGGATCCGAAAGGGCAATTTCACGTCTGATGACAAGGTTATTTTCCTGCACACAGGCGGTTCGGCAGCTTTGTTCGGTTACCCCGAAACGTTTGAATTGCCAGGGTACAGCACGACAGAATAAACCAGCGGATTTTCTCAGGTAGCACCTTAGCCTCACAACTTAACAGGAGTGACATCATGAAACGTCATCTGATTCCGAAGTATGCAGCAAGTGCAGTCGCAGGCGCCGTTATGTGCGTAGCCAGTTTTTCTATGGCGGACGTTGCCAAGGCACAAACGACATTGCGCCTATCGACGTACGTCAATGAAACTGATATCCGCTATGCAGGCTTCCAAAAGTTTGCAGAGCTAGCAGAGCAAAAAACCGATGGCCGCGTAAAAGTGCAGATTTTCCCGTCGGCTACGTTGCACGGATGGAGTGAAGGCGTGGACGCCGTGCTTGGTGGTGTCTCGGACATTAGCTGGATCCCGGCCGACAAGCGTCTGGCATGCTACCGCGTGACTTCGCTTTATCCGGCGCTTGTCGATCTGGATAAGCAAATTGAAATGGATGCCAAGTTTGCTGACCTGATGCGTCCGGAAGCAGCCGAGGTTGGCCTGGTGCCGCTCATCAACTCGAACTACTCCTATGATCAGGAGTGGTGGTTCAAGGGCCCGATTGAAGATATCGCCAAGCTTGACGGCAAGCTCGTGCGTTCAATTGGACCTTTGGTTTCGATGATGATTGAAACCTGGGGCGGCAAGCCGGTTTTCATCGCACCAAAAGAGGTTTACCAATCCGCCGAGCGTGGCGTGGTTGACGGAATCAACATGGGTGTGGCCACTTATAGCTCTTGGAAGCTATGGGATGTGATGCCGTACATGGTCAATGGCACCATGTTCTATGGCAACATCATTTACATGATCAATAAGAAGAAATTTGACTCGCTGTCAGCCGACGATCAAAAGGCATTGATGGCCGCGGCCAACGAGTCTGAAGTCTGGCTCAAGCCACGCTATGAGAACTGGGTCAACGAGCAAGTGGGCAACGCAGTGATGAAAGGCGGTGGCGCAGCCGTGTCGCTGTCTATGGACAAGCGCGAACAGCTCGTGGGCAATATCCAGCAAAAGTGGGATCCGACGGTCAAAGCCGATTGCGGCGACGAGCTCAGTGGCAAGGTGTTAAGTCTCTTTAACGAGTACAAAGAGTAAGTCTGCATCCCGAGGCGTGCTCGCACGCCTCGGTTTTTACAAGCGGCTCTTTTTAACGTGATTGTGAATGGTGTGAAGGCAAGATGAGATGATGCTTCATCAAATGATACGCGTCACGGAAAAAGTCACCAAGTGGGCTGCTGGTATTGGCGGTCTGATTATTCTGGTGCAGATGTCTTGGATCTCCTATGGCGTGTTCAAGCGCTATGTGCTCGGTGATCCCGACGCTGTGGTCACTGAGGCAACGGCCTTGCTCTTGTTTCCGGTGGCTTTTTTGGGGTTGGCTTATGCCCTGACGGTCAATGCTTATCCAACGGTCAGTTACGTTGTCGATGCGCTAGAGGGCAAGGCCAGACGCGCGTTAATGGCCTTTAATCTATTGATCATGGTTTTAATCGGCGTATTCTTTTCTTGGGCCGGTATCGACGCCACGATAAAGTCTTACAACTCGGGAGCTGCCTCAGAGATACTACTTTGGCCACGGGTTTATTTCTGGTTACCAAGCGCAATCGCGCTCGTGCTCTTTACCTGGTATGCCATTTTGCGTCTGATATGGGTGCTCTCTGGGCAGCCAGAACATCCGGGTCAACGGAGCGCATAAGCCATGATGCTGGAATGGTACCAAGTCGGTTTGGCACTCATGGGGCTGTTGATGTTGCTCATCATCATCGGCCTGCCGATTCCGTTTGCCATGGCGGCAGCCTCTTTGCCGTTTTTGCTCAACATTCAAGGGTTGTCGACTTCGCTCGTTAGCACAGAGCTCAAGCTCTGGGGCGTCTGGATTGATTACATTTTGTTGTCCGTTCCCTTGTTCGTTTTTCTTGGCGAACTGATAGGGCGATCGCGTATTGGACCTGATCTCTACCGATTCATGCACGGTGGGATCCCTGTAAGAGGGTCCGCAGCCTACGGCAGTATTGGGGCCTGTGCTGGCTTTGGCGCCGTGTGCGGCTCGTCGATGGTGGGGTCTCTGACCATTGGCGGCGTGGCCTTGCCTGAGATGATCAAGCTCGGTTACGACCGACGCTTATCGAGTGGCGTGCTTGCCGCCGGGGGCACCTTGAGCGTGCTCTTGCCGCCAAGTTTGATTCTGCTCTTTTATGGCATTGTGACCGATCAGTCGATCGGTCAGTTATTTATTGCTGGCATTATCCCTGGCTTGTTGCTGGCATCTTTATTTGTGCTGGTCGTGGTGATCTGGGCACGCCTGCATCCTGCTCACGTGCCGCAAGCTGAAGCTGCACGTCGCTGGTCAGCTCGCGATATTGCCATGACATTGGGGCCGGTGTTGCTCATCGGTGCCATTATCACGATATCGATTTATGCGGGCATTGCAACGCCGACTGAAGCGGCCGCAGTGGCGGCACTAGCGACCTTAATTCTTGCTTTTTGGGTGGGCGGATTGACGCGTGCAGCATTTGTAGATTCTTTGATGGCTACCATGCGCACCATGGGCTACTTGGGCCTGCTGTTGTCTGCCGGCGTGCTGTTTGGGTTTGTCATGAACTACTATCAGATCCCTCAGCAGTTCACGAGCTACTTTTTGTCTTTTGATTTGTCACCGTACATGGTGCTGCTGCTCGTGATCATTTTCTACATTGTGCTCGGAATGTTTCTTGAGCCGGTGTCCATGACATTCATTACGTTGCCTACGATCTACCCGCTGATTGCGGCGTCTGGATTTGACTTGATATGGTTTGGCGTGATCTACACCATCACCATGGAGATAGCTGTGTTGACACCACCGGTTGGCTTGAACCTATTTGTTATTCAAGCCATAGGTCGCGATCACGTTAGCATTGGCGATGTTATTAAAGGCTCAGCGCCATTCATCCTCGTGATGATCGTGTTGCTGACAGCCCTGATCATGTATCCCGAACTGGCTATTTGGCTACCTGAACTCATGAGTTAACTGTCAGTGGTTTGACCTTGTGCATGCCGTAACAACCACTGAATGCGCCTAGCGCGTGTTGTCAAGTCAAGACTTGAATGGGACCTATCGGCCAGTGCACGATAGGCTGTTGACTGAAGACGTGATCCAACCCGTTGTAGTTGTCGTGACCGCGCAAGAACCGCGTCATCAAGCCCAGTCAACAAGTCGGCCACAGCCTCATCATGAGAGGCTTTGGCCTGTGTCAACTCAAAGATCAGGCTTTGGTTGTCGTGCGGATGGCTTGTGTCAACCGATTGCAAAGCTTTGTTAAGGTGGTCAAGCTTGGTTGTGTATTCATCGTTGCTTGCTTTAGCCCAACGGATTAATTCCTGCTTGCCAAACACAAACCATTCAAGTGTGACGTAGACGGCAATGCCAATAAATACACCCATGGCACGAGACGCAAAAAACGACAGCGGCTCAAAGGGTGTGTAGGGCACGTACATGTCAGAGAAGTTAAGCGCAATGGCCACCGTGACAACCATGATGAAGTAGCGGTAGTCTTGCTGTACGGTAAACCCAAGACCAAAAGCCAGCACCACACCCAGCAATGGAATAGTCCAGGGCAGGTGGCTGAATGCGGCAATCAGGGTGGCTGACAATAATAGACCCGCGGTTGTACCTAGCGCGCGCAGCATCGATTTACGAAACGTCAGCAGCGGTGAAAACGGGCCAATGATCGCGCCTACGGATATCAACACCCAAGAGCCGTGCTCCCATTGTGGGACGCGACTAAAGAGCAAGGCCACGGTGAGCAACAGGCAGATTTGAATGATTCGTCTGTGAATCAGCTTTGCTGGCATAACTGGCTCCATGTCTGGCTCAGTTTGATGGCAGCGCCTGAAGGCGATTGCGGGTCGCTATTTGTTGCTGTGTCTGACTTGCGCCCTTGCGAAGATAACTCATGGATGAGTCTGGCATGGGTATCGCGAGCTTTCTTTAACTGCTCCGAATCTCCGTGACAGATGACATCGTCAAGCCAGTGCTGGTATCGCCACAAGGCGTCAACAAGCTCGGGCAATTGATCTTGTGCTGCAATAGGAAGCAGAGGTTTGACCTGTTCAAGCACGCTTAGGTGTTCGATAAACACCGATGCGTTAGAGGTGCGATTAAGCGGTTTAGTGCCATCGAGTTGTGCTTGTTGTGCCAACCAGATTTGGCGCATGGTATTGGCCACAATACGCATGTACCGATTCGGGAAAAGTTTATGCGCAACGAAGGCAATGACAGCGAACTGGACATAAAAAGCAGTTTGGTCAACCCAAGCCCAGAAATCAGTGGCCCCAGGTGCCTCAAGTGAGACAAACCCGATCAGGATAGCAATGGCAACGACTTGCGCTTTTTCTGTGTCGGTGGCCACGAGCTTATAAAGCACATAAGACCAGCCAATGATAGCCACGACTTCGAGCACGGTGAAGTAACTGAAAAATCGAAAGATTGAGACGGTGACGATCGTCAATATCGTGAAAACGATGTAACTAAGATCTTTCTTCTTGTATGAGTTAATCGACGGCAATTCCATCAGAATGATGCCCGCGCCGGTGATGCACATGGTCAGTACAACTAGCGTTGGCGCTTTCCAGAATGCGTTGACCAAAAAAAAGACAATAGCCACATAAGCTGTCTTTACCCCTGCTTGCCGGGCGTAGCCATAGGGATCGACTCGGTCAATCCAGCGTTCAGTCATGCACGTGGACATAGGCGCTCATGCCCGATTGCAAAGGGTAGTCGTTTTGATCGGGATTGGTGATTTCAATTAACAAGGGAAGACGTTGGGGCAACTGCAGCCAGCGGTTCTCAGATACAACCACCTGCTCTGACATCAGCGGCAGGCGCATCTGTCGCTCAACACCAAACGGATGACTGACAACCACACCTTCAAAGGACTTCTCCCAAAGGTAGGTGCGGGGATAGATGCTGACCTTGTCACCCGGTTTTACACCAGCAAGGTCGGTTTCATTGAAGTTGGCCTGAATGTAGATTTTGCCGTCGGCCAGCACATTAAAGAGCGACTTTTCAGGGGCCACCTCCTGGCCAATGGACAGAAACTGGTTTTGAACCACCCCAGACGTTTGGGCGCGGATGACCGTGTCTTCAAGAGCCAACAGGGCTTGGTCGCGCTGTGCCTGCATGGCAACGAGCTCGAGTTCGGCTTGCGTGATCGCGAGCCGGTCGCGTTCTTGATCTGCTTGCAGCGCAAGTACCTGGTTTTGTTGTGCATTGACCTCGAACTCCAGACGTTTGACCTCAATCTGGGGAACTGCTGAGCGCACCTTGCTGCTGCTTTTTTGCTTGAGTTCGTAGCGCAACAGCGCCAGGTTGTCCTTAGCGGCTGCAACTTCATAGCCAGCAAGCTCAACTTGCTGGCGCAAAACGTCAATGGCCGCGGCGGCTGCATCGACCTGAGCTTGTGCCTGGGCATAAGCGAACCGATAAGCTTTGTCATCAAGCTCAACGAGAGGTTGCCCTTTTTGCACCATCTCGCCATTATCGGCGTAGATGACGGTGACTGTGCCTGGGACTTTTGCAGAAACTGGCGTTTGAATACGCACAACGAAAGCATTGTCGGTCACTGTGAAGAAACCGCTGGCTAGGTAGGCAGCCATGACGAGCAAACCCAGCACAAGGATCAAAGTCGCAAAATTAATGTATTTCTTCATGGGATTGCATCTCGATCTGACCGTCATTTAGACGAATATTTTCAACGCCATACAAAACACCAATTCCCATCGCTTCTTGTAAGGTGACATAGGCCAGGGTGGCTTCAGTGCCAGCCTGTATCACGCTCATGCGTGAGAGCACGGCCTGAATCTCAGCTTGCACCACCTCAAGCGAAGAGCTCAGTTGTGCGGCTTGCATCGCGCGCAGGTCACGTACGTTTTGTGCCAGAAGTTGCTGCTGGTTTTCTAGTGCGTTCAGATTTTGCTGTGCTGATTGCAACTGCGCCAGGCTGTCCTCGGCTTGCTGCAAAGCTTCATCGACGGTTTGCACATACTCAAGCAACGCATCGTAGGCCTGAAGTTCGCTTGTTTCAATGAGGCCAAACACGCGCGGGTCAAGAACCAGTGTTGCGTAGCCTGCAGTGAAATTCGCATTGTTAGAGTTGCCCGCGCCATCGACCTGCGCGCTGATGTTGGTTCGCAAGGCGTTCAAATCCAGCGTGGGGGCCAGCAACATGGTTTGCACGTCAACCCCGGTAGTGGCTGCCAGGACTTGCGCACGCTGTGCCAAGATGTCGGGCCGGGTGTTTAGCACGGCAACTGGCGTTTGCTGCGCAACGGCATCAGATACAGTCAAGTCTTGCGTCTTGTCCAAGTTCAGTTGCGTATCGAGCCGATTTTTTACGAGCGTGTTCAATGCGTTTTTTGCCGCCGTGGCGTTGGCACGGGCCTGTGCCATTTGTCCATCAACAGCCAAGGTCTCGGCAGCAGCCTGATTGACCATGACCTGTGATGCCATGCCCACAGACTGCAAATCGCCAAGCAGTTGTTGTTGTCGAGCCAAATGTGATTTGAGTAGTCTGAACGCATCGAGCTCTCTCTCCGCAGCTACGGCTATCGTGTAGGCTTTGACCACCTCGCCAACGATCGCGAGTCGAACGCCGAGCATTTGGGCGCGCGCCACATCTACCATCTCCATGGCTTGCCGCTGCTCGTAAGGCAACTGAAACAGATTGACAAAATAATTAGGCAGAATGCCGACAAAGTTGCCTACATTGCTTATTGGCACAGGCAGGCCTTGAAAAAAAAGCGTGGTGTTGCCCGTGATACGACCGGCAAAGAGGTCCAGTGAGGGCAGCCAGCCCAGCTTGACGGTTTTGAGTTGTGAATTGGCCAGGCGAACCGCTGTTTCTGCACGCGCGATGTTGGTGTTCTGGGCAAGCGCCTGCTGGACGAGGCGGTCGAGCTCAGTGCTGCCTAACGACTGCCACCAGGCGTGGCGCGAAGCGTCTTGTAGATCGATAGTCGGTAAAGCGGTGTTCCAGTCTGTAGGTGCCGCGCCAGCGGGGTTGATGAAATCAGGCTTCGGTGCGGCGCACCCGAGCAACGTGGCACAACAAATCGCAATCACTGCAGCAGGTGCCGTGTTTCTGGACATGAAGATCTAATCAAAGGTTGTTCGTCAAGCGCGACACATCATTTGGCGTATGCGCATGGGCTAGATAGCTCGAGTGTTACGTCTCGATAGAGCTAGGAAGTTCCCGATACTAAATGATC
>CBFHXV010000043.1:0-12368 GCA_965659885.1 Burkholderiaceae bacterium | reverse complement strand
TGTGCTCACTCTAACAGTCGGTTCTTTCACAGTAACCCTGCGGGTTCAGCAAGGGGTATGCGCGGGCAATGCGTTCAAGCCCTGAACCCTCAACCTGTTTTATCCTAGAGGGTGACATTCACTTCAAACCTCTATCTGGCTTGGCCTCACTCATGACTGTTTACCGCAACGATTATCAGCCATTCCCCTACGCTATTCCCAATGTCACCCTGACTTTCGAGCTTGATCCGCAGGCCACTCGTGTCATATCGATTCTGGACGTGGTTCGTCATGCTGACCAACCCGCCAATGCGCCATTGACTTTGGATGGCGAAGATATTGAGTTTGTGAGCCTCAAAGTTGACGGGCAATCCTGGCCAGTTGATCAATATGTGGTGGATGACCAGGGCTTGACCGTTTTGGGGCTGCCCGCCTCTTGCCAGCTCGAAATCGTCTGCCTGAACCACCCGCAGAAGAACTCCAGCCTCATGGGGCTGTATGTCTCAGGCAATAGTCTCTTTACCCAATGCGAGGCTGAGGGTTTCAGACGCATCACGTATTTTGCGGATCGCCCAGATGTCATGTCGACCTACCAGGTCGAATTGCGTGCGTTGCGTGAACAATTCCCCACCCTGCTGTCGAATGGCAACCTGATTCAAGAGCACGACTTGGGCGATGGGCGCCATGCTTGCCGTTGGCATGACCCCTTCCCCAAGCCCTGCTACCTTTTTGCGCTGGTGGCCGGGCAGTTTGACCTACGCGAGCAGACCGTTCAAACGCGATCTGGAAAATCGGTCCTGTTGCAGATTTATAGCGACCCCGGCACTTATGACCGAACAGATTGGGCGATGCAGTCATTGGCCAGGTCACTACGCTGGGACGAACAACGATTTGGGCTTGAACTTGACCTTGACCGTTTCATGATTGTGGCCGCACGCGACTTCAACATGGGCGCCATGGAAAACAAGGGCTTGAACATTTTTAACGCGGCCTATGTGCTGGCTGACGCTCAAACCGCGACAGACGCAAACTTCCAGGCCATTGAGGCCGTCATTGGCCACGAATACTTTCATAACTGGACCGGCAATCGGGTGACCTGCCGCGACTGGTTTCAATTAAGCCTTAAAGAGGGCTTGACGGTGTTTCGCGATCAAGAGTTCACCGCTGACATGCTGGCCCACGGGCTTGAGGCCCGGGCCGCTGCCAGTGCGCGGGCCGTCAAGCGTATCGATGACGTGGTGATGCTGCGCGCGGCACAGTTCCCCGAAGACGCCGGCCCCATGGCGCACCCGATTCGTCCGGAAAGCTTTGAAGAGATCAGCAACTTCTACACCGCGACCGTTTATGAAAAAGGCGCGGAAGTCATCCGCATGATGCACACCCTGCTCGGTGAAGACACGTTTCAAGCGGGCATGCGCGAGTATTTCAAACGCCACGATGGGCAGGCAGTCACCTGTGACGACTATGTCGCCGCACTCGAATATGCCTGGCAACAACAAGACGCCAGCAAGAACCTTCAAACCTTTCGGCACTGGTATTCGCAAGCCGGCACCCCCCGCGTGGCGGTGACCTTGGACCGCGACGGCGACCAAGCAACGTTAACGCTGACCCAAAGTTGCGAGACGGTCGGCGTAGAAAAGTCGTCAAACATCAGCAAACAGCCCTTTCACATCCCCATCGAAGTCGGGGCCATTGCCCCTGATGGGCAAGCCCGGGCAATTAGTTTGACCGACAGCGACGCAGCTGCAAACCAGCGCACCGACTCGCTGTTGCTCGAGCTCAAAGAGACCTCCAACAGCTGGCACATCAAAGGCATTGGCGCCGATGATGTACTGTCGCTTAATCGCGGATTCACAGCCCCGATTGAACTGGACTACGCATACAGTGACGCCGATCTCGCCACGCTGGCCGAACACGACCCCGATGCGTTTGCGCGCTGGGAAGCCTTGCAAATGCTCTACACGCGAGAACTGCTCGACGCGCGCTCGTCTTCGGGCAACGCCGAACGTTTGTCGCTCATTGGCAAGGTTTGTGGTGCTGTGCTCAACGATCAATCACTCGATGCCGCCTATCTGGCCAGACTGTTGAGCCTGCCGTCAGACAAGTATTTGCTGCAGCAGATGTCACCCATGGATCCTCTGGCACTGGCGCAGGCCAAGCACGAACTCGAATGCCATCTGGCACGAGCGCTTGAGAAGCAACTGGCAGCGCGCATCGATGCAGAAACCTCAACTGGCGCATACGATCCCTCGCCCATGGCCGCTGGCAGACGCGCATTGCGCAATCACGCCCTTATTTGGCTGAACCAGGCCGCCATTGACCAAAGCAAAACCCTGGCGGCCCAACAGTATGAGCACGCCAGCAACATGACCGACCGTCTCGGTGCCTTGCGAGCGCTGATGCATCATCCGCAGCGCGAGGCCGTCGTCGATCAAGCGCTGGCTGATTTTTATGACAGATTCAGAGACGATGCGCTGGTCGTGGACAAATGGTTTGCCATACAGGCCACGGCACCGACCACCACGATCAACGACATTGAGAAACTCATTGAGCATCCGGCCTTTGTCTACCGCAACCCGAACCGCTTGCGCGCGCTGCTGTTTCAGTTCTGCCTGAATAACCCGTTGGGCTTTCACGCACCAGACGGCAGTGGCTATCGCTTCTGGGCCGAGCACGTCATGCGCATAGACCAAGCCAACCCGGAAGTCGCCGCACGCTTGGCGCGCGCGCTCGATCACTGGACCCATCATGCCGAGCCGGCCAAGACGCACATGCGCGATGCCCTTGAACAAGTCGCGCACGCTGGGGCTTTGTCTGGCAATACGCGCGAGATTGTGTCGAAAGCGCTCACGCTTTGAGCGAGAATGACACCGTGAAGATCTGATCACGCACCGCCCACCCGTTTATCCAACTTTGCTTGAGTCCAACATGTCCAAGAAACGTACGTCACTGACGCAATACCTCGTCGAAAAACAACGCAATGACAAAGCCTTGCCCGCCGAATTGCGCTTGCTCATAGAGATTGTCTCGCGGGCTTGCAAGACCATTAGCCACTCGGTGAGCAAGGGCGCACTCGGTGGCGTGCTTGGCAGCCTTGACCAAGAAAACGTGCAGGGCGAGGTCCAGAAAAAACTCGACGTGATTTCCAACGAGGTGCTGCTTGAGGCCAACGAATGGGGTGGACATCTTGCGGCCATGGCATCCGAAGAGATGGAAGAAATCCACCTGATTCCCCATCGCTATCCCAAAGGCGAATACCTGTTGCTGTTTGATCCGCTTGACGGCTCATCAAACATTGACGTCAATGTCTCGATTGGCACGATATTTTCTGTGTTGCAAGCCCCGCCTGGCGCCTCTGGCCGTGACATCGAAGAAGGTGACTTCCTGCAGCCCGGTCACACCCAAGTGGCCGCAGGCTACGCGGTTTATGGCCCACAAACCATGTTGGTGCTGACGGTTGGCGAAGGCGTGGTGGGCTTCACGCTGGACCGTGAAATGGGCTCATGGGTGCTGACCCATGACAACATGCAGGTGCCGCCAGACACCAAGGAGTTTGCCATCAACATGTCCAACGCCCGCCACTGGGATCTGCCGGTCAAGCGCTACATCGACGAGTGCCTGGCTGGCAAGGCCGGCACACGTGACAAAGACTTCAACATGCGCTGGATTGCCTCCATGGTCGCTGATGTCCATCGCATCATGATGCGTGGCGGCATCTTCATGTACCCATGGGATGCGCGAGATCCGGCCAAGCCTGGCAAGTTGCGCCTCATGTACGAAGCCAACCCCATGAGCATGCTCATTGAGCAAGCCGGTGGCATGGCAACCGATGGTCGGCGCCGCATTCTGGATATCGAACCTAAAAACCTGCACGAGAGAGTCTCTGTGATGCTGGGTTCTAAGAACGAAGTCGCTCGGGTGACGCAATATCATCTCGAAGCTGATGAGGATGACAACTCGAACGCATAAGGCTTGCTCACCACAACATGGCTAGCCACAAAACAATCCGCCAGCAAAAAACCAGCCTCACGATGTTGAGGCGGGTTTTTTAATAGATGCCATGAGCCATCATGAACCACCGTGAACTGCCCTCGCGGGCGCCAACACGGTGGCAACCATGATCAGTCAAACACAAAAATCGACGCACCCATGGTTTTACGGGCATTCAATGCCTGTTGTGCTTCGGCCGCCTGATCAAGCGGGTAGCGGTGATCAATGGTCATCTTGATTTTCTTGGCTAGCACGAGCTCAAACAGCTCATCGGCTGCAGCCTGCATTTTTTCTGGTGTGGGCACATGGGTGGCCAATGTCGGGCGAGTGACAAACAGCGAGCCTTTGGCCGCCAGGATGCCCAGGTTCACGCCATCGACTGCGCCCGAGGCGTTGCCAAAGCTGACCATCAGCCCACGCGGCTGTAGGCAATCTAACGACGTCTCCCACGTGTCTTTACCTACGCCGTCATAGACCACTGGGACTTTTTTGCCTTTGGTCAGGGCCGTGACCTGCTCGACCACGTTCTCTTTGCTGTAGTTAATGGTGCGCCAGGCGCCATGCTTTTTTGCCAGCGCGGTTTTTTCATCAGTAGAAGCCGTGCCGATGAGCTTGACACCCAAGGCCTTGGCCCACTGGCAAGCAATCAGGCCCACGCCACCGGCGGCGGCATGAAACAAAATGGTCTCGCCGCCTTGCAGGCGATAGGTCTGGCGAAACAGGTATTGCACCGTCAGGCCCTTGAGCATCATGGCCGCGGCATCTTCAAAGGAAATCCCTTTGGGCAGCTTCACCACCTGGCCTGCCGGCACATTACGCACCTGCGCGTAGGCACCAATCGGGCTTTGGCCGTATGCCACGCGATCACCAACCTTTAAGCGCTTGACTGACTTGCCCACGGCGACAACTTCACCGGCACCCTCAAACCCAAGCCCGTGCGGCAGCGGTGCCTTGTACAGGCCGGTGCGGAAATAAATATCAATGAAGTTCAGTCCGACAGCGCGCTGTGCAATGGTGACCTCGTTGTCAGCCGGTGCTGGCACCTCGATTTCGACCAGTTTGAGGACTTCAGGTCCGCCGTTTTTCTCGATACGAATGGCTTTTGTCAGCGTGCTCATGATTACTCCAAGGTGTGTGGTGTGTTTTGTTAGGTTTTTGGGGGAACCGTCAATGGCATGGACCATACGCATCACAGCGTCCATGTCACCGAATTTCAGTTCACCTTCGGGTTCACGTTGGCTAGTGTATCGTGGTGCAGGCTAAAATGACGGTTTTACGCAAGGAAAATGGATCAAGCATGGCAGGTCATAGCAAATGGGCCAACATCCAGCATCGCAAAGGACGGCAAGATGCCAAGCGAGGCAAACTGTGGACCAAAATCATTCGTGAAATCACGGTAGCGGCGCGTGCCGGTGGCCCTGACCCGGAATCGAACCCGCGTCTGCGTCTGGCCTGGGACAAGGCCACGGCGGCCAACATGCCCAAGGACAACATTCAGCGTGCCATTGCGCGCGGTGCGGGCACGGGCGATGGTGACAATTACGATGAGATTCGCTACGAAGGCTACGGCATCAGTGGCGCGGCCGTGATCGTGGATTGCATGACCGACAACCGGGCCCGAACCGTGGCTGAAGTGCGCCATGCCTTTTCCAAGCATGGCGGCAATCTGGGCCAGGACGGCTGTGTGGCGTTCATGTTCCAGCACGTGGGCCAGTTTCTTTTTGCGCCTGGCACGTCCGAGGATGATGTGATGGAGGCCGCACTTGAAGCCGGTGCCGATGACGTCATGACCGATGAAGAAGGTGTCGTTGAGGTGATTTGCGAGCCTGGCCGCTTTGGCGAGGTCAAGGCAGCACTCGAGGCCAAAGGGCTGGCCGCCGAGATGGCTGAAGTCATCATGAAACCAGAAAACGAGGTTGAACTGGCTGGCGACGATGCCATCAAAATGCAAAAGCTGCTGGACGTGCTCGAGGGGCTTGATGACGTCCAAGAGGTCTACACCAACGCGGTGTTGCCTGCCGAAGAATAAGACTGACAACTGTTCAAGGAAACAAACACATGCGCAAAGTGCTGGTGGTGGGCGGCGGCGGCCGCGAACATGCGTTGACGTGGGCGCTACTGCGCTCACCGAACGTGCATCACGTCTATGTCGCGCCAGGCAATGGCGGAACCATTTACATGCGACGCGTCACCAACGTGGGCTTGACCGAGACCGACGAGCTCGTTCAGTTTGTCAAAGACAACGACGTCGGTCTGACCGTGGTCGGGCCTGAAGCACCGTTAGCTGCGGGCATCGTCGATGCCTTTAAAGCCGCCGGTCTGCGCATTTTTGGCCCTACGCAAGCCAGCGCACAACTGGAAAGCTCCAAGGACTACGCCAAGGCCTTCATGCAACGCCATGGCATCCCCACCGCTGAATACGCCACCTTTACCGACCCAAAAGCCGCGCATGACTACATCGATGCGCAAGGCGCACCTATCGTGGTGAAAGCCGATGGGTTGGCTGCCGGCAAAGGTGTGGTTGTGGCTGCCACGGCGCAGGAGGCCCACGCGGCCGTTGACAACATGCTCGGTCAGGCCAGCCTCGGGCAAGCCGGTGCGCGTGTGGTGATCGAACAGTGTCTCACCGGCGAGGAAGCCAGCTTTATTGTCATGGCTGATGGACAACACATCTTGCCCTTGGCCAGCAGCCAAGACCACAAACGTCTGCGCGATGGTGACCAAGGCCCCAACACCGGCGGCATGGGTGCCTATTCGCCTGCGCCGGTGGTCAGTGACGTGATTCATGAGCGGATCATGAAAGAAGTCATTGAGCCCACGGTTGACGGCATGGCCAAAGATGGCTTGCCCTACACAGGATTCTTGTACGCTGGTGTGATGATTGGCGAAGGCGACGACGCCACGCGGCCGATCAAGGTGCTGGAATTTAACTGCCGCATGGGTGACCCCGAGACGCAACCCATCCTGATGCGCTTGCAATCCGACTTACTCGAGCCATTGGAAGCAGCCATCGATGGACGTCTGGATGAAGTCACCCTGTCTTGGGATGAGCGCACGGCGTTGGGGGTGGTGATGGCCAGCGAAGGCTATCCGGGACGCCCGCACTTGGGCGATGCCATTACCGACGAAGGTGCCAAGGGCCAAGGCACTGGTGGGGTCGATGAGGCAGCTGGCGCCGATGAAGTGGTGGTGTTTCACGCCGGCACTAAAATGGAGCGAGGCGAGCTCGTGACATCTGGCGGTCGGGTGCTATGCGTGACCGCTTTGGGCGACAGCGTACAAGCGGCACGTGAACGTGCCTACGACCGCATCAAACAAATCAAATTCGAAGGCGCGCAGTATCGAACCGATATCGCCTGGCGCGCGTTGTCATCAACCTAAGACTGCGAGAACCATGAGCACCACACACGCCAACCCCGCTGTCGATGTCCCGGCCGTTCATCGTTATCTTATCGGACTACAAGACGATATTGTCCAGGCGCTAGAAGGCGCCGACGGTGGCCGCTTTGCGCGTGACGAGTGGGTTCGCGAGCAAGGCGGTGGTGGTGTGTCACGCTTAATCGAAGGTGGTGACTTGTTTGAGCGCGCCGGTGTGCTGTTTAGCCATGTCAAGGGCGACACGCTGCCCGCCTCGGCTACCGCACATCGCCCCAATGTGGCGGGCCGCCACTGGGAGGCCATGGGCGTGTCCATGGTGCTGCACCCAGACAACCCGTTTGTGCCCACCACCCACATGAACGTACGCATGTTCGTGGCCTATGCCAAGCCTGACAGTGGTGAATCGGACATCTTCTGGTTCGGCGGTGGCATGGATTTGACGCCCTATTACGTTTTTGAAGACGACGCCAGACACTTTCACCAGACCTGCAAGCAAGCACTGGACGCCCACGACAGCACGCTCTACCCCGCATATAAGAAATGGTGTGACGAGTATTTCTATCTGAAGCATCGGCAAGAAACACGGGGCATTGGCGGCGTGTTCTTTGATGACTTAAGTGAGCCCGGCTTTGAGCCTTCATTTGCCATCATGCGCAGTGTGGGTGACGCTTTTCTACAGGCCTACATGCCCATCGTGGAACGGCGTCGATCCATGCCGTTTTCTGAAACAGAAAAGGATTTCCAACGCTATCGCCGCGGGCGTTACGTTGAGTTCAACCTGGTGTTTGACCGTGGCACGTTGTTTGGGCTGCAGTCAGGCGGGCGCACCGAGTCGATATTGCTGTCCATGCCGCCTGAGGTGACTTGGCGTTATAACTGGAGCCCCGAGCCCGACTCACCCGAAGCGAGGCTATATGGCTATCTCAAGCCCCGGGACTGGGTTTAATGGCCAGCGGCCAAGACCAACCCAGCCAAGCGCAGGATAAAAAACGCATCGGGCTACTCGGTGGCAGCTTTGATCCGGTGCACCGCGCTCACATCGAACTGGCAAAAACCGCGCGCGACCATCTGAACCTTGATGAGGTCCAGCTGTTGCCCGCCAAACAGCCCTGGCAAAAACCCACTCTGGCTGCCAGCACACAAGACCGACTGGCCATGCTCAAGCTTGCCATTGCCCACGAGCCAGGAATGACGATTAACCCCATGGAGCTTGACCGTCCCGGTAAAACTTACACACTCGACACACTAAACGCCCTACCCGAGAACCACCAATACTTTTGGTTGCTAGGCGCTGATCAACTGGCCAACTTTCCGACCTGGCATGGCTGGCAAGCCATTGCAAAACGCGTGACGCTTGCCGTGGCGCAGCGCCCAGGCACTGAAATGCAAGTACCCGACCCACTCCAACATGAAATCGATGCCGGCCACGCTCAAGTCGTGACGCTGCCTTTTGAGCCCATGGCGATATCGTCAAGCGAGTTGCGCCAGTCGCTCGAGCAGCATGACCCCGTTGCTCATTGGCTTGACCCAGCAGTGTCAAACTATATCGACAAACACCGCCTCTACCGCTAAACCAAAGAGCCTGCACCCAACGGCACACCCATCACCTACCGGCTTGAAGTAACATTACCCCCTATGGATATCAGAAAACAACAACGGGCCGTCGTCGACGCGCTCGAAGACGTCAAAGCGCAAGACATCGCTGTCTACAACACCGAAGGACTGACCGGTTTGTTTGATCGCGTGGTCATCGCCACGGCCACTTCCAATCGGCAAACACGGGCACTGGCGCAGTCGGTTCAAGACAAGGCCAAGGAATTGGGCATTATTGTGATTGCCGTTGAAGGCCTTGAGACGGGTGAATGGGTGCTGGTGGACCTTGGCGACATTGTGGTGCACATCATGCAGCAGGCCATACGCCAGTACTACAACCTCGAAGAAATCTGGGGCGGCAAGCCCGTGCGCATGAAAATAGCCTCACAAAGCACCAGCGCCGGTGATAAAGCGACCAAAGCGGCACAAACGCCTGCCTAAGGCATGACTCGCGCATCAGAAGTGGCGCCGTCTCGCCGCGCAGATATACCGAGACAGGCGCATGGCAATAGACACAAGGCGCTTGCATGAAACTCACCATCGCCGCGGTCACCCAGCGACCCGCCAGTTGGGCACAAGAAGGTTATGAGACCTACGCCAAGCGCCTGCCAGCGGACTGGCAAGTTGACCTTAAAATCGTCAAGCCTGCCGACCGCCAGGCTGGCAAATCCGCCCAACAAAATATGGCCATCGAAGCCCAACGTCTGGACGCTGCACTTAAAAACGTCCCAGGTACCCGAGTGGCGCTCGATGAACGCGGCAAAATCGTCACAACCGAGGGTTTTTTACAAGTCATCGAGGCCCAACAAAATCAGCACGGCGGTATTGTTTTTATCATTGGTGGCCCCGATGGCCTAGACGCCGACTTCAAACGGCGCTGCCCTGTGTTGCTGCAACTGTCGGCCATGACCTTGCCCCATGCGCTGGTCAAAGTATTGCTGATCGAACAGATTTACCGAGCCTATTCGCTTGCCATGGGCCATCCCTATCATCGACCCTAAAAACCTCGGCAACCAAGCACTCAGACGCCACCGAGCCGAATCGAGACCAATCGAGCCGAACTGACCCGAATCTAAACTTGCGAATCCCTTATGTGGCTTAACCCAAACCAACCTCTGATTCTCGCCTCAGCCAGCCCCAGGCGACTGGCCTTACTCGAGCAAATTGCCGTGCCCGTTGAGCAATTCGTGGTGCCCGTTCAAGGCGAAGACGAGCCTCGACTGCCCAACGAGTCTGTCACAGACTACGTCTCGCGCACCGCGCACGACAAAAACCAGCGAGCCAAATTCACTTGGCATCAGACACATCCAGATCAGACACCACCCATCCTGTCAGCCGACACCACGGTGGCGCTTGGACAAACCATTCTGGGCAAACCCGCTAACCACGAAGATGCCAGACGTATTCTGCGTGCGCTTGCTGGCCAAACACACGATGTCTACACGGCCGTCGTTTTAAGTGTGGGCAACCAACAGCATACGGCTCTGACACACACACGTGTGAGCATAGACGCAGCATTAAACGAAAACCTTGATGCCTATATCGCCAGTGGTGAACCATTTGGCAAGGCCGGTGCCTATGGCATACAGGGCATTGCCGCGGCTTACGTCAGCGACGTTTACGGCAGCTACAGCTCAGTGGTTGGATTGCCGCTGTATGAAACGGCACAATTGCTGCGCCAAGCCGGCTTGTATCGATGATGCCGCGAACAGATCGAACAAACAATGCCATCCCGATGCGCGATGTGTCAGCAGCGCAACGGGGCTGTTTCTTCCTCGTGGTGGGCCCAAGCGGTGCCGGCAAAGATAGCCTCATGGATGGTGCCAAACAAACTTTGTTGGACAAAGGCTTTGTGTTTGCCAAACGTGTTATCACCAAGCCACCAGGTATGGTGGGCGAGGACTACACCAGCTGCACGGCTGAGGAATTTAAGCAACGATCCCAAAACCTTGAGTTCCTGATTACCTGGCAAGCGCACGGCTACGACTACGGATTGGAGCGCACCTTGCTCGAACAACAGGCCCGGGGCCGTCACATTGTGGCGAATGGCTCAAGATCCATTGTCAACCAGATAAAAGACGCTGTCCCGAATCTGGTCGTGGTGTTGGTCACCGCCCCTGTCGAGACACTGGCTAAACGTCTGGCGGACCGTGGACGTGAAACCGAGCCAGAGATCAAAGAACGCCTGCAACGCCAAACCCAGCCCTTTGATGACATCACGGAAGTGCTTACCATCGTCAACGATGGGAGTCTGCCTGCGGGCATAGAGAAGTTTACCGATGCGCTACTAGAACGTAGCCGCCGATAAACGTTGATCAGGTCAGATGCGCCCATTCATGCATCGGCACCGTTGGACTCGGGCTTGGACTCGGGCTTGGGCTCGGAATTAGGCTGGGGCTGGGGCTTGCTCTTAGCTCTATGCATACGGGCAAAGGTATTGCCACCCAAAATACCTGTGGCGAGTGCTGTGCCCAACAAGATGATGCCAGTGGCAAGCAAGATGATAAGCGTGACCTCTTCAGATAGCCACATCCAGCCCCACAAGACACCGAACAGCGGAATCAGCAGTGTCACCGTGCTGGCCTTGGCCGGCCCTGCACTAAGCACAAGGCGGTAGAAGATAATATAGGTCATGCCCGTGCAAAGCACGCCAAGCATGAGCATGGAGCCCCAGGCACGTTGCGTGATCGACCCTTCAGGCCAGGTCCAGACAGCCAAAGGAAGCAACACCAGCGAGGCTGACAGCAGTGCGCCCGTCGAAATGGCGGTGGTGCGAACACCCATCAGATAACGCTTGGTAAATGTCGCAGAAAATCCATAGGACAGCGGTGCCGCCAGCCCTGCGGCCAAGGCCAGGCCCGTATTGAGCAAAGTATTGATTTGCAGCTCATCCCACACCAGCAACACAATCCCGCAAAACCCGATGATCAGGCCCGCGATGCGCCAGACCGGCAAAATGTCTTTCAACCACAAAGCGGCAAACACGGCCCCCCAAAGAGGGGTGGCTGCATTCAGAATGGACAGCACACCAGCCGGGATGACGTAGGCTGCATAAGCAAGCAACGTGAATGGGATGGCAGCGTTGATCACGCCTAAGGTGAAGATTGCTTTCCAGTTGCGCACCAAATCTGGCATGGCGTGTCGCCAGAACAGGATAGGCAGTAGCACCAGAAAGCCGATGCCCGTGCGCAGTGCCATCAGCGGAAAGGGCCCGAAATCGGGCACAGCCAATGTAATGAAGATAAAGGAGCTGCCCCAGATAGCAGCCACCAATAAAAGATCAGTGATGTCCTGACTGCGCATAGAACCTTAGTGTAGCGCTGCACCTAGCGGCGCGCACAGGCATTTGCGAGTTGTCTGCCCCGTTGTGTTGCGTTTTGGTGGCGAGGGGCAAGACGAGGGGCTGTATTGTGTTGTTATTTTTGTGG
>CBFHXV010000042.1:0-13488 GCA_965659885.1 Burkholderiaceae bacterium | reverse complement strand
AGGCGACTCACCAACTGACTTTAATACAAGACCGCCACGGGTGCGTGATAAAAACCACACCACCAGGCCAAACAAGAGCCACGTCACATAAACCATCCACGGCTGGGCAAACAAAGCCGGCCCGATCACGGGCAACTCCGACAGCCAGGGAACTTCGGTCGGCGCAATCGAAGGCAGCACTTTGGCTTCAAAGGGCTTGCCCAAAAACGCCGCCAAGCCCACACCAAATATCGCCACGGCAAGACCAGTCGCCACATGGTTAGCCATCAAATGCACAGTAATGCCTGCATAGATGAGGCTAATGAGAACCCCCGCCACAATGGCGCTAGCCACCCCCAGTAGCGTGGACTCAAAGGTGAATGCCGCCACAAAGGCAGCCACCGCCCCCACCGACATCATGCCCTCGGCACCAAGATTGAGCATGCCGGATTTTTCGCAGATGAGTTCACCCATGGCCACAAGCAACAGCGGCGTGCCGGCAGCCACAGTGGCAAAGAGAATCGATTCAAACAGGCTCATGACGTCACCGACCTTTTGCCGGGTGCGCCCACCCACCGCAAGCGATAGTTGATCAGCACGTCAGTGGCCAGCAGGTAAAACAGCAACAGCCCCTGAAACACCATGGAAATGGAAGCAGGCAAGCCCAGGTACTGCTGCGCCTGCTCACCACCAATAAAAAAGAGCGCCATGAGCAACGAGGCCAGCGCAATGCCCACCGGATGCAGGCGGCCGACAAACGCCACGATAATCGCCGCAAACCCGTAACCGCTGCCCACCTTGTCGGTGAGTTGGCCCATGGGGCCTGCAACTTCGGCCATGCCCGCCAAGCCGGCACAACCACCTCCAATGAGCAAACCTAGCCAGACCATGGTTCGCGCCGGGATGCCGGCGTAGCGCGCTGCACTTGCCGACTGGCCTGCCACGCGCATCTTAAAGCCCAGGTGGGTCTTAAACACCAGCACATAGGTCGCTAGCAACACCACCACCACAAACGCGAGCACCAGGTTCAGTCGTGTGCCAGGTACCAAGATAGGCAGCAGCGCCTGCGGCTCAAACATCACCGTTTGCGGGAAGTTAAACCCCATGGGATCTCTTAGCGGCCCAAACACCAGCCACGACACCAGTAACTCGGCCACGTAAACCAGCATGAGAGAGACCAGGATCTCACTGGCGTTAAAGCGGGTTTTTAAAAAGGCCGGAATGGCTGCCCACAAAGCGCCCGCGGCAATGCCGGCTGCCACCATCATGGCCAGCGTGAGCACACTGTAGGTGCCGGCATACAGGGCCACCAGGGTTGCCCCAATGGCACCGAGAATGAACTGCCCTTCAGCGCCAATATTCCAGACACTGGCGCGAAACCCCACGGCCAGGCCCGCAGCACACAGTGCCAGCGGCGTGGCCTTTAACAGCCACTCTGTGATGCCATAAGTGGTTTTAAGTGGATTCACAAAAAACACTTCGAATCCACGAATCGGATCTTTGCCAAGCAGCGCAAAAATAATCAGGCCTGTCAGAACCGTCAGGGCGATGGCGAGCAAAGGCGTTGCCACCCTTGAAGCGGCACTTGGAGCCAAGCGTGACTCAAGCCGGATCAAGCCTTGCTCCGGCAGATGCGATGACTGAAATCGTCGTTGTCATGGCGGCAGCGCGATCACTGATAAAACCTCGTATGCTAGCACCAATGTGACTGCTCTGGCGCTAGTCCACCACCGGTGCACAGCGATGCACCAAAGCGAAGCCAATGACGTCTGGTTTTGGTGCGTTTGTCCATCCTACAGTCACCGGATCGGGTCAATTTCCGGAAAAAAATCCATGTAAAAATCATCGCACAGACATTAGCGGGAACGAATGAAGGAACGAATGAGACAGCGAATGAGAAAAACACGGAAAATACAAGCAAGTTGCCATTTGTTTATCGCCTATTAACAAGCAAGAGAGAAACAAGAGAGGTTCTTGGCCTTGGTGCGGCGATCCATTAACGCACGCTTCATGCATAAAAAGGAAATCGAAAGCTATGAAAAACAAACGCAAACCAATGCCATCGCTAGACAGTGATGCCGATGCCCAGGCATTCGTCAGTTAAGCGGATTTGTCCGCGTATGAGTTGAGCGGCTTTAAGCCTGTGAGATTTAAAATTGAACCCAACGCAGGGGCACTTAATATGCGGCTACCCGTGTCGTTGCTTGAGGCCATCAAACAAAAGGCCAAGGACAGCGGCCACACTAAGGGGGAGTAGCGCCGCCGTCGAGCCAGGGCCAGCCAGCCCGCCATTGGATAGAGACCAATGGCGGCCGCCCAATTAACAAGGGCCGATCGACATTTCATCGATCGACCCTCAGATACTGGCGCGCCCGGCAGGATTCGAACCCACGACCCCTTGGTTCGTAGCCAAGTACTCTATCCAACTGAGCTACGGGCGCTAAAGGAGTGAAAGTATAGCACTTTCTCTGAGGCGTGGCATTGCCCCTTAGCCAGTGTTTCGCAAACCCGCGGCAATACCGTTAATGGAGATGTGTATGCCGCGCTTGCCGCGCTCATTGGCTTGCTCGGCTGGTTGCTCTCGAAACCGCCGAATGAGCTCGACTTGCAAGTGATGCAAGGGGTCGATATAGGGGAATCGGTGGCGAATCGAGCGGGCCAACGCCGGGTTGTTGGCCAGACGGCTTTTTTGTTGGGTAATAAGGTCAAGTGCCTCACGGGTGCTGTGCCAGTGGCGTGTAATGGCACCAAACACGGTCTGCCGCACTTTGCGGTCTGTCACCAGACTGGCGTAGCGCCCGGCAATGGCCAAATCGCTTTTGGCCATGACCATGTCCATGTTGGACAGAATCGCCCGGAAAAAAGGCCACTGCTGATACATCTGGCGCAACAATGCCAAAGCCTGCTTGCGGTTCATGCCCTCTGGCGGTTTTTCCAAGAACGCTTCGATCGCTTCGCCAAACCCTAGCCAGCCAGGTAGCGTCAATCGACATTGGCCCCAGCTAAAGCCCCAAGGAATAGCGCGCAAGTCCTCGATGCGAGGCTTGTTGGCCCCTTGCTTGGGCCGGGCGGCCGGGCGAGATCCGATATTAAGCTGGGCGATCTCGCCTATAGGCGTAGACTCAAAGAAATAAGGCGCAAAGGCCGGCGTGCCATAAACGAGCGCCTGGTACGCCGCAAAACTCTCATCAGACAAGCGCTGCGCTGCAGCCAAAAAGATCTCTGGCGTTTCATCGGCTGTTTGCAACAAGGTGGCCTCGAGCGTGGCAGCCACGAGCGTCTCGAGGTTGCGCCGTCCGATATCGCGGTTGGCGTATTTCGAGCCGATCACCTCGCCCTGCTCGGTCAAGCGGATCTGCCCGCCCACGGTGCCGGGTGGCTGCGCCAGGATCGCCTCATAGCTCGGCCCACCGCCACGCCCAACCGTGCCGCCACGGCCGTGAAACAGTCGCATGGTCAGTTTGTCGCGTCTGCCAAGGGAATTAAACACCTCCACCAAGGCCAACTCGGCGCGGTACAACTCCCAGGTGCTGGTAAAGATGCCACCGTCCTTGTTGCTATCGGAATAGCCAAGCATGATTTCTTGCTCGCCACCACTGGCTTTGAGCAAGCGCACCACGTGTGGCAAAGCAAAGAGTTCGCGCATGATGGCCGGCGCCCGCTGCAAGTCACCGATGGTCTCAAACAGCGGCACCACAATAAAGGATGCCTGAGTCGGGACCGGTTTTTCACCTTGGGTCGCGCCACTGGCGTTGGCACCAAGCGGACCAGTCATCAGCCCGGTTTCTTTTTGTAGGAGGTAGACCTCGAGCAAATCGCTAACGGTCTCGGTGTGGCTCACGATGTACTGGCGTATGGCTCGCGGGCCAAACTTGGCGAGCACCTCGCGTGCGGCCTCAAATACGGCGAGTTCTTTGTCGGCCAGCGCGCTGTAGTGGGCGCCGGGCACTCGCAAAGGCCTGGCTTGTTGCAGCAATGTCATCAGCATGGCCACGCGCTCGTTTTCTTGCAGCGCGAGATAGTCCTCGCACACGCCTGCCACGCGCAGCAACTCGGCCACCACTTGCTCGTGTTGATCCGAGCTTTGGCGCAAATCAACCGTGGCCAGATGAAACCCGAACACATCAACCGCACGGATCAAGTCATCGAGGCGCTCTTGCGCCAGCACCGCACCGTGATTCTGGCTAAGCGACGCGCGAATCACCTTCAGATCGTCAAGCAAAGCCTGCGGTGACAGGTACGGGTCTTGCGGTGCGACCGCATGGCGGGCGGCTTCCTGGCCCGTTAACGCCATCAAAGTGGCTGCCAGGCGAGCGTACATGCCCGTTAGTGCCCGCCGATAAGGCTCATCGGCACGGTGCACATTCTGGTCTGGCGACCGGTCAGCCAACGCCTGCATTGCTGGGCCCACGGGCACGAGCATGGCCGACATCGACAGCTCGGCTCCAAGGTAATGCAAAGCGCGCAAATGGTGGCGCAACGCCACTTCGCTTTGCCGACGCAAGGCCTCACGCAAGGTGTCCGCATTGACATTTGGGTTGCCATCTCGGTCGCCGCCAATCCACTGGCCCATGCGCAGAAACGATGGCACTTCACGACCACCAAGCTCGCGCTCGAGTTGCTTATACAAGCGCGGGATTTGCGTCAAAAAAGTGGATTCGTAGTAGCTCAACGCATTTTCGATTTCATCGGTCACGGTCAGCTTCGTAAATCGCAGCAAACGGGTCTGCCACAACTGCACAATGCGCGCTTTAATGTGCTTCTCGTTGTCTTTGAGTTCAGCGTCTTGCAAGGCGTCTGGCTCGCGTGCCCGGATCTCGTCACGCACATTCAGAAGATCGGCAATGGCGCGCTCCGCATCGAGAATGCTTTTGCGCTGCACTTCAGTGGGGTGTGCCGTGAGCACCGGCGAGACGTGGCTTGCCGACAGTATCTTGGCAACTTGGGCAGGCTTGTAACCGGCGTCAGACAAGCGCCCAAACGCCAAAGCCAAGCTGCCCTTTTGTTGATGGCCCGCCCTTTCGTGAAACACCCGGCGCCGGATGTAGTGCCGATCTTCTGCGAGGTTAGCCAAGTGGCTAAAGTAGGTGAATGCGCGGATCACGCTCACCGCCTGCTCGTCGCTTAACTGACGCAACGTGCGCTTTAACGTCTTGTCTGCCTCGTCGTCATCGTGACGGCGAAACGTCACCGACAACTGACGGATACGCTCGATCAGGTCAAAGGCTTTTTTGCCTTCCTGCTCACGAATCACCTCGCCCAACAAGCGGCCAAGCATGCGAATGTCATCGATTAGGGGTTGCTCTTGGGGACGGGGTCGATTGGCTGGCATCTCTAAAAACCTTACTGTCTACACAGCCTTCATTCTATCGGCTTAAATTGAAGCTGCGTGATGTTTCAGGATCAAAGCGCAAACGGTTTGGTTTGGTTTTGAAACGATTATGGGGCTTGGTATTGCGCGCGGTATTGCGCTTGGTACTGGCACTTAGGTTGCACATTCAGCAATTGCGCTCACGATCCACTAGCGCTATCTGCACCCTCTCTGTCCCCCCCATCAAAAAACTGTCTAGAATTTCAGCATGAGATATCGAGCTAGTGACAAGCCCGCCCAATCAACTGCCGCGGTCAGAGAACTCGAGGCCCGTGGCTTTGCGCTTGGGCTGCCCATGATGCAACGCGCCGGCCAATCGGCCGCCGAGTTTGCCAACAGCCACCTGCTGCCCGGCAGCCAGGTGCTATGCCTCATCGGCCCTGGCAACAATGGCGGCGACGCCTTGGTCGCTGCACAGCAACTGCTGGCCATGGGGCATCAAGTCACGGCCGTGATGCCAGTAGCCAGTCCCCATGCATCACCTGATGCCAAGCAAGCACTGGCCCATTGGCTGGCTGCTGGCGGCACCCTGCAAAAAGAAATGTCAGATCAAAGACCAGATCTGGTCATCGACGGCTTGTTCGGCATTGGCCTGGACCGTCCCTTGAGCGAGCCCTGGCAAACCATCATCCAGACGGTCAATGCCTGGCACACACAGGTGCTGGCGCTTGATATCCCAAGCGGGCTGCAAGCCGACAGTGGCCAAGCGCTGGGCGAGCCCATCCGCGCTGATTGGACGCTGGCATTTCTGGCACCAAGTCTAGCCACGACACAATCAAATGGCGCATCATGGTGCGGGCAGTGCTGGGTTGAGGATCTGGATCTGCCGCCAGCCTGATGTTTTGTTGGGTGACTTTTGTTGGTTGTTATTAGTTGTTGTTGGTTGTTGTTGGTTGTTGTTGGTGGCTATTGACACCGCAACTGCAAACACGGCTTAAGCTACACTGGCGCGCTTTTTATTGACGCCGGTGGACATTCAGTGCTTATGAACAGACCCTTGCAGCCTACGGATCGACAGATTCTGGTCGTCGATGACGACCAGCGCCTGCGCCAGTTGCTCAAACGCTACTTGTGCGAGCAGGGGTTTGCTGTGACCACGGCTGCCGACGGTCAGGCTATGGCACAGGCCAGACGCGAGCAAGCATTCGACCTGATGGTGCTTGATGTCATGATGCCGGCTGAAGATGGCATGAGCATCTGTCGACGCTTGCGCTCGGCCGGCGATGACATACCCATCATCATGCTCACCGCGCGAAGCGAAGACGCTAGCCGCATCATGGGCCTTGATCTGGGCTGCGACGACTATCTGGTCAAGCCATTTAACCCCCGGGAGCTACTCGCACGCATCAAAGCGGTTTTACGCCGAGGGCTGCGCCAGCAGGCCCAGACAGATCCATCTGCAACCACACCAGAGGTGATTCGTTTTGGGCCGTATGAACTGAACCTGACCCGTCGCACCTTGAGCCGTGAGGGCGTACACCTGTCCATCACCACCGCTGAATTCTCCATGCTCAAGGTGTTTGCGCGCTACCCTCACCAACCCCTGTCGCGTGACCGGTTGATGGAACTGGCACGCGGGCGCGAGTATGAGGCGTTTGACCGTAGCTTGGACGTACAGATCTCGCGCCTGAGAAAACTGCTTGAACCCAATCCGGCCAAACCCACCTTCATACAAACCGTCTGGGGCGTGGGCTACGTGTTCGTGCCTGATGGCAGCCGTTGATTTAAAACTCGGGCTGTTTGCCCGAACGTTTCTTTTGTTGGCCTTGCTGATGCTGGCTAGCCTGGCAGCCTGGGTGCACGTGTTCTGGACGCTCGAACGTCAGCCACAAGTTGAGCAAATCACCGACCAGATTGTGCGGGCGGTCGAACTCACCGAGATCGCCCAGCGCCATGCGGGTAATGATGCCATGGCACAAGTCATCGAAGACATCAACGCCAATACCGACTTCACGCTGGCCGGACCCGAAAGGCCTGATGATTTTGCGACGTTGCCGGATCAGCTGGAGTGGCAATCAGTAGCGTCATTAGTCCAATCGGCGCTTGGCTCAAACACCGAATTGGGCCTGGCCAGCGACAGCGCTGACCGTGTATGGGTTTGGACACCACAGATCGGCTGGCTGGGTGTGGCGGTCAAGCCCATTGGCCTAACGCAAGGCCCGGAATGGGTCAGCTGGATTGCAGCTGCAGCCCTGCTGTCCATGGTTGGTGCTGCCGTGGCGGTGGGCTACCTGAACCGTCCGTTGGCGCGTTTGGCCCGAGTCGCACAGCAGCTCTCACGCGGACAGAACCCTGACCGCTTGCCCGAGTCTGGCGCCCAAGAAATCCGGCAACTGAACCGCAGCTTTAACCGCATGGCCGAACAACTGCAGCAAGCCGATGCCGATCGCCGTTTGATGCTTGCTGGTATCTCGCACGACTTGCGCACGCCGCTGGCGCGCATGCGCCTTGAAGTCGAGATGAGCCCGATGTCAGGCGACCAACGCCAAGCCATTGATGCTGATCTGACCCAAATTGACCGCACCTTGGGCCAACTACTGCAATATGCGCGGCCCGCTCACGAACCACCAGCCAAGGCAATTGCCGTGCATGAGGTGGTCAGTGACGTTGTGGTGCAGGCAAAGACACAGGCGCAGCCAGCCGAACACATTACACTGCAGGTGGATAAACTAGGGTTTTGTCGGATAGATGCCGAAGACTTGCGGCGCTGCCTGACGAACTTGCTCGAGAACGCCAGACATTACGGCGCTGAACCGGACGGTCAGTGCCATATCCACGTCAGCATGCAAATCCGCGGCGAGCGGGTCTACATTGATGTCAGTGACCGCGGCCCTGGCATTGCTGAGCTCGATGTGGCGCGTGTGCTTAAACCTTTCTCTCGCGGGCAAGCGGCTCGAACCGGCTCTACCGGTGCCGGACTGGGGCTGGCGATCGTACAACGACTGCTAGCCAGCGCAGACGGCCACCTCAGGCTTATGCATGCCAAACCCACGGGCCTGACAGCCCGCATGGACCTGCCGTGTACCCGGCGCCAACGTACTCCCGTTAGGCTTGAGCCTGACGGCGCTCGATAAGAGCGACCACCGTCACGGCAATGCCCTCTCGCCTACCGAGATAGCCCAAGCCTTCGTTGGTTTTGCCTTTGATGTTGATGGCATCGGCCGGCAGCTCCAAGTCTTGTGCAATGTTGCTCACCATGGCTGGCGCATGCGGTGCAATCTTAGGGGCTTGAGCGTGAATCGTGGCGTCAATATTGACGGCGCACCAACCCGCCTCCAACACCCGTGCGTACGCTTGGCGCAACAGCACGCGGCTATCGATGCCGGCATATTGAGGGTCGTTGTCGGGAAACAGTCGGCCAATGTCGCCTAGCCCCGCGGCACCGAGCAGCGCGTCGGTGATGGCATGCAGTAGTGCATCAGCATCTGAATGCCCCTTGAGGTGATGCGTGTGCTCAATGGCCACACCGCCAAGCAATAACGGACCGCCAACATCAAACGCATGCACGTCAAACCCCTGGCCCACACGAAATGGCACCTGGCTCATGCCAACCCCTCCATCCTGTCAAAATCCTCAGGCCATGTGACCTTAAAGTTGCGCGACGAGCCTTGCACCAGCAAGGGCGCGTGGCCGGCCCATTCCATGGCGCTGGCTTCATCGGTGACATCCACGCCCGCGTCTATCGCGTCAGACAGCGCTTGCGCAAGCGCACCGACACGAAACATCTGTGGCGTTTGCGCCAACCAGATCGTCTGACGCGCCAGCGTCGATTGCACTTGCGCCACAGAGCTCTTGGGCGACCCTTCTGGCCATTCGTCTGGCAATCGCGCCAACTTGACCGTGTCAGCGGCTGGCATGGCCAAAAGTCCGCCCTGGTCATGCGCCAGACAGCAATTAATCAGAGCACTCAAACGATCGGCAGGTAAGCCGGGTCTGGCGGCATCATGAACCAGCACCCAGTCATTGTCATCAAAACCGCTGTGCTTCAAAGTTTGCAACACCGTTAAAGCCCGTGTTGGACCCGCACTTGGACAAACACGCGTGCGCGCCAAATCCGCCAAACAATCACTTGCCTGTGTATCGTCAACTTGCACCCCAACAACGACATCTTCGATGCGTGCATCTGCCGACAGCGCCTGCACGGCGCGCACGATCATCGGCTGACCGTTAATCAACCGGTACTGCTTGGGCGTCGGTAACTGTGTCGCTTTCGCAGACACTTGCTGTGCCCGTGCACCCACGCCACCGGCCGGAATGAGGCCATGGATTGCGTTCATTGGACGCACCCCAGCATAGGACTGGTTGCGTTGTTACAAGCAAGGGTTGTGAGGGTTGTGAGTGTTATCACGGCGGGCGTTAAAAAAACAAGCACTGGCAAGGTCCTAGTGTAGCCGTGTTGGTTGTGGGTTGTCCGAATCCGTTGCATCAAAACAAAACACCGATGCCAAGTCTGTTGTGCATTGGCTCACAACATCCTTCGGTGATGAGCACGGACATATCTTGAAGCGGTGCATCTCGGTACGGATATTCATGGATGTACGATCAATCTCAGAGCGTCAATAAACAGGTCGCCCATCGCACAAACCCAGCGCACAAACCCATCGCACAAACCCCGCGCACAAACCCATCGCACAAACAGAGTCACTCATTCGGGCATTGCTGCATGACCAAAAAAATACCACCGAAAGGGCTTCTGTTTGAATAATCCTGCACAGGTTGTGACGTAACCAAATATGGGTGACTGCCAAGACTCCCGACCTTCTAAAAAAATGAGAATTTAGGCGGGGTCGGTGGCATTCGAGTGATAGCATTTTGATTTGCTGTCGTTGGTTAGAAACAACTAGCAAAGGCGGCATTAACACATGGATAGCCATTGGACAGGTGCTTTATGAGTAGGCGAACAGAAGTAGACAGACTAGCATCACCTTTGACCCTCGATCTTACTCCTGTGGAACAGGAGACACTGAAAGCCGAGGAGTTTCTCAAGCTCATGAAAACCAACCCTGGGCTTATCAAGTCTTGCACGGCCGTTGCGCCTAAGCCGGGCAAGTCTGATTTTGGTTCATTCCTTGTCAGGTATACACATCCTATCTACAAGCATACGTAGTTTGATGACATCGCAACACGAACAAAATCCAAAGACCCTTGCATCCCCACCTAGAGAACTCAGTGAAGACACGGTTAACCGTTTGCTTAAAGCCCAGACGATGGAACTGCAAACCAGGTCCGAAGAACTCAAGTTGCGTCACCGTGAGTTAGATCACAACTCAGCACACGCTGAGGAAATTCTGAATGCACAAGAACGTGACCGCAACAACACAAGAAAGCATATTCGAAGAGTCAATTATGCAAACTTAGCATTCGCCATCCTCGTGATTGTCGTTGTGGCGGTGCTAATCGGTACCGCAATGGTGTTAGATAAGGATGCTCTAGCAGCCGATTTATTGAAGATCTCGGTTTCCGTTGCCGCTGGAGCAGTTGGCGGATATGGGTTAGCGCGGTCAAGGCAGCACTTGAAAACCGATGATGAGTAGTCGACTATAGTTCGGCACTCAGTGCGCTTGACTGCCTACGCAAAAGATCACCCAACCACAAGCTCTAACACAGATAAATCAATCTCGTCCAAAACGGCTGAAACACCTCAACGAGCCTAGGACTGAGCTTTTAAGCTGGTGCCACGACCAGATCGCTCAAAGCACCAGCTTGCTCAATCAAACCAGCAGGTTGGATTCGGTTGAACTCTGCCGCGGGCAGCCCAAGGAATTCCGGTGCCAGAGCCCTGAACTGAGATTCAAGCGAGATTGGCGCAAGATTTTATAATGTTGTGTTCAACGAGACTTTTCCATGACCACGCTTGCCCAATCAGACATTCACGCCATACGCTCAGGCCTAAAGCCCGGCCAGCGCTTGGCTCACCCCAAACCGCCAGGCTCGGGCGACGCCTGGCTGCTCGCTCAGCTGGGCCAGCAGATGTCAGAGCCCCTGGTGGTGCTGACGGCCGCGCCTTTGCAAGCGCAGCGACTGGCCAGCGAAATCGAACTGATTGCGCCTGGTTTGCGGGTGCGCATGCTACCAGATTGGGAGACGCTGCCCTACGACGCGTTCTCGCCTCACGAGGATCTTGTGTCAGAACGTTTGCGCACGCTGCATGCGCTCATGCAAGGCGAGGTTGACGTACTGACGGTGCCGGTAACCACGGCACAGTATCGCGTCTGTCCACCAAGTTTTTTAGCGGCGTATACATTCTCTTTCAAACAAAAAGACCGCTTAAATGAAGCCGCACTGCGTGACCAATTGGTCTTGGCTAATTACACCCATGTCACCCAGGTCAGTGCCCCAGGTGAGTTCTGTATTCGTGGCGGACTGATCGACCTGTTTCCCATGGGGTCTGTCCTGCCCTACCGGATTGATCTGTTTGATGACGAGATCGAATCCATCAAGACCTTCGACATTGACACCCAGCGCAGCCTGTATCCCGTGCCTGAGGTTCAGTTGCTGCCCGGGCGCGAGTTTCCCATGGACGAAGCCGCGCGCAATCATTTCAGGGCCAAGTTTCGGGAAGTCTTTGAAGGCGACCCTTCGCGTGCGCTGCCATATCGGGACATTGGCAATGGCATCCCGTTTGCCGGGGTCGAGTATTACTTGCCGCTCTTTTTTGATGAAACGGCTACGCTGTTTGACTATCTGCCAGCCCAGTGCGTTTGCGTCACGCATGGTGATCTTGAAGACGCCATGCATCGCTTTTGGGATGACACGCAGTCACGCTATCAGTTTCTCAAAAGCGACCGTGAACGTCCGGTGCTGCCACCGCAAGATCTATTTATCCAAGGCGAAGCCCTGTTCACGGCCTTGCAGCCCTTGGCACGCCTGGCACTCGTAGACGATCGCGAGCACCAGCAGTACTCGAGCGCGCCTGATGTGGCGGTGAACCGGCGCGCCGAAGACCCACTGCAGCGCCTCAGAAGCCTGATCAAGGATAGCGACCAACGCATTGCGCTTTGCACCGACTCACATGGCCGGCGCGAGACGATTGTCGAGATGTTGGCTGAGCACCAGATTCGGCCTGAGACGCCGCTTGAATCACTACAAGATTTCTTGCAAGGTGACGCGCACTTTGGTGTGCTAGTTGCCCCGTTTGATGCCGGGTTTGTGTCGCTGGCTGACAACCTGATCCTGCTCACAGAAAACGATCTCTACCCCGGGCACGCCAGCGGCACGCGTCGTGCCAACCGTGACCGTAGCCGCACCAGTGATGTCAACGCCATGGTGCGCGATTTGGCTGAACTGCGCGCGGGCGACGCCATTGTTCACATCGATCACGGGGTGGGCCGCTACCTTGGGCTCATCAACATGGACCTCGGTGATGGCGACATGGAGTTTTTGCATCTTGAATACGCCAACGCCTCCAAGTTGTATGTGCCGGTCTCGCAACTGCATGTCATCTCCCGCTACAGCGGTGCTGATCCGGAGACGGCTCCCTTGCACCAACTCGGGTCTGGGCAGTGGGAGAAGGCCCGCAAAAAAGCCGCCCAGCAGGTGCGCGACACGGCCGCTGAGCTGCTTGACCTGTACGCCCGCCGGGCAGCCCGTCAAGGGCATGCCTTTAAGCTGCCACCCGGTGACTATGAACTCTTTACCGAAGGGTTTGGCTTTGAGGAAACCGCGGATCAGGCCGCGGCCATTCAGTCTGTGGTCGCTGACATGGTGTCAGACAAGCCCATGGATCGACTGGTGTGTGGCGATGTGGGGTTCGGTAAAACTGAAGTGGCGCTAAGGGCTGCCTTCGTGGCGGTGGCCAATGGCCACCAAGTGGCGATTCTCTGCCCCACAACATTGTTGGCCGAGCAACATGCCCAAACCTTTACCGATCGGTTTGCCGATTGGCCGGTGAAGGTTGTTGAAATGTCACGCTTTCGGTCAGCCAAAGAAACCAAGGCGGCGATTGCCGGCATCACCGCCGGCAGTGTGGATATCGTCATTGGTACCCACAAGGTGCTGTCTAAGGAGGTCAAGTTCAAACAGCTCGGCTTGGTCATTATTGACGAAGAACACCGTTTCGGCGTACGCCAGAAAGAAGCTTTAAAAGCCCTGCGCGCCGAGGTCGACATCTTGACGCTTACCGCCACGCCTATTCCCAG
>CBFHXV010000041.1:0-14391 GCA_965659885.1 Burkholderiaceae bacterium | reverse complement strand
CAGGCGCCAGTGGCTTGGGACACATCTGCTTGGAGACTGCCACTGACTGTGCTTCCCAGGCCCGATCCGTGTGATCAGAACCGGTGCCCAGATACAAATCAGTGCCATCAAATATCAACACGGGCTCAACTTCACCCGATGCCGTATCACCGAGAAAAAATTGCTCGCTTGCGGTCGTCGCAAGCTCGGGGCTCACGCGGTAAAACAGTGGCGTGGTTGACGGCCGTGGCACACCAATGGCTTCAAGCTCTTTGATGTGGTGTTCAACCGCCTCACGGTTGCGCCCTGTCCAACCCGCCACGGTCAACGCCCCAACGTCCGCATCAAGAACCTGTGCAGGACCACCATCGTGAGTCACTATCGAAATCTTCATGTCTATGACAACCTAAAACAAAGGCTTTAAAAATAGATGCAAAACCTAATGCCAGACGTACAAGCACAGCCTGAGCTATTGCAGGCTCGATGGCAGCCAAAGGGCAAGATCCGGCACGGCAATGAGTGCAGCCACCATGACCAACATCACCACCACGTAGGGCAACGCCCCCACCATCACCTGGCCGATGCGCCCTTCCCCCCGCGCGCTTTGCACCACATACAGATTCAGACCAACCGGTGGCGTGATCAACGCCATCTCGACCAGCACAATCATGAGAATGCCAAACCAGATCACATCAAAACCCAGTGCAGCAATCAAGGGCACCACAATCGGGATCGTCACCACCATCAGTGACAATGTCTCGATGAACATGCCCAGCACCACATACATCAGCACGATCACCAGCAGCGTGGTCAATGGTGTCAATCCCAACCCCGTGAGAAAGGCATCGAGCTTGCCACCAAGCCCAGCTGAAGCCAGCGTGAAGTTCAGAAACGACGCGCCAATGACAATCAGCATAATCATGGACGTGATCTTGACCGTGCCCACCACGCTTTGCGTGACCATCTCCCAAGAAAACTTGCCAAACGACAGCGCAATCAAAACCGCGCCCCCGACACCCACGGCTGCGGCTTCCGTTGGCGTGGCGATGCCGTAGTAAATCGAGCCTACGATAGCCACAAACAGCAGCAGAATCGGCAAGAGGTCTTTTAGTGAAGCGAGCCGCTCGGCCCAAGTAAAGTGTCGACGCTGGCCACCCAAAGAAGGTCTGGCCATGCAAATCAGTGCCGTGACCACCATGAACCCCAAGGCCAGCAACAGCCCAGGGATCAACCCTGCCAAAAACAGTTGCGGGATGGAGCTTTGTGTCAGAAACCCGTAGACAATCAGGTTAATGGACGGCGGAATCATAATCCCCAGGGTGCCGCCAGCGGCAATCGCTCCAGAGAACAGCCTCGGGTCATAGCCCAAGGCCTTAGCCTGTGGCATGGCCACGGTACTCACACTGGCCGCTGTGGCAACGGAAGATCCCGATGTAGCCGAGAACATGGTCGCCGTGGCGATATTGGCGTGCACCAAGCCGCCGGGCAGCCACGACACCCAGCGATCTAGGGCGCTGTAGGTGGTGCGGGCTATACCCGATCGCACGAGGATCTCACCGAGCAGAATAAAGAAAGGAATTGCAATCAGCGAAGACGAATTGGACGTGGACCAGACCATGCGGCCCAACGCTTTCATCAACGGAAATGCGCTAAAGAAGTTGCTGACACCAAATCCCAGCAAAAACAGCACAATGCCCACCGGAATGGTCAGCGCCAACAAGCCAAGCAACCCCACAACGAGATAAGACATCATGGCGGTGTTTGCCCTTCATTGGCCGTGCCAATCAATTCAAATGCGCGGGCACGCTTGCCCTGAACAATGAGTGCCAATGCCGCGATGAACTGCACCCAGGCCACCAGGGCAAACCAGGCCCAGCCCAAGAGCCAAGGCAGTTGCACAGTCCAAAGCAAGGTCTCCAATGGCGTGTTGGCGCGCGAGTCGCTTAACCACGATCGCTCAAGCACCGGCCAGCCTTTAACGGCAATGAGAGTGACCACCACGGCAACTGAGGCGATGGCCAGAACATCAAGCGCCAGTTTGACGTTCTCACCCATGCGGTCTCTTAACGCTTCGATGCGGATATGACCCAGAACCGTGAGCGTGTAGCCCATGCCCCAGGCGGCCAAGATGGCCATCAGATAACCACTGATTTCGTCGGTGCCGCCCAATGACGACCCGAAAAGCCGCAGGGTGATGTCAACTAAGACGATCATCACCCCGCCCCACAACAACACCCCAAGGCCGATGAGAATCACGCGGTTAACCGCTGCAATGCCGCGTAATGTCCCATCGATCATGGCTGGCGTACCTGCTACGGGTTAAAGGTGTAGCTTCAAACTTTAGTTAATTGACACACCGACAACTTTGCCAACCGTGTCGCTCCAGCGTTGGCCCCAGTTGCCGCCGGCCCGCTCAGACCATTCTGGCAGCACCTGCTCGATGAGTACAGTTCTGGCACGATTAAAGTCAGCATCCGAGACCTCAACCAGCGTCATGTCACGGCTGTCACCGGCTGGGCAATCACCGTTACCTGTCAGGCAAGCAATGTCGTTGACCAATGCGCTCTGGGCAGCCGCCCATGCGGGATCCTCGAAATCGGTCTTGATGGTATCAGTAATCAGCTTTTGCTGGTCAGCCGACAAGCTGTTCCACTTGTCCAAATTCACCGCGGTCACCACCGAATCCCAGCCACCGAGTGGGATGGCCATGAGGTGGGTCGACACTTCCCACCAGCCAGCCGAGTAGCCTGAACCTGCGCCCGTCACAGCACAATCAACCACACCCTTTTGTAACGCACCAGGCACTTCCGAGAACGACACGTTCACGCCCTCGGCACCGAGCGCCTCGAGAAACTTGGCGGTCATGCGGCCTGACGCACGGACTTTTTTGCCTTTGAGGTCATCCAGTGTATTGACCTCAGCATTGCAAAACACCACTTGTGGTGGGTACGGTGCGATCGCCAGCACGTGGCTGTTGAACCGGTCCCTAAAAATCTCGTCAACCATGGGCCGTGCCGCATCGACCATGGCACGAGCCTGGTCGGCTGTCAGTGCCACGAGCGGCACGTCCAAGCCCTCAAGCTCAGGGGCATCGGCCACGGCATAGTCACCCACGGTCATGGCCACATCATAGACACCATCACCGAGCAGACGAAACACATCGCCCACGGCCGTGCCCATCTGGTTGTGCGTGGTCATGGTCACCTCAATCTCGCCGTTGGAGGCTTGCGGCAGGGTTTCAGTCCAATAGGGCTTTTCATACTGGTTGTGCAATGGCAGGCTGGACCAGCTGCCAACAACTGACATGGATTCAGCATAGGCGCTGACACAAAAGACCGATGCCACGGCCGTCATGATGAGCTTGGATTTCATGGATATACCTCTCGAATGAACAAAGAACCGCCAACAACACTGCATCACCCAATCCAACCACTCAATGGCTAACTGATTAGGGCGAGGTCGTTCGCACCAACGTCATACAACATCCAACTTAACAATCAACATTTAACGACGCCGCTGTCAAAGTGCCCGTCAAAAAAATTGACTGTCGTAACTTACACTTCCTTACTTTAACGAACTCAAGCCGTTTGCGGTAACTGATTCGTGGCAATTTATACAAAAACGAGTAATCCTTAGTGTTTTGGGGGCTTGAGTATCGCTGGCTACGCACTCAAGTAGTGATTTACAAACGTCACAAGAAATTGACTATTGTTGTTCTTATTGACTTCAGCCACCTTACCCGCAACCCATAACCTGCAGCCCATGACCGAAGCGACCTTCACAACACCAGGCCAAAGCATGTCGTTTCAGGCAGCCGATGGCTACCATCTGGTCGGCCATTATTGGGTCGCAGATAGACGCGATGCGCCTGTGGTCGTGATCAATGCCGCCACCTCGGTGGTCAGTCGCTATTACGCCCGCTTTGCTGCTTACCTGCAGCATCATGGGTTTCACGTCATCACCTACGACTACCGCGGCATTGGCCGCTCTCGTCAAGGGCCGGGCAAAGATCTCAAACACTTAAAAGCCGGCTGGCTTGATTGGGGGGAGCTCGACTTCGAGGGAGCATTGGCTTGTGCCATGCAACGCTTTCCCGACAGCCTCATTCATGCGGTTGGTCACAGCGTCGGCGGCGTGCTTGTGGGCTTGGCCCCCTCCAATCACCGGCTTGCCCGAGTCTTTACCATGGGCGCTCAGCATGCCTACTGGCCCGACTATCTGGCCAGCCAGCGCCTGGCCATGCGGCTTCGCTGGCACTTGGTGATGCCGGCACTGACACGACTGCTGGGTTACTTTCCTGGCAAACGGCTGGGCTGGCTAGAAGACACGCCTGCCGGCGTGGTGCATGACTGGACCGCGCCCGCACCGGATTTTGTTGATAGTTACCGTGCATCTGGCCGCTATCGGGGCTCGCGCGCCTTGACCGATTCGCAGTGCGAAGCACTGCGACAACGCTTTGCCCAAGTGTGGGCGCCCACACTGGCACTGAGCGTGACCGATGACCCCTATGGCACAGTGGCAGCCATTGATCGGCTGCTAGCCAACTTCACACAAAGCCCACAAACCCACCTGCGCCTGTCACCCGGCGATGTAGGTTGCGATCGCATCGGACACTTTGGCTTCTTTCACAGCCGATTCGCCCAGACATTATGGCCTATCGCTTTGCATTGGCTGCGTGGCGAACCCATCGACCGCGCGTTGGCTGGTTGCTTGATGCGTCAACCCAACCCAGGCCCATGACCGCACACGGCGCTGCCACATGGCGCTGCCACATGGCGCCACCACAGGTAAAACACCGTCGGCAAAGTCCCACTGGTCGATCTGGCAATTAATCGGTACATTCAAGCCTTGTTTGTCTGCAAGGGACTTCAAAGATGCAAGCTGATGTTGTCGTGGTCGGTGGCGGGCCTTGTGGGTTGCTGACCGCGTTGCTTTTAGGTCGTCAAGGCATTGACACGGTTCTTCTGGAAAAACACCCGCAAATCCTGGATCACCCCAAGGCCATGAGCGTCAGTGCCCGAACGGCCGAGATTTTTCGGCAGATCGGCTTACTTGATGCTGTTTGTGCCCAACCCATGGCGCGCGGGGTCAGCGTCGTGTCACAGTGGCTTAAAGGCGGTCTGAACGGTCAAGTGCTCGGGCAGGTCGCTCTGGCTGGGCCCGACAAACGCTTGAGTCCCTGCCAAGCCTTTCACTGCCCGCAGCCGCATGTCGAGTCGGTGTTGCGCCATGCGTTGGCCAACACACCCCAAGTGCGGTGTCTTTATGGTGCAACAGTGCAAAGCTTCACACAGGACAGCGATGGCGTTTCAGTGAACCACGACATCAATGGCACACAGGCGCAGATCACCTCCAGATACTTGGTAGGCGCTGATGGCGACCAGAGTCTGGTTAGACGGCGCTTGGGCATTGAACGGGATGGGCCCGGCGAACTGGGCCGATTCTTGAGTGTGTATTTCAAGGCTGACTTTGGTGATGCGCTCGATGGCCGATTGGCCTATCTTTCCAATGTGTTGGGTGAAGACTGGTTCGAGTTGTTTGTGGCCGTTAACGGCAAAGACCAGTGGCTCATGCACCACTACCTTGAAGGCGACGAGACGGCCAATCAGTACGACGAGCAGACACTGGTGGCATTGATCCACAAGACAAGCGCATTGCCAGACACACCCATTGACATCTTAAGTGTCAATCCGTGGGTTATGTCACCGGCCGTGGCGCCACGCTGGCAAGACAAGCGTGTGTTTCTGGTCGGTGACGCCGCCGCCCGTGTGTCGCCTGCGGGCGGCCTGGGCATGAACAATGGCCTACAAAGCGCCCACAACCTCGCTTGGAAACTCGCGCACGTCATTGACGGCCACCAGACAGAGGCTTTATTGCAAAGCTACGAGGCCGAGCGCCTGCCCGCAGCCCAGTTCACCTACGAGAACAGTTCGGGCAATGCCAATGAGGTATTTCGAATTGTCATGACTGCACTGGCCGGACAATGGGATGAGGCTCAAGTCCTGATTGAGCAATCCCGGCGCGCTGGCGCCGGCTCGGGCCAGGACTTTGGCATGGTGTATGACAGCGGCGCGGTTTTGCCTGACGGGAGTCACGCGCAATGGCCAGATGACCCGGTCAATGACTACATCGAGCAGGCCAGACCCGGCCATCGCGCACCGCTGTTTGAGCTCACCGCTAATGGCCGGGCTTTGAACAGCATTGACCTGGCAGGCTATCGCTTTGTAGCTTGGCTGGGCCGCGATGCGGATGTCGGTGTCTTTAAAGACATTTGCCCGCATGCCACAACCCTGGTTGAGGGTCGGGATTTTGTAGCCGACAGCATCGACTGGAAAAAACGCTACGGCATCAGCTCACGTGGTGGCGTGTTGGTGCGACCCGATGGCTACGTGTGTGCCCGAGTCGCTGAACAGCCATAATCCAACCAGTCAATCGGCGCGGCGTCGTGGCCGGTGCTCTTGCTCGCGGTCAGGTTTGGACTGGGATTGTGGCTTAGGCTTGCCTGAGCCCGATCGCGCAAGCGCGCTTTGAACCATGGCGTTGGCCATGACGATATATTCGCGCACCGGCATCACCTGCCCGTTAATCGTCAACCTGCCCTGGTCAAACACCAGCTTGCCCGTGGCTTGATTCGCGTCTGTCGTCAATAGGCCCATGGCCTGGCCTTGCGCGAGCAGCCCTTTGAGTGCCGGGCTTTGGCCAAGCACGCGCAGATCGGCCTGCAGCTTGGCGAGTCGAGCTACATCGAAAGCCGCCAGCGGCGCTTCGTCCAGACCCTTAAGCGTCAGCGTCGCTTGCCCCTGCACCTGAGCCGAATCGATATTGACATCAAGCGCTGGTATTTCCCACTGAAACCCGCTATCAATGGCCCGACGAGCGATCTGTGTCAATTCGTTCTGCTCGGCCGTGCTCAAGCCGTTTTCCATGGCAGAGGCGAGTTCAGACAGGCGTTGCATGTCGGTGGCGGCCAACCCAGATAGCGTCATCGAGACAGACGACTGGTCCAGCGTGGTCATCGCATCTTGAAACGCCGCCAATGTCGCACGTGCCTGATAATCAATCAGGCCATCGACCACTTGGTTCTCAGCCGAGAGGGTGAAGCCTTTAATGTGTGGGATTTGTCCCATCTGCGGGCCACTGGCCGAGAGCTGTGAAAGCGCCAAATTCGCCCGTCCGGCCCCTGTGGCAAGGTCATCGAGTTTGATATCGACATCAAAACCCTCGAGATTGAAAGCATCCTTGCCCGCTTGCGTCGCCATCGTCAACTGTGCCACGGGCACCGACAGGCGCAAGCCATGCAAGGCGGCATCGCGCAACACGTTTTGTAATTGCTGCATTTGAGAGTCGCTAAGGCGGTTGACGTTGCCATCCATGCCCTGCAACAGCTCACCCAACACACCGAGCTGCTCAGGCGTCAGGCCCGTGAGCTGAAAGTCCAGTTTCACGTCCTGCAAGCTCTGACTGTGCTGTTGATAGCGAGCCAATTCGTGCGCAATTCGTAAATCCGTGCGACCCTTGTTCACGCGATTGGTCACCGCCAGCTTAAAGCCTTGCACATCAGGCACCAATGACTGCAGGACTTGGGGTACGGTCAGTGAATCGAGCGCAGCGCTCACGGTGCCAGCACCTGTGGCCGTATCAAGCACTCGAGCTGACAACACCAAGCCCTCAAGGCCCACCGTCTGTGCACTTGACTCACCCATGAGCTTTAAATCACCCTTGACAGCCGGCACGCGCAAGGTCAGCCCACGCGCGAGCATCTCTAGCAACAGGTTCTGGCCTTCATTGAGTTCATCAGCGCTCAAGTCGGCCAAGTCGCCGTCAACCTTCTCCAGCCAGTCACTGAGTCGGGCCAAGTCCTCGCGATGCAATCCGTCCAGCGCAATTCCCAGCTCCAGGTTAGTGACCGAATTGTTCAAGGCCGTCACCGAGGCAGCCGTCTGTCGGGTCTCTAACGCCAGCACCCCGTCGGCAACGTCAACATCCACCAGCCACAAAAACTCACGAACCTGCACAGGCAGCCCGATGGGGTCTATGCGTTGCAGTTCATCAGCCGAGACCGACAAAGTGACCGAGCCACTGCGTGTATCAAGTGAACGTGCCTGATACGACAGGTTGCTAATGGTGTCTGTCTGGCCCGTGCTCGGGTTGCTTAACTGCAGGCTTGGCACATTCAGGTTCAGGTCCATGGTGTTGGACCCCACCTGCAAGCTGCCCGCCAAGGCCGCAAGGTTCAGTTGCTGCCCATCCCAATCCGCGTCTTTGACGCCGGGAAAGGCAATTGACGTTGTGCCTTCGCCCGCCCAGTCGATGCTGCCCTGCCCTGTCAGGCTTAGCGTGGTCGGGTAAACCTCTTCGAACGCCTGGGCCAGTGCTGATTGTGGTGTGGCGGTCCAGTCAAAACGCGCCAGATGCGACCAGCGCAACGCATGGTCAATGCGATACTGAATGCGAAACTGAACTGGCTGATCGTCAAGCTCAATTTCTGGCATCGCCATTACCATCTCGCCTGAAGATATGAACACCCCCGTGTGGGTATTGATCGAGGTGGCGAGAAGCTGGCCTTGCGACTGATCTTGTGCCTGTTTAACGATATGGCGGATATGCTCCTCGGCTTTAAAGCCCACGTAGTAACTGCCGGCAACATAAGCTGCTGACAATAGGATGACCGCACCGATAGCAAATTTGAGGGGTTTAGATTTCATGGTCTCTTTATACAACACCCAAAATTCAACGGAAAATGCAACAGCAGGACCATCAATGGCAACAGTGCCACGGTGCCTGCGGCACTAGCCATCCGTTTGGCTGAAACTAAACGTCAAATGGCCACTCAAACCCGTACGCTTGCCAAGCACACGAATGAAAAGCATGACCGAGATAGGCATCACCATTGAGTCACCCTAAACCACCTGTCACATCTGCCACGTCGCTGCCCCTGGTGCTTGTCGGACCGATATTGCGCCAGTGCACACCCAAGCGGCTCGTCATCTGGATGGCGGTTCGTGAGCCGCTTCGATTCAGGCTGCAATTGCTGTCAGACCAAAAGACACTGTGCGAACTGAGCTTGGCACCCGATGACAGCCGATTGCACTGGCTGCATGCCGGCAAACACCTGCACTATGCGCTACTGGACATGGGGTTGGAGACACCATTGCCTGACGACACGTGGATTCAATACGCGCTTGAGGTTCAACTGGCTGACCAACCCGAGACAGATTGGCTGGCGCTTGAGTCGCTGGTGTCGCATATCTGTTACCCCGGACAATCACACCCGGGGTTTGTCCTACCCACTGGCGTCAATGGTGTTTTACACGGCTCTTGTCGCAAGCCACATCACGATGGGGGTGACGGCCTGGTGCATGCGGACCAGTGGCTCGCCGGCCTGGCAGACCAGCTCGACTCAGACGACCCCCGTGCGGTTCAGAATCAGGTGCCGCGCCCGTGGCCAAGCGCGCTGGTCATGAGTGGCGACCAGATTTACGCCGATGACGTGGCCGGTCCCATGTTGTATGCCATCCATCAGGTCATTGACCTGCTTGGGCTACCCGATGAACCGCTGCCCACACCCGAGTCAGCAGCCATCGACAGCGCGAGAGCCCTTTACGAGCACGAGGCTGGCTTTTACGCCCGACAAACACTCTTGCCAAGCAAGGTGCATCACTATGACATGATAGAGACCGTCTTCGGTGGCGTAGAAAAACCGGTTTTTACCAGCGACAACGCCCACAATCATCTCATTTCGCTGGGCGAGATTCTGGCCATGTATCTGCTGGCCTGGTCACCGGCGTTGTGGTCGCACATCAAACTGGACAGGCCGGTTCAGGTCAAGCCCAAAGATCACGATCGCTACGGCCGCGAACAAGCCCAGATTGAACAGTTTGCTCAAGGACTGCCGGCCGTGCAACGCTTGTTGGCGCACCTGCCAACGGCCATGATATTTGATGACCATGACATCAGCGATGACTGGAATCTGAGTCGAGAGTGGGAAGAAGTGGCCTATGGACACGCGTTTTCTCGGCGGGTGATTGGCAATGCCCTGATGGGCTACCTGATCCACCAGGGTTGGGGCAATGAACCGCAAGCCTTTCCCACGCGCTTGATTGAGGCCGTGCAAGAAAGTCTTCATACACCCGGTTCAAACGCACACGATAAAGCCATTGACGCATTGCTGGCTTTTGACCAGTGGCATTACACCTGGCCTACGTCACCACCGCTGGTGGTCGTTGACACCCGCACCCATCGTTGGCGCTCAGAGTCGGCCGCCAGAAAACCCTCGGGCCTGATGGACTGGGAAGCGCTGACCGACTTGCAACACACCTTAAAAGGCTTGCCAGCGGTACTGCTCGTGTCTCCCACGCCGGTGTTTGGCGTCAAACTCATCGAGGTCATTCAACGCGTCTTTACCTGGTTTGGCAAACCGTTGATGGTCGACGCAGAGAACTGGATGGCCCACCCGGGCACCGCACATGCGATGCTTAACGTATTTCAGCACCCCAAAACACCCCAGCACTTTGTGGTGCTGTCTGGCGATGTGCATTACAGCTTTGTCTACGATGTTCATTTGCGGCGCCACGCGCAAGGACCCGATATCTGGCAAATATGCAGCAGCGGCTTGCGCAACACGTTTCCTGACCGTTTGCTCAAGTGGCTCGACATCGCTAATCGTTGGCTGTACTCGCCGCGCTCGCCCTTGAATTGGCTAACGCGCAGGCGCCGCATGCGTGTCGTACCCAGAAAACCTGAGGGCATTGACCATGGCCGTCGCCTTCTGAACGGCAGCGGCATCGGGCTTGTCGAGCTCGACGACACCGGTGTGCCGATTCGAATCTCACAACTGCTGGCGCATGAGCAGCGCGTGCACTTTGTGCGTCGTGAAGACGAGGCACGCTGGCAGTAGATCGTGCTGACCTGTTTCGCCTGGCTATGAGCAAGACACGCCTGCCCGCACGCTCACCGCTGGGTTGGCACAGTGGCTATCAGCCCATGGAACGCGAAGCGTGGCTTTTGCGGCAAATCAAAAAACCCAAGGTTATTACCCAATTTCAAGCCCATTCGAGTGTGGGTGCGGCTTCTGGGACGGCATCTGTAGGACAATGAAGCCGTGCGGCAAGACACATCGATTAACGCTTGGCGCCGGCCAGCGACATTGACCATCGTTGTCGGTAAATACTACCAAGCACTTCATTAACAGGCATCAAGAGGTCTTCAAGAGGTCTTCAAGAGGTTTTCATGCTCGTTACCCTGGTGGGATTCGCCTTTTTCTTTGGCATTCTGATTAGCCGATTTGGCCTGCCGCCCATGATCGGGTTTTTGCTGGCGGGATTTGCCTACAACCTCGCCGGACTTGACGAGCCTGCTGGCCTGCAACTGATTGCCGATCTCGGCGTGACCTTGCTGCTCTTTACCATCGGCCTGAAACTGAATCTCAAAGACTTGGCCACCGCTGAAATCTGGGGCACGTCACTGACACACATCGTGTTGTCGACTTTCTTTTTTGCTGCAGTGCTTTGGACCGCCCAACAGCTTATTGCCTTGCCCATGTTCGATCTGTCGCCCATGGCCATCTGGGGTCTGGCATTTGCGTTGTCATTCTCAAGTACCGTCTACGCCGTCAAAGTACTGCAGGATAAGGGCGATGTCGCGGCGTTATATGGCAAGGTAGCCATCGGCATTCTGGTGATGCAGGACGTCTTTGCCGTGGCGTTTCTGGCGATCAGCGAAGGCAAATACCCCACAATCTGGGCACTGGCGATATTTTTGTTGCTCTTGCCGGTGGTTCGCCAGTTGATTTACAAGCTGCTCGATGCCGCCGGCCACGGTGAGCTGTTGGTCTTAAGCGGCTTGTTTTTTGCGCTGGCCGCAGGCTATGAGTTTTTTGCTGCGGTTGGCATCAAAGGTGATTTGGGCGCACTCGTACTAGGCGTTGTCATTGCCAATCACCCCAAAGCCGCTGAACTCTCAAAGTCACTCTTTAGCCTCAAAGAGTTGATGCTGGTGGGATTCTTTCTGACTGTCGGCATGCAAGGGTTGCCCTCTTGGCCGATGATTCTGACGGCGATTGCTCTGGTGCTGCTGTTGCCTGTGAAGACGTTTCTCTATTACGCCATCGTCACCCGCTTTGGCTTCAGAGCCAGAACATCTCTTTTTACGTCATTGAGCCTGGCCAATTTCTCTGAGTTTGGCCTGATTGTGTCGGCATTAGGCGTGGCACAAGGCTGGCTGCCAGTCGATTGGCTCATCGTGGTGGCCATCGCGGTGAGCATCAGCTTTGCCTTTGCCTCGCCGTTTAGTCTGGGTTCAGAGTCGGCCTACCAGAAACTCAAACGGTTCTGGGATCGGTTTCAGCGTGGTCAGTTACACCCCAAGGACCAAATCTTGCAAACCGGTGATGCCAAGGTATTGGTCATCGGTATGGGTCGTGTAGGCACGGGCGCTTATGATGAACTCGAGGCCATCTGGCCTGAGCAGGTGCTAGGCATTGAACATGTCGCGGACAAAGTCAATTGGCTGCGCCAAACGGGCCGCCAAGTCAAAGAGGGCGATGCCACAGATACCGACTTCTGGGCCATGATCAAGGTCAACAATGACAAAGACCTGATTGTGTTGGCCATGCCAAGCCATCACAGCAACATTTACGCAGCCCAACAGATTCGCCAGGCCGGCCTTGACTGCGCAGTCGTTGCCATTGCCAAGTTTGCTGAAGAAGTCCAGGAGCTCGCCGAGCTCGATGTGCCCTCGTTCAACATGTACTCCGAAGCAGGCTCCGGACTTGCCCGTCACGCGCTTGCGACGCTAAAGACGCCGATAGCATCGCCACCAGAGATCAAACCCCCAATGCCATGACGGGCGCCTTGGGCGCTAGCTTAAACTCTCTGCTAGAGTTTCAAACTATTTAGTGGCTCTTGTTAATCATGGCAAGTTAAGCCTGATCCATAATTATCATCGCCTATCGGTCATCATGCTGATGACACGCAATTGAAATATAGGAAACCTCATGAAGTCACGCGCAGCAGTTGCATTTGCTCCGGGAAAGCCACTGGAAATTGTTGAAATAGATGTTGAGCCGCCACGCAAGGGCGAAGTGCTCGTCAAAATCACCCACACGGGTGTGTGCCACACCGATGCGTTTACGTTGTCAGGTGAAGACCCCGAGGGACTGTTTCCCGTGGTGCTAGGGCACGAAGGCGCTGGCATTGTGATGGAGGTCGGCGACGGCGTGACGAGCGTCAAACCGGGTGATCACGTCATACCGCTGTACACCGCCGAATGTGGCGAGTGCCTGTTTTGCAAGAGCGGCAAAACCAACCTGTGTGTGTCCGTTCGTGCCACCCAAGGCAAAGGCGTCATGCCCGATGGCACCAGCCGGTTCAGCTACAACGGCCAGCCGCTTTATCACTACATGGGCTGCTCGACCTTTAGCGAATACACGGTGGTGGCTGAAGTCTCGCTAGCCAAAATAGATCCCGAAGCTAACCCACAGCATGTTTGCCTACTCGGTTGCGGCGTGACTACGGGGTTGGGTGCGGTTAAAAACACCGCCAAGGTTCAAGAAGGCGACACGGTTGCTGTGTTCGGGCTCGGTGGCATCGGCTTGGCTGTGGTGCAAGGCGCTGCCCGCGCCAAGGCCAGCCGCATTATTGCCATTGACACCAACCCCGACAAGTTTGGCCTGGCCAAAGTGTTCGGTGCAACCGACTGCGTCAACCCCAAAGACCACGACAAACCCATACAGGAAGTCATTGTTGAGATGACCGGCTGGGGCGTGGACCACAGCTTTGAGTGCATTGGCAATGTCAATGTCATGCGTGCAGCGCTCGAGGCTGCCCATCGCGGCTGGGGCCAGTCCGTCATCATTGGCGTGGCCGGTGCCGGCCAAGAAATCTCTACCCGTCCGTTTCAGCTGGTGACGGGCCGGCGCTGGCTGGGAACCGCCTTTGGCGGTGTCAAAGGGCGCTCAGAACTGCCTGGCATGGTCAAAGAAGCCATGAACGGTGACATCGACCTGGCACCCTTTGTCACGCACACCATGGGTCTGGACAGCATTAACGAAGCCTTTGACTTAATGCACGAAGGCAAGTCCATCCGAAGCGTGGTCGGGTATTGATCAGGTATCAGACCGGCCCTATTCCATACAACCGTGAGCCCACCCCAACGCTTGCTCCAAGGACAACACACAGGACACGATTCAAATGCAGCGTATTGAGCAACACCACTGTTTTAATGGCAGCCAAGAGGTATGGCAGCACACGTCCAAGACACTGAACGGCGACATGAAATTCGGCATTTTTTTGCCGAGCAGTGCCCTCAAAGGGCAACCCTGTCCCGTGCTGTACTGGCTCTCGGGGTTGACTTGTTCAGAACAAAACTTCATCACCAAAGCCGGTGCGCAGCGCTACGCTGAACAACATCAGA
>CBFHXV010000040.1:0-14449 GCA_965659885.1 Burkholderiaceae bacterium | reverse complement strand
TCGATGACGGCACCATGAGCGGGCGTCGCGGCTCCTTGAACATCGATGATGAAGGCAATCCCACCCAGCACAACGTGCTCATTGAGGACGGCATTCTCAAAGGCTACTTGCAAGACACCATGAATGCTCGCCTCATGGGTGTGGCCCCCACGGGCAATGGCCGACGTGAGTCGTTTGCCCACCTGCCCATGCCACGCATGACCAATACCTACATGCTTGGCGGGACGGATGACCCGAAGGAGATTGTGCGCTCGGTCAAGAAAGGCCTTTATGCAGTGAACTTTGGTGGCGGCCAGGTTGATATTACGAGCGGTAAATTCGTCTTCTCGGCCTCTGAAGCCTACATGATTGAAAACGGTGAAATTACCTACCCAGTCAAGGGCGCTACGCTCATTGGCAACGGCCCTGATGCGTTAACGCGTGTTTCGATGATTGGCAATGACATGCAACTTGACAGCGGCGTGGGCACATGTGGCAAGGAAGGCCAAAGTGTCCCGGTGGGGGTGGGCATGCCGACCATCCGTATTGACGGGCTCACGGTGGGAGGCACGGCGTAGGTGGTAGGGTTAGTGATCAACGTCGGCGTGTCGGGGCGCATGGGCGCAATGTTGTACTGTCGCAACAGAGCGCGTCTTCCGAGATGCCTCTAGCGCCTGGCTTGGCTGTTTTTCATCAAAATTGTGGTAGATTCGCATAGATGGTCAAAAAAGCAACCTTTTTCTGGTTTTATTTTTTTAGCTTTCCCCTCATTGCTGGCGGAAGGTCGGTTGCCTAGTACCAAAACGAATTGAACCGAATCTGAGACCGCCAGCGCCACTGGCGGTTTTTTTATGTGTATGTATTTTTAAGGCTGGTTTTAAGGTAATCGCAAGCCGGATAACAACCGACAGTTGACGGCCTTTTATTTATCAAGGAGTAAGTTGTGCCACACAATACCGACGACATTAGAATTCGAGAAATCAAAGAACTCGCGCCCCCAGCGCATGCCATGCGGGAGTTTCCCTGCACGGAGTCGGTTGGCAATGTGGTGCACGAGGCACGCCACGCGGTTCACCGTATTCTGCACGGCATGGACGATCGCATGGTGGTGGTCATTGGCCCATGCTCGATTCACGACACCAAGGCAGCCATGGAGTACGCCAATCGCTTAAAGCCCGTACGCGAGCGCTTAAAAGGCGATCTTGAGATCGTGATGCGTGTTTATTTTGAGAAGCCACGCACCACGGTTGGCTGGAAGGGTCTGATCAATGACCCCGACCTTGATGGCAGCTTCCAGATCAACAAAGGCCTGCGTGCCGCGCGTGAAATTCTCCTCGACATTAACGAGCTCGGTTTGCCAGCCGGTTGTGAGTTTCTGGACATGATCACGCCGCAATACATCGCCGACTTGGTTGCATGGGGCGCGATTGGTGCGCGCACCACAGAAAGTCAGGTGCACCGTGAGCTTGCCTCCGGGTTGTCCTGTCCCGTCGGGTTTAAAAATGGTACTGATGGCAACATCAAGATCGCTGTCGATGCCATGAAGGCAGCCTCGCAGCCCCATCACTTCTTGTCAGTTACCAAGGGTGGGCACTCGGCCATTGTCTCAACCGAAGGCAATGAAGACTGCCATGTCATCTTGCGCGGCGGCAAGGCACCGAACTTTGACGCCGCAAGCGTGCAGGCTGTGTGTGAAGAGCTCGGCAAATCCGGCCAAGCACAACGTGTCATGATTGACGCGAGCCATGCCAACAGCAACAAAAAACCAGAAAACCAGCCAGCTGTCTGCCACGATATTGCACAACAGGTCGCAGCCGGCGATACTCGCATTGTGGGTGTCATGGTTGAGAGCCACCTCGTGGGTGGCCGGCAGGATCTCGTGCCTGGGCAGCCGCTGACGTATGGCCAAAGCATCACCGATGGATGCATCGACTGGGATTCTTCGGTGGCCGTACTCGAGGAATTGGCACAGGCCGTGCAGGCACGTCGTCGCACGGTGGCAATATCAGGGAAATAGCACATGGGACACATGCCCGTCGAACAGCGTTTGCGCAAACCCCTGCCCACCGAAATGGTGCAGGCATTTGAGGCTAGGTTTGGGAGTCGGTTTTCTGTGGCGGGAGCGGTGCGCGAGCATCACGGCCGTGACGAGTCGCCGTTTCCCAATATGTTGCCCGATGCGGTGGTGTTCGCGCAGTCAACTGACGACGTGGTGTTTGTGGTCAAGGCCTGTGCCGAGCATCATGTTCCGCTGATTCCCTATGGCGCGGGCTCTTCGTTAGAGGGGCATCTGCTGGCCATTGAAGGCGGTGTTTCGCTAGACGTCAGTGGCATGAACCAGATCGTGTCTCTAAATCCAGAGGACTTGACGGTAACCGTTGGGCCAGGCATGACGCGCAAGCAGCTAAACGAGCAATTACGCGACACGGGGCTGTTTTTCCCGATTGATCCTGGCGCCGATGCGTCTATCGGTGGCATGGCCTCAACCCGGGCTTCAGGTACCAATGCGGTGCGCTACGGCACGATGCGCGAGAATGTCCTAGGCCTTGAAGTCGTGACGGCTCAGGGTAAGGTAGTGCGAACCGCGCGCCGCGCACGTAAGTCATCAGCGGGCTATGACCTGACGCGTCTATTTGTTGGCAGTGAGGGCACGCTGGGTGTTATCACCGAAGTCACGGTGCGCCTGTATCCGCAGCCCGAGGCCGTCAGTGCTGCCGTGTGCCATTTCCCGAGTATGCATGATGCCGTAGCTGCCACCATACAGACCATTCAAATGGGTATCCCAGTGGCGCGTGTTGAGCTTATGGACACCCACGCGGTCAAGGCAAGCAACGCCTACAGCAACCTGGACCTTCGGCCAACGCCACTGCTGTTGTTTGAGTTTCATGGCAGTCCCAATGGCGTTCAGGAACAGGCTGAGCTGGTGCAGGAAATCGCTCGCGAGCATCAAGGCATGGACTTTGAATGGGCGAACCTGCCAGAGGAGCGTTCACGCCTATGGACGGCGCGCCACAACGCTTACTTCGCTGGCCTGCAGCTGCGGCCTGGCTGCCGGGCAAGCACCACCGACGTGTGTGTGCCGATTTCAGCGCTGGCCCAGTGTATTGACCAAGCGTCTAAGTTGTTGGCTCAAGCTTCATTTCCATTCACCATTGTTGGGCATGTGGGTGACGGCAATTTTCATGTGCTGATGTTGCTTGACCCAAATGATGAGAGCGAGTGGCAAGAGTCTGAGCGTATCAATCATGCGTTGGTTGAAATGGCCTTGTCGGTCGATGGCACCTGTACCGGTGAACATGGTATTGGCTTGCACAAGCTTGGGTTTATGCACGAAGAGCATGGACAGGCTGCGCTCGAGCTAATGTGGGCGCTTAAAAGGGCTTACGACCCACACAATATCCTTAATCCGGGTAAGGTTTTACCGGCCCTTTGAGCCCGTGGCCGGTGCCTGCTGGTCTACCCACATACTAGTGAATTCCCCTGATTTCGGGTAAATCCTTGCTGTCAATCGCAGCGCAACAAGGTATGGTTTAGGTTAAGTAACCTGTAGTGACAAATTGCGATGACAACTGAACTGGAAATGCCCGTATCTGAAGTGGTCGTGCCGCCACTAGACGACATTTTGCATGCGCTCAGAGTGGTGGTGCCCGAGCACTGTATTCTGGCGCGCGACGAGCAAAAGCGCCCCTATGAGTGCGATGGGTTGTCTTTGTACCGCCAGCTGCCTTTGATTGTGGTGTTACCCGAGAATGAGGTCCAGGTACAAGGCGTGTTAAGAGCGGCCAAACGACTCAATGTGCCCGTGGTGACCCGTGGTGCGGGCACCGGTCTGTCTGGTGGCGCCATGCCGCATGCGCAGGGGATTTTGCTGGGCATGTCCAAGTTCAACCAGATCAAGCACGTGGACGCAAAAGCCGCAACCGCCGTGGTCGAACCTGGCGTGCGTAACCTCGCGGTGTCTGAGGCGGTCGCGCATCTTGGTCTTTACTATGCCCCTGACCCCTCGAGTCAGATTGCTTGCACGATTGGCGGCAATATCGCCGAGAACTCGGGCGGGGTGCATTGTTTGAAGTATGGCTTGACGGTGCATAACGTCTTGAAAGTTCGCGTGGTCACGCTTGACGGTGAAATCTTGGAGCTCGGGTCTGAGGCGCCTGATGCGCCCGGTCCTGACTTGTTGTCCACGTTTGTGGGCTCTGAAGGCATGCTCGGCGTGGTCACCGAGGTCACGTTGCGGCTGTTGCCCAAGCCTGCATTGGCCAAAGTCATCATGGCGAGCTTTGATGATGTCGAAGCCGCGGGCGACGCCGTGGCCGCTGTGATTGCCGCCGGCATCATCCCCGCGGGCCTGGAGATGATGGACCAGCGTGCCACGGAAATGGTTGAGCCGTTTGTCAAAGCAGGCTACGACGTCAATGCCAAGGCGATTTTGCTGTGCGAGTCTGATGGCACAGAGGTTGAGGTTGCTGAAGAAATCGCACGCATGACCGAAGTTTTTGAGGGGGTGGGTGCCACCCGTATACAGGTCTCCGAGACTGAGCGTGAGCGCTTGCTGTTTTGGGCGGGGCGTAAAAACGCCTTTCCGGCCGCAGGCCGCGTCTCGCCAGACTACTATTGCATGGATGGGACCATTCCGCGTCGACGTCTAGCCCAAGTGCTGCAAGCCATTGAAGGCATGGAGACCACTTATGGCCTGCGTTGTGCCAATGTGTTTCATGCCGGTGACGGTAACCTTCACCCACTAATTTTGTTTGATTCCAATGATCTGGATGAGGTCGATCGCGCCGAGAAGTTCGGGGCCGCCATCCTGGAGCTGTGTGTGGAGGTCGGTGGCACGATCACGGGCGAGCACGGCGTGGGTCTGGAGAAAATCAACCAGATGTGCGTACAGTTTGACCGCGACGAACTTGACACGTTTTTTGGGGTTAAGCGAGCGTTTGACCCCGATGGCTTGTTAAATCCGGACAAGGTGATCCCGACGCTGGCGCGATGCGCCGAATATGGAAAGATGCATGTGCATGGCGGGCAGTTGCCATTTGCCGATATTCCAAGGTTTTAGTCATGGATTACGCTTTGTCTCAATTGTGCGAGCAAGTCACCACCGCACGGGCCAATTTGCAGCCCATTGAAATTGTCGGCGGCGGCACCAAGCGGTTTTACGGCAACGGGCTGTCTGATGCAGACAATGTCTGCCGCCTTGAGCTATCCGGTTTGTGTGGCGTCGTGTCTTACGAGCCTAGCGAGCTGGTCATCACGGCATTGGCTGGTACACCCTTGACCGAAATAGAACAAATACTGGCTGAGCACGGACAGATGCTGGCTTTTGACCCACCTAGGTTCGGTCAGGCGAGCACGATCGGCGGCGTGGTGGCCAGTGGGCTGTCTGGGCCCCTTAGCTTTAGCTATGGCCCTTTGCGCCACTACGTGCTCGGGGCTCACCTGCTCGATGCACAAGGCCGTGTGTTGAAGTTCGGTGGCGAGGTCATGAAAAACGTCGCTGGCTATGATGTCTCGCGCTTGATCACGGGGTCTCTGGGCATGTTTGGCGTCATTGTGCAGGTGTCGTTAAAAGTTCTGCCTGTGCCCAAGCGTGACGAGACCTTATGCTTTGAGCTCAACGAAGAAGACGCGCTTGCCATGTGTCACGGTTTTAGGTCGCGCGCCATGCCGATCCGGGCTGCGGCTTGGTTGCCCGGACAGGATGGTGGTGTGGGTGAGCTGGCGGTGCGTCTGGCGGGCGCACAGTCGGCGGTGCAAGAAGCGGCCAAGGCGCTTGGCGGGCAGCCTCTGGCAGCAGAGCAAGCCGCGCGGTGGTGGTCGGCCCTACGCGATCAAACCGCGCCGTTTTATACCGCTGACGCGCTTTGGCGTCTGGCGGTGCGAGCGGGCACGCCGGCGCTTGACCTTGGGCCTTGCGCTTTTGATTTGGGTGGCGAGGTGCGCTGGGTTGCCGGTGAGCAAGATCCCGAGCGCATGCGCGAGGCAGGCGCTCGTGCCGGTGGTCACGCGACTTTATTTAAGACATCAACGCCGCAAGCGGCGCCGGCCGATGGCGTGTTTCATCCCCTGGCGCCGGCAGCGCACTCGATTGTGCAGCGCCTTAAAAAAGAGTTCGATCCCAAGTCCCTGTTTAACCCTGGCCGTCTGGTCGCCGGTATCTGAAGGAAAGGCACGTATGCAGACAAAGTTGTTGCCCGACATCAAAGACACCCCACTGGGCCAGGAGGCCGATGAGATCTTGCGCCGTTGTGTGCACTGTGGGTTTTGTACGGCAACGTGTCCCACCTACCAGATTCTTGGCGATGAGTTGGACAGCCCGCGTGGCCGTATCTATCTCATCAAGGAGATGCTCGAAGGCGCCGAGGTCACCGAGTCCACCCAGTTACATTTGGACCGTTGCTTGACGTGTCGTAATTGTGAGACCACATGCCCATCGGGCGTGGAGTACGGCAAGCTCATCGATATCGGACGTCAGATTGTTGATGAGCGTGTGCCACGACCGGCCGCAGAGAAAGTCAAGCGTGCGGGCTTGCGCAAAGTGCTCAATGCGCCATGGTTCTCTCAGGCCTACAAAGTTGGCCAGTCGGTTCGCCAGTGGCTGCCTGAGACCATCAAGCGCAAAGTTGTCGCGAAGCAGACACCGGGGGCGGTACCTGCCAACAGGGGCCAGACCCGTCAAGTGCTGATGTTAAATGGCTGTGTGCAGCCTGGCATGATGCCCAACATCGACGCCGCTACCATCCGCATTCTGGACAAGCTAGATATCGGTGCGCGCACCGTTGCTGAATCCGGGTGTTGTGGGGCCTTGAATTTCCATCTGGATGCCCATGAAGCGGGCAGGGCGCAAATGCGTGCCAATATCGACGCCTGGTGGCCACTGCTTGCCAATGGAGAGGTAGAGGCCATCGTTATGAACGCTTCGGGATGTGGTGGCATGGTGCGCGAATATGGCCATCACCTGCGCCTAGACCCCAAATACGCCGAGAAGGCCAAGCTCGTCAGTGACAGTGTCAAGGATATTGGCCAGTATCTGGCGCCAGAAGCTTCTAGGCTCAAGGATCTTGTGGATGCCTCGCGTTTGCCTGCCAAGCCCGCGTTCCACCCGCCATGCACGCTTCAACATTGGCAAGGTCTGCGCCCGGAAAACGAGGCGCTTTTACGCGACATTGGTTTTGATTTGCAACCGTTTGCTGAGGCACATTTGTGCTGCGGGTCTGCAGGCGCTTATTCGGTGCTGCAACCGGAAATCGCGACGCAGCTGCGCGACCGAAAACTTGAGCATCTTGGCCAAACCAAACCCGATGTGATTGTCTCGTCGAACATCGGGTGCATTGGCCATTTGCAATCGGGCACTGACACGCCCGTGCGCCACTGGGTTGAAGTGGTCGATGAGGCTCTGCGTTAACCCACGATGACATGAGTGTTTGGGATATGAAACAAAACAGGCAGCTTAGGCTGCCTGTTTTGTCGACCGTGAGCGGTCGTTGTACCGCTCGCTAACCGGTCTACTCGACGGCTTTGACCATATCTTCGATGACTTTTTTGGCGTCACCAAACACCATCATGGTCTTGTCCATGTAAAAGAGTTCGTTATCCAGGCCGGCATAGCCAGCGGCCATGGAGCGCTTGTTCACGATCACGGTTCTGGCTTTGTACGCCTCCAAAATTGGCATGCCGGCAATCGGTGACTTTGGATCGTTCTTGGCGGCGGGGTTGACCACGTCGTTGGCGCCCAATACCAGCACCACATCGGTCTGGCCAAACTCGCCGTTGATGTCTTCCATCTCAAACACCTGGTCATAGGGCACTTCGGCCTCGGCAAGCAACACGTTCATGTGACCGGGCATGCGACCGGCCACGGGGTGAATCGCGTACTTCACAGTCACGCCTTGCTCGGTAAGCTTTTCTGCCAGTTCTTTGAGCGCGTGCTGTGCGCGCGCCACGGCCAGGCCGTAGCCCGGTACGATCACCACCGTCTCGGCATTGGACATGAGAAAGGCGGCATCGTCAGAGCTGCCAGAGCGCACGTTGCGTTCGCCAGCCGCGCCGCTGGCACCGCCGCCGTCACTGTCGCCACCAAAACCACCCAAAATCACGTTGAAAAACGAGCGGTTCATGGCTTTACACATGATGTAGGACAGAATGGCGCCCGAGGAGCCCACCAGCGAGCCTGCAATGATTAGCATCGAATTGTTCAACGAGAATCCGATGCCTGCAGCAGCCCAGCCCGAGTAGCTATTGAGCATAGAGACCACCACTGGCATGTCGGCACCGCCAATCGGGATAATGATAAGCACGCCAAGCACAAAGGCGATGATGGTCATGATGATAAACGGCGTCCAGGTCTCGGTGAGCATGAACCAAATACCGCACGCAATCATGACAATGGCCAGCACCAGGTTAAGCATGTGCTGCCCGCTAAAGACCACCGGTGCGCCTTGAAACAGACGAAACTTGTATCTGCCAGACAGCTTGCCAAAGGCAATGACCGAGCCTGAGAAGGTGATGGCGCCAACAAACGTCCCGATAAAGAGCTCAAGTCGGTTGCCCAAGGGGATGGCCCCCAGTGCATCGACAATTCCGAAGGCCTGAGGCTCTGCTACGATCGCAACGGCAATCGCCACCGCCGACAAACCAATCATGCTGTGCATGAATGCCACGAGCTCAGGCATTTTGGTCATTTCGACGCGTTTGGCCATGATGGTGCCCACGGTGCCGCCAATGACCAAGCCAAGCACAACCCAGCCCAGGCCCATGGCCGCGCCCTCGGCGCCGGCCAGGCTAATGACCAGCGCGCCGGTCGTGAAAATAGCAATGGCCATGCCCACCATGCCAAAGGTGTTGCCAATACGGGATGTGGTGGGGTGCGATAAGCCTTTAAGCGCCTGAATGAAGCATACCGAGGCGACCAGGTAAAGCAGGGTGACCAGGTTCATGGAAATCATCAGGCGTCTCCTGCCTTGTTGGCTTTTTGTTTTTTCTTGAACATCTCAAGCATGCGCCGCGTGACCAGAAAGCCACCAAACACATTAACGGCTGCCAGCGCCACCGCAAACACACCCATAAAGCGAGCCAGTGATCCTTCAGTCAGTGCAGCTGCCAGCATGGCGCCCACAATCACAATGGCCGATATAGCGTTGGTTACGGCCATAAGCGGCGTGTGCAAAGCAGGTGTGACATTCCAGACCACGTGGTAGCCCACGTAGACGGCCAGCACAAAAATAATCAGATTAATCAGGGTAGGGCTGATGGCTTCCATATCAGTTATTCCTCAGAACTTGACCTGCATCGCACATCAGGCACGCCAGTACGATGTCGTCTTCTCGGTTAATGGCCAGCTTGCCTTCGCCATCGACAATCAGTTTCAGAAAGTCAAGCAGGTTGCGCGCGTAAAGCGCTGAGGCGTCCGTTGGCACCAGGCCCGGCAGGTTGGTCTGGCCGATGATGACCACGCCATTTTCTTCCACGGTTTGTCCCGCCACTGACAGCGGGCAATTGCCACCGCGCTCGACGGCGAGGTCGACGATCACGCTACCCGGTTTCATGGCTCTGACCGTGTCTGCGCTGACCAGCTCAGGTGCTGGCCGTCCGGGTATTAGCGCCGTGGTGATGACAATGTCGGCTTGTTGGCAACGCTGAGCCACCAATTCGGCTTGTCGGGCCATCCAGGCCGCAGGCATTGGGCGGGCATAGCCGCCAACGCCTTGAGCGATTTCGCGCTCCTCTTCCGTCTCAAACGGCACATCAATGTATTTGGCACCGAGTGACTCGACTTGCTCCTTGGCTGCCGGTCGCACGTCAGAGGCTTCGACCACGGCGCCTAGGCGTTTGGCTGTGGCAATTGCTTGCAAGCCCGCCACACCCGCGCCGAGCACGACCACGCGTGCGGCTTTGAGGGTGCCGGCAGCGGTCATCATCATCGGAAATAACCGCCCGTAGGCGTTAGCAGCCAACATCACAGCTTTGTAGCCGGCAAGGTTGGCCTGTGAGGACAAAACATCAAGGCTTTGAGCCCGCGTGGTGCGCGGTGCAGCCTCTAAGGCAAATGCTGTCAATCCCGCGCCGGCCATGGCCGCTAGCCCGTCGTTGTCAAACGGATCGAGCATGCCCACGAGCACACTACCTGAGCGCATTTGCGGCAATTCCTCGGCTGACGGGGCGCGAACTTTTAAAACGACCTCAGCAGAGAGTGTGCTGGCTGCATCTGCTATCTCGCCGCCGACGTCAGCATAGGCCTCATTGGGATAGCGTGCGGCGAGTCCGGCGTCGCGTTCGACAAGAACCGTGTGTCCTGCCGCGATGAGTTTCTTGGTGGTCTCCGGCGTGGCCGCTACGCGGGTTTCGCCATCGCGGGTCTCCTTGGGGATCCCGATGCGCATGGAGTCTCTCCTCTTGTTGTCATTGGCATGCTTAATTCGCCTTTATACATCAGCACCGTACAATTAAGCTATGGATAAATCAACTCAATCAAACAGAAAACGTATCGTGGTGGGGATGTCCGGTGGTGTCGACTCCTCGGTCACGGCGTGGCTGCTTAAGCAGCAAGGTCATGAAGTGTTGGGCCTTTTCATGAAGAATTGGGAGGGCGATGATGACGATGAGTATTGCTCAACCCGTCAAGACTGGCTCGATGCGGCGAGCGTGGCGGATTTGATCGGCGTTGACATTGAGGCGGTGAACTTCTCGGCTGAGTACAAAGATCGTGTGTTTGCTGAGTTTTTGCGTGAGTATCAAGCCGGTCGCACGCCCAATCCGGATGTGCTGTGTAACGCCGAGATCAAGTTTAAGGCGTTCTTGGATCATGCCATGGCCTTGGGGGCCGATCTGATCGCCACCGGTCACTATGCCCGCGTTCGACCCTCGGCAAACGAGCCGGGCAAGGTTGAGTTGCTCAAGGGGCTAGACGCGAGCAAGGACCAAAGCTATTTCCTGCACCGACTGACCCAGGCGCAGTTGGCCAAAGCGTGTTTTCCTTTGGGCGAAATGCCCAAGACAGAGGTCAGGCGCCTGGCAAGCGAGATTGGCCTGCCCAACGCGGCCAAGAAAGATTCAACCGGCATCTGCTTTATTGGCGAGCGACCGTTTCGCGACTTTTTAAACCAGTACCTGCCCACTGACCCAGGTCCCATATTGACCGCTGATGGCGTTGCCGTAGGCCAACACCACGGATTGGCTTTTTACACGTTGGGTCAGCGCAAGGGTTTGGGCATTGGCGGGGTCAAACAGTACCAGGCGACAGATGGCAGCGGCCCGACTTGGTATGTCGCCAAGAAGGACATGGCCAAGAACACGCTATATGTGGTGCCCGAGCATGATCATCCCTGGCTGCTGTCCTCGCAACTAGAGGCCGATCAGCCAAGCTGGGTGGCTGGCCATGCGCCTGACCTTGATCGTTTACTGGGTGTGAAGACCCGATATCGGCAGGCTGATTCTCCGGCTCGCCTAAACACGATTACGCCCGCTGGATTTGAACTGGTGTTTGATGAACCTCAGTGGGCGGTCACACCAGGGCAGTCGGCTGTCGTTTATGACGGTGAGGTGTGTCTGGGCGGTGGCATTATTACCAGCACAGGCCATACGGCAGATTAGTTCGCCGGGGGTTGTGTGTCGATAAACGATGCCCGAGCTGCCATTTTGTCGTGCAAGGCAGCCAGATTGGGATATGGCTGGCGCCATTCGATCTCGGGAAAGCGAAACGCGAGGTAACCGAGCGCGCATCCCGTGGCCAAGTCAGCCAACGACACGCTATTGCCCCGACAAAACGCTTGTTCGCCAAGTCCTTGACTCATCGATTGCAACGAGGCTTTAATCTTGCCCAACTGACGCTCGATCCACTCATGGCTGATTTGTGCGTCCGGGCGCTGTCTTTCTTTAAAAATCATGACCGCGGCATCCAGAATCCCGTCAGCTAACGCCTCCCAGCATCTCACCGCAGCCCGCTCACGCCCGGATTGGGGAATGAGGCGGTTATAGGGCGATAGTGCGTCCGAATATTCAACAATCACGCGCGAGTCAAACAGCGTAGCGCCGTCTTCCATGACCAGACAAGGCACTTTGCCAAGCGGGTTGAACTGCTGCATGTTGGTGTCGGGGCTCCAGACATCATTGAGCTCAAACTGGTACTCGAGTTTTTTTTCTGCGAGAACGACACGTACTTTCCGTACATAAGGGCTGGTAAGCGAACCAATAAGCTTCATGATGGTTTTTACAACAACGAATTAAACGGACTGGCCAAACAGCACGGGTAAAGAAACAAACAGCCCGAAGCGACACAGCAACTAAACAAAACGCTTCGAATGCTACTGCAAAATCCTCACATGATGTGATGGCAGCGCATCATCCAACAGGCACATCGATAATCGTCAAACACTGTTTTATCCCGCCTAACTCGAGTGTATCTTTCTAAGTTGAGGTTAGACGCAAAATGGCGGGTGATAAACTTCTGGTCTGCCAAACTGTCGTTTTTTTACAAATACAAACATGTCCATCTCCCCCGAATTGAGTGCTTTAACCGCACTTTCTCCCCTTGACGGTCGTTACGCGAGCCGTTGTGCGTCTTTGCGTCCCTTATTGTCCGAGGCCGGTTTCATGGCGCACCGCGTCGAAGTCGAGGTGGCCTGGTTGATCGGCTTGAGCCAAGCCGGCCTGCCCGAACTGCCGGCGTTTTCTGAAGCCACCGTACAGAAGCTCAACAGCCTGGTTCGTGACTTTAGCGCTGATGATGCTGACCGCATCAAGGCCATTGAGCGCACCACCAATCATGACGTCAAGGCCGTTGAGTATTGGTTGAAAGAAAAAATCAAAGGCGATGAGGCTCTCGAGCAGGCGGGCGAATTTATTCACTTTGCCTGTACATCTGAAGACATCAACAACACCTCACACGCGCTGATGCTCTCGCGCGCTTGTGATCAGGTGATGCTGCCGGCACTGCATGGCTTACTTGAGCAGCTGCGTGCTTTGGCGCTCGAACATGCCGAACAACCGATGTTGTCGCGCACCCATGGCCAGCCCGCCACCCCGACCACGCTTGGCAAAGAGTTTGCCAATGTCAGCCATCGGCTAGCGCGCGCCATTGAGGCTATACAGGCGGTCAAACCACTGGCCAAGCTCAATGGCGCCACGGGCAATTACAGCGCACACTTAAGTGCTTATCCCGACATCGATTGGCCCGCTTTCAGTGCCCACGTGCTTGAGGGCTTGGGGTTGACACAGAACACACACACCATTCAGATTGAGCCACATGACTGGATGGCTGAACTGTTTGACGCCATCGCACGCGCCAACACCATTTTGCTTGATCTTGATCGTGATGTCTGGGGCTATATCTCGCTGGGCTATTTCAAGCAAAAGCTCAAAGAAGGCGAGGTGGGCTCCTCGACCATGCCGCACAAAGTCAATCCCATCGACTTTGAAAACTCCGAGGGTAACTTGGGCTTGGCCAATGCCTTGTTAAGACACCTCGCAGAGAAACTGCCCATCTCGCGCTGGCAACGTGACCTGACCGATTCGACGGTGCTTCGAAACGTGGGCGTGGCTTTTGGTTACTGCGCCGTTGCGTATGAAGCATGCGCTAAAGGGCTGGGTAAGTTGGAAGTCAATGCCGCTGCCATCGATGCTGATCTCGATGAATGCTGGGAAATCCTTGCCGAGCCTGTGCAAACGGTGATGCGTCGTTATGGGTTGCCTGAGCCCTATGAGCAACTCAAGGCGCTCACGCGCGGCAAAGGTATTACCAAAGAGGCGCTGCGCACCTTTGTCTCTGAACTTGACCTGCCTCAAGCTGACAAAGACCGTTTATTAGAAATGACGCCTAGAAACTATCTCGGTTTATCTATGTCACTGGCAAAACAGCCTTGAACAGGTATAGTCGGGGTTGCAGTTAGTGAAATAAACGGAGGTTACCCCATGAAGAAATCCTTGCTCGCATCTTTGACCGTGGCCTTGGCTGCTCCCTTATTGGCAGCCAATGTCAATGCGCAGGCCTTTGGCAAAGCGCAAGATGCTATTGACTATCGCCAAGGCGCATTCCAAATCATGAAGGCTCACTTTGGCGCGTTGCAGCCCGTGGTCAAAGAACAGATTCCTTACGACAAGGCCATGGTCGAGGCCAACGTTCAGATTCTGGATCAAGTCTCCAAGTTGCCTTGGAAAGCATTTGGTCCTGGCACCGAAGGTGGTGATGCGCTTGATGATATCTGGCTTGACGAAGAGGGTTTCAAGGCCGCTCAAAAGAAGTATCTTGACTCGCTTGGCCCGCTGACCGCGGCAGCCAAGGAGGGCAACTTGGACAAGCTCAAGGCGGCGTTTGTTGAGACCGGTGCGTCTTGCAAAGCCTGTCACGACAGTTTCCGTGACTGATCTTTAGCTATTCATGCCCAGAAGAGGGTGTCTCGCGATGAGGCACCCTTTTTTTGTTTCTGGGCATTCAATGCCCGTTGCATGATAAGCAGGGTGCAGCGTGGCGCAAGCC
>CBFHXV010000039.1:0-15397 GCA_965659885.1 Burkholderiaceae bacterium | reverse complement strand
AATGCGCGGGCAATGCGTTCACCACCACGCGTGAACCTAGCCGCACAACGCGAACAGGGTGTCAAGAAAAGAAGTCTTTGACCCGGTCGGTCCATGACTTGCTATGCGGCGTGTGCCGATGTCCGCCCTCGCCTAGCGACTTCTCGAACTGACGCAGTAAATCTTTTTGCTCGTCGGTGAGCTTGACCGGGGTCTCAACCTGAACATGGCAGTAAAGGTCACCCGGGTAGCCGGCTCTGACACCCTTGATGCCCTTGCCACGCAAACGGAAGGTCTTGCCAGACTGTGTGCCATCGGGAATCGTGATTTCCGCCTTGCCGCTTAATGTCGGCACCTGTATGTCACCACCAAGCGCAGCCGTGGTGAACGGGATGGTCAACTCGCAATGCAAATCGTCGCCGTCGCGCTGAAAAATGTCGTGTGGCTTGATGTGGATTTCAACAAACAAGTCCCCTGGCGGGCCACCATTGACACCGGGCTCACCGTTGCCAGCTGAGCGAATCCGCATGCCATCGTCAATGCCAGCCGGGATCTTGACCTGTAGCGTCTTATTCTTGCGAACCCGTCCTACACCATCACAAGCCTTGCAAGGATCGGTGATCTCCTTGCCTGATCCATGGCAGGTTGGGCAGGTTTGCTGCACACTAAAAAACCCCTGTTGCATGCGCACGGCACCCGCGCCCCCACAGGTGCGGCACGTACTCGGTGAGCTGCCAGGCTTGGCACCTGAACCACTGCAGGTCTCGCAATTCTCCCAACTCGGGACGCGAATTTCAGTTTCCAGACCGTTGGCGGCCTGCTCCAGCGTCACGTCCATGGCGTACTTCAGGTCCGCGCCGCGGTAAACCTGGGGCCCGCCACCGCCGCCACGACGGCCACCGCCGAAGATCTCGCCAAAGATATCGCCAAAGGCATCGGCAAATGCCGCACCACCCGCACCACCGCCCATACCAGCGGCATTGGGATCGACGGCATCATGACCAAAACGGTCATATGCGGCGCGCTTTTGTGGGTCAGTGAGCACCTCATAGGCCTCTTTGGCGGCTTTGAAGTTGTCTTCGGCCTCCTTGCTGCCAGGATTGCGATCCGGGTGCCACTTCATCGCCTGCTTGCGATAGGCTTTTTTAATCTCGTCGTCAGAGGCGTTCTTGGCAATGCCAAGCACTTCGTAAAAATCGCGTTTTGCCATGGTTGTGCTTCAAGGGTTGTGCTTCAAGGGTTGTGCTTCGAAGGTTTTCTCGTGACTGCGCCCGGCAGTCCAGATTCGGGCTGTCGGGCGCTAGGGCTAGGGACGCAGGCCCCGCCTTAAGGTTCGTGCAAACAGTGGATCAGTCACGCTTGACTTCTTTGAAGTCCGCATCGACCACGTCTTCGTCACCGGCTTTGGCCTGCTCGCTGCCACCGTCGGCTTGTGCTTGCTCAGCCTGTGCCTGCATATCGGCGTACATCTTCTCGCCAAGCTTTTGTGACGCCTTGGACAACGCCTCGACTTTGCCGTCAAGCTCTTCTTTGTCGGCATTGTTCTTGAGCGCTTCTTCCAGATCCGTGGTTGCCTGCTCGATGGCCTCTTTCTCGCTGGCCTCAACCTTATCACCATGCTCAGCCAGTGACTTGCGTGTGGCATGCACCAGCGCGTCAGCGGCGTTGCGCGTTTGCGCCAGTTCGGCCAGCCGATGATCTTCGGCCGCGTTGGCCTCGGCGTCCTTGACCATGCGCTCGATCTCATCCTCAGTCAGACCGGAGTTGGCCTTAATGGTGATCTTGTTCTCTTTGCCCGTGCCCTTGTCTTTGGCCGACACGTGCACGATGCCGTTGGCGTCAATGTCAAAGGTCACCTCGATTTGCGGCACGCCACGCGGTGCTGGGGGGATACCCTCAAGGTTGAACTCACCGAGCATTTTGTTGCCCGTGGCGATTTCACGTTCACCCTGGAAGACCTTGATGGTCACAGCAGGCTGGTTGTCATCAGCCGTGGAGAATGTCTGCGAGAAACGAGTCGGAATGGTCGTGTTCTTCTCGATCATCTTGGTCATCACACCGCCAAGGGTCTCAATGCCAAGCGACAGGGGCGTGACGTCAAGCAACAACACATCCTTGCGGTCACCCGAGAGCACCGAACCCTGAATCGCCGCACCGGCGGCCACCGCCTCATCGGGGTTGACGTCTTTACGGGGATCACGGCCAAAGAACTCTTTAACTTTCTCCTGCACCTTGGGCATACGAGTCATGCCACCCACCAGGATCACGTCATCGATTTCGCCCACTTTGACGCCAGCGTCCTTGATCGCCGTGCGGCAAGGATCGATGGTGCGATCAATCAGGTCTTCGACGAGCGACTCAAGCTTGGCGCGCGTGATTTTGAGGTTCAGGTGCTTGGGGCCAGAAGCATCAGCGGTGATGTACGGCAGGTTCAGCTCCGTTTGCTGGCTTGACGAGAGCTCGATCTTGGCTTTTTCTGCAGCCTCTTTCAGGCGCTGAAGCGCGAGCACGTCTTTGGACAGGTCCACGCCCTGCTCTTTCTTGAACTCTTCAATGACGTAGTCGATGATGCGCTGATCGAAGTCCTCGCCGCCGAGGAAGGTGTCACCGTTGGTCGAGAGCACTTCGAACTGCTTTTCTCCGTCGACGTCAGCGATTTCGATAATCGAGATATCGAACGTGCCGCCACCCAAGTCATAGACGGCAATCTTGCGGTCACCGCGCTCAGACTTGTCCATGCCGAAGGCCAAGGCTGCGGCCGTGGGCTCGTTGATGATGCGCTTGACCTCAAGGCCGGCAATGCGGCCTGCGTCTTTGGTGGCCTGACGCTGGCTGTCGTTAAAGTAAGCCGGCACGGTAATGACCGCTTCGGTCACCGTCTCGCCAAGGTAATCCTCAGCGGTTTTTTTCATTTTTCTCAAGATGTCAGCCGAGACCTGAGCGGGCGCAAGCGGCTTGCCTTGAGCTTCAACCCAAGCGTCGCCGTTATCGGCTTTCACGATCTTGTAAGGCATTAAGTCAACGTCTTTCTTGACAGCATCCTCAGAGAATTTGCGGCCAATCAGGCGCTTAACGGCGTACAGCGTGTTGGTGGGGTTGGTTACCGCCTGACGCTTGGCTGGTGCACCCACCAGTGTTTCGCCATCTTCCATGTACGCGACCAGTGAGGGTGTCGTGCGCGCGCCCTCTGCGTTTTCAATGATCTTTGGCTGGCCACCTTCAAACACAGCCACGCAGCTGTTGGTGGTGCCAAGGTCAATACCAATAATTTTGCTCATGATGAATTACCTTTCGTCTTTGTACTTCGTTCGAGTGTTAGGTCTGTCTAGGGCGTCAGTGTGCGGTTGGGCGCATCTGACGAGTTCTAATCGATGGTCTGCATATGGGGCGTGCGAGCCGCTTTTCAAGGGGTAGCGCAAAAAAATCAGCTCGCCACGGTCACAAGCGCCGGGCGCAGCACCCGGTCTGCAATCAGGTAGCCTTTTTGCAGCACCGTCACCACCGTGTTGGCTGGCTGATCGGCGTCAACTGTGGCGATGGCCTGATGGTGGTGAGGATCAAACTTGTCGCCCACCGCTGGCGCAATCTCACTCAAATGGTGTCGCTCGAAGGCGCCTGAGAGCTGTTTGAGCGTGGTTTCGATGCCAGCGCGCATATCTTCAGCGCTTTGGTCAGCCTGTCCGAGCGCGGCTTCTAAACTATCTTTAACAGGCACCAGCCCTTCGGCAAAAGACTCAATGCCAAACTTGCGGGCCTTGGCCACCTCCTCTTGCGAACGTCGGCGGACATTTTCCATTTCAGCTTGGGCGCGCAACAGGTTGTCGTAATGGTCCTGCGCCTGAGCTTGTGCCGCTGCCAAAGCCTCTTGCAGCGTCTGCACCGGATCGGTAGCAGCCGGACCGGTTTCAACCGTTTCGCCCGTTTGCTGTTGCCCGGCATCGCCTGTACCCGGTGATGCCGATCCTGGCGTATCACCGACCGGATCGGCCGCGGCATTTGTCTGCTCGTGTGCCGATTGATCCTCAGGATGGGGCGCGCCTGTGTTTGCGGTCATTGCTTGAACTCCAAAACGTGTCATTTGAACCAATTGCCCAGTACATGGGGTCAAGCCACTCAAATTCAAGGGGCTGGGCTCAAACTTTTTGTCGCTAGGAGCAAAAACAAAAAACCACGCCAAAAAACCACACGAAAAACAAGCCGCAACCCACAACAGCTTGATGGGCCAAACCCGATCGGTCTGCCCTCAAAAAAGAAGAGCTTATGGATTACACGTCCGTGGGTCGCGTGGGCCAGCCCGAGAGCTCGCGTTCAACGAGGTCGGTTAGCGTGTCTAGCCAAGGTTCATCATCATTGAGACACGCGATGTAATTAAACCGCTCGCCACCGGCATTCATGAAGGTTTCACGCACCTCGATACTGATTTCCTCGAGGGTCTCCAGGCAATCAGCCACAAACCCAGGGCAGACCACATCAACATTGGTGATGCCTGACTTGGCCATTTCTTCCATGGTCGGCTCTGTGTAGGGCTGCAACCAGGCGGCCGGACCAAACCGGCTTTGGAAGGTAACCTGATAATCGTCATCAGACAAGTTCAGGCGCGCGGCCAGTGCGGCAGCGGTCTCATAGCTGTCCCGACAGTACGGGTCACCGAGTTTGGTGCAACGCTGCGGCAACCCATGGAAACTCATCACCAGCTTTTGCGGCTTGCCGTGCTCGGCCCAATGCGCACCGATTTTGTCGGCCAACGGGTTGATGTAAAGCGGGTCAACATGGAATCGCTTGACAAACCGCATGGCGGGCTGGTTGCGCAGGTGAGAAGCCACGCGGGTGACCTCATCAACGACGGTGCCCGTGGTGCTCGAGGAGTACTGGGGGTAAAGGGGCACGGTCAGAATGTGCTCACAGCCAGCGTCGCGCAACTGCATCATGGCGTGCCGAATGCTGGGTTTGCCGTAGCGCATGCCCACAGCCACATCCACCTCATGTCCGCGTGCCTTTAGACGCTGGCTCACGCCAGCGGCCTGGCGCTCGGTGTAGACCAGCAGCGGTGATCCGCCCTCCATCCAGATGCCCTCGTAGCGGTGCACCAGTTTTTTGGGGCGCGCCAGCAGAATCGGGCCATTCAATATGGGCCACCACAGCAACTTGGGGATTTCAATGACGCGCTGGTCTGACAGAAATTCACGCAGGTAACGGCGAATGGCCGGCGCCGTGGGCTCTTCGGGCGTGCCCAGATTGACCAGCAGCACCCCAACCTTGCCGGTTTTAAATGGGGCAGGCCAGACTTTCAGTCGAGTGGGGGGCGGTTCAGGCCAATAACGTGCGCGTGGCTCGGGTGTTTCAGCAGCAGACAAGATTTCCCTCACATCAGATTCAACTTGGTTTAGTTCAGCTTAGTGGCGATCACCCACATTGTGACTTAGCGCATTGGACAACAATCGGGACGTGATGTCGACAATCGGGATCACACGCTCATAGGCCATGCGGGTGGGCCCGATGACCCCGAGTGTACCTACCACCCGTCCGTTCACGCCGTACGGGGCGGTGACCACCGACAAATCCTCCATGGGCACCAAGGCAGACTCACCACCGATGTAGATCTGCACACCTTGGGCGCGGCTAGACGCATCAAGCAACTGCAAGAGGTCGGTTTTTTTCTCAAACAGCGCAAACGTGCGCCGCAAGCGCTCCATGTCAGAGGCCAGTTCATTGATATCAAGCAGCCGGGTCTCACCGGAGATCACCACACTTTCGGCGTCATCGGTGGTCTGCGCACCGGCGTCTACGGCCGCCTGCATCAAGCTGGACATGTCTGCGCGCAAACGCTCGAGCTCCTGTGCCAACGATTGACGCACCTCTGAAAAAGGCTTGCCTGAGAAATGCTGGTTAAAGAAATTGCCAGCCTCGGTGAGTTCGGCACTGGTGTACTCGCGCGGCATAAACAAGATGCGGTTTTGCACGTCACCATCGGGGGTGACGATGATCAACAACACACGCTGGTCCGACAGCCCGATGAACTCCACGTGTTCAAATACCTGACTGCGTTTGGGTGCCAAGACAACACCGGCAAACTGGGTCATGTTTGATAACAGTGAGGCCGCTGCCGATACCGCCCGCGACGGGTCGGCTGCGGGCAACATGCTCTGGATTTGTTCAGCGGGTAACAACTCAAACGGCTGCGTCGCCAGCATGCTGTCAACAAACAGCCGATAGCCTTTGGGCGTGGGCACGCGGCCTGCCGAGGTGTGCGGGCTGTGAATCAGGCCGGCTTCTTCGAGATCCGCCATGACATTGCGGATGGTGGCCGGTGACAGATCAAACACCTTGGACAAGGTGCGCGACCCCACAGGCTGACCATCGGCAATGTAGCGTTCGATCAGAGCCTTGAGCAAAGACTGGGCTCGGTCATCCATGTTGTTGTTCATTACGATTGAATCAAACTTATAATCCTGAGATTAACCCACAAGTTGTCAACACCATGCATTTTGCCACCATCGCACTCATCGGGCGCTATCAGGACTCGCAGTTGGCCGGTCATTTGCGTGCGTTGGCCAAGTTGCTAGAAGCGGCCGGGCGTCAAGTGCTGATCGAAGCTGATACGGCGCTTCACACGGGGATAACGGAACTCAAAGCGGCCGATTACCGTGAAATTGGCCAAACAGCAGACTTGGCAATTGTGGTTGGCGGCGACGGCACCATGCTAGGTGCTGCGCGCCACTTGGCGCCTTGGGCCGTGCCCATGGCCGGCATTAACCACGGGCGGCTCGGTTTCATCACCGACATTGCGCTGCCCGATGCCCACGCCGCCATGGCCGACCTGTTGCAAGGCCGCTTTGACAGTGAAGAGCGACTATTGCTGGCTGGCGAGGTCATACGCGATGGCCAATCGCTCTATAGCGACACCGCGCTTAATGATGTGGTGGTTAACCGTGCCGGGCGCGGCAGCATGATCGAGCTGCGTGTCGATATTGACGGCACCTACATGTACACGCTACGTGCCGATGGCTTAATCATCGCCACGCCCACTGGCTCGACGGCTTACGCATTGTCGGCTTCGGGTCCGATTTTGCATCCCAGCCTGCAAGCCATGGTCATGGTGCCCATTGCCCCGCAAACGCTCTCGAACCGGCCCATTGTGCTGCCCGATGGTGGCACCTTAAATCTCACGGTGATTGGCACGGGACGCGCCGAACATGGTGTGAGCGTGCACTTTGACATGCAGACTTGGTCCGACGTGCAGCCTGGCGATCAAATCCAGGTTCGTCGCGCGCCAAAGACCATACGCTTTATTCATCCCAGCGGTTACAGTTTTTTCTCGACGCTTCGTAAAAAGCTTGACTGGAACCGGCTACCGGCCTCCGGCGAACACTCGGAATAAGTCGCCCATGTTGCGTGAACTGAGCATCCGCGATTTCGTGATTGTGCAATCGGCAAGCTTGCGCCTGGCCAATGGCTTTCACGTGCTCACAGGCGAGACCGGTGCGGGCAAATCGATTCTGATTGATGCCCTGTCGCTGGTGCTTGGCGCTCGCGCCACGGCCGATGTGGTTCGCTCTGGGGCATCGCGTGCTGACATTCACGCCATTGTCGAGCCCTCACCGGCCGTGCTGGCCTGGCTCAAGAACAACGATTTGGACACCGCGCTTGAGACCGAGCAGGACGATGAGGTCATTTTGCGGCGCGTGGTCGACAAGCAAGGCAAAAGTCGCGCCTACATCAATGGCACGCCAGTGACAGTGGCCCAGCTGCGCGAGATCGGCCAACAACTTGTAGACATTCATGGCCAGCACGCTCACCAAAGCCTGATGCGTGGCGAAGCCCAACGTGACTTGCTCGACGCGCACTTGAGCCTGCAGGCCCAACGCAACGAGGTGCGAGAAGCCTTTAATGCCTGGCAGTTGGCCAACACACGCTACGAGCAGGCCACTGAAGGCGCCAAAGAGCGCGAACAACAAATCGAAACGCTGAGCTGGCAATGCCGCGAATTGGAGACACTGGCCCCTGAGCCGGGGCAATGGGCCTCGATCAGCGACGAACATAGCCGGCTGTCCAACGGCCAGGCCTTGATCGATGCGGCCGCCAGCGCGCTCTCGGCCATTGAGGACGATGAATCTGGCCTTGAACACACACTGGCGCGCGCGCTTGATCGCGTCACTCAAGCCGTTAAACACGACCCCCAGCTTGAGAACATTCGTCAGTCACTAGAGTCTGCGCAAATCGCGCTCTCAGAGGCTCGCTCGGACCTGAGCCACTACGTCGATGATCTCGAACTCGACCCGGCACGCTTGGCTGAGCTCGATGCACGCATGCAGGCGCTGTTTGGGGCTGCGCGCAAGTTTCGCTGTGAGCCCGAGGATCTGCCCTTATTGCTCCAGCAAACGCAAGAAACCTTGCTTGAACTGCAAGAAGACCAAGACTTGGATAGCTTGCAAGAACGCCTAAGCCAAGCACAGAGGCGCTACGACGAAGCAGCGGCCAAACTTAGCAAGGCACGCCAGAAGGGCGTCAAGCCACTGGCCAAGGCAGTGACCGACAAGATGCAGTCGCTAGGCATGCCCGGTGGGCAGTTTGTTGTTGAAATACAACCGGCAGCCCGTAGCGATCACGGCTCGGATCGCATTGCCTTTTTGGCTTCGGGCCACGAAGGCGTGGCACCCAGCCCGCTTAATAAAACCGCCTCAGGCGGTGAACTGTCGCGAATCTCGCTGGCTTTATCGGTGGTGGCTAGTCAGGCCACGGCCATACCCACCCTCGTGTTTGATGAGGTCGACACCGGGGTCAGCGGCGCCGTGGCAGAGATGGTCGGACGTTTGCTACGCGAACTCGGCCACAACCACCAGGTCTTATGTGTGACCCACCTGCCTCAGGTGGCCGCTTGTGCCGAGCATCACTATCTGGTCACCAAACAAAAACAGGCCGCCGGCGAAATCGGCTCCACGTTGCATCAACTCGACGATGCTGAGCGCATTAAGGCCATCGCACAGTTGCTTGGCGGTGTGGACATCACTGAGACCACCCTGTCACACGCGCGCGAGCTTTTGTCGTCGGCCGGCGCCAGCTAAGCGCACAAAAAGAATTTTGACTTTCGGTTAAGTTGGCTTGCCTTGGTCTTTCTGGCAGTCACGGCACATCCCGTAGAGCACCATGGCGTGCGTCTCTAGCGTAAAGCCATGTTTTTCTGCGATGCGGTGTTGTCGATCCTCGATTTCCTCGTCCCAGAACTCTTCAACCTTACCGCAATACGTGCACACCAGATGATCGTGGTGTTCACCATCGTTTAATTCGAAGATCGCCTTGCCACCATCGAACTGGCTGCGCATTAGAATCCCGGCCTGTTCAAACTGGGTAAGTACGCGGTAAACGGTGGCAAGCCCAATCTCTACCTTCTCTTCGAGCAAGAAACGATAAACGTCCTCGGCGCTGAGATGGCGCTGAGAGGACCGGCGAAAAATATCCAGGATTTTCAGGCGCGGAAATGTCGCCTTTAATCCTGCCGATTTCAGGTCATGCTGATCAGTTTCGAATTCCACAGGCATTCCATTTCAGTGCGGTCTATCGACCTTTGTCCTATGATAGCGTTTTACTTCAGATTCTTGCAAAGAGGTTTAACGTGCGCATTCCCCGATTTTCATCCCGGGCCATGCTGACCGGCACTGTTGTTGTGGTCGCACTGACCCTGGCGGGCTGCTCCTCGAACCGCTGGGGCTTTCCGTATAGAGTCGGTGTGCAACAAGGCAACTGGGTTACCACCGAGCAAGTCAGTCTGCTGTCTGAAGGCATGACGCGCGAACAGGTTCGGTTCGCACTCGGGTCACCTACGCTGACGAGCGTGATGCACCAGGATCGCTGGGAGTATCCTTATTTTTATCGATCCCCTAACGGCGAGGTTGATGAGCGCAATTTCACGGTGTTTTTCCGCAATGGCCTGCTGGTGAAGTGGGAAGGCGATGAACAGCCGCAAGTGCAACCCTTCCAAATCGCCGATGAGCTCGTGGACGTGAGCCAAGAACAACGCGAACAACTCGAGCTAGACGCCGAGCGTTCAGGCCGACCTGCCAGCGGGATAGAAGTCACGCCCGGCATTGACTTCTCAACCATCACCGATGCGCCAGCCTCCACTGACCCCGGTGCGCCGCCGGACGAGCCTGACGCCCAGCCCGTTGAGCTCATGTAATGACAGGACCAGGAGACACAATCATGAAAGTAGCCATCGCTGGTGCTTCCGGCAAAATGGGGCGCATGCTGATTGAAACAGCGCTAAGCCAACCCGACATGGAGCTGGCTGTCGCACTCGATCACGCAAGCAGCGGCGCCCTCGGACAAGACGCTGGTGCCAGCCTTGGGATCGAGACCGGTATCAAAATCACCGATGACCTTGATGCGTTGGGCCAAGCCGACTGCCTGATTGACTTCACTCGCCCTGAAGGCACGCTGGTTCACCTCGAGGCCTGCGTCAAACATGGCGTGAAGATGGTCATTGGCACGACCGGCTTTGATGATCAGGGCAAGGCCGCGATCAGCGCAGCAGCCAAGTCCGTGGGCATCGTGTTTGCGCCGAACATGAGCGTTGGCGTCAACGCCACCCTTAAACTGCTGGAGGTTGCCGCCAAGATTCTGAACAGCGGCTATGACGTGGAAATATTTGAAGCCCACCACCGTCACAAGGTCGATGCACCCTCAGGCACGGCGTTAAAAATGGGTGAAGTCATCGCCCAAGCCTGGAATGAACCCTTGCAAGACATCGCCACTTGGGCACGTCATGGCCACACCGGTGAGCGCGAAGACGGCAAAATAGGGTTTTCTGTGGTACGCGGCGGCGACATCGTGGGAGACCACACCGCTTTCTTTTGCGGCACGGGTGAGCGAATTGAAATTACCCATCGCTCAAGCAGTCGCGCCACCTACGCACAAGGCAGCATCCGGGCGGCCCGCTTTTTGGGCACGCAGGACAAGGGCTTATTTGACATGCAGGCCGTGCTCGGACTGGATTGAGGCTTGGCCAGGCAACACCCACGAAACGGTGCTCACCAGCATGACGGCTCCATTTCCAGCGACACGCCAAATCGCGCGTGAACGTCACGCGTGACCGCGCCAGCCAAGGCCATCACGTCTTGCACAGTGGCCCCACCGCGGTTGACCATGACCAGCGCCTGTCGATCGTGCATGGCCACTGCGCCCATGGCACGGCCTTTATAACCACATTGATCGACAAGCCAGCCAGCGGCCAGCTTCACACGCCCATCGGCCTGGGGGTATGAGACAAGCCCAGGGTGCTGGTCCATCAAAGACTGCGCTTGGCCTTCACTAACCACAGGGTTTTTAAAAAAACTGCCCACATTGGGCTTGTCGCGTGGATCGGGCAACTTGGCCTGACGCGTCGCTACAACATGGTCAAACACCGCTTGAGGGTCTGGGGCAGGCGTCGTATCGCGCAACACATGCAAGTCCGGGTAGTCCAGCACGGCTTGCCACTGACGCGGCAGCGCAAACCGCACCCGCAGCACCAACCAGTGTTGCGCGCACGGCTGCTTAAAGACGCTGTCGCGATAGCCGAACTGGCACTCATCGCACGTAAGCCAACGCGTGCAAGCACGCTCATAGTCCCATATCTGTACCGCATCGAGTCGATCTTTAAGTTCAACGCCATAGGCGCCAATGTTTTGTATGGGGGCCGCCCCCACGGTACCGGGTATCAGCGCCAGGTTTTCCAGTCCGGGCCAACCGCGGGCAAGCGACTCAGCCACCCAGTCATGCCAGTTTTCACCGGCGGCCACCTCAATGAGCCAATGCTGCTCAGTTTGCCCCACGCACTCGATGCCCTTGTTACGCATGAGCACCACAGGTGCCTGTAAAACCGGGGGCAGCACGACGTTGCTAGCGCCACCCAGCGCGCGCAGCCGGCCGCACGCCAAGAATAAGGCCTGCAACTCAGGCAGTTGATACTCATCGTGATATTCGATGGCTTGCGCGGCCGTGCATGGTAGCGCCAGTGTGTTGGGAACTGGCAAAGCCTTGGTGGTTGCTGTTGTGTTTTGGCTTGACATCAAACTTTCGTTTTTGTGCTAATATTTTGCTCTTCGCATAGTACTTGATCTGACACAGCGACTGATTTTGTGATCTGGAATCACGCAACTGAAGTTAGAAATCGATCAAATACAACGTGAATAAGTCTTGCGGGAATAGCTCAGTTGGTAGAGCGCAACCTTGCCAAGGTTGAGGTCGCGAGTTCGAGACTCGTTTCCCGCTCCAAAATTCAAAGGGGAAGCATACGCTTCCCCTTCTAGTTTGCGGCGCAATGGCAGAGTGGTTATGCAGCGGATTGCAAATCCGTGTACCTCGGTTCGATTCCGGGTTGCGCCTCCACCGAAAGATCCCAGTCGCGCGCCCATCTAGGCGATGAGGTGAGACCATTTCTATCCCTAATCACCAGCGCATGCACGGCGACGGCAAGCCGTTATACGCGAAACCGTCATACGCGAAACCGCCACCCGCATTAGCCTATCGCCTTAGCTCTGACGGCGCCGCGGCACTTGCACTTGTTTTTGGCGTTAGAGTGTTGCGATGAATCCATCTGCTGCAACGCCTGTTCTACAAACCATCACGCTGCGAATTTTCCTGAGCTTTGTCTCGGGCTATTTTCTCTCGTATGCCTTGCGATCAGTCAACGCCACTATTGCCCCTTTGCTTGATGCTGACCTGGGGCTTGGGCCTGGCGCCTTGGGGTGGCTGTCAGCCGCCTACTTTCTGTCGTTTGCCTCGTTGCAATGGTTCATTGGCACTTGGCTTGATCGCTTTGGTGCCCGTCGCACCGAAGCTGCCTTGCTATGCACCGCTGCGCTGGGCTCAGTCATCATGGCCGCAAGCCACACGCTGTGGGGCCTGTCCATTGGCCGCATCCTGATTGGCCTGGGCGTGGCCGCATGCTTGATGGCGCCCTACTCCTACTATCGGCGAGTGTTCGCGCCACACAAGCAAGCGCAGCTGGCCATGTGGATGTTGATTGGCGGCACCACAGGCGCTTTGGTGTCAACGCAACCAGCGCTGATGCTGGCCGAGTGGCTAGGCTGGCGCGAAATTTTTGTGTTGACGGCAGGGTTGCTGGCGCTGTCTGCGCTGGCGATTTTTACCCTGATACCAGACCATGACCTCGCAGCCACCGCATCAGCTCGAGGTCAAGGTCAAGGTCAAGGTCAAGGTCAAGCGCCACCGCTAAAGCTACTTCCGCTACTTGCCCACCCAACCATGTTGCGCATCATCCCGACCACGATCTTTTTTTCCGGGGGGTTTGTGGCGCTGCAATCGCTGTGGGTCGGCCCCTGGATGACCACCGTATTGGGCATGAGCACCAATGAAACGGGCCAGGCGCTGCTGTATTTCAACGCGGCCTTGCTCGTGGCGTATCTGGTCATGAGTCTGGTGAGCCCACAACTGGAAAAAGCAGGCGTGCCACTGGCGCGTCAGACGGCGGCTGGCTTTTTCTGGTTTATCGGCTGCATGGTGTTAATTCTGGCTTGGCGCACGCCCTCGGCCTGGCTGGCCTGGATCGCCTTGGCACCGGGCATACCAGCAGTTATCCTGATACAGACTCAAACAGCCTTGCTTTTTCCCAAGGCGATTGCCGGAAGAGTGCTCACCACCTTTAACCTGGTGATGTTTTCTGGTGCTTTTGCGGTTCAATGGGGCGTGGGCTTGTTAGCTGACCTCTTTGCCTGGTTTGGCAACGACGCACAGCAGGCCTTGTGGCTGTCGTTTGTGGTGCTTTTGGTGTTGCAAGTGGTGAGCTTATGGTGGTTTCTTTCACGCGACAAACCGATATCGGCAGACCCTGATCATGGATGAGGCTGTCATTGAATCGATTAGACGCTGGCCTGATGTGCCCGCTGTTTACGGCTGGTTGTCGCTAACCGCCCGGGGCCAATGGCGTTTGCACCCCGACGGCATGGCGTACGCCGGTGGCGCTGGCGAACCCATCACCAACCCCCAGATACTGGCCTTTATCAATCGAAACTATGGCTGCGACGCAAACGGACGCTGGTTTTTTCAGAACGGGCCTCAGCGCGTCTATATCCGGCTCGATGCTGCCCCCTGGATTCTATTTGCCGATGATGCCCAAGGGGTCCTGAGCACGCACACGGGACAGGCTGTCACAAGCGTGACCGAGGGCTGGGTCGATGATCAGGGGCGCTTGTGGCTACAAACCGAGCATGGCGTTGGCATGGTGTCAGACCGAGACTTGCCGCGCGTGCTGCCTGGAGCCACGACTAGCTGCGGCCAAACCTTTGAACTCTGGTGGCAAACACACGAGCAGCAACACTGCCAGATCACGCGGTTTACGCACCACTGGCAAGGGGTTGCCATGCCACTTGACATTTCTCGGCTTGCGCCTGACTCGCCCATCGATGCGCAACTGATGTTTATCGCTAACCCGCAAGCCAGCTAAGGCTAGAATACCGGGATGGACAAACACCCCGACGCCCCCGACTTCTTCTTCCCTGCACCGCGACGCAGCAACTTCTGCAGCCAATGTGCCACGCCGATCACGCGTCGTGTGCCACCGGGTGATAACCGCGAAAGAGACCTGTGCGAGCGTTGCGGCGCGGTGCACTACCAAAACCCCCGTATGGTGGTTGGTACCCTGCCTGTCTGGGACAACAAGGTGTTGCTATGCCTGCGTGCCATTGAGCCGCGCGCCAATACCTGGACACTGCCAGCTGGCTTTATGGAGCTGTCGGAGACCACTGGTCAAGGCGCGCTGCGTGAAACCTGGGAAGAAGCCGGTGTGGCCGTTGAGCTTGGTTCTCTGTTTACCGTGATCGATGTTTCGACCGTCGATCAAATACATGTCTATTTCCTGGCGCATGCCAGCAACGGCGAGGTCAACCCTGGCCCCGAGAGCTTAGACGCCAAGTATTTTGCGCTTGAGGACATTCCGTGGGATAACCTTGCGTTTCGCTCGGTCTCCACCACGCTTAAGCACTACATCCACGACCTTTCGCGTGGCCAGTTCGAGACACGCTACTACAGCTTGCCGCCGGCCTACTGATCTGCCATGCCTGGCCCACTGATCTGGGTTGAGCCCAACACGCCGCTGCCCGATGCCGAACACGGCCTAACGGAACCACCTGGTCTGGTGGCAGCGGGCCTGGATTTAAGCTTGCCGCGCTTAATCGAAGCCTACCGCAAGGGCATCTTCCCCTGGTTTAGCGACGGCGACCCGGTCTTGTGGTGGAGCCCGGATCCGCGCATGGTGCTGCAGACCCATGAGCTACATGTGAGCAAATCCCTGGCCAAACAACTGCGGCAGATCGAACGGGCCCAAAACGAGGGTGATTTCCGCGTGGTTGTCACGCTCAATCAGGCATTTGACGCTGTGATACAAGGCTGCGCCACACGCGGTACCACCGGCAGGCGTGACGCG
>CBFHXV010000038.1:7650-15534 GCA_965659885.1 Burkholderiaceae bacterium | reverse complement strand
CTTCAGCGCCATTAAGTGCAAGCGTATCGCACCTTTTCGCGAGCGAGGCACACCGGCTGCGCGCCCGGGTTCTTTGCCCGGCTTTTCCAGATTTCACCTGTTGCGCCGGAGCTGACACCGAAGTCAACGATGCGTGTGGGACGATAAAAACACCCCTAATTCACGCAAGGCCTTGATCCATGCAGATTTGTTCGGTTCGGGTTCTGTTTCGAGCTCCTCTTGCTGAACTATTGAGAGTTTCCTAATAGTTGCCCTAGGCCGTGGCGCTAGCGCCCGGCGTAAATGGCTTTTAGCCAGTGCTGCGTCGAGACATCGAACCCTTTGGTCTGCTCAGGGTCGTTTTGCATTAACTGGCGAGCCAAGCGCTTGCCAAACTCCACGCCCCATTGATCAAAGGGATTGATGCCCCACAACAGGCCTGCAACAAACACCTTGTGCTCGTATAGCGCCAGTAGTGCGCCTAGGCAGTGAGCGTCTAGCCGGGGCAAGACAAGAAGGGTCGATGGGCGTTGGCCGGGATGAACGCAGTGCTGTGACAGCCATTGCGCTTGATTCTCGTCCTGGTTTTGCCGGATCTCTTCAAACGAGGCTTGTGCTGACTTGCCACGCCACAGTGCGGCGCGTTGCGCCAGACAGTTGGCGAGTAATTGGTGGTGATGCTCAATTAACTGGTGTTCAGGCTCGAGGCAGACAATGAAGTCCACGGGGGCGCCTTGCGGGCTTTGATGCAGCCACTGGAAAAAGGTGTGCTGGCTGTCGGTGCCCGGCATGCCCCAGACCGCTGGGCTGATGGCAGCCGTAATGGGCTTGCCGTCCTGGTCGACGGCTTTGCCCAGTGACTCCATTTGCAGTTGCTGTAACCACGGCACAAAGTCAGTCAGGCGCGCATCATATGGACAGACCACTTCAGAGGTGTAGCCCAGCACACTGGTGTTGGCGACCAGATTTAGCGCCAGTTGGATGGGTGCGTTTTGTGCGACGGGGGCTTGCAAGAAGTGCTCGTCCATGACGCGCGCGCCATCGAGCAATGCCGTGAAAGCACGCCAGCCCAGACAAAGAGCAATGGGCAGGCCAATCGTTGACCAGATCGAGTAGCGCCCGCCCACCCAGTCCCAGAACTCAAACGTGCGCTCGCTAGAGACGCCAAACGCCTGCGCCGCTTGTGGGTTGGCCGTCAGTGCCACGACTTGCTCCAGTGGCTCTTGTACGCCGCCATCGACAAGCCATTGGATGGCTTGCTTGGCATTGGTCATGGTCTCGGTGGTCGTAAACGACTTGGAGGCCACGATGATCAAGGTATCGCGTGGATCCAGTCCATCCAGAGCGGCTGTGATGGCATGCGCGTCAATGTTGGCTGCAAACCGCAGGGTGCGTCGATTGTTGACCCCGCACAGACTGTGCCACACCATGCGCGGGCCCCAGTCACTGCCGCCAATGCCCAGATGCACCACGTTCTGAAAGCGGTTCTGGGTGTTGACCTGGTCAACAAACGCACGCATCTTGGTCAGTTGTGCCTCAATGAGCGGTTTGACACTGTCTGGTGGGGTTTGGCTGCGAAGCGCCGTGTGCAAGGCCGGGCGATTCTCTGAGCGGTTCACAATGCCGCCATCGAACAAGGCCTGACGCGCTTGGTTTAACCCAACGCTTTGCAGCAAGGCTTCTTGTGAGTCGCGCAGCTGTGTACTGTCGCGTTGGGCGCTTAAGTCAACGGTCAGCTCGCCGGCTTTGATCAGTCGCAGGCTGTTGGGGTCAGCACTTGCGTGTTTAACGCTATGCGCAAAATGCTGCCACGTGTGTTTGTCATCGGTCATGGCAAGGCAGGCTTAAAACGGCAAGCGCGCATGCGGCGCTAGCGCCTTGAGTTGATCGCGAAACTGCGCCTTGATACGGTCGAGCGCCGCCGGGGTTTCGCCTTCGAAACGCAGCACCACCACGGGCGTGGTGTTTGAAGGCCTAGCCAGGCCAAACCCGTCTTCATAATCCACACGAACGCCATCGATGGTCGACACTGCCTGTGCACCGTCGAACTTGGCGCTGTGCTTTAGCGCATCAATGAGCGCGAAAGGCTCGCCCTCGCTCATCTCGAGCTTAAGCTCCGGGGTGCTAAAGGCCGTAGGCAGTGCTTCAAGGGCCGCGCTGGGATCATCGGTGCGAGACAGAATTTCAAGCAGGCGCGCGCCGGTGTAGAGGCCATCATCAAAGCCATACCACCGCTCTTTAAAGAAGATATGACCGCTCATTTCACCGGCCAGCGGGGCGCCCGTCTCGGCGAGTTTGGCTTTGACCAGGGAATGGCCTGTGCGGCACATCAGTGGATGCCCGCCGGCTGCGGAAATGGCCAGCGGCAGCTGTCGACTGCATTTAACGTCAAACAGGATCTCGCTATTGGGCAGGCGCGAGAGGATGTCACGCGCAAACAGAATCATTTGCCTGTCGGGCCAAATGATTTCACCACTGCGGGTGACCACGCCAAGCCGGTCGCCGTCACCGTCAAAGGCCAGTCCAAGTTCGCAATCGTTGGCTTGCACGGCTTTGATCAGGTCTTGCAGGTTGTGCGGCTCGGCCGGGTCTGGGTGGTGGTTGGGGAACTGGCCATCGACCTCACAAAAGAGTTCGACCACTTCGCAGCCAAGTGCGCGGTAGAGGTCAGCAGCGATCACACCGGCCACGCCATTGCCACAGTCGATGGCAATTTTCATGGGACGTGCGAGCTTGATGTCGCCCGCCACGCGTTCGGCATAGACCGGCTTGATGTCAACGGGTTCAAGCTCGCCAGGTGTTGAAGCAACCGCTTTGGGTTTGCCCATTTCCTGGCGCAAATCAGTAATGCTTTGCCCGTAAAGGGTGCTGCCGCCCAGCATCATCTTAAAGCCGTTGTATTGAGGCGGGTTGTGACTGCCGGTGATCGCCACGCCGGATCCTGTGCCCAAGTGATGAGCCGCAAAATACACCAGCGGCGTGGGCACCATGCCCAGCTCGATGGCATGAATGCCGCCTTCACGGATGCCAGCGCTTAATGCTTGTGCAAGCGCCGGACTGCTGAGCCGACCATCAAAGCCAATCACAATGCTTTGAACGCTCGCGGCCTTGGCGCGCGCCGCTAGGCTGCGGCCAAGCAACATCGCGAAATCCGGGTTCAGGTCTTCAGGGACTTCGCCGCGGATGTCGTAGGCTTTGAATACGTGACTGGGCAGTTCGGGCGTTGACATGGTTAATCCATCAAGCTAAGAGATTTTGTGGCTATTATCGCAAATATCTCAAGACAGTCGGCGCGCGAGCTTGGGCTCGCCTTTTTACGGACCATCGGCTGGCCGTCACGGCAATAAAGACAGGGGGCATCATGCTGCAGGCATTGACACAAATTGTGGGCGAAGAACACGTGTTGACCGGCGAGGCGGCCGAACCATACCTCGTTGACTGGCGTGGGCGCTACCGTGGCAAAGCACAAGCCGTGGTCCGTCCGGCCAGCACCGAAGAAGTGGCCGCGGTTATCCGTCACTGCGTGGACAGTGGCGTGCCCGTGGTCACTGTCGGTGGCAACACCGGCTTGTGTGGTGGTGCCACGCCCGACGACAGTGGCCAGGCCGTGGTTTTATCCACGGCCCGCTTGAATCGCGTGCGCGCCATCGACACCGACAACGACACGATTACCGTTGAAGCGGGCTGTATTTTGCAGACCATTCAAGAAGTGGCGCGCGATGCCGGCCGTCTGTTTCCGCTGAGCCTGGCCGCCGAAGGCAGTTGCACCATTGGGGGCAATCTGGCGACCAATGCCGGTGGCACGCAGGTGCTGCGCTACGGCAATGCGCGTGAGCTCACCTTAGGCCTGGAAGTGGTCACCGCCGAAGGCGAGATCTGGGACGGGTTGCGGGGCCTGCGTAAAGACAACACGGGCTATGACTTGCGCGACCTGTTTGTTGGCAGTGAAGGCACGCTGGGCATTATCACGGCGGCGACGCTTAAGCTCTATCCGCTACCCGTGGCGCAACGCACGGCCATGCTGGCGTTTGCCAGCCTCGAGGACTCGGTGACTTTCCTGTCGCGCGCCCGACAAGGGTTTGGCGCGTCCTTGACTGGGTTTGAGGTCATGGCTGGCCCCGTGTTGCAGGCCGTGGTTCGGCTATTCACGGATCAGCGCATTCCGTTTGAAGGTGAGTCGGCCGAATCGCCCTGGTTTGCCTTGCTTGAGCTGTCGGACAGTGAGAGTGCCGAGCATGCCGAGGCCCGGTTTGAAGACGTTCTGGGTCAAGCCATTGAGGATGGTTTGCTGCTCGATGCAGCCATCGCCCAGTCAGTATCACAGAGCAAGGCGTTTTGGCATTTGCGCGAGAGCATTCCACTGGCCGAAGCTGAACTGGGCAAGAGCGTCAAGCATGACGTTTCGATTCCGATTTCACGCATCGCCGAATTTGTCGCTGTCACCAACGCGGCCTTGCAAGAAAAATTCCCCGGCATTCACAACGTGGTCTTTGGTCATCTAGGCGACGGCAACCTGCACTACAACGTCGCGCCAGGCAAGGGACAGGCTGAAAGCGATATTCTGGCCTTGCAGCCGCAGATTTATGAGCTTGTGCATGACAGCGTAGCCACGTTTAACGGCTCCATTAGCGCCGAGCATGGCATTGGCCAGTTAAAGGTCAATGAATTGCCGCGCTACAAGTCTGAGCTTGAGTTGAAACTCATGCGTCAAATCAAGCAGGCGCTTGACCCCAAGGGCATGCTCAACCCCGGGAAGGTGGTGAGCGTCTGAGCCGCTGGCAACTGGGGCAGAAGTAAGTGGCGCGCTGGCCCTGCACGATGCGTTTGATCCGAGTGCCACATCGCTTGCATGGCTGGTTTTGTCGGTCGTAGACGGCCGCATGCAACGTGAAATAAGCGCCGGGCTCGCCTGTGGCGTTGACATAGTCTCGCAAGGTGCTGCCACCGCTGTTCAGTGCGTCTTGCAAGGTTTGCACCACGGCGGGCACAAGCCGTTTGGCCTGCGCACGTTTGAGTTGGCCCGCGGGCAGCTCGGGGTGGATCTTGGCGCGAAACAGGCTCTCGGAGGCATAGATATTGCCGACCCCGACCACGATCTGGCCAGCAAGCAAAGCTTGTTTGATGCTAATGGACTTGCCTTTGACGCCTGCCATGAGGTGCTCCACGGTGAAATCGGCACCAAAGGGCTCCACGCCCAGCGCTGACAGGCGCGGGTGTTCGAGCACGGGTCCAGCTGCTGCCGGGTGCCAAAGCACCGAGCCAAATCGACGCGGGTCGTGATAGCGCAGGCAGCGACCGTGGCCGAACTCCCACTGCAAGTGGTCGTGTGTTTGCCAAAGGGCCTGCGCATCGCAGCTGCGAATCGAGCCAGACATGCCCAGGTGCACAATCACCGTACCCACCTTGCCAAACGCCATGAGTAGGTACTTGCCTCGGCGCTCGCAGGCTGTGAGCGTCTGGCCCACGACGCAATCGGGCAGGGCCGCATCAATGGGCCAGCGCAGCCGGCGCTCGCGCACCGGCATGGCCACGAGTTTGTGGCCCACAGCCGTTTGTTCAATGCCACATCGGGTGGTCTCAACTTCTGGTAGTTCAGGCATGGTCGGGTGCTAAGATGGAAACCAATGAAAACAGTGCCAACTGATTGTGCCATGTAACCCTGCGGCAAGATTGGGGCACTTGTGGGGCAAGGGGGTGATGTTGTGAGCGACTTACGGCGTTTGGTGCGTGCGGTGGCAGCAGCGATGTTGGGGCTGTCGGCAACCGCGTGCGCGCAAGAGCCGCCCATGGCTTTGCCAGGGCTGCCGTTTAAGTCTGCGCAGCAAACCCCGTCAGTGGCGTCCGATAACAAAAACAATGACGCTGCCAATGAGGCCACTGAAAAACCGGCCAATGGATCAGGTGATAACCGCCAGGCGACTGAACAGGCGCAGGACGTTCGGCGCATCACCTTGCAGCCAGGCGCTCTGCCACATGTCGAACTGACCGCTGACATTCTGTATAAAGTGCTTGCCGCAGAAATCGCGGTGCAGCGCGGTGCCATCGTGCCCGCTGCCAACACCACGCTGGCTTTGGCTCGCGAGACCGCAGATCCGCGCCTGGCGCAACGCGCTGTCGAGCTGTATGCCGCGATTGGTGACGTACAAGGCGCTTTGAATGCCGCACAGGTGTGGCAGGCCAACGCCCCAGACAGTCAGGAAGCGATTTCTACCCGACTCGCGCTTATGGCCGCGGCCGGTAAAACCGCCGGACTAGCCGACGCATTGGCCGACAAAGTGCGCGCAGCTGCCAACAAGCGGGAGGCTTTGGCTCGCACCATCGAGGTCTTGCGCCGCATGCCCGATAGGTCACAGGCGTTGCGTTTGCTTGAAATCACCATCGAACAATCAAAAGTCAAAGGCACGCTAGCGGCGTACATGGCCTTGGCTGACTTGGCGCAAGCCGCGGGTGACAACGACAGGGCTTTGTACGAAGCCCAGCAGGCATTAAGGCTTAACCCGTCATCTGAAGATGCGGCCATGCGTGTGCTGGAATACGGTGCGGCCGTGGATCCGCAAGCCGCCATTGACCGTGCCAGGTCGTTCGCACGTTCGTATCCGGCGGCTCGCCAGCTGCGCTTGATGCTTGCTGGCCAATTGTCTGATCAGGGCGACACACAAGGCGCGCTCGATGAGCTCGAACTGATGTCCTCGCAATACCCGGAAGACTTTGATTTGCTGTTTATCCGCGCACAGTTGGCCTATCAGGATGGGCAACTTGAAGTGGCCAAGCAGTTGCTTGAACAGTATGAGCAGGTGCAGGCACAGCGCGAAGGCGCTATGGCCGCGGGGGCGTCAGACGCCACTGCGGCATTGGCCGACGCCTACTCACTGCTGGCGCGTATTGCACAGGATCAAGGCATGCAAGATGAGGCCATCATGTGGCTTGGCCGCATTGAGGATCCCTCATCGCGCTATACCGCGCGCTTGCGTCAGGCCACGATTCGCGCTGACCAGGGTCGCATCGATGAGGCTGTGGCCATGATTGATGCTGCCCAGCCGATTGATCAGGATGAAAAGCTCATTGGTGTGCTGACCATGGCGCAGATACTGCGCGATGCGCAGCGCTACGACCAGGCCATTGAACGTTTGACGCAGGCCAATGACGAGCTTGTTGACTCCATTGAAATCAAGTACGAATTGGGCATGCTGCTTGAGCGGCGCCAGCGCTATGCTGAGATGGAAACTTATCTGCGCGAGGTTATTGAGTTGGATCCGGGCTATGCCCATGCCTACAACGCTTTGGGGTACTCGTTGGCTGACCGGGACCTGCGTCTTGACGAGGCGCATGACTTGATTTATCGGGCGCATCAGATCTTGCCCGAAGACCCCTATATTCTCGACAGCCTAGGGTGGGTCAAGTTCAAGCAAGGCGAGAACGAACAGGCGCTGACCTATCTGCGCCAGGCCTATGAGATCGATCCTCAAGCCGAGATTGCCGCCCATCTCGGTGAGGTGCTATGGCAAATGGGCAGAACCGATGAGGCGCGTGAGGTTTGGCGCAAGGGCGCCGCACTCGATAATGCCAATCCCGTCCTGCAAAAAACCATGCAGCGGTTTGGGGTGTCACTGTGACATCTTGGGCCAGGTGGGTTGGTGCCGCTGTATTTGCCGGCGTGATTGGGCTGGCCGGCTGCGCGAGTACGCCGCCTGTGCCCAACGAGCTGGTACTTAAAGAACGGCAGGGCCGGTTTGCCGTGCAGTCAAGCGGCCCTTTTCAGGAACCTCAAGCCGTGCAGGGTGGTTTCGTCTGGCGGCGCCTGGCTTCAGGCTGGCAGCTTGATCTCAATAGCCCGTTGGGTGCTACGCTGGCGCGCTTGACCGTCAGCCCGACTGGTGCCTCGCTTGAGCAGCCCGATGCGCCCGA
>CBFHXV010000038.1:4778-7550 GCA_965659885.1 Burkholderiaceae bacterium | reverse complement strand
AGCCCGTTGGGTGCTACGCTGGCGCGCTTGACCGTCAGCCCGACTGGTGCCTCGCTTGAGCAGCCCGATGCGCCCGACAGGCGTGCGGCATCGGCATCGGCCCTGCTAGCCGAGGTGGTGGGCGCACCTGTTCCGGTCGATGCGCTAGAGGACTGGATCGATGGCCGCATCAAAGACGACTCGAGGGTCACAAGCCTCAAGCGTGATGAGCTTGGCCGGGTGGTCTCATTTGCGCAAGGGGTCTGGCGTGTGCGCTTTGCGCAGTATGGGCAAGCCGGCCCGGGTCGCATCGACATCAATGGCAACCAGCAAGGGCAAAACATCAAGTTACGCCTAGTCGTTGACCAACCGGTTTAAGGGTTTTTAAAGGGCTGCCTGACCAGTGATTTATTACGACTTGCCTGCACCGGCCAAACTGAATCTTTTTTTGCATGTGGTTGGCCAGCGACCCGATGGCTACCATTTGCTCGAATCGGTGTTTCGTCTCATTTCGATGGCAGATAGCATCACGCTGGAGTTGCGCACTGATGGCGTGGTGTCGCGAGAAACCGACATGACCAATGCGCTTGGTGATGAAGACGATTTGGTGGTCAAGGCTGCCAAGCTTTTGAAGCAGCGCACAGGTGCGACACTCGGGGCGCACGTGGTGGTGCGAAAGCGCATTCCGGCTGGCGGCGGGCTAGGCGGCGGCTCTAGCGATGCGGCCACGGTGCTGCTTGGTCTGAACCGAATGTGGCGCACGGGCTTGAAGCGGGCGGATTTGATGCAACTGGGCTTGCAACTGGGTGCCGATGTGCCTTTTTTCTTGTTTGGTCAAACCGCGTTTGTGTCAGGGATTGGCGAGCATCTGCAGGCCATGGCCAGTGCTGACTCGAGCTATCTTGTGTTTGAGCCTGCCGCTGAGGTGCCCACGGCTGCTATTTTCAAGGATCCGGATTTGACACGAGACACGGATCCAGTCAAAATAGCGGACTTTCCCGGGCGAAGCCATTATCTTGGTGAGGATGGGTTCGGGCGGAATGACTTGGAGCCGGTCACCAGGCGCTTGTTTCACGTCGTTGACGATGCGATGCGATGGGTGAGTGACCAAGGTCTGCAGGTTCGATTGTCTGGCTCTGGCTGTTGTTTCTTTGCTGAGCAGCCATCGCCGGTCAGTGCTGAATTGGCGCGAGTGGGTTTGATGGCTACAATGCCAGCGTCAGCGAGTGACAATCAGACCAAGACGGGTGTGTTGAGGCAAGTCGTTGCTTGCGACGGCTTGGAGAGGCACCCGCTGGCAGGATGGGTAGAAGATTAATTGGGGAGTAGCCAAGTTGGTTAAGGCACCGGATTTTGATTCCGGCATGCGAGGGTTCGAATCCTTCCTCCCCAGCCAACAACCAAGCTGTTGAACATGCCACCGTCTTTGTGTCGCGGTTCAGCAGCTTTTTTATTTCAGCGATGTTTTCACCATGACGCCTGAAAGTTTCATGATTTTCACCGGAACGGCCAACACCCGGTTGGCCGTGGATGTCGTGAACCACCTCGACATGTCGTTAGGCAAGATGACCGTGGGCCGTTTCTCTGACGGTGAGGTCATGGTTGAAATCAATGAAAACGTCCGTGGCAAGGACGTGTTTGTGTTGCAACCGACCTGTGCGCCGACCAACGACAACCTGATGGAAGTCATGGTGATGGTTGATGCCTTGCGCCGTGCTTCTGCCGGGCGCATCACAGCGGCTATTCCCTATTTTGGCTACGCACGTCAGGATCGTCGTCCGCGCTCGGCGCGCGTGGCCATATCCGCCAAAGTCGTTGCCAACATGTTGCAAGTGGTGGGCGTGGATCGGGTGCTGACCATGGATTTGCACGCTGACCAGATTCAAGGCTTTTTCGACATTCCGGTCGACAACATTTACGCCGGCCCGATTCTGTTGGGTGACATTTGGCGTCGCAACCTATCAGATCTCGTGGTGGTGTCGCCTGACATCGGTGGTGTGGTGCGGGCCCGTGCCCTGGCCAAACAGCTCGAAGCTGACTTGGCCATCATCGACAAGCGCCGCCCACGCGCCAATGTGTCTGAGGTCATGAATATCATCGGTGATGTTGACGGCAGGACCTGTGTGATCATGGATGACATGGTCGATACCGCAGGCACGCTGTGCAAGGCTGCCCAGGCGCTCAAGGAGCGCGGTGCCGGCGCTGTGTATGCCTATTGCACGCACGCTGTGCTTTCAGGCGCAGCCATTGAGCGCATTTCAACATCCGAGCTTGATGAATTGGTGGTGACCGATTCCATTCCGTTGTCCGAGCCCGCTGCTGCTTGTGGCAAGATTCGCCAGTTGTCCTGTGCGGCACTTATTGGCGAGACGCTGTTGCGGATTTCACATGCCGAGTCCGTGAGCTCGTTGTTTGTAGACTAGGTTTTAGACAGATCAGTATCAGGCTTTGTCATGCCGTGGGTGTGGCAGGGCCGGCAGAATCAGGTGGGCTGTTGGTCGCGACAGCTCGCTGATGTTCGGGTCGATGGTCGATCCGGATGGATCCAGGGTGAAAGCCCTATTTTGGAGTTAGAAATGGAATTTATTGCAACCTCACGTAGCGTTCAGGGATCGAGTGCGAGCCGCCGCCTGCGCCGTGCGGGACGTGTGCCTGCCATCGTATATGGCGGCCAGGAACCGCCGCTGAACATCGAAGTCGATCACAACGACATCTATCACGCCCTGCGTAAAGAACAGTTTCACGCGTCGGTTCTGGACATGAAACTCGAAGGCAAGACCCACTCGGTGCTGC
>CBFHXV010000038.1:3025-4679 GCA_965659885.1 Burkholderiaceae bacterium | reverse complement strand
TGCGCGCGGTTCAGTGGCACCCCTACAAGCAGCAGGTGCTGCACATTGACTTCCAGCGCGTGGATGCCTCCAAGTTGTTGCACACCAAAGTGCCGCTGCACTTCATTAACGCCGAGACATCACCGGCCGTGAAGCTGAGCTCGGCTGTGATCTCTCAAGTCATCACCGAACTTGAAGTTGAATGCTTGCCTGCGAACCTGCCGCAGTTTATCGAAGTGAACCTGGGCAACATCGTGGCTGGCCAGTCGGTACACGTTAACGACATCAAACTGCCGCGCGGCGTGAAGTATGTGCCCCATGGCGGCGATGAAAACCCCATCGTGGCCTCGGCCACTGTGCCGGCTGCCAAGCGCAGCGATGATGGTGATCAGGCTGGCGGTGACGCTGCTGAAGGTTCAGCCGAGCCAGCAGCCGAGTAAGCTTTGGCTAACCATGCGTTTGTCAAGGCAAGCCGTCGGAATGCGTGACTGAGCAAACGTTATTGCTAGCGACCAACCCCGTCGATGTTAAAGTCGTCGGGGTTTTTTAATATTCAACGACCATGGCGCATGATCCCATTAGCTTGGTGGTAGGCCTCGGCAATCCGGGGGCTCAGTACACTAATACTCGTCACAACGCAGGTTTCTGGCTGGTTGATCGCTGGGTCAGCCGGCTTGGCGCGTCGTTTAACAACGAGAAGTCGTTTTTTGGGGAAGTGGCTAAGGCCCGTTGGCAGGGTCGCCAGATTTGGTTTTTAAAGCCCACGACCTTTATGAATCGCTCCGGGCAGTCTGTGGGGGCGCTGGCGCGCTTCTACAAGATTGATCTGGGCTCTATCCTGGTGGCGCATGATGAGCTTGATTTACTGCCCGGTCAGGTGCGTATCAAGCAAGGTGGCGGTCACGCAGGCCACAACGGTTTGCGTGATATTCAGTCGGTGATGGGCGGCCCTGGATTTTGGCGGCTGCGCATTGGCATTGGCCACCCTCGGGTTTTTGGTTTTAACCAGGGTGTGGCGGACTTTGTGCTGCACCCGCCATCATCTGCTGACCAAGAAAAAATCGACCGTTGTCTCGATCGTTGTGACGAGGCGATGGATTTATTGCTCGAAGCCTCGATGAGCAAGGCCATGGGGAAGCTACACCGTGACGATGAGCCTGCCCCAGAGTCCTGAGCCCGCACGTCGCCTGACGTGGCTAGACGAGTGGCATGATTTTTGGTCGTTCGTTAGACGTCCACGTCTGGCGCCCCGATGCCGACGGGTGAGTCCGTCAACGGCTTGGCTGCTGGATTGGCGCGCTCAGATCAGGCCCTTGCGCTTACTAGGCTGGGCCGCCATTCTTTGGGGCATCAACCTGTTTTTGTTTGGCCCGATTGTGATGAGTGTGGCAAGGCAGGCGGGTGCCGCGCATGCCGTAGACCCCAGCAATCTGCCCTGGCTGATGGCGCTGGTGTGGGCCCCTCTAGTGGAAGAAATGCTGTTTCGATACGGCTTGCGTCGACCGGCCATTTCGCTTTGGCTGGTGCCACTGATGATCCTGGCGCTATTTCTGGGGCCAGGTGTAGGTCAGACCATCGTGTTTGCATTGGCCGCTCTGGCGGTCTGGCGGGTGACATGCACCAACCCCATGCCTGCAGCCCGTGTGCGGCCTGCCTTGCGAGCATATCGGCGCTG
>CBFHXV010000038.1:0-2927 GCA_965659885.1 Burkholderiaceae bacterium | reverse complement strand
CGGCGGTCTGGCGGGTGACATGCACCAACCCCATGCCTGCAGCCCGTGTGCGGCCTGCCTTGCGAGCATATCGGCGCTGGTTCTGGCTGGTGTTTCACGCCTCTGTGTTGCTGTTTGCAGCGCTTCATCTGTTTAATTTCAGCTTCGCGAATGCGCAGTGGTGGATGCTGCCCATGCTCATTTTGCCGCAGTGGTTTACTGGCCTCGTGCTGGGCTGGATTCGGGTGAATCGTGGCATTGGCGCGGCCATTTTGTTGCATGCGCTGTTTAATTTCGGGCCTTTGATGTCTGCTTGGCTGGCCATGCGTTGGCTCCAAAGCGCAGGTCTGGCTTGATGCCGAGCCAGGTGGCTGTTGCAGGCGGTTACACTTGCGCTTTGTTTGAATTGAACTGGAATTGTTATGGCACTGCAATGTGGCATCGTGGGGTTACCCAATGTCGGCAAATCAACGCTTTTTAATGCACTGACCAAAGCAGGCATCGCCGCTGAAAACTATCCGTTTTGTACGATTGAGCCCAATGTGGGCATTGTTGAAGTGCCTGACCCCAGGCTTGGCCAATTGGCTGAGTTGGTCAAGCCCGAACGTGTCGTTCCTGCAACCGTTGAGTTTGTCGATATTGCGGGCTTGGTCGCCGGCGCCAGCCAGGGCGAGGGCCTAGGCAACCAGTTCTTGTCTCATGTTCGCGAGACCGACGCCATTATTAACGTGGTGCGCTGTTTTGAAGATGACAACGTGGTGCATGTGGCCGGGCGCGTAGACCCCATCGCAGACATCGAAGTCATTGAAACCGAGCTTTGCTTGGCCGACATGCAAACGGCAGAAAAAGCCTTGCATCGCCATCAAAAAACCGCCCGCTCTGGCGACAAAGAAGCACAAAAGCTTGTGGGTATTCTTGAGCAGGTTGTTGCCCACCTCGATAAAACCCAGCCGATTCGCACCCTGTCATTGTCTAAAGAGGACCGCGCATTGATCGCGCCCTTGTGCTTTATCACCGCCAAGCCTGCGATGTATGTGGGCAACGTCAGTGATGACGGCTTTCAGAATAATGCGCTCCTACAAAGGCTAGAAGCCTACGCCCAAGAGCGAGCCGCACCCGTGGTGGCCATTTGTGCTTCTATCGAGTCAGAAATCGCGGACTTGTCTGAAGAGGACAAGGCGGTGTTTCTCGCCGACATGGGCATGCAGGAGCCTGGTCTTGATCGACTGATCCGCGCGGCTTTCAAACTGTTGGGGTTACAGACGTATTTCACCGCGGGTGTCAAAGAAGTGCGCGCATGGACAGTGCCCATTGGTGCGACCGCACCGCAAGCTGCCGGCGTCATTCATACGGATTTTGAGCGGGGGTTTATTCGCGCGCAGACCGTGGCCTTTGATGACTATATTGCCTGCGGCAGCGAGCAGGCCGCCAAAGAAAGCGGCAAGCTTCGCGCTGAGGGCAAGGAGTATGTGGTGCAAGACGGCGATGTGATGAACTTCTTATTCAATGTCTGACCAACGTTTCAGCAGCCCTTGAACAACCTGCGCTATCTCGTCTCAACCTGGCATGGTGCCGTTGCAGGAATGAGAAACCCCATCTTATTGCTCAGGTGATCCCGAGCGACGCTGATCGTGAACCCATGCAGTGCGGTCCAAGCATGGCAGCGACACGATAACGGCCAGAAGCATCCATGATCAGGCCTTGTTGCCGCCTGAGACTCTCTTGTGCAATCCGGTTAGCGCTAACCTCAGGCGGCGATCAATTGATCGGGTCGCGCGAGACAATGAGTCGCACAGTTGACGCGTCACCTTCGGTGAAAGTGATTGCGATGGGTGTGGGTCCTGTCACGTGCTTGTCAGACACCACAACACTGAGTCCGCCAGGCAATGCATCGGGGCAACCGGCGGTCGCACCAAGTTTCGATGCGTCAAGTTTGGAGCCATCCTTTAGTTCGATGCTGTCGAGCCGTTGCGGGTTCGATGCGTACACCATGTAGGTGCCTGATTGAACGACAGGGAAATGAACGTAGGCCGGGCCGGCGTCAGGCAGTTCGACCTCAATTGGAATGTTACGAGGTGCATGGTGCTTGGGTGAGAAGTCGTCACGGAATGTCGGTGTGGGTTCGACTGTTTTGGTGGCGCCCTTGATCGCAAACTGCTCACACATGACGGAAGCGGTGTCGTCTGCTTGTGCCAGACCTGCACTCAATGTCATCAGAATGCCTGTGACTGAACCTAAGAATGCTCTCATGAAGTTAATCCTCCAAACATGTTGTGACTGACTCAGATTTGCGGGTGTTGTGTGTGCGCACCTCATGGTACACCGAACTGAGATGTCAAGACATACAAGTGAATGGCACGTCTATTACCGAAACACCGACTGGCCTAATCAACAAAAGCGTATTGACGCGTTGAGTTTACTAACGGTGAGGCTATCTGAAGTACTTTGGCTGATGATGCAGCCCACACGTTTTAGCCTTGGCCCTCAAACTGCTCAAGGTCGAAGAGGTGCCCGCCTCGGGTGCCTTTGGTCATGAGGTAGCCGCGATTGTGTCGGTTAGCGGGAAAGACATGTGCGACGCGCTCGACCACATTAACCCCAAGCCGACTCAGTGCGTTGACTTTGCGAGGGTTGTTGGTTAGCACTCGAACTTGGCGCACGTTCAGGTGTTTGAGCATTTGTACCGCTGGCATGTAGTCGCGCTCGTCTTCTTCGAACCCCAAATCAAAATTCGCATCTACCGTATCGCGCCCGGTGTCCTGTAGCTGATAGGCCCGCAGTTTGTTCACCAAGCCAATGCCGCGGCCTTCTTGCGCCAGATACAGCAGCACGCCGCCTTCGGTGGCGGCCATCAATGAAATCGCACCGCGCAACTGGCTGCCGCAATCACAGCGCAATGAGCCAAGCAGGTCGCCGGTGAAACATTCAGAGTGCAGGCGCACGAGCAC
>CBFHXV010000037.1:0-15837 GCA_965659885.1 Burkholderiaceae bacterium | reverse complement strand
CAATAGGGGATCGCTGTGTAACTCAGTGCGCCATGCCGTTAAGATCAAGAAATTGGTCAGGGCGTTTGAGGAGCAAGTCATGATGGCGAAATCACTGGCATTGGTTACAGGCGGCAGTCGCGGGATAGGGCGTGCCATTGTTCAACGTTTGATTCACGATGACTTCGAAGTCTTGAATTTCAGTCGCACGCCGGCTGAGCAAACGCTGGCTGGCGAGACTTTTGAGTCGGTGGACTTGATGGATCCGCAGGCCACGCGCCAAGCCATCGAGCACTGGAGCACAAAGCGCGAGATCGTTCATCTGGTCAATAACGCCGGCATGATTGAGGTCGCTGCGTTGCAAGATGTGACCCAGGAACAAATTGACAAGATGGTCAACCTGAACCTGACCGCACCCATGTTGCTGACCCAGGCGTTGATTCCAGCGATGAAATCACAGGGTTACGGCCGGGTCATTAATATTGGCAGCCGGGCCGCTTTGGGTAAAGTCGGGCGCACGGTCTACAGCGCCACCAAGGCTGGCTTGGTAGGCATGACCCGCACGTGGGCGCTTGAGTTAGCCCCGCATGGCGTGACGGTCAATGCCATTGCGCCAGGGGCCATTGCCACAGAGTTGTTTCTGGCGGCCAACCCGGATGACGCTGAGCAGACCAAGCGCTTGAAAGCGTCGGTGCCGCTTGGTCGCGTGGGCGAGCCTGCAGAGGTGGCGCACATCGTAAGCATGCTCATGCATCGACTCGGCGGCTACACCACGGGGCAGGTTCTGTATGTGTGCGGCGGCTTGTCTGTGGGCTTGGCTGGCTAGGCGAACTAGCCACAAACCAGCCACAAACCAGCCACCCAAGCAAAAGCCCCCTGACAAATCCGTATGTCAGGGGGCTTTTGTTACAAAGACTTTCGTCTATTCGTCGCCGCCGAAGATGCCAAGCAGCATCAGCAAGTTCGCAAACACGTTGTAGACGCTTAGGTAAATCGCCAGCGTGGCGCTCACGTAGTTGGTCTCACCACCATTGACCACGCGTTGCAAGTCAACCAGCATGAAAGCTGAGAAGATGGCAATGGCCAGAACTGAGATGGTCAGCATCAAAGCCGGCATCTGGAAGAACATGTTGGCCAAGGCGGCCACCAGGATGATCACGGCACCGATAAACAAGAAACGCTGCATGCCTGAGAGGTCGCGCTTGATGGTGCTGGCCAACGTGGCCATGGTGGCAAACACGGCCGCTGTGCCGCCGAAGGCTGTCATGACCAGTTGCGTGCCGTTGCCCATGCCAAACACAAAGCCAAGCAGGCGCGAAAGCATGATGCCCATAAAGAACGTAAAGAGCAGCAACAAGCCAACGCCAAGCGAGCTGTCACGGTTTTTTTGTATGGCGTACATCAAACCAAAGGCGCCACCAAGAAACACAACGACGCTGAGAATCGGGCTGGCGTTCATGACCTGATTCAGGCCAGTCATCAGGCCAAAGGCGGCACCGATAACGGTTGGGATGAGCGAAATAGCTAGCAACCAATAGGTGTTACGCAGCACCTTATTGCGCGCTAACTGGCCACTGGCGCTGCCGGCGTAACCGCGGGACAGGGAAGGGCGAAAATCGTTCATATGTGCGTACTCCAGTACTAAAAAAATGTAATCCGATTCTAAAGCAAGGTGGGGTTCATGACCACCCTAATCCCTATGACAACCGGCAGCCCAGAGAGTTCCCCGTATCAAAACCGTTTTTGCTCAATAAATCAGATGCTTAGATCAATCTAGCCGGCCCGATTCAGCTGATGCGCATGCAAATCCAGGCCCATGGCCTGATATTGGCGCCAGCGTGTGCGGGCTTGATGTCGATCGTTCTCGTCTTGGCTGACGATTTCCAGCACACGGTTAAACAGCGTTGTCTCAGGCGGACAGTCATCGTCTAAGTTGACCAACCAGTCTGTGGGCGCCGCTCGCGCGGCCACCAATGGCCAGTTGGCCTGGTCAACCAGATAGACTGGCATATCGGCGTCGACGCCGTCGGTCAAAGGCTCGTGCGGCACAAACCCGGTATCTTCGACGGTCCAAAGCGCCTGATCGAAAGCATTCAGGCGCTCGGGGTCGTCACAGTACACAAACAGCCTGGCACCGCGCGCGACGTGTTTTAACGTGCTGCGCGCAGCCTGTGCTACTCGGGCATCGGCATTAAACGCAAAATCCACTCGCGTCATGGGCTGTCCTGTGTACTCACCTCACGTTTTGAATGATGCGCTTTACCGCTTCTGACCAAGCAGATAGTCCACCAGCAGCGGCACGGGCCGACCCGAAGCGCCTTTTTGTGCGCCGCCAAGCCAGGACGTGCCGGCAATGTCGAGGTGAGCCCAGCGGTATGCTGAGGCAAACCGCGCCAGAAAGCATGCCGCCGTGGTCGCGCCAGCTTTTGGTCCGTTATTGCCGATGTTGGCCATGTCAGCGAAATTGGATTTTAGGAACTCTTGGTAGTCGTCTTCAACGGGCAAGCGCCAGGCGGGGTCAAGCGCACGCTTGGCCGAGGCCAGCAGATCTTCAGCGAGCTCGTCATCGGGCGAGAACAGCCCTGAATTCACAGACCCCAGAGCCACAATGCAAGCGCCCGTGAGGGTGGCAATGTCAATGACGGCCGATGGTTTGTAGCGTTCGGCGTAGGTCAGGGCGTCGCACAGGATCAGCCGGCCTTCGGCATCGGTGTTTAACACTTCAATGGTCTGGCCTGACATGCTCTTGACCACGTCCCCCGGTTTGGTGGCGGTGCCACTGGGCATGTTCTCGCAGGTGGGTACCAAGCCAATCAGTTCGCCTTCCCATTGCAGTGTGGCCATGGCATGCAAGGTACCAAACACTGTGGCCGCACCGCACATGTCGAACTTCATTTCGTCCATGGCCGCGGCGGGTTTGATGGAGATACCCCCGGTGTCAAAGGTGATGCCTTTGCCCACGAGCACAATCGGCCCGTTGTCTTGGGTGGGGGATTTGGTCGCGGTTTTGGCTGCGGTTTTGGCGGCGGTTTTGGCTTGAGAACGGCCCTGTGGCTTGGCTGGTGATTTGCCCTTGTAGTGCATCACGATAAAGCGCGGCGCTTCATGTGAGCCCTTGGCCACCGACAGAAACGATCCCATGCCCAGTGCTTCAATCTGTTTTTTCTCGAGCACGGACACTTTGATGGACTTGAACTGTCGGCCCAGCGCCTTGGCCTGATTGCCCAGGTATGTCGGGGTGCAGACGTTGCCTGGCAGGTTGCCCAGGGTTCGCGTCAGCGCCATGCCTTGGCCGAGCGCGTCGCCTTGAGCCAAGCCTTGCTGCAATGCCTGGTTCGAGGCGCGTTCGGTTAGCGCCGTGTACTTCTTCAGCTTGGGGCGTTGCTTGGGATCGGGCTTGCCCATGGTCTGGTCGTAGTGATAGGACACGTGGTGCGCGGCCTGGGCGCTCAAGCGCCCTAGCAATGTGGCATGCACCTCAGGGCAGGGAACCGCTGTCAGCGCCGTGGTGGCTTGTGTCAGTCCCAGTGCCACGCACTGCCGGGCAAACGCCATCTCGGCCTTTTGAAATGCTTTGGCGTTGTAGTCGGCTTGCTTGCCAAGGCCAACGAGCACAACCCGTTCGGCTCGCACGCCCGGCAGGTGGCGCAACACCAGCACGTCACCGGCCTTGCCTTTAAAGTCTTGTTTGACCGTGTCTTTGACGCGGTTGTCGGCGGCGCGATCAATCACGTCGGCCGGTGCGGATAGTTCGCCGTCGGCGAACACGCCAACGGCCAACGCGGGTGTTTTGATCTGGTGATAGGCTGCAGTGCTCTGTGTGCTAAATTCCATGTGATTCACTCTCTCGTTGCGTGGTCTGACCCAAGACTGTTGTGTCAGGCATTATGGCGCATTTAAAGCTTGCATGTCTCTTTTCAAACGGGCTGTTGTCTCTGAAGTCGCTAGCAATGCCAGCGTGGTCATGTCCACGCTCGTCGTTGTCTGGCTAAGTATTGTGCTCGTTCGCCTCATTGGCCAGGCAGCCAAAGGCTTTATTGGTGCCGATGTGGTCATCGGCTTGGCGGCGTTGACCACCATCGCTGCCTTGCCCACCATTATGGCACTGTCACTATTTATCGGGGTCTTAACCACGGTATCGCGCAGTTACCGGGAGTCAGAAATGGTGGTTTGGTTTGCCAGTGGGCTTTCACTGTCAGACTGGATCAAGCCCGCGTTACGCCTGGCCGTGCCTGTGGCCGTCGCGGTCGGGGCCTTGACGCTGTTTGCATCGCCATGGTCGCATCGGCAGATTGAAGACTACCGGGCACGCTTTGATCTGCGATCGGAGATTTCGCAAATCACCTCCGGAGACTTCCTGGAGCTGGATGGCGGCAACCGGGTGGTATTTGTTGAGCCCTCAGACACGGACCCCAATGCGCTTGGCAAGGTGTTTGCCCGCATCACCGGCCCCACCTGGCATGCGGTGATTAATGCCGAGTCAGCACACACCGAAGAGGCGCTTAATGGCGACCGGTTTCTGGTGCTCGTCAATGGCACACGCTACGAGGTTAAACCAGGTCAAGCCGAAATGCGCATGACCGATTTTGATGCGTTTGCGATTCGACTGGAATCGCCCAACGCTGGTGAGACGCTGGCGCAAGCACGTGCTAGGGCACTGGATAACCGCAAAGCGCGGCCCACGCTCATGCTGCTCGAGGATGATGTGCCACATTCAGATGGACAATTGATGTGGCGTCTGGCCATTCCTGTGGCGACCATTAACCTGGCCTTGCTCGCCATCCCGCTTGGCGCGGTTAACCCTCGCGTGGGTCGAACGTTTGACCTGCTGATCGCCGGGCTGGTAGCGTTGCTCTATATGAACCTCATCAATGCCTCTCATGGGTGGATTAACAACCGTATCCTCCCCTTTGAGTTTGGCGTTTGGCTGGTGCACGGTTTGTTTTTCTGCTTAACGCTAGGTCTGTTCTGGTGGCGATCGCGCATGAAACAGCCTGACGAGCCTTCAGTGGCACCCGCGTGACTGCCGTGTGGTGTGGGCTGTGGTATTCAGGCGGCCGCACGAGCGTCCTGTACACGCTATCCGCAGATCTATCTTAATAACTAAAGGTTATTGATAGAAATTTTAAAATAACTTATAATTTAGGGCTGTGTGAGCGGGCTTTCACTGCTCATGTTGCCTTAGCGGGTGCCAGTTAGCACCTGCCTCACGGTCTTGCTTGCGGCAGATCTTTTGGGTGGGCACGGTAGCGACTTTAATCACTTCTAACGTAGGCAGCTAATGAACCTGCAACAGTTTCGGTTTGTGCGCGAGACAATTCGACGCAACTTCAATCTGACAGATGCTTCCAAAGCGCTTTTCACCTCACAGCCCGGTGTGTCCAAGGCCATTATGGAGTTTGAGCAAGAGCTCGGGGTTCAGATCTTTGAGCGTCACGGCAAGCGTATCAAAGGATTGACCAAACCGGGTCAGGCCGTGGCTGAAGTGGTTGAACGCATCAACCGCGAAATCGAGAACCTTAAGAAAGTCAGTGACGAGTACGCCAAGCGTGATCAGGGTAGTTTGGTTATTGCCTGCACTCATACACAGGCACGTTACGCCTTGCCGGAAGTAATCCCGGCATTTCGCGAACAGTTCCCCAAAGTCCGACTTGCACTTGCTGAGGGCAGCCCGACGCAATTGGCAGACATGGTGCTTGGAGGCGAGGCTGATTTGGCGATTGCCACCGAGTCGCTGGCGCAGACACCGGGCCTGGCCAGTGTGCCTTGTTACCGCTGGGAACACGCAGTGGTTTGCCGTCCCGATCATGAACTGGCCAAGCATTGGCGCCAGACGGGCAGTGTCACCATGGCAGACTTGGTAAAGTATCCCATCGTCACCTATGACCGGGCGTTTTCCGGCAGACGCAACATTGACGATGCGTTTGGCTCGGCAGGTCTTCAGCCTGACATTGTGCTGGCGGCGATTGATGCTGACGTCATCAAAACTTACGTCGGGGTAGGACTGGGCATTGGCATCATCGCCGGCATGGCTTATGACGCCGATAATGACAAAGACCTGGTGAGTATTCCTGTCGGGCATCTCTTTGGCACGCAGACCTCGCGCGTGGCCGTGCGGGCCGGCGAGTTTTTGCGTGATTACGTATACACGTTGATTGGCATGCTGGCGCCAGAGCTTAAGGCTTCCGAGATTCGAGCGCTACTTAGACCTAAGCTATAAAACCGTATTTTTCGATAGAAAAAATTTGACACCTTGGAGACAGGTAAAGGTTGAAATACAAACAAGAATGATTATCATTTATATAAATCATTCAAGAAGGATTTCAATATGTCGTTTACCACTTCCGAGGTTTCAGCTGGCAATGGTCTTAATGCCGTCATCGTGGGCGCTGATCGCCTAGGCAATATCCCGGATCTCTTGGGATCGCACAATATTCGCATCATTCACCATATCAGCGGGCGCGATCCGTCGCATCAGCGTCGCGCTTTGCGGCTGCCCTCAGGTACCGAGCTGGTGATTCTGTTGACGGATTTTCTGGGGCATAACGTCATGAAATCTTTTCGTCAGGCAGCCCAGCGTTCGGGCGCCAAAGTCATGGCGTGCCGCCGCTCGGTTTGCGCAATGCAGCAAGCCCTGGAGCAATCGGGTCTATGCCAACGTGCCCGGCAAGACAAGGCCATGTGTGACGGGTGTCCGCATAGCCGGTCAGGGCGATAGCTGCAGCTGGTGGGACTAGCGTTGCACCAGACGGTCAGCCAGCATGATGGGGTCGATACGGCGCGCGCCGTTGTATCGGCTGGCCCAGTAGCGCTTGCTCATGTTCTCGACTCGAACCTCGCCGCCAGAAGACGGCGCGTGCACGAACAGCTCATTGCCCAAATAAATGCCGACATGTGAATAGCGGCTGCCGCGCGTGTTAAAGAACACCAGGTCGCCAAGTGCCAGCTGCTGGCGGTCAATTTTTTGCCCAACGCGCGCAATGTCAACCGATCGGCGAGGCAGCTTCAGCCCCAGCGATTCCTGCGCGGAGTAGTAAATCAAGCCGCTGCAGTCAAACCCTTCATCAGGGGCGTCGCCGCCATAGGTGTAATCGATGCCCAGGTGAGTTAGCGCCTGTTTGGTCAGCGGGTGCTGCGCTGCCGCAATGGCGGTCACGGGATCAAGCGAATCAATATCAAGGCGGGCGGTTTGGCTGCCCTTTGGATTGAGCCAGGCAGAAGTGTCGGTGGACTGAGAGGCGCAACCGGCCAAACCAAAAGAGACAACGGACAGGGTAACGATCGCCGCGCGACTTGCGAATCTACTTAGGCCCTTGGTAGGCTGTGAGGGTCGTCGTTGATGGGTCTGAGCTGTGTCAATCATACGTCCGGTTTCTGGCTTATCGGCCACACCTATCGGCTGAACAGGTCTCGATTGTAGCGTGATTGTCATTCGAGGCAGGTTTTGTGCGGCTTGATAGCAAGACTCACGAAAGATTGGTACGGCAAAATCGTTACAAATACACGACATATGGAGACTGCGTCATGGCAAACCTTGAATCCGTGCACCGTCGCTCAGTTGAGCAACGCGACGAGTTTTGGCGCGAGCAAGCCCAACGGGTTCACTGGCATCAGCCATTTGACGAAGTCCTCGATTTTTCCCGTCCGCCCTTTGCCAAGTGGTTTGTTGGTGGGCAAACGAACCTTTGCTATAACGCAGTTGATCGTTGGGTTGATCAGTCGAGCGACGAGGCGGCGCTGATCTGGGTGTCAACTGAGGTTGACGAGCGGGTAACCTACACTCGCCAAGATCTGTACCAAGAGGTCAATGCCGCGGCCGCCATGCTAAAGGCGCAGGGCGTGGGCAAAGGCGACCGTGTGCTCATCTACATGCCCATGATCCCGTCCGCGGTGTTTGCAATGTTGGCCTGTGCTCGTCTCGGTGCCATTCACTCGGTGGTGTTTGGCGGGTTTGCGTCGGTTAACTTGGCAAGCCGCATCGATGATGCCACCCCCAAAGTGATTGTCTGCGCCGATGCCGGCTCAAGGGGTGGCAAGGTTACACCCTATAAACCGCTGCTGGACAAAGCGATCGAGCTGTGTGAGCACCCGCCTGAGTCAGTCATTGTCTTTGATCGAGGCCTGCATGCATTTGAGCCTGTGGCTGGGCGCGACGTGGACTACGCCAGTTTGCGCGATGCTCATTGGGGCGAGCAAGTGCCTGTGCAGTGGATGGAGTCATCTGAGCCAAGTTATGTTCTCTATACGTCTGGCACTACGGGCAAGCCCAAGGGCGTGCAACGTGACACGGGTGGTTATGCCGTGGCACTGGCCAGTTCAATGGACTACATTTTTGGTGGCAAGGTCGGCGAGACCTTTCTTTGCACGAGCGATATTGGCTGGGTGGTGGGCCATTCGTACATCGTCTATGGCCCACTGATTGCGGGCATGGCCACGATCCTCTATGAAGGCACGCCGGTTCGGCCTGACGGTGGCATTTTGTGGCAGTTGGTTCAGGACTACCAAGTGACGGTCATGTTCTCGGCGCCAACGGCGATCCGGGTTCTTAAAAAGCAAGACCCTGAGCTGCTTAAAAAATATGACCTCTCCAGCCTGCGTGCTTTGTACATGGCGGGCGAGCCATTGGATGAGCCCACAGCCGTCTGGATCTCAGAGGGACTGGGCAAGCCCATCATCGACAACTACTGGCAGACCGAGACGGGTTGGCCGATTCTTTCAGCGCAACCTGGCATCGAGCAGCGGCCCACCAAGTTCGGTAGCCCCTCCTTTCCGGTCTACGGCTTTGATGTGCGCGTCATTGATGAGCAAACCGGCCAAGACTTGGGTCCCAACCAAAAGGGCGTGGTGGGTATTGTCCCGCCCTTGCCACCGGGTGCCATGAGCACGGTCTGGGGCGATGATGAGCGGTTTGTGAACACCTACTTCTCGTCAGTGCCCGGCCGTCAGGTTTATTCAACCTTCGACTGGGGCTTGGTTGACGCGGATGGCTATTGGTTCATTTTGGGGCGCACCGATGACGTGATCAACGTGGCGGGACACCGCCTCGGGACGCGAGAAATTGAAGAGTCGGTGAACTCGCACGCTGCCGTGGCCGAGTCGGCTGTGGTAGGTGTGGCTGATTCACTCAAAGGTCAGGTGGCCGTGGCGTTTGCTGTGCTCAAGCAGCCCGAGCGCTTTGAGACCGACCAGGAGAAGATGGCGCTTGAAGGCGAGATCATGAAGGTCGTTGATGGACAGCTAGGTGCTGTGGCCCGGCCTTCACGGATTCTGTTTGTCAGCGCGCTTCCCAAGACGCGATCCGGTAAAGTGTTGCGACGGGCCATTGTGGCGGTGTGCGAAGGGCGTGATCCCGGCGACCTCACCACCATCGAGGACCCGAGCACATTGCAACAACTTAAGGAAACACTATGAAATCCAAGGCAGTTTTGCAGGAAGCCGAAGTCGCGCAAATCCTGGCTAGCGCCAAGGCCTATGCGATCGACAAAGGCTGGGCGGTGACTATTTCCGTGGTCGACGATGGTGGTCATTTGCTGGGGCTGGCGCGCTTAGACGGTGCGGCACCCGTGTCAGCACATATCTCACCAGCCAAAGCGAGAACCGCAGCGCTTGGCCAGCGTGCCACCAAGGTATACGAAGATGTCATCAATCAGGGGCGCACGGCATTTTTAAGTGCGCCCACCATCGAAGGCATGCTAGAAGGTGGTGTGCCGGTCATAGTCGATGGCCAGGTCGTGGCGGCTGTTGGTGTCTCGGGCGTTCAGTCACACCAGGACGTCGAGGTAGCCGAGGCAGGCATTGCGGCGCTCGGCTTGAAGTAATTCGAGTTGTATTAACGCAGTATCGGGGCTAGGAGACTCTCAATTATGTCCAATTCAATTCAGTCAGTGATGGTGGAGACACGGGTATTCCCGCCGCCACAGGAATTTGTCAAACAGGCCAACATTTCCGGGCAGGCGGCCTACGATGCCCTGCTTGAGGAGTCTGACCGGGATCCCGAGGGCTTCTGGCGCCGATTGGCCAATGAGAACCTGCAATGGACCAAGCCTTTTACGCAAGTGCTTGATGAGTCCAATGCCCCGTTTTACAAGTGGTTTGGTGACGGCGAGTTAAACGTCTCGGCCAACTGTCTGGAGGCCAATATTGAGCGTGGCTTGGGTGAGAAGGTGGCGTTGATCTTCGAAGCCGACGGCGGCGAGGTCACCAAGGTCACTTATCAAGAGTTGTATGAGCGCGTGAGCCAAATGGCCAATGGCCTGAAATCACTTGGCTACAAAGCGGGCGATCGTGCCATCATCTATTTGCCCATGTCGGTTGAAGCGGTCGTGGCCATGCAGGCTTGCGCACGACTTGGCGTCATTCATTCCGTCGTGTTTGGCGGCTTCTCATCCAAGGCACTGCACGAGCGTATTATCGACGTTGGCGCCACATTGGTGATCACAGCCAACGAGCAGGTGCGCGGTGGCAAGCAACTGCCCCTAAAGCCAGCAGTTGACGAGGCATTTGGCATGGGTGAATGTGAGATGGTGCGTCATTGCATCGTCTACAAGCGCACCGATGCTGACACCAAATGGGACGACAAGCGTGACATTTGGTTGCACGATTTGCTCAAAGACCAAGCCAAGGTTTGTGAGCCTGTGCCTGTTAATGCCGAGCACCCGCTCTTTATTCTCTACACATCTGGCTCCACAGGCAAGCCCAAGGGCGTGCAACACAGCTCTGGCGGCTATTTGCTGTGGGCCAAACTCACCATGCAGTGGACGTTTGATGCCAAACCCGATGATGTGTTCTGGTGCACGGCCGACGTGGGCTGGGTCACGGGCCATACCTACATCGCCTACGGTCCGCTGGCCAACGGCATGACACAGATCGTGTTTGAAGGGGTGCCCACATACCCCAATGCTGGCCGTTTCTGGGACATGATCCAGCGCCACAAGGTCTCGATCTTTTACACCGCGCCCACGGCGATCCGTTCATTGATCAAGGCCTCTGAGGCCGACGAATCGGTGCATCCGAAGTCATTTGACTTGTCAACGCTGCGCCTGATGGGCTCAGTCGGTGAGCCCATCAACCCCGAGGCCTGGATGTGGTACCACGTCAATGTCGGTGGTGAGCGCTGTCCGATTGTTGACACGTGGTGGCAAACAGAGACCGGTGGACACATGATCACGCCCCTGCCGGGTGTCACACCGCTTAAACCGGGCTCATGCACCACACGCTTGCCCGGGATTACTGCAGCGATTGTTGATGAAACCGGGGGCGATGTTGAGGCCGGTCACGGCGGCTTTTTGGTGATCAAGCGTCCGTGGCCCTCGATGATCCGAACCATCTGGGGCGATCCTGAGCGCTTTAAGTCAAGCTACTTCCCCGAAGAACTTCAGGGCTATTACCTGGCCGGTGACGGTGCGCAGTGTGACACGGACAATTGTTTCTGGATTATGGGCCGTATTGATGACGTGCTCAACGTCTCAGGCCACCGTCTGGGCACCATGGAAGTCGAGTCTGCGCTTGTGGCCCACGAGTTAGTCGCCGAGGCCGCGGTTGTGGGACGTCCTGACGCCACCACGGGTGAAGCCGTTGTTGCGTTTGTGGTGCTCAAGCAAGCCACGCCAGATGGCGACGAAGCGACAGCCATCGCCAAGCAATTGCGCGACTGGATTTCCAAGGAAATTGGCCCGATCGCCAAGCCCAAGGAGATTCGCTTTGGTGACAACCTGCCCAAGACCCGCTCGGGTAAGATCATGCGTCGTCTGTTGCGTGTGGTGGCCAAAGGTGAAGAAATCACCCAGGATGTCTCAACGCTTGAGAACCCGGCTATTCTTGACCAGCTAAACAAGCCCGTCTAACCTGCGACGGCTTTGCCAGTCAGTTGATTGATTGGCATAAAAACCCCTTGCCTGGTGCAGGGGGTTTTTAGTTTGGGGAGTGATATGTCTGTGCCCAAGCCCGGATTCGTTGTCTGGCCAGGCTTATTGGCCGGTGTGATGGCTACGTTTGTGGGGCTTGGCCTGGCCCGGTTTGCCTACACACCCCTGATTCCGTTGCTGGTGCAAGCCGGCTGGTTTAGTGAAGCTCGTGCGGTTTATCTGGGCGAGGCGATCTTGCTCGGTTATCTGCTAGGGGCATTGTTCGCCTACCGTCTAACACAGTGGGTTCAGCCGCGCGTGGTCGTGGGGGTGTGTCTAGCAGCCATTGTGTTGAGTTTTGTGCTGTGTAGCTGGGCATGCGGCTTTGCGTGGTTCTTTGCATGGCGCTTGATTGCAGGTTTTGCTGGGGCAACGCTGATTGTGGTGGTGCCCTCGATGGTGGTGCTAGCGACTCCCACCGTACGCCGTGCCTTGGTGGTTAACTTGATTTTTGCTGGGGTGGGGCTGGGGGCGTTGCTGTCTGCCACGTTCATACCGCTGCTACTGGCATTCGATCTAGGGGTGACATGGTGGTCACTGGCAGCACTGAGTCTGGTGGCTGGGGTGCTTTGTTGGTGGGGCTTGCAGCGCATGCCGGTGGCAACAGAGAGTGCCCCGCCAACTGGACAGACTTGCCAAGGCAAGGGGCTTGGCCCAACTGCCTGGGTGGTAACGCTGGTGGTTGTGGCCTATGGGCTCGATGCCGTCGGTTATTTGCCGCATACCGTGTTTTGGGTGGACTTCATCGCCCGAGAAAATGGATTTGGCCGGACAGCAGGCGCCATGCAATGGGTCTGGTTTGGTGTGGGCGCTATGCTTGGCCCTTTTGTAAGCGCTTGGCTGGCGCATCGAATGGGGTGGCATCACGCGCTGTGGCTGGGGCTGATGATCAAGGCATGGGCTGTGTTGTTGCCGTTGTTGTCATTGGCCTGGTTAAGTCAAACCACTTCTTCGTTACTGGTTGGCGCCATGAGTTCGGGCATCATGGCCTTGGTCTCGGGCCGCCTGGCTGAGTTGGTTCGCTTAGGCTCGTATCAACGGGCTTGGGGCTTGGCCACCGCCGTGTTCGCCATTGCCCAGGCCGGCGCCGGATTTTTGATGGCACTGTTGTTTGACTGGGCTGATGGCGCACGGCTGTTATTTGCCGTGGGCAGCGGCGTTTTGATGCTGGCGGCGTTGCTGGTGTTTGCCAGTGGTCTGCTTGGACGCCGCCAATCGGACTTAACGTAACTCGATCTCAACAAACACCAAGGGCTTGTCTCCGGCATTGACCACATTGTGGTGAACGCCAGCGGGGCGGTTGTAGGCCACGCCTTGTTTCAGTGTGGCGTTCACGGGCCCGTCCGGCGTCTCTAGCAAGAGTTCGCCGTCTGTGGTTGGCACAACCACGTAGTCGTGGCCATGCGTGTGCCAGCCTGTTTGCGCACCAGGCTCAAAGTGCCATTGCGTGACGATGACCCTGTCGTTGTCAATTTGTTTGGTTGGCGTCGCTTGGGGTCTGGTTTCGGGGTTGGTGGTCATGTGGTCTCCATATGAAAAGCACGCTTGAGGGCTTGCGCACAGGTGCTAATGGCCAGGTGTGCTTCATCGATGACTCGTCCCATGAGGATGAACCCGTGTATCTGCCGAGCAAAACACACATACTGCGCCCCGTTGCCCGCTTGGGACAACGCGTTGGCGTAAGCCAAGCCTTCATCATGCAAAGGGTCAAAGCCTGCAGTCAGTACCAGCGCAGCGGGCAAGCGTGACAGATCAGGTGCAAGCAAGGGTGAGGCCATCGGTTCCTTACGTTGCACGGTGTTCGCAAAGTAATGGTCATAGTAGTACACCAGGTCTTGTTTGCTCAGTGAGTAACCCTGCCCATTGCGTTGAATCGAGTCGTGTTGCATCAGCGTATCGGTGATGGGATAAATCAGAAGCTGGAACACAAGATTGAGCGCAGGGTCATGGCGACTGCTCTGGGCCACCACGGCTGCGAGTTGCCCACCGGCGCTATCGCCACCGACTGCCAGTCGGTGGGCGTCAATGTTCAAGTCGCCCGAGTGGGCATATACCCAGCGGGTGGCCGCCAGACAATCGTGCGCGGCAGCCGGATATTTGTGCTCCGGTGCGCAGCGGTAGTCCACAGCAATCACCGCACAACCTGCCTGATTGCAAAGCGCGCGGCAAAGGGTGTCGTGACTATCGAGGTTGCCAACCACAAATCCACCACCGTGCAAGTAAACGAGCGCCGGCAGGGTGTCGTGCGTATTCGATGTCGGGCGGTACAGACGCAGACCAACCTCACCGTCCGGGCCGGGTATGTTCAGGTCTTGGACGTGTCCAACCGGTTCAGGTTCCGGTTGAAGGGTCTGTCGTCTGGCCAGGTAAGCATCGCGCGCTTGGGCCGGTGTTAACTGGTGGGTGGCGGCCACACCTTTGCTGGCATTGGCCGCTAATAAGGCCTGCGTCTGCGGGTCAAGCATGCGGTAGTCAGGCGTCATCACAGTGGTGCGTCACATGCCGGTATAAACAGGGCCTTCACCACCCTGAGGCGCAACCCAGACGATGTTTTGTGAGGGATCTTTGATGTCACAGGTTTTACAGTGCACGCAGTTCTGGGCGTTGATTTGCAGCTTGTCCTGGCCGGTGTCGTCCTTGACGTATTCATAGACGCCTGCAGGGCAATAACGTTGCTCTGGCCCACCATAGGTCGCTAAATTGAGATTGACTGGCACCGTGCTGTTTTTAAGTGTCAGGTGAACGGGCTGGTTTTCTTCATGGTTGGTGTTAGAGATAAATACCGAACTTAGCCGATCAAAGGTCAGGGTTCCATCGGGTTTGGGGTATTCAATGCGCATGCATTCGGCCGCAGGCTTTAAGCACTCATGATCAGCCTTGGTGCGATGGATAGTCCAAGGCACGTTGCCACGTAATAGCCACTGCTCAACACCGGTCATCACGGTACCCACCGTGCGCCCCTTTTTGAACCACTGTTTGAAGTTGCGGGCTTTGTTGAGTTCGTCGTGCAGCCACGATTGCTCAAAGGCTGCCGGGTAGGCGGTCAATTCATCGCTGCTGCGTTCGGCCACGAGCGCCTCGAATGCCGCTTCGGCTGCCAGCATACCGGACTTGATGGCGGCGTGGCTGCCTTTAATTCGCGAGGCATTTAAAAAACCGGCGTTACAGCCAACGAGCGCTCCGCCTGGGAACACCAGTTTGGGCAACGACAGCAGCCCGCCAGCCGTTAACGCGCGAGCGCCATAGGCAATGCGTTTGCCTCCCTCAAAAATCGGCTTGATCGACGGGTGTGTTTTATAGCGTTGGAATTCTTCAAACGGTGACAACCAGGGGTTGGCGTAGTCCAAGCCAACCACCAGGCCAACAGCAACCTGGTTGTTGTCCATGTGATATAGAAACGAACCGCCGTAGGTGTCGGCATCCAATGGCCAGCCAGCGGTGTGGATTACTCGGCCAGGCTTGGATTGTGCCGGGTCGATTTCCCAAAGCTCTTTAATGCCAATGGCATAGCTTTGGGGGTCGCGGCCTTGGTCGAGCCCGTAGCGGGCAATCAGCTCGCGCCCAAGCTGGCCGCGTGCGCCTTCGGCAAAAACCGTGTACTTGGCGTGCAACTCCATGCCGGGCTGAAACTGGTCAGTGGGCTGGCCATCGCGTCCAACCCCCATGTCACCGGTTGCCACACCTTTGACCTGGCCGTGCTCGTCGTAAAGCACTTCGGCTGCGGCAAATCCAGGAAAGATTTCCACCTCCATTGCCTCGGCCTGTTCACCCAGCCATCGGGCAACCTGGCCCAGGCTAATGATGTAATTGCCATGGTTTTTAAAGCAAGGGGGCAGCAACCACTCGGGCGTTTGTCTGGCGCCCGTGGGTGAGAGAAACAAAAACTGGTCCTCAGTCACTGGCGTGTTCAGCGGCGCACCACGCTCTTTCCAGTCAGGTATCAATTCGGTCAGGG
>CBFHXV010000036.1:0-15994 GCA_965659885.1 Burkholderiaceae bacterium | reverse complement strand
ACGGTCGTTGTTCATGACCTTGGTCCATGCAGCCACGAAGTCCTTGACGAACTTCTCTTTGCTGTCGTCCTGGGCATACAGCTCAGCGTACGAACGCAGGATCGAGTTCGAACCGAACACCAGATCAACGCGGGTGGCGGTGAACTTGGTGTTGCCGGTGGCGCGCTCGACGATGTCGTAGCTGTTCTTGCCCGTGGGCTTCCAGCTGTAGGCCATGTCGGTCAGGTTGACAAAGAAGTCGTTGCTCAAGGCGCCGACATTGTCGGTGAACACACCGTGCTTAGTGCCACCAAAGTTGGTGCCCAAGACGCGCATGCCGCCGATGAGAACGGTCATTTCCTTGGCTGAAAGGCCCATTAACTGAGCGCGATCGAGCATCATCTCTTCGGGCTGAACCGCATAGTCTTTCTTGACGTAGTTACGGAAAGCATCATGCACGGGCTCGAGCACAGCGAAGGACTCAACGTCGGTCATCTCTTGTGTGGCATCGCCACGACCAGGGTGGAAGGGCACGGTGATGTTCACGCCAGCAGCCTTGGCCGCTTGCTCAACACCCACGTTGCCAGCCAGAACGATCACGTCAGCCACGCTGGCACCGGTCTCGGCAGCAATGCCTTCAAGCACGCCGAGCACTTTGGCCAGACGCTGCGGTTCGTTGCCTTCCCAGTCTTTTTGGGGAGCTAAGCGGATGCGTGCACCGTTGGCACCACCACGGAAGTCCGACCCACGGAAGGTGCGGGCGCTGTCCCAGGCCGTGGCAACCATTTCCTGGATCGACAGACCGCTGGCAGCAATCTTGGCTTTGACAGCTGCAACGTCATAGCCCGTGTTGCCAGCAGGCACCGGATCTTGCCAGATCAGGTCTTCCTGGGGCACTTCAGGGCCGATGTAACGAGCCTTGGGGCCCATATCGCGGTGGGTCAGTTTGAACCAGGCGCGAGCAAAAACTTCGTCGAAGTAGGCGGGGTCTTTGTAGAAGCGCTCGGAAATCTTGCGATATTCCGGATCCATCTTCATGGCCATGTCGGCGTCGGTCATCATGGGCATGCAACGGATTGACGGATCTTCAACGTCAGCCGGCATGTCTTCTTCCTTGATGTCCACGGGCTTCCACTGCCAGGCGCCTGCCGGGCTCTTGGTCAATTCCCACTCGTAGTTCAAGAGCAGGTGGAAGTAGCCGTTGTCCCACGTGGTGGGGTTGGTGGTCCAGGCGCCTTCGATGCCGCTCGTGACCGTATCACGACCAATGCCACGGGTCTTGTGGTTGATCCAGCCCAGGCCTTGCTCTTCGATCGGAGCGCCTTCGGGATCGGGGCCGAGGTTGGCAGCATCGCCATTGCCGTGTGCTTTACCCACGGTGTGGCCACCGGCGGTCAATGCCACGGTTTCTTCGTCGTTCATGGCCATGCGCGCAAACGTCAGGCGCACGTCGTGAGCCGAGCGCAGGGGGTCAGGCTGGCCGCCGACACCCTCGGGGTTCACGTAGATCAAACCCATTTGAACAGCAGCCAAGGGGTTTTCCAGTGAGTAGCGGTCTTCTTTGGAGGGATAACGGTTCTCGCCCAGCCACTCGGACTCGCCGCCCCAGTAGATGTCTTTCTCAGGGTGCCAAATATCTTCACGGCCAAAGGAGAAGCCGTAGGTCTTAAAGCCCATGGATTCGTAAGCAACGTTACCTGCCAGGATGAACAGGTCAGCCCAGCTCAACTGATTGCCATACTTTTTCTTGATGGGCCACAGCAGACGACGACCTTTGTCCAGGTTGCCGTTGTCAGGCCAGGAGTTCAAGGGAGCAAAACGCTGGTTGCCCGTGCCTGCACCACCGCGGCCGTCAGCCACGCGGTACGTGCCGGCTGCGTGCCATGCCAGACGGATCATCAGGCCACCGTAATGACCCCAGTCAGCGGGCCACCAGGCTTGGCTGTCGGTCATGAGCGCTTCGAGGTCAGCCTTCAGGGCTTTAACGTCGAGTTTCTTGACTTCTTCACGGTAGTTGAAGTCAGGGTCCATCGGGTTGGTCTTGCTGTCGTGCTGGTGCAGGATGTCCAGGTTCAGCGAATTGGGCCACCAGTCCATGACAGATGAGCCTGTCTCGGTCATTGCGCCGTGCATGACCGGGCATTTAACGGTATCTAGCATGTCTTGCTCCTTTGTTGAAGTTGCAGCTGTAGTCTAAAACAATCAAAAAACCAATACTAATTGTTTATAACTAAAACGGTGATAGGTGACCATCACGTTCATGTCATGTCAGTGACATCAACGCCTAGCTACCAAGATGTCATTTAAAGACTCGGCTTAACCCATCTGTCTTGCGAGCAGGTGGTTCTCAGCCGGGCTGTTGCAAGCGTGGCTGCGCGCTTGCAACGCGGGCTTGATGTTAAGCACCATTCGATAGAGCCTGTCATCATCGGGGCATGCATGACTGGCAAACCCCAAACCCTTACAGAAGCTTAACATCGACTGGTTACTTGGCAATACATCACCATAGATGGAGTTCAGCCCCAAGCGTCTGGCCTCACCCACAAGCGCTTGCATCAGTTGGGTGCCAATGCCATGGCCCTGCATTTGGTCGGCAAGCACAATACTGAACTCGGCTTGTTCGCTGTCAGCATGCAGCACCAGCCTGGCCATGCCGATAATGCTGTATTGGCCAGGTTGTTTGACGTGCGTGGCGATGAAATGTGCGGCTTTGGATGGGTCGGGCGAACACAGCGAGCACCAATGCTCCTCGCTCCAGACTGGCATGCTCAGGCGTCCGAACCGAAAGTAAAGCGTACCCGGTGAGAGCTCGTGCATAAATGATTTCAAAGGCTGGAGATCAGCCGCCTGTATAGGCCGGATGCGCAGGGTGCCAGGTATAGTCAATTCAGCTGTCATTGAATGCCTCGCCACAAACTTCAGGTCTCAAGTTCCAAGTTAAGAGACATCGATGACGAGATTCTTACGCTAGATCAATAACGCCCCATTAACAGGGTAAACCCTTAAATGCTACGCTTAGCCCATATGTTGTGACCTGGTTGCGGGCTTCACTTTTTCTGGAACAAAAGCCCCTGGAAACTTGACACGCCAGGCTCGGGGTTCATCCCCGGTGGGTAGTCGCTTAAGTCAGGCGCGGGCGCTGGCAGCTCAACTTGCCTATCCATTTCCAAAGACAGTCCAGCGTCTTTGGCGAGTTCGACGATTTCAGCTTGGGTAAAAAACCTCGCGTTTGAATAGTAGGTGTGGCCGGCTTGGCCGCGCAGGCTGTGAAACTGGCCCCAGAGGCTGTCGCTTGGCACAAAGCCGAGTAATAGGTGTCCTTTGGTCTGAAGCACCCGCGCACATTCTTTAAACACGCGAGCGGCATCTTGCACAAAGCAAATCGTACAAACGATCAGCACACCCTTGAAGGTGGTATCCGGGTAGGGCAGGTGTTCACCGGTCGCAACCATGGTCTCTATCCCTTTGGCGTTGGCAAGTTTGGCCATGGCCGGTGCTGGCTCTACGCCGGCTGGCACGCCAAGCGCCTGCGCAAAGCGCCCGCTACCGGTGCCCACTTCTAGCCACAAATCCGCATCAGGGTCATCAGTGGGCTTGAGTGCGCGCAAACAGCCAAGCTCAAGCTCAAACAATTGTTTGCCTTTGGGGCTGTCAAACCAGGCGTCATAGGATGATGCATGGTCTTCGAACACTTGAATCGCGCCTGGCATGTCCTTTTTCATGTGGTGCTCCTTGTGGTGCCCCTATTTAATCCGGCAATCCAATGACCACCGCCGATTCCGCGATCGCTGCCATGGCTGTCTGTTTGGGTTTTAGATCGCTGCCAGGCTCGACAAAGCCCGACAGTTGAATGTTCTTGCCAATGGCCAGACTGGCTTGGCGATCACGGCTGTCGTGCGGTCTTGAGCAAACCTCACCTTTGAGGGTGCAGACCTCACCGATCGCCACTATGGTCTGAGCAATGGTTACCGCGGTGGCTTTGCACAACGCCACTACAGGCAGGTTGGGTTTCAAGTCCAGCAGTTCGAGGCTTTCGGTGGTGATGCGCGAGGCCAGATGCTGGCCGTCGGCCACCTCAAGCCAGACCCGCACGCTGCCGTTGATGTGCTCGATAGCGTGCACCTTGCAGGGGATCTGGTTGCGCATGCTCATGCGAAAGCCCATGTTAGTGATGCCTGACGTGATGGCATCGCTTGCGCCTGTCCGTCCTCTGACTTGCGCCAGTGCCACGGCTTTGGCCTGGTTCAAGTGCTCGGCTGCTTCAAGCAACGCCTGACCTTGGGGCGTTAAACGTGCGCCACCGCCACCGGCACCACCTATGGCCTTGTCAATCAGTGGGCAGCCGGCCAGGTTACCTAACGTTTCAACGGCCTGCCATGCGGCTTTGTAGCTCACGTCATTGGCGCGAGCAGCCTGCGAGATGGAGCCCAGCTGCCCAACCGCGCGCAAGATCTCGATGCGTTTGTCCGTCAGGGTGCTGGCCAGAGCCTGCTCAAGGGCGACTTCAGTTTGGGGTGGCTTGGGCTTGTTCAAGGGCGGGTCTCGAGCGGTTGGTGGTTTTAAGGTTATCCGGCACAGCGCTTCGGGGGGTGGCTGGCCAAGCACACCCAAATGAATCCGAACCATACAGAAGACGTTATCAGCGCTATTCTAAAAAAGAATAGCGTGATACGATTCCGATTCATTTTTAGAATAGCGCAAATTGCCATGACAAAACATCCCACCAAGCTGCTTGCCAGCAGGTTCTCGTTATGGCTCTGCGCGGTTTTATGGTTGGCGCCTGGGCAGGCCATGGCCCAAGTGCTCAGTCAGTCTGTCACGGTGGCGGTGGCATCGAACTTCACGGCGCCCATGCAGCAGATTGCTCAGGTCTTTGAACGCGACACAGGCTACCATGCCAAACTGTCATTCGGTGGCACGGGATCCTTGTACGCCCAGATACGCAACGGCGCACCGTTTGATGTTTTTTTGGCCGCTGACACCCAGACGCCGGCAAAGCTGGTTCGCGAGCAACTGGCGCAAGCCGATACGCGGTTCACTTACGCCATCGGGCAGTTGGTGCTCTGGAGCGCAGATTCGAAGCGAGTGGACGATGGGGGCGCTGTTTTGCGTGATGACACCTTTCGTAAGATCGCCATGGCCGACCCCAAGCTCGCACCTTATGGCGCTGCGGCAAAGCAGGTGCTTGAGGGCATGGGGCTGTATCGTCAGATCAAGCCTAAGATCGTGCAAGGCAAAAACATCGGCCAGACCTTTCAGTTCGTCTCTTCTGGCAATGCCGCCCTTGGATTTGTGGCGTTGTCGCAGGTCTATCGAGATGGCGAGCTGACCGCTGGTTCGGGTTGGTTGGTTCCGAGCGATCAATACGATCCGATCAAGCAAGACGCGGTGTTGCTGGCCGCCGCACAAGACAACCAAGCCGCGCTCGCCTTGATGGACTATCTCAAGGCTGATGAGGCGCGCAAGATCATCAAGTCTTTTGGTTACCGGGAAAGCCCGTGACAAGTCTGACAAGCCCGATTTCGCCTGACGCCTGGCAAGCGATCGTCCTGACGCTGCAGTTGGCGGGCGTGACAACGGTTATTTTGCTGTTGCTCAGCACGCCGTTGGCTTGGTGGCTTTCACAAACCCGTTCGCGTTGGCGCTCGAGCATCAGTGCCTTGGTGACTTTGCCCTTGGTCTTGCCGCCCACCGTGCTGGGTTTTTACATTCTGGTGCTGTTAGGCCCACAGGGGTGGGTAGGACAATTCACCGAGTGGCTTGGGGTGGGTCTGTTGTCTTTCACGTTCACCGGATTGGTGATCGGCTCGGTGGTGTTTTCTTTGCCGTTTGCCGTGCAGCCGATACAGCACGCGTTTGAAGCGCTCGGTCCTCGCCCGATGGAAGTGGCCGCTACGCTCAGAGCCAAGCCGCTTGATGCATTTTTTTCCGTGGCATTGCCGCAAGCCAAATCTGGCTTGCTTACGGCCACGGTGCTGACATTTGCGCATACGGTCGGTGAGTTCGGTGTGGTGCTGATGATTGGCGGCAACATTCCGGGCGAAACCCGTGTGGTGTCGACCCAGATATTTGGCTATGTCGAGGCCATGCAATACACCGAAGCGCACTGGCTGGCCGGTGGCATGGTGGTGTTTTCTTTTGCTGTGTTGTTGATGCTTTCTGGCCTCAAGCGCACCAACCAACGGGTGATGCCATGAGCGGTGATTGCGACATCCGGTTGTCCCTGACCCGTGGCGGGTTCGCGCTAAACGTTGACCTGCAGCTGCCAGGCGCTGGCGTCACGGTGCTGTTTGGTCCATCTGGCTCTGGCAAAACCACGTTGCTGCGTTGCGTGGCTGGCCTAGAGACGGCACAAGGCCGTGTGCAAATCGGCGAGCGATGCTGGCAAGATAGTGAGCAAGCCATTCATGTCCCGACCTGGCAGCGTGATTTGGGTTATGTGTTTCAGGAAGCCAGCTTGTTTGATCACCTCAGCGTCGAGCAAAACCTGCGGTTTGGTATTAAACGCGTGAACAAGCCACAAGCGGCTAGCCATTTGGCGCACGCCATTGAATTGCTGGGCATCGCTCACTTGCTCGACAGGCAACCAGCTGGGCTGTCTGGCGGCGAACGCCAGCGTGTGGCCATTGCTCGGGCCTTGGCGCTTGAGCCACGTTTGCTGCTGTTAGATGAACCGCTCGCCTCATTGGATCAAGCCCGTCGCGAGGAGATTTTGCCGTGGCTTGAGCGGTTGCACACTAGCTTGAACCTACCGGTGCTTTATGTCACGCATGCCATGCAGGAGCTAACCCGTCTAGCCGATCATGTGGTTGTCCTGGACGCCGGTTCTGTGCGTTTGCACGGACCTGCCCGGCAAGTGCTGGCCGACACGACATTTGCCCAAACGGTCGGATCTCAGGCGGGCGTTATCCTGACGGCCACAGTAGCCGAGCATGATGAGACCTTTCATCTGACGCGACTGTCCTTGCCGGACGGTGATCTGTGGGTGAGCCAGCAATCGCTGGAATTGGCCAGCACCGTGCGCGTGCATGTACACGCCAACAACGTGAGCCTGGCACGCGATGAACCGACCGGGACCTCGATACAAAACCGGTTGCCAGGTGTGATTCAGGCGATTGATCCTGACAGCCACCCGGCCCACCGCCTGGTGGTGTTGTCATGTGGCGACCAACCGTTAATGGCACGCATCACCGCTCGGGCGCTGCAAACCATGAACATCGGTGTTGGTGACCGAGTGTGGTGTCAGATCAAGTCAGTGGCGCTGGCAGGCCACTAAAACGCTATCGGGATTTGCGTGCGGCTTGCCCGTGACCGCTTGCGTCACTGCCCTTAAAACTGATCTTTGATTGTCGTTAGACCCAACGCTTCCCAGTCAAGCATGCCGCCTCTGTAGTAATAAATTTTATCGGCCGGGAAACCCTCTCGGGTCATGGCGCGAATCGCAATTGGACTTTGCGGGCAGACCGGGCCATTGCAAAACGCATAAACATCTTTGGCTTGATCACAGCGCCACTTGTCTAGTGTTTTAGAACACCCGAGCTCGTTTAAACGGCTGGCCACTTCGGTGTATGGGATGCCCACGGAGCCTGGAATCGTGCCTTTGACGCGGTCGTTTAGGTCACGCATGTCGATAACCACAGCACCGGTGTCGTTCAAGGCCTCGAGAATTTCAATCTCGCCAACGGGATGAACGCCTGCAACAGGTATCAGAGGTTGCAGCACACCGGCATTTTTAGCGCAGTCTGTCATTTCGCGGGTGATGGTGACGGGACCGTCGATGGTTTGCACCACAACAGTATCGACGTCTTTCAGGATCTTAAGTGGGGTGCCAGGTGCTGTTGAGGCAGCTTGCGCAAAAGCGAGCGATGGAAATATGAGGGCGGCACAGGCGGCCAGAGTCTTTGTCATTGAGGGTCTCCGTTATATGAGCCTCGGCGGTTGCCGACTTTGAAGTTTTGTTGAATTTGCTGAAATTTAGATTGAGATAAATCAATCTTTTGTCTGTTTGATCCGAGCCAAATTCAAAGCAACTGTTTGCGCTGGCGCAAACAACGGCTGTTTGACGTTGGTTGCTGTGACTTGGCTCAATCCACTGCATTGCGAAGACTCTTAGAGTGAAATAACGGTCTGTAATTGGCTCACATGATCTTGTTTAAAAAGGAGTGCTTCTCATGAAAAAATTCATCCCGCTACTGGCTGGTTCGTTGTTGGCCTTGTCCGCCCAAGCCCAAACCGAACCCAACATGTATTTCACGGTCAATTCGTCCGATATCATGGTTCAGGGGGCAGCCATGGTGCTAGCCACACAGTCGTTGCAACAAAAGGCCAATGTTCGGGTGTTGTTGTGTGGTCAGGCTGCTGACATGGCTTTAAAGGGTGCGGAGATGCCCAAACTCAAACCCAAAGGCGTGACGCCACATCAAATGTTGCAGGGTTTGGTTAAAAATGGCGCCACCGTTGAGGTTTGCGCGCTTTATCTGCCCAACAAAGGTCTCAAGCCCGATGCCTTGATCCCGGGTGTCACCGCGGGCAAGCCTGCCGATGTGGCTGCCTACATGTTGAAGTCTGACGTCAAGATGCTGGCGTTTTAATTTGCCGTTCGTTTTGTGGGTCTGGCCGCAGTGCGACTCCATGCTTTGCGCCTGCTGGCGAACTTGCGCCAGAACTCGCCGCTAAAAGTGCTGTGTACAAGACAGCACAAGCGGTATGCTGTGTCTGTTTAATACCCAACATAACGGGCACGGCGCCGTGACTGCTTTTACGATTGGTCAGTCTGGGCGTGGTGTTCGCCAATCGGTTGACTATTGACTTTGAGCCATAACCACACCGCGCCGGCTGATGCGGCGCTGATCGATTCGCGGTATGCGCTAAGGCGATTAATGATCGCCTTGCTGGCCATGTTGATGGGCAGCAGCAGCATGTTCGTGGTGGCTGTGGTTTTGCCGTCGGTGCAGGCCGAATTTGGCGTCTCGCGTGCTGACGTCTCTTTGCCCTACACACTGCTGATGATCGGCTTTGGTGTCGGTGGCATCTACATGGGCAAACTCGTTGACCGGTTTGGCGTGACCGTAGCGCTTTGGGTCGGATCGGCTGGGATTCTGATTGGCTTTGTCTGGGCGGGCTTGAGCACCAACATCTATAGCTTTGCGATTGCGCACGGCTTGTTTCTCGGTCTGTTTGGCATTTCGTCTACGTTTGCTCCTTTGGTGGCAGATACCTCGTTATGGTGGAACAAGCGCCGGGGCATTGCGGTGGCTGTTTGTGCCAGTGGCAACTATTTGGCCGGGGCTGTCTGGCCCGGTTTTGCCAACTGGGGCATTGAGGCCTCGGGATGGCGCGAAACGTATTTGGTTATGGGTGTGGTCTGTAGCGTGAGCCTGGCTTGTTTGGCTTTTTTTCTTAGGCAGCGCCCGCCCTTGTCGGATGCTGTGGCCCCATCGGCTGGCGCAACAAGCACCAACACCGCCAGTTCATTTCCTCGCGATCGTCCGTTTGGGTTGTCCACGGGCCAAGCACAAACGTTGCTGATTGTGGCTGGCATCGCTTGTTGTGTGGCCATGTCCATGCCGCAGGTGCATATCGTGGCCTATTGTGTTGACCTGGGGTATGGCCCGGCGCGCGGTGCTGAGATGTTGGCACTGATGCTAGGGTTCGGGGTTATTAGCCGACTGCTCTCGGGCGTGATCTGCGACAAGATAGGCGGCATCCGGACACTGATTCTCGGCTCGGCTTTGCAAGGCATTGCCTTGTTGTTGTTTTTGCCGTTTAACGGACTGGTGTCGCTCTACATCATCTCGGCGGTTTTTGGGTTGTTTCAAGGCGGCATCGTGCCTTCTTATGCCATTATCGTGCGCGAGCATTTCCCGGTGGCTGAGACAGGACGCCGTGTGGGCGCGGTCATCATGGCTACCATGCTTGGCATGGCGCTCGGTGGCTGGTTGTCAGGCAAGATTTTTGATCTAACCGGTTCTTATCAGGCTGCGCTGTATAACGGCACGGTTTGGAACGGACTGAACCTGCTGATCGCGGGCTGGTTGCTGTGGCGACTCAAACGTCGGCCACCGCCACGCCCGGCCAACGAGTTGGGAGTGGCCTGAGGAGGCCGCAAAACAGACCGCAAAACATCTTGCCTGAAGTAAGTTTCACGCGCAGACTGAATCAATCGTGAATCACACGATGATTTTGCTTTTGGCGTATGGCCATGAGCGGATCAACCAATGCAGACATGTTAAGTGCGTGAAATGTCAAACCCCACCAATAGTGGTGTCACCGCTCGGGTGGTTGTGTTACTGGCGATTGCTTCATTTGCCAGCACCAGTGCTGTTCGGATTCTTGACCCAGCGATTCCGGCTCTATCCGAGGAGTTTGCCTTAAGCACAGGGCAAACCGCCAATGTGTTGACCGCCTATTCACTGACCTACGGTTTGTTGTTGTTTGTATGCGGCCCGCTTGGTGATCGTTGGGGCAAATATCGCATGCTGACCGTGTCTATGTTCGCGTGTGTTATTAGCAATTTGCTCATCGCTTGGTCCCAGACATTTCATGAACTCATGTTTGGCCGCATGCTGGCTGCTGTGACTGGCGCGGCCATTGTGCCGCTGGCCATGGCCTGGATTGGCGACCATGTGGCCTACGAACAGCGACAGGCCACATTGGCGCAGTTTACGATTGGCAGCATCTTGGGGATCACCTCCGGTCAGTTTCTTGGCGGGGTGTTCACTGACACGGTCGGCTGGCGCGGTGCGTTCTACTTTTTGGCGGGCTTGTACGTCGTGGTGGGGCTACTGCTGTGGCGGCATCGTCACATGGCCAGTGAAACGCTCGCCACTGAAATCAAACTGTCGCGCGTGTTTAGTCCGGTGGTCACTGTCTTAAGCACAGGCTGGGCCAGGTTGGTGCTGTTGACGGTGTTGATTGAAGGCGCCTTGGTGTTTGGTTTGTTGTCCTATATCCCAGCGTTTTTGCAATTCCGGTATGACACCACCGCCGCCATTGCAGGCATGATCACGAGCTTGTTTGCGGTCGGCGCATTTGCCTATGTGTTCAGGGCGCGGTGGCTGGTGGCACGTTTGGGCGAAATCACCATGGTGCGGTTTGGCGGCGTGGTGCTTATGGCGTGCTTCGCAACATACTTGTTGGTCGATAGCATCATCTTTGCCTGCCTCGCCGCGATTTTGACGGGATTCGGTTACTACTTGATTCACGCGGTGTTGCAGACCAACGCCACGCAGATGGCACCGGCTTTGCGCGGCACGGCCGTGTCGCTGGCGTCAAGCTGTCTTTTGCTGGGTCAGGCCATTGGTGTTTGGGCGGGTGGCTGGGCACTAGACCGCTGGGGTATTGATGTGGTGTTGTGGATAACCTTGGGCTGCGTGCCCGTCATGACCTTGGTGTTTACCTACTTATTGCCTGTGTTGCGCGGCGCATTGGCCGGACCTGCTGACTAAGCGCGAGTCGCGATTGGTACGACTGTCGTGAGTGCCATCAATTTTTTACTGTTGTAGGGGTTACCTTTGTCTTCGGGGCCCACGCAATGTGGCGTTCTCGCCTGTGCCATTGGTGACACATGACTTGAAACATAAGTTCGATAATGTCGGGTGTACCTCCGGGAGGGTGTGAGTATTTCACGATCACCACCTAATGGTGTCTACCTGACCGAATGCTCTGTGTTGTGTCTAATGGTGTTTGATGGCGAATAGATCTTCTGGTAAGGGCCCCTTGTGGGGGTCTCTGACGACAAACGGGTTGGGCATGTTTGCGGCAGGGTTGATGATCGGGGCGTTTCCCTGGTTTTGGTTTACTCAGGGGGGCAGCGCCTTGGGTGCAGGGATCATCGCGGCAGCATTTCACACTGGGATTGCATTGGGCCTTTTTACAGGCGGCAGACTGATAGACAAGCTGGGTCCGAGACCGGTGTTGTTATGGACAGACTTTGCTTCGGCCATCGCATTCGCTGGTGCTGGCTTGGGCTACATGTGGATGGAAGGCAGCCTATGGCCTGTCATCTTGTTTGTTTCCCTAGGGCTTCTATTTGGCGCACCCGGCAATGTGGCGCAGGATAGCCGAATGCCGGCCTTGGCGAGATTGGCCTGTGTGCAACTAGGTCGTGCCAATGGCTTGCGCGATCTCGCGAGCCAATTGGGTCAGGTGACAGGCCCCATCCTCGGAGTGCTCTTGGTCGAGTTTGCGGGTCTGCAGACTGTTCTTTTGACTGTGAGCTTGATTCTGTTGCTAGTTTTTCTGCTTGACATGGTCTTTTTTCCAGCGTTTCGGTTGACTCATGACTGCCAAGCCAATTCAGGTGGCGGCTCCTTCGCTTATTTGACCGGACATTCTGGACTCAAGACCATGATTGTCCTGGCAATTTTGGTCATAGGGGCACTTAACGCCATTAACGACATCATCGCACCTTCTTTGGCTTTGCTACACGACCTCGGGGCCTCTGGGCTGTCAGTGTTTTTTGCGATGTTAGGTTGTGGCTTGGTGACTTCTCAGTTGTCTTACATTGCAATTGGGTTCAGGTTTAGTGCACGACGGCTGTTGCTAGGTGGCTTAACGCTGGCAGCGATTGGTTTGCTTTGTATTGGCATGCCATCAGTAGTTGGTTACTACTGTGGCGCTGTCTTACTGGGTTTTGGGCTAGGTCCATTGTGGGCTATCGTATTAGGGGCGATACAAAGAACGGTGCCCACGGTGCTAAGAGCCGGGGTCATCGGACTGCTCGGTGGTATCGTCCTGATCGTCCAGCCACTTGTATCGGTCACTGTCGGTACCCTGGTTCAGACGGTTGGGTCTTCAGTTGCAATTATTGGTTTCTCCTTGCTTGTGGGGTTTGCTTGTTTGAGCGCTGCTCGCAGCCAAAGCTTGGCGTTCATGCTTGACGGGAAACTGTCAGGTAAGGAGTCGGGCAAGACCATCCAAACCCGTAAATTCGACGACCCCTGTGAAACGTTAAAGGGCGCCCCTTCGGTCGAGCAGTCATTTGCCAGGGTGGCTAAAGGTGCGGAACGGATTCATTAAAAACCTGGGCAAGAAAGCGAAATACAAGCGTGCGGTATAGCCAACACAGCTTTCAGCTAACGGCGCAAGAAGGCGAGCGATCGCAATGGGCTCGAGATACTCGTCCTTGACTTTTTGTACAATCTGCGCGTGTTTGCTCTACTCTACGCTGCGATCTAGAGTTTGAGTTTGCTTGCGTAAGCGAGATTAAATACGAGCCAAAGTTCCCGATCGATCGCGTTTAGCGAGTATCTTGTCATGAAGTTGTGCCATGCCGCTCGGTAACCCCGAGTGATGCAGGCATCACCGCAATCCCCACAATTTCACCATAGGAGGGTGCAGGTTACCCATGCCTTCTATTATTAGCGTACAGCGCCTCGTCAAAAGCTATGCCGGCGGTCAACGGGCACTTGATCATGTTTGCCTCGATATTGAGGGCGGGGAAATCCTCGCATTGTTGGGGCCTAATGGTGCGGGAAAGACAACGCTCATTTCAATGATCTGTGGGCTTACAACCATTACCGCAGGTAGCGTAACTGTCGGCGGGTTTGATGTGGTTCAAGACTACCGCAAAACGCGTGCGCTGATTGGTCTTGTGCCTCAAGAGCTGATGCTTGAGCCATTTGAGACGGTGTTTCAAACAGTCAGCCTGTCTCGCGGTTTGTTTGGCTGCAAGCCCGACAAAGCCTATGTTGAGGGTGTACTGAAGCAGCTTTCCTTGTTCGACAAGAAAGATGCACAGATCAAAGAACTATCTGGTGGGATGAAGCGCCGAGTGCTGATTGCAAAAGCGCTAAGCCATGAACCCAAGGTTTTGTTTCTGGATGAACCAACAGCGGGTGTGGATGTTGAGCTGCGCCGCGATATGTGGAAAGCGGTCTGGGACCTGAAGCAGCGCGGTGTGACGATTGTTCTAACCACGCACTACATCGAAGAAGCTGAGGAAATCGCTGACAGAGTCGCTGTGATTAACGACGGCAAAATCTTGCTGGTTGAAGAAAAAGACAGGCTCATGCAGCGGCTCGGTAAAAAACAACTCCGGATCGATCTGCAAACACCACTTACCCAGTTGCCTGACAGTCTGCTCGATATGAATGTTCAGCCTTCAGTTGATGGCATGAGTCTGACATATCACTATGATGTGCAGTCAGAAAGCACAGGCATTGCCAAGTTGCTCTCGACATTGTCAGCGCAAGGCATCATGCTCAAAGACCTGCATACGCATCAGAGTTCACTGGAAGACATTTTTGTTGACTTAGTCGCCCTGGAAAACAAATGAATCTTTACGCAATACGAGCGATCTATTCCTTTGAGATGGCGCGCACTTTCCGCACGATGTTGCAGTCAATCGCATCACCTGTGATCTCAACGGCACTTTATTTTGTGGTGTTTGGCTCTGCCATTGGCAGCCAGATCACCATGATGGACGGTGTGCCCTATGGCGTGTTTATCGTTCCTGGCTTGATTATGCTCACGGTGATGATGCAGTCGGTGGCCAATGCCTCATTCGGTATTTATTTTCCGAAGTTCATCGGCACGATTTATGAACCATTGTCAGCGCCCATCTCGCCGTGGGAGATTGTGATTGGTTACGTGGGCGCTGCCACAACCAAATCGCTCATGATTGGTCTGATCATTCTTGCCGTGTCTTATTTGTTTGTGCCTGTCACGATCGCCCATCCGTTTCTGATGTTCGGGTTTTTGACGCTGACAGCCATTTCGTTTAGCTTGCTGGGTTTCATCCTGGGTCTGGTGGCACGTAATTTTGAGCAACTCAATCTTGTGCCGATGCTGATCATCACGCCCTTGGTGTTTCTCGGTGGAAGTTTTTACTCTATCAGCATGTTGCCGCCGTTTTGGCAGACCGTGACGCTATTCAATCCGGCTGTTTATTTGATTTCAGGCTTTCGATGGGCATTTTTTGACACGGCAGACGTTTCTATTGCGGCATCATTGTTGGCAATTACGGGATTTAGCGCACTTTGCTTTGCCGTGATTTCGTGGATGTTTGCCACCGGCTACAGGCTTAGAAGTTAGAGGCGTTTAAAACCAGGCCAAACACAAAGGGGGCAGGCTTTACCTTACGAGGTAGTCTGTCGAGTCTTGTGGGCTGGTTCTGAGGGGCAACTGAGCGTCAATGGGCTTGAGTTGAGTGTGCAACTTTTTAGCCAATAGTTGTGGCGGTCAAAATAGGAAAGGGCAGTTGTGTGGGCAGCTTTGTGTTGACGTTAGATATACATTGAGCTAAGATTTGCGTATTGATTGTGTATTCGTTTGGGGAAAATTATGCGTGACGCCGCCATCAATTTGCGAGCCTTGCCTCAGCAGCGCGACCTGATCGACCAAGCTGCGCAGTTGCTCGGAAAGAACCGGTCTGACTTCATGCTGGAAGCGGCCTGCGATAAGGCCCAGTCGGTGCTGCTCGATCAGGTATTCTTCAGCCTTAATGATGAAAACTTCCAGCAGTTCACTGCTTTGCTAGATGAGCCTGTGCAACCCAACCCAGGGCTTGAGCGCCTGTTTGCAGTCAAGGGACCTTGGGCTGGCGCATGAACTTGCGTCCTCCTGAGGCACTTCTACCGGATCACCAAGTCAGCTCATTCGCGTGTGGCGAATCCGTGCTTGACGAGTGGCTCAAGCGTCGCGCCCTAGGCAACCAAACCAGCGGTGCAAGCCGCACGTTCGTCGTCACAACTCGTGAAAGAGATGTTGTGGGCTACTACGCTCTGGCAGCTGCAGCCGTCGCGCACCACGATGCAACAAGGTCGATTCGTCAGAACATGCCTGACCCGGTTCCGGTGATGGTACTTGCTCGATTGGCGGTCGATAGCCGGGCACAAGGAATGAAACTGGGCGCAGCCCTGCTCCGGGATGCGCTTCAGCGCTGTGTGCTAGTGTCCCAAAACACGGGGGTGCGAGCCATGCTTGTCCACGCCCTCAATAATCGTGCTTGCCAGTTCTACAAGCATTACGGTTTCACGGTATCACCAGTGTATCCGATGACGCTGATGCTGCG
>CBFHXV010000035.1:5484-17862 GCA_965659885.1 Burkholderiaceae bacterium | reverse complement strand
CCAGAGCGCCGATTTTTTCTGTGGAAACTTCACGATCACCGCTCGTTAAAAGCCCCTCTTCGATACGGTGTACGACCTGATCGATCTGATCGGTGCTCACGGGGCGCTTGCGCAAAGCCAGGTTCAAACTGTCTTTGAGTTTTTTGGGGTCATACTCATTGCGGCTGCCATTGCGCTTGACGACCGTGGGCATGGCGAGCTCGGCGCGCTCATACGTGGTGAAACGTCTGTCACATTTCTCGCAGCGGCGACGCCGTCGCACAAAGTCGCCGTCCTCACCGGCACGGGAATCGACAACCAGCGTTTCAGCGTGACCGCAAAATGGACACTTCATTCAAATCAGGCCTAGGCGTATACCGGAAACGATGCAGTTAGCTCATGAACCCGGGCGCGCACCGCTTTCAGGTTGGCCTCGTCTTCCGGGTTGTCCAGAACATCGGCAATGAGGTTGGCGGTGAGTTCCGATTCAGACTCTTTGAAGCCGCGCGTGGTCATGGCAGGCGTGCCAAGCCGAACGCCGCTTGTCACAAAGGGCTTTTCCGGGTCGTTGGGGATGGCGTTCTTATTGACCGTGATATGCGCCTCACCGAGCGCGAATTCAGCCGCTTTGCCTGTGATGCCTTTGGCACGCAGGTCAACGAGCATGACGTGACTCTCGGTTCTGCCAGAGACAATGCGCAGACCGCGCTTGACCAGTGTCTGGGCCAACACTTGGGCGTTTTTGACCACCTGCTCGGCGTAGTCCTTAAACTTCGGATCCAAAGCTTCTTTAAAGGCCACGGCCTTGGCTGCAATCACATGCATCAATGGACCGCCCTGAATTCCCGGGAAAATCGCCGAGTTCACGGCTTTTTCATGTTCGGCTTTCATCATGATCACGCCGCCACGAGGACCACGCAGACCTTTGTGAGTCGTCGAGGTCACAAAGTCCGCGTGCGGCACGGGGTTGGGGTAGGCACCGCCGGCCACTAAGCCCGAATAGTGAGCCAGGTCAACTAGCAGCAGCGCCCCGTTATCCTTGGCGATTTGCGCAAACCGCTCAAAATCCATCTTCAGTGAATACGCCGATGCGCCAGCGACAATCAATTTGGGCTTGTGCTCACGCGCCAGGGCCTCAACTTTGTCGTAATCAAGCACCTCGTTGGCATCAAGCCCGTACTGCAAAAAGTTGTACAGCTTGCCCGAGGCATTGACGCTCGCACCATGGGTAAGGTGCCCGCCCTCGGCCAGACTCATGCCCAGCACCGTGTCACCGGGCTTGAGCACCGCCAGATAAACCGCCTGATTGGCTTGCGAACCGGAGTTGGGCTGCACATTGGCCGCCTCGGCACCAAACAATTGCTTTAACCGATCAATAGCCAGCTGCTCAACAATGTCAACATACTCACAACCACCGTAATAACGCTTGCCTGGATACCCTTCGGCATACTTGTTGGTCATTTGCGAGCCTTGAGCCTGCATCACGGCCGGACTCGTGTAGTTCTCAGAAGCGATCAGCTCAATGTGCTGCTCCTGACGATGGTCTTCTTTCTGGATGGCGTTCCAGACTTCGGGGTCAACCCGGTCTAGCGTGAGTTTGCGGTCAAACATGAAAAAGTCCCGGCAGTGATCAACAAGAAGGCGCCACCGCGGAGCGTAAGCCCCGTGGTGTCTAAAAGTTCGCATTATTGTACCGCCCGGGCGTACCCGCGGCGGTTAGTTTGCCAAGATGTTCGCCAAGTTAGGCCGATTAACCCACGATTAACCCACCTGGGCCGGCGCTAGCCTGGGGTTTAGGGTGTATATCCCCGTCAAGCTCGCTTGGTCCAGAATATGTCCCTGCATGGCCTCTAGCGCCTGTTGCCCCGTAAAGGTGCCATCAACATCAAGCTTTTCAACGTCCAGCGCATAAACGGTGAACACATAGCGGTGCAAAATTGAGTCGTTCCAGGGCGGGCAGGGGCCGTCATAGCCGAAATAATCACCCGACATGTCGTGGTCAGCTGCAAACCAGTTGGTGAAATCGTTTACGCCCTGACGGGTGTCGTTCGGTGCCAATGGCCCGCCCTTGCCCCGTGGGGTGACCTCGCAGCTGTACTCACCCTCGGCAATTTCCATTTTGTCGGTGGGCAAATCAATCAACACCCAATGGTAGAAATCTACTCGAGGCAAAGAATCCGGGATCTCCCGATCCTCTTGGTTGACATCATCGGGCTTGCTTGGCACGTCGGGATCGTGGCAGATAACCACAAATGACTTGGTGTGCGCTGGCACGTCTTCCCAGATCAGGTGGGGGTTGATATTCTCAGACAACTCCACATGCGACTGGGCGTGCATCTTACCGAAAGCAAATGGCTCAGGGATCCAAGCTTGATCCGCAAATGAATGGCTCGACAGTTGCATGAACTTCTCCTTTTAATGCGGGATGGGACAGCCATCCCTGCGGATCGCCGTGGGGCAATCCGAACCACATATTCAAAAATCGTCAGTTGGCCACCGCCAATTATGGTGGCTTAGTTTTACCAGACTACGGTGAGACTGGCATGACATCAATCAACCCAACAGCGTGCGTTTCATACGACTTGTTGGGTCTTGCCAGCGCTTGGTGTGATTGAACAAGCCTGGCTGTGCGAGCTAGCCCAGTCAGGCCTTGCTCTTGTCTCTGTTACTGTACCTTAACTCGGGCAAATTTACGCTTTCCAACCTGTAAAACATAGGTGCCTGGACCTAGGATTAACCCTTTATCGGCTACCCTTTGGCCATCGACGCGCACCCCGTTTTGGGCAATACTGCGTTGCGCCTCAGAACCCGAAGCCACAAGGCCAGCCTCGCGCAAGGCTTTGACAATACCAATTTCAGGCTCATGAATCGATACCTCAGGAATGTCATCCGGGATGGCGCCATCTCTGAATCGAGCCTCAAACGCTTCTAGGGCTTTTTCTCCATGGCCAGCACCATGAAAGCGGTTCACGATTTCAATGGCTAACATGACCTTGGCATCGCGCGGGTTTCGGCCAGCTTGCGTTTCGGCCTTTAACGCCTCAATCTCGGCCAAGGGCCGAAACGACAACAACTCGAAATAGCGCCACATCAAGACGTCAGAAATCGACATCAGTTTGCCAAACATGGACTCAGGCTTTTCATTGATGCCAATGTAGTTGCCCTTGGACTTGGACATTTTCTCGACACCATCAGTGCCCTCAAGCAGCGGCATGGTCAGAATGCATTGCTGCTCTTGGCCATACTCACGCTGCAACTCACGGCCCACGAGCAAATTGAATTTCTGGTCTGTGCCGCCGAGCTCAAGGTCAGCCTTCAAGGCCACTGAGTCGTAACCCTGCATCAACGGGTAGAGAAACTCATGCACCGAAATGGACTTGCCACTGCGAAACCGCTGCGTGAAATCTTCACGCTCCATCATGCGTGCCACGGTGTAGCGAGAGGCGAGTTCAATCATGCCGCGTGCACCGAGTGGGTCGCACCACTCGGAGTTGTAGCGAATCTCTGTGCGCTCAGGATCAAGCACAAGACTGGCCTGCGCATAGTAAGTCTTGGCATTTTCTTCGATCTGCTCACGCGTAAGCGGCGGCCGAGTGCTGTTACGCCCCGATGGATCACCAATCATCGACGTAAAGTCACCAATCAGAAAAACCACGGTATGACCCAGATCCTGCAACTGCCTGAGCTTGTTGAGCACCACCGTGTGCCCCAAGTGAATGTCAGGAGCTGTGGGGTCAAGGCCGAGCTTAATGCGCAGGGGCTCGCCCGTGGCCTGACTGCGCGCCAGCTTTTGCACAAACTCGTCTTGCACCAGCAACTCATCGCATCCGCGCAGGGCAATGGCAAGGCTTTCTTTGACTTTATCGGTCACAGGGTAGGGATTGGGGGCAGACGGGTTAGAGGACGGATTCATGACAAAAAATTTCAGCTCGGGTAAGGGTTGTCTTGCAGGACTGCCGTGTTGTGCTTCAAGCGGTTGTTTTAAGCCAATGCTTGAAACCAATGTTGCCATGCGGCGGTATCGGTATTGCAGCGAAGTTTTGATCAAACGCTGCCGGTCTACGTGGACCTAGCGCTTTGCGCGAGATCAATTCTTGTAGAGCAAGCCACATTTAAGCTAACATTATGACAGCAAACGTTTGCACCACTTTGGGTGCCGAAATGGTTTTGTCTGTTTAAAAGTGTTTTTGGCTTAATCCAAAGCCACCCGCAAATCATTTTGTGTTGCTATCACTGAAGTGAGGTTCTATCGCAATGCCGTCTCAATCGAGAAGACCCGTTAAAACCGCCCTTGGCTTTACCGTTGGGGGCTTGTTGGTCGCCGCGGGAGCTTTTGCGATGGTTCAGCCAGAGCGCACAGCGCTTCCCAAGCAACACATTGTCTCTGACAAACTCGTATTTGAACTGCCACCCATCGAAGCGCGCGACACGCAGGCGCTGGCATTCGAACAAAAAGTTGAGACCCGCATACAGTCCGGCGACACCGTCTCGAGCATCCTCTCGCGCCTTGGTATCGAAGAAGACGGTTTCATGGCGTTTATCTCCAGTGAACCACTGACGCAAAAGGCCGCTCGCCGGCTAGTGCCCGGCCGCTCAGTTCAGGCCGCACTCGATGCAGATGGTGGCATGAAGTGGATTCGCTACTATCACACACCCATCGCTAACAATGATGGGCGTTATCAGACCGAATTCCTGCTGATCACCAAAAACGATGACGGCTCATTTGCAGCCGAAGAAGTCGCCGCTGATACTGAATCACAGATGCATTTGGCTGCCGGGCGAATCAACTCCTCATTGTTTGGCGCCACCGACGCCGCTGGTGTGCCTGATGGCGTCACCATGCAGATGGCTGAAGTCCTTGGTGGCAAGGTTGATTTCCTGCGTGATATTCGCAAAGACGATGAGTTTCGCGTTCTCTACGAGACCCGCAGCTTTGAAGGCCGACCCGCAGGTTCTGGGCGCGTGCTCGCGATTCAGTACATTAACGACGGCAAGCTCGTCGAGGCCATGTGGTTCGCCCCCGAAGGTGAGAACGGCGGCTACTACGACAGCGAAGGCAAAAGCCTGAAAGCCGCTTTCTTGCGCAGTGCGATCCCGTTTACCCGGGTCAGCTCTAAATTTGGTAAGCGCAAACACCCGATTCACAAGCGCTGGAAAATGCACAATGGCATTGACTTTGCAGCGCCCACCGGCACGCCAATTCGGGCCACAGGTGATGGCATCGTGCACCACATCGGTCGCAAAGGCGGCTTTGGCAAAACCATCATCTTGCGCCACCCCAACAACATTAAAACGCTGTATGCCCACCAAAGTCGCTATGCCAAAGGGCTCAAACGCGGTGATCGGGTGGCACAGGGTGAAATCATTGGCTACGTTGGTTCAACCGGCTGGTCAACCGGCCCACACCTGCACTACGAATTTCGCGTGAACAACAAGCCCGTGGATCCGCTTGGCATCAAGATGCCTGAGGCGGTCAAGCTTGACGACAAACAGCGCGAGCAGTTTCTTGCGCACGCTATGCCTTGGCGTGACCAGCTCAAGCGCATTGCCGAGCTAGAAACGCTCGAGAACAACGTGCAGGTCGCCGCACGCTGAACGCGCATGACCCCATGAGCGCGCACACGACGGTGGGCTTGTACATCGGGCTGATGTCTGGCACGAGCCTTGATGGTGTTGATGGCGTTCTGGCGCAATTTAATAAACACGGCATCCCTCGGGTGATGAGCACCGCTAGCCAGGTCTTGCCAACATCGCTACGCGACGAGCTTCTGACGTTAAACAGCCCTGGGCATAACGAAATTCACCGCAGCGCCTTGGCAGCCAATAGCCTGTCTGATGTGTATGCCGACGTGGTTCAAGACCTCCTCACTCAAGTGCAGCGACCCGCCAGTGATATCACCGCGCTCGGCGCTCACGGGCAAACCATTCGTCACCGCCCTGACCTCGGTTACACCACGCAGCTATTGGCACCTGCCAGACTAGCTGAACGTACCGGCATCGCTGTGGTCGCTGACCTGCGTAGCCGCGACGTGGCTGCCGGTGGGCAAGGTGCGCCACTGGTGCCAGCATTTCACCAAGCCGTATTCGGGCGTGATACCGCCCGTGTGATTCTGAACCTCGGCGGCATGGCCAATGTGACGCTTTTGCGCCCCGGGCAGCCCGTGATTGGTTTTGATACGGGACCGGCCAACGTGTTGCTGGACCTATGGTGTGCCCGCCACCACCATGAGCCATTCGATGCCAACGGCGACTGGGCCGCACAAGGGAGCATCAATGAAACATTGCTAGGCGAGCTGCTGCAATCCGAACCTTGGTTCAACACGCCAGCACCGAAGTCAACCGGGCGCGATCAATTCAATGCACAGTGGCTTGATGGCCGGCTGGCCAATTGGAAGTCACTGCCACCTGCTGACATACAAGCCACGCTGGCTGCGCTAACAGCCCTCACGGTGGCCAACGCCTTAGCGGGCGCTGACGCCGGCGATCTGCCCGTGTTTGTGTGTGGCGGTGGCGCACGTAATGCCTATCTGATGAACCGCCTTGAGCTGGCCTTGGGCCAACGCGTGCAAACCACGCAGGCCTTGGGTATCGACACGCAAGACATGGAAGCTTTAGCTTTTGCGTGGCTGTCATGGGCCCACATCAACAAAAACGCCGGCAACCTTCCTGAGGTTACCGGCGCCATCGGTAAGCGCGTCTTGGGGGCTTACTGGCCCGCTTAGCCCGAGTGAAGCAGGCTTAGCGATCGATCGGTGCTATCTTAAACAGAGAAAGATGAGCCGCAACCACACGTGGTCGTGGCGTTGGGATTACGGATCACAAACTGCGCACCCTCAAGGTCTTCCTTGTAATCAATCTCGGCACCAACCAGATATTGGAAGCTCATGGGATCCACGAGCAACTGCACACCCTTTTTCTGCAGGGCGGTATCGTCTTCAGCGACGTCCTCATCGAACGTAAACCCATACTGAAAACCAGAACAACCACCACCTTGAACAAACACACGCAACTTCAGGTCGGGATTGCCTTCATCAATTAGGAGATCACGCACTTTATCGGCGGCCGCTTCTGTAAAAACGATCGGCTCAGGGGGCGTTTGCAGGTCCACGGTTTCTGTCACGTTACTCATAAAAAACTCCTTGCCTCGCGATGATCGCGACAATCGTCATGATTGAACTTATCGCGACAATTCACCTATTGAACTGAAGATTACGCTCATTGGCACATGGCTCTAGTATAAACCCTAGCCTCTTAATGGAATACGTCAGGCATGTGTCAGCACTTGGCAGCCGTTGCGTTGATCCCCTTGCGTCCAATCACTGTGACTCTAGTTAAACAGCATATCGATATTTGATAATCTTTTTGGCAATGATTATTAATTTGACATAAACTTTGCGGTTTGCTCGATTGCGATTGCCTGAAATGTTCCAGATGCTCCAGACATCCCGGATGCCCCTGACACCGAAGCCTGTCGAGGCAACGCTTTGCCATATTGAATCACCCAATCCAGCGGTCCCAACCGTGGCCGGACAAACCACCTCCTACCAAACATGTTTTATCGCTTCTTCCATAAAAAATCCGTCAACACCGACACATTCACTGCTTCGCCCACACCGGCACAGGGTGCCGACTGCCAACTGCGGCGATCGATTGGGCTTGGACAACTGACACTGATCGGGGTCGGCAGCACGCTAGGCACCGGGATATTTTTTGTGATGGCAGAGACGGTGCCTGTGGCCGGCCCAGCCGTGGTGATCGCCTTCATCGTTGCGGCCCTGGTCGCAGGCCTGACCGCCCTATGCTATGCCGAAGTATCAAGCCGCTTACCTATTTCCGGGGCATCGTATACATTTACCTACATCACCATGGGCGAGGGTGCGGCGGTCATGGTCGCCGCCTGCCTGCTACTGGAATGGGGCATTGCCGGTGCAGCCGTCTCAGTGGGCTGGAGCGCATATTTGAGCCAACTCGTTGAAATGGTGACTGGCCATGCCATCCCGGCTGTCTGGCGCGAGCCGCCTTTTAAGCCCGGTGTGCCTGGCCTGCAGGTGGGTGGCGCTGGCGTCGTCAATCTACCAGCCATTGCTGTGGTGTGGCTGTGCACGCTGTTGCTGTTGCGTGGCTCTGAAGCCTCGGCACGCTTGAATGCTTTGTTGACCGTCACCAAAGTGGGCATTTTGCTGCTGTTTGTGGCCATGACATTGCCGGTGTTTCGCAGTGAACACTTTTCACCGTTCATCCCATTCGGGGTGAGCGGTGTGGGCACGGCCGCCGCCATCATCTTTTTCAGTTTTGTAGGGCTTGATTCGGTGGTCAACGCTTCGGAAGAAGCGGTCAATCCTCAACGCAATATCCCTCGCGCCATTCTGGCAGCGCTAGCGATTGTGACCACGGTGTACGTCCTGGTGGCCGCTGGCAGCCTTGGCGTGCAGACGCATGATGCCTTTACCGGGTCAGACGGTGCGCTGCCCTCGATTCTTTTAAAGGCCACGCAAAGTCACGCGAGCAGTGTGCTGCTAGCCACAGGCGCGGTGATTTCCATTTTTAGTGTCACTTTCCTGACGTTATTTGGTCAGGCACGTATTTATCTGGCCATGGCACGTGACGGGCTGCTGCCAACACGTCTGGCTCACTTGGATGCGAGAACCCAAACGCCAAGATCAGCAACTCTTCTGTCAGGTGTCATGATCAGTCCCCTGGCCGGGTTCTTGCCAAGCCACGTGTTGTGGGCCATGGTTAGTCTAGGCACACTGGTCGTGTTCATTGCCGTGGCCGTGGCGTTGATCTTGCTGCGAGAAAAAGGCCAGCCTGCACATGGCTTTAAAGTGCCGGGCTACCCATTCACCCCGCTGGCCAGCATTGCTGCTTGCCTTTACCTGATTGCCAACTTAAGTGGCACGGTGTTTACGCTGTTTGCCATTTGGCTGACACTGGCATTGCTGTTTTACGCCGCTTTCGGGCAACGCAACGCTCATCGGGTTGCCCGCTTGCAAAGCCAGCATGAGGCACGCATCAAGGCAATATAGCAACCTGATTCAAGCCCTTGGTCTCTGGCAGGCCAAACATGAGATTCATGTTCTGAATCGCCTGTCCAGAGGCGCCTTTAACCAAATTATCCTGTGCAGCAAGCACAATCAACCGGTCATCGTGACCGGGTGGCCGATGCAAGGCAATACGCAGCTGGTTTGATGCCCGCACCGATCGCGTCTCAGGCAAGCTGCCCGGGGGCATCACGTCCACAAACGGCTCATCGGCATAGAACTGCTCATACAAGGCCTGCAAGTCCTGGGCCTTGGCATCAGGCAGCAGCTTCACATACAAGGTGCTGAGCATGCCGCGCACCATGGGCACAAGATGGGGCACAAAGGTCAGGTTCACCGAACCCTTTGCCAAGGTTTCGAGCTGCGCCTTGATTTCAGGGTGGTGGCGATGGCCCGACACACCATAGGCGCGGAAACTGTCACTGACCTCAGAGAACAGGGTGCCAACGGATGCACCCCTGCCGGCGCCGCTAGCCCCACTTTTAGCGTCAGCGATGATGTCGCTGGTGTCGATCAGTGGCTGTGGATTTAACAACGGTGCCAACCCAAGCAACACGGTGGTGGGATAGCAGCCGGGATTGCCAACCACATCAGCCGCTTTGATTGAAGCACGATTAAGCTCTGGTAGTCCGTAGACTGCGTTGGCCAGCACATCTGGGCAAGCATGCGGCATCTTGTACCACTGCTCAAAGACCGCGGTGTCCTGCAAACGAAAGTCTGCCGCCAAGTCAATGACTTTGACCTTAGACGCAAGCAACGTTTGAACTTGGCTCATGGCCACACCATGCGGCGTCGCAAAAAACACCACATCGCAGTCAGTCAGCGCAGCCTCTTCTGGCGCACAAAACGCCAGATCGACATGGCCACGCAAGTTGGGATACATCTGAGCCACGGGCATGCCTGATTCCTTGCGTGAGGTAATGGCCGTGAGCTTGACCTGAGGATGCTGGCTAAGCAGCCGCAATAGCTCCACACCGGTATAACCCGTGCCTCCAACAATACCGACCTTGATCAAACCTGACGATGCAGACATAGCTGATTCCTTATCCTCGAAGATTCCCACCAATGTCTCATTCTAACGGGCGGCCAGACCATACAACGATTGCACGCCCATAAAAAGCAATCGCCCCGCACTTTTGCGCGGGGCGATTGCTTTTTGCATAGCACCAACCGATATCGGATTAGCGCTTGCTGAACTGCTTGCGGCGACGTGCTTTGCGCAAACCAACCTTCTTACGCTCAACCTCACGGGCATCGCGAGTCACATAGCCAGCGTTCGACAATGCAGACTTTAATGTGGCGTCGTAGTCGATCAACGCACGCGTAATGCCGTGACGCACCGCGCCGGCTTGACCGTTCTCACCACCACCGTGCACATTGATATGAAAATCAAACGATTCGAGGTGACCGGTCAGCTCGAGCGGCTGACGCACGACCATGCGACCTGTTTCACGGGCAAAGTACTCGTCCACGGGTTTGCCGTTGACAGTGATTTTGCCGCTGCCTTTTTTGAGAAACACGCGTGCCACCGAGGTTTTGCGGCGGCCGGTGCCATAGTTCCAATTACCAATCATGACGCGTCCTTAGAAATCGAGAGGCTGCGGTTGCTGAGCAGCGTGTGGGTGCTCGCTACCGGCGTAGACCTTGAGCTTCTTGATCATCGCGTAACCCAGCGGGCCACGGGGCAACATGCCCTTGACCGCTTTCTGGATGGCGCGTCCCGGGTGACGCTCTTGCATTTTGGTGAAGTTCGTCTCTGAGATACCGCCGGGATAGGTCGAGTGGCGGTAGTACTTCTTGTCTAGCGCCTTGTTACCGGTCACAACGATATCGGCAGCGTTGATGATGACAATGTAGTCACCCGTATCAACGTGCGGCGTGAATTCAGGCTTGTGCTTTCCGCGCAAACGGCGTGCGACTTCGCTGGCCACACGACCCAGGACTTTGCCCTTGGCGTCAATCACGAACCAGTCACGCTTTACTTCATGCGGCTTTGCCACGAAGGTTTTCATGATTGGATCCTAATGAGTTGCGTCCCGAAGACCATCTTCGGGATCATGCTATCTACCTCACCAACAACCACCCAGGCCAAGACTTGTTATGCGTCCGTACCTGTTAGGTTATTTGCGGGTAATCGAAGATGTTAGCACGAAATCAGTGACTTGCGCCACGCACAATGACGCAGTGACCCGCCTGCCGGGCGTCTTAAGTGCCAGCAATCGACATGCGCTCAATCAAAATAGAGCCTGTGGTCTTGCTGCCACGACTTAACTCATCGGCGCCAACTTTGACGATTTGGCGAAACATGTCCTTTAAATTGCCTGCAATCGTGATTTCCTGCACGGGGTACTGTATCTCGCCATTTTCAACCCAGTAGCCAAAGGCGCCCCTGGAGTAATCGCCCGTCACATAGTTCACACCCTGGCCGATTAGCTCAGTGACCAACAGGCCCGTGCCCATCTCCTTGATCATGGCATCGAGGTTGTCGCCCGGGTTGGTGCGGCTCGAGTACAGACGCAAGTTGTGTGAACCGCCAGCATGGCCAGTGGTCTGCATACCGAGCTTGCGCGCGGTGTAGCAAGACAGAAAATAGCTTTGCAAGATGCCAGCTGACACGATTTGCCGTGCGACTGTGCGAACACCTTCATCGTCAAATGCACCCGAACCCATGGCACTGGGGATAAAGGGGTTCTCATCGACAAACACATGCTCAGGAAAGACCGCCTGACCTAGGGTGTCGAGCAAGAATGTTGTTTTACGGTAGAGCGCGCCGCCACTGACGGCTTGAGTCAACGCTCCGAGCAATCCGAGCGCCAGTGGCGCCTCGAACAGCACCGGGACCTGACGCGTGGACAGGCGTCGCGCCCCCAGACGCGCCAACGCACGGTGAGCCGCATATTGACCGACCTGCGTCGGTGCGGCCAAGCGATCGGCGCAGCGATCGCTGGTGTACCAGTAGTCACGCTGCATATTGTCACCACGTCCGGCAATGGGCACGACCGACAGCCCGTGTCGCGTATAGACATAACCATCCAGGAAACCGCGGGTGTTGCCCAGCACAAACTGGCCTTCATGGCTGTCAACGCCGGCGCCCTCAGAATTGGTAATGTGTTTACTCATCGAGCGAGCAGCCTGCTCGGCCTCAATGGCCATCTGAGTTGCCTGCTCGACTGAAATGTCCCACGGGTGATATAGCGACAAATCCGGGCTGGCATCGAGCATCAGTTCGCTGGCATCGGGCAAGCCCGCCGCAGGGTCTTCGGCCGTGTAACGCGCAATGTGCCAGGCCGCCTGCACTGTCTGCTCAAGCGCTTGACGAGAAAAATCCGAGGTTGAAGCCGAGCCGCGGCGCTGGCCT
>CBFHXV010000035.1:0-5387 GCA_965659885.1 Burkholderiaceae bacterium | reverse complement strand
CTGCAAACACCGTGACCGCCAAGGCACGGTCGCGGGTTTGCTCAACGGTTTCAACCTCGCCCAAGCGAACGTTCACGCCCATGCCTTGTCCTTCGGAGACTTCTGCTGCGGCATCAGTAGCACCCAGTGACTTGGCATAATCAAGAGCCTGTGTGACGAGGTCTTCAAATTGGGCGCGATGTTCTCGGTGCGGCAATGGCTGCATGTGGGTTCAACCTTGTGAATGTCAATTAAATATGCAATCCCGTATGATAGCGAACCATAGATTGGCTTTGCAGATATGACCACAGACGACCGAACCCTAACCGATGCCGAGCAGCGACCAAGCAAGTCGCAAATCAAGCGCGACATGCAAGCTTTGCAAGCGCTGGGCAAAGCCATTGTCGAGTTAAGTAGCGACCGGGTTAAACAGCTGCCGTTGGGCGAGAAGCTTCTCGATGCGGTCTTGCTCGCGCAACGAACCAACAGTCGCGAGGGGCGGCGGCGGCAAATCCATTACGTCGGTAAGCTGATGCGCGACGCACCGGCCCAAGAGATACAGCAAAAGCTTGATGAATGGGCCCACGGTTCGCGCCAGCAAACCGCCGCCTTGCATGCCATTGAACGCGATCGCGACCGGTTAATCGCCGACGATGCGTCGTTAACCCCGTGGCTAGACGCGCACCCCGGCGTCGATGTGCAGGCGTTTCGGGCCCTGATCCGAGCCGCGCGCAGTGAGCATAAAAAAAACCAAAGCCTCCTGCCCGGCCAGCAACCACAGCGCAAACATTACCGTGCGCTGTATCAGGCGATCAAAGACGCCGCGATGCCACCAACGGAAAACGAACCCACGAACCTGGATGATGAATCATGAGTGACACTCGACCAACTTTGGAATGCCTGGAACGCGAAACCGGCCCCAACCCCACCCATAGCGTAATCTGGTTACATGGTTTGGGCGCCGATGGCCACGATTTTGAGCCACTGGTGCCTGCCCTTGGCATCACAACCCCAACCCGCTTTATTTTTCCGCACGCCCCCGTGCGCCCCGTGACAATCAACGGTGGCATGCCCATGCGTGCCTGGTATGACATCCTGACACCGGCCTTGGTGCGCCAGGAGGACGAAGCTGGCATTGTCGCGTCAGAAGAGATGATTGTTGACCTGATCAAGCGCGAAAACAGTCGTGGCGTACCCAGTGAGAACATTGTGCTAGCAGGCTTTTCACAAGGGTGCGCCATGACGCTGCACACGGGTTTGCGCTTGCCTGAGAAATTAGCAGGCATGATCGGGCTATCGGGTTATCTGCCCTTAGCTGATCGCGCCGCGCCCCATTGGCAGGACGCCAACCAGCAAACCCCCATATTTTTAGGCCATGGCACCGAAGATCCGGTAGTGGCGCTCGAGCGTGGCCAAAGCACCGAGCGGCTGCTGGTCTCACATGGCTACGATGTGCGGTGGCACACCTATCCCATGCCCCACAGCGTCTGCCCCGAAGAGGTCACCGACATCGCTGCCTTCTTGCAGCGCTTGCTACGCGACTGAGACCGCGACAGGTGGTGATGCCGCAAGCGGCATCCAGACACGGCGCATGGCGTTGTCATCAGGATCCGGGTCATTGATCATGCCAAGTCCGGTCATCAATGACAGCATGGGTCGATTGTTTGAAAGCACCAAACCCTCGATATAAGACAAGCCCTGCTCGCGGGCCGCTTCAATCAGGCGGCTCATCAGACGCCGGCCTAGGCCATGGCCTTGCCAGTTGTCGGCGATCACCAGCGCGTACTCCGCACCCAATCCGTCAGCATTGCGCAGGTAGTGCGCCAGACCAATAATCGACTCCACCATCTCGCCCGAGTCGCCAGGCTGCTGAACTGTAGCCACCAACGCCAGTTCACGGTGGTAATCGACATGGGTGTAACGTGACAACATGCGTGGTGTCAGCTCGCGCATCATCGACACAAACCGCATATAGCGGGCCTCCGCTGACAAGCCTCGCACGAACTTTTGCAAGGCGATGGCATCGTCTGGGCGAATGGGCCGCAATACCCCGGCTTGTTCACCGCGCAACTCCAGGCGTTGCACCCAGCGCCTGGGGTAAGGATGCACGGCCATGTGGGCATAACCGTCGGCTGCCGGGTCTTGTTTATGCGCCGTCGCAGCCACCTGTATCTCAATGTCACCAGCCATTAGTGCCTGACCCCGCACCACCAAGGGATCCATGCGCAAACCAATGACTTCGGGGCATTCACTGACGAGGTCAGAAATCAACTCCAGCGTCATGAGTAGCCTGTCCATGACATCGGGCTGGTAGAAATCAGGCGGCAGCTTGCGCCAGAACTGACTGCGCATCACCAGTCGACTGGCCAACTCATAATTCAGTGGTGCAAGGTCTGCGCCGGCTTGGTCGGTGGCAAACCGCCCCATCACGCCACCGGCCCCGAAACGAATCACCGGACCAAACTTGATGTCGCGCTCAACCCAGATCGCTGCCGGACAGTCTTGGGCCGACAAGGTTTTAATGCTGGGCTTGTTGATGTTTTCAACGGGAACGTGGAAATCGCGCAGCACCGCCCAACTCACATCAGGGGCAAGCCACTGGCAACCTTCAGTAATTGACTGCACGATGCGGGCACGTGCCTGATCAATCATCGGCTTGCCGTGCTTGGGCTCAGACTGCTGGATTTGTAGCAAGAGCTGTTGGTTGTAATGGTAAGCAGCCAGAATGCCAAACGCATTGGCCGCCGATTCCGGGGTTCGAAACGCAGATGTGCCCGCATCATCTAGCCGACGGCGAATGGGCCGCATGCCGGCATCTCCCATCAGACAGGAGATAACGGGCTTGGCCGCTTTGGGTGCAAACTGTGCCAATGCTGCCGAGACCTGGTTGAAGTCTGACCGTGCATCTGGCGCCAACATCACCAACACCCCGTCGACCCCGGCATCATTGACCAGCAATTGCAAGATTTCGTGAACCAGACTTTGAGTTAGCGGCTGATGCGTAACCACGGGATTGTGTGAACGCGATCCTGGCTCAAGGCGCTTATCTAGACGCATACGCGTCTTGCCATCCAACGTCGCCCGGGTAATCGGGCCATCGTCACTGGCCATATCTAGCGCCAACTGTGCGGGTGCCTCACCATTGGCGAACACCGCCACGCGTGAACCCTGAGGCCTGCGCGTATAGCTAAATACCTTTAACGCTGAGAACAGCTGGATGAAGTAGCGCACACGCACCGCGCCGGCACGCCTGAGCGCAGCATCAAAGGCCAAATCGGCCTGACGCGACTCGTTGGCCATGCCGGTTTTAAGCACCACCACGGGCTTGACACTAGCAGCCGCACGCAGCGCACTCATAAACTCTCTGCCGTTGTCGATCTCGTCTAGGTACAAAGCGATGCTGTCTGTGCGCGCATCGCTAGCCAGATAATCAAGCACATCGGGCAGGCGCGTCACAGACTCCTGCCCCAGCGCAATCGCCGCAGAAAATCCAATATGCACATCGTCGGCCCAGTCAAGGACGCCGGCCATGATGGTTCGCGACTGTGCCACCAGGGCAGCTCGACCCGGGTGCGCCAACAAAAGATGCTGGCTGAGATTTAGCCCGCGATGGGGACGCTGCAACCCAAAAGAAAAGGGGCCAAGTAAAGCGCACTGGTGGGCTCGCGCCCATTGGTCGCACAACGCGCGGGTTCGTGACGGGTTCGGGTCAATCACCTCGTGAGCCAGCACGATCAACGCCATGGGTCGGTAAGCTTCAAGCTCGGCTAACACCTCGGACAGCATCAGTGGTGGCATGCACACCACAGCGAGGTCGAGGCGATCGGTGTTTGGCACGCCATTTAATGTCGACGGGAACTCGGGCAGCTCGCCAGGATTGGCATCAATGCGCGTGGTGCGTTGTTTCATGTCTGATGGCAACGCTTGAAACACCGGCAGCGGATTGTCGCTAACAATGACCAGGCTTTGGCGAAACATGAGGCGAATCCCGGGGACAGTCACGAAAATTATTCTGACCCTAAAATATGACGTTGAGACTAACAACAACATGTTGCGCCGCAACATGACAAAGGTCAAGCATTCGTCAGAGTAGCGTCAGCCTTTGTTGTCCTTAGCTAACACATGAGCCAGATTACCGAAAAGAGGTCGTACCTGTCATGAATCCATCCGCCGACACCACACGCCGCGTTCGCACCCGTTTCGCGCCGTCGCCAACGGGGTTTTTGCATCTCGGTGGTGCCCGCACCGCCCTGTTTAGCTGGGCCTATGCCAAACACTTTGACGGCGACTTCGTGTTGCGCATTGAAGACACTGATCTCGAGCGCTCCACCCCTGAGGCGGTTCAGGCCATTCTCGATGGCATGGCATGGCTTGGCTTTGCCCCAGACGATGGTCCTTATTACCAGATGCAACGCATTGAGCGATACCGCGAGGTTATTGCTCAAATGCTTCAAGCAGGTACGGCTTATTACTGCTATAGCACCCCAGAGGAAGTCAACGCCATGCGCGAAGCCGCAACGGCCCGCGGTGACAAACCGCGTTATGACGGCACGTGGCGTCCAGAGCCGGGCAAGACGCTGCCACCGGTGCCTGCCTCACGCGAGCCCGTGGTGCGCTTTAAAAATCCCAGCACCGGCGTCACGGTATGGGACGATATGGTCAAGGGCACCATCAGCATTCGCAACGAAGAGTTAGATGATCTGGTCATCGCCCGCGGTGACGGCACACCAACATACAACTTCTGTGTTGTGGTTGACGACTGGGACATGAACATCACGCACGTGATCCGTGGCGACGACCATGTCAACAACACACCACGTCAGATCAACATACTGAAAGCACTTGATGCGCCAGTGCCAGTCTATGGTCATGTGCCGATGATCCTGGGCCCAGACGGGCAGAAACTGTCCAAACGTCACGGCGCTGTCAATGTGATGGCTTACGACGAGCAAGGCTATCTGCCCGAGGCCATGGTCAACTACTTGGCGCGACTAGGCTGGAGCCATGCCGATGCCGAGATTTTTAGCCGCGATGAATTGGTCCAGTGGTTCGATGGCGCTAATTTGTCGCGCTCGGCCGCGCAATGGGACCCCAAGAAACTGAACTGGGTCAACAGCCACTACATCAAAGAAGCTGACAACGCCTGGCTGGCGACGCAGATTAAGGCCCGGCTCGTCGCGCGACAAGGCGACCCCGATGCGGTCGACCTGCCAGCGGCGGTGGGACTGCTCAAGGACCGAAGCGAAACACTTGAGCAACTCGCCGATGCGGCCATGCTGTTTTGTGGGGTTGCACCCCAACCCGAGGCTGAGCTGATCGACAAACACATAACAGCGCAGGCCAAGCAAGCGATCGAAGACTTTTGGGGGCAAAGCAAAGACATTGAATGGCGTGCCGGGCCGCTTGGC
>CBFHXV010000034.1:4633-18879 GCA_965659885.1 Burkholderiaceae bacterium | reverse complement strand
AGGGCGAGCCCAGTAGCAAACGTTCAAACCAAATCAGAAAATACAACAGAGGCTCAAAAAACGCCTCAATCGACGCGCCATATGCGCGTGAGAATGCCAAATAGCCCGAGTCAATCGATTTCGACAGCGCTCGCAGCGTCGTATCGGCAATTTGGGGGAAATCACTAGACCAGATCATATCTGCTCGCCTTTATTTTTTGTGGAAATCTAGGGCGGCAGGTCCGTCCTCTGGTGAGGACGGACCCACTGGGTCTACCGGCGGTAGCCAGCGGTATTACAGTGCGGCCTTGACTTTAGCAGCCACGTCAGCTGGCACCCACTGTGACCAGACAGCCTCATGGTTCTTCAGGAACCACTGGGCGGCGGCCTCACCATCAGCCTGCTCGGTTTCCATGTAGGTCAACACTTTACCGAAGGCTTCAGCCGGCCAAACCCGAGCTTTCAGATAGCTCATGGCTTCAGGGCTATTGTTGGCAAACTCGGTCGAGGCCACGGTCTTGATCTCGGAGACAGCAAAACCGTTAGGCTTGGGGTCAGGGCAGTTCGCCACGCCAATACATGATTCAAATTCTTGCGCGTTGTAAGGCGCGAGCTTGACGCGCACGAGATCGAGTTCAGCGATCAAAGACGTGGGTGCCCAGTAGTAGGCCAAAACGCCTTGGCCACGGTTGTAGGCTTTCTTGATTGCACCTGCCAAGGCAGCACCAGAGCCTGGGTCAACCAGGTTAAAGCCGGCTTGCTCCATATCGAATGCACGGTAGAGGTTTTCTGTGATGATTTGGCAAGCCCAACCAGAGGGGCAGCCCACCACACGGCCTTTACCGGGATCTTCAGGGTCTTTGAACAGCTGGGGGTTCTTCTTTACGCCTTCGATGGTGGCCAGTTCAGGATTCTTCTCAAGCATGTAGCGTGGAATCCACCAGCCTTCACCAGCGTTCTTGGCCGGATCTTCCAGCACGTCGCCAACCACGGTCAGACGGTCGTCACTGACAGCACGGTCGATCTGCTCTTTGATGGTATTCATCCACAGTTCGGGGGCAATGTCAGGGCGGCCCTTCTCCGTCATGGAGGTGGCGGTGGGCACGGTATCACCCGGGACGGTTTCGGCAGCACAACCGTAGCCGTTCTTGAGGATGAACTCATCAACCCGAGCAGCGGCTTGGGCGCTGGCCCAGTTCATCTCGGCGATGGTGACATTACCGCATTCGGCTTGGGCAACGCCCGTGCCAAGCGCACTAACAGCAACCGCCATGGCGGCTAAATAGGACTTTTTGACTAATTTCATAAATACAATCTCCGTTTTTCAAACCAGATGGCTTGTGGACACGATCAGCCCCAATGGGACCAAACGCCGCTGCGCTAAATACTGCATTGCACAACTTGTCCGGTAATGCGCCACAAGTGACGCTGGTATGTCCTAAAGAGGACAACGGCTGCTCGATGAGCATTTGACACCCCGACTAGCGAGGCATATTGACGCTTCCCAAAAGTGAAGCCAGATGTGTTTACATAGAAACACAAGCAACGTGCAAGCACACTACATGCTAGTTACGACGAATGCAGTCTAACCAACTTTCCTGCAATGTGCCAATTTAACCCTACGCCAGATTCCGCATTGTAAAAAATAGAAATGCCACAAAACCCGCCTTATCCCTTGCTTTATTCCTATCGCCGATGTCCTTATGCCATGCGAGCCCGCATGACACTTAAGGTTGCGCAGATTGAGCACACCATTGTCGATATCGACCTCAGGAACAAGCCATCCCATATGCTTAGGGTATCCCCTAAAGGCACAGTCCCCGTACTATGCCTAAGTGATACTGAGATTATTGATGAAAGTCTTGACATCATGCACTGGGCACTCAGTCGACACGACCCACAGCAGTGGCTGCGGGGCCTGCACGACGGCCAAGCGTGTGAGCTTTTGGGGCAAACTGACGGTGCATTTAAGCAAGCGCTCGACCGATACAAGTACGCCTCGCGTTTCCCCGACGCTGATCCCGTGGCGAGCCGGGGGCGTGCCCTCGATGCATTGATCAGGCCTCTAAGTGAGCGCTTGGCCACACAGCCTTTTATCGGAGGCCAAAGCCCGGTGCTACAGGACGTGGCCATCTTCCCGTTTGTGCGCCAGTTTGCTGGCGTTGATCCACAGTGGTTCGAAAGTCAGGCGCCACTGGCGGTTCAGCATTGGCTAAAAGGCTGGGTCGAGTCCGACTTGTTCAAAGCCATTATGCAAAAACCACTAAAGTCACCAGAGCCACCAATCAATCAGGGCTAGGCAGCCGAGCGCTCCTGTGCAGACTTGGCATGGGCCACGTCCATGTCACGCGGCAGGGGCACGCCGTTTTTAACGGCCAGCACTTCGGCCATGACGCTAACGGCAATTTCGGCGGGTGTCTTGCTGCCGATGTAGATGCCAATCGGCCCACGCAGGCGTTTGAGTGACTCCTCGGTTTGATCAAAATGCTCGATCATGCGCTTGCGGCGCGCGCCATTATTGCCTCGTGAGCCGATCGCGCCCACATAAAAGGCGTCGGTCTCAAGTGCCTCGAGCAGTGCCAGGTCATCAAGCTTGGGGTCGTGCGTGAGCGCCAGCACGCAGGTGCGACGGTCAGGCTTAAAGAGCTTGACCGCATCGTCAGGCCATTGGCTCATGCGTGCCACGCCGGTGGTTGTCCAGCCTGAAGCGTATTCCTCGCGTGGGTCACACACCGTGACTGAGAACCCATTAAAAATCGCCATGGTCGCGATGTACTCGCCAAGCTGTCCGGCGCCAATTAACAGCATCCGATAGGACGGGCCAAAGGTGTTGACGAGCTCCTGCTCGCGGATTCTGAGGCTATCGGCGGTTTCGGTGGGTTCAAGCCGAACCGTGCCGTCATCCATGTTGGTGATGCGCCGCATCAACTCGCCTTGTTCGAGTTTGTCGATGAGTTCGGTCAGCAATGCGGCATCCGGGTTGAATTCCAGCAACAGTTCCAGGGTGCCCCCACAGGGCAAGCCAAAGCGATGCGCCTCGTCGGCGGTTATGCCATAGCGCATGCGCTTGGGCGCACCGCTCATGTCCATACCAGGCGCTTGTTGGTCTTGGGCTGGCTGGGTGAATTCGCGAATCAAGTCATCTTCAATGCAGCCGCCTGAGACCGAACCCACCACGGCCCCCGTCTCGCACATCGCCATAATCGAGCCGATGGGCCGAGGCGATGAACCCCAGGTGCGCATCACCGTCACCAGCACGGCGCGCTGTCCGGCATCACGCCACTCTTTCAGCCGTTTCAGAACAATGACATCGAGGTTTTGCATCAAAGTCTCCCGGGCAATGGGCAACTCAAGATGAGCCCGAACTTAAAACAACCACCACCGCCGCCACAGCAGCCGCTACTGCAATCCACAGCCAGCGTGGCACGCCGCCAGCGGCTGCCGGCGCAGCAGGTGTGTCAGCTGCAGCAGGCGTCGAAGCTGTCGGGGCGCCAGCATCCGGTGCAGCCTCATCGGCTACAGCGGTTTGAGCCTCTGTGCTGCCCGTTTGGCCCGTTTTTTCTGCCAATGCTTTCTCAAAGCGCTTAAAAAAATCATCGGCCATGGACTTGGCTGCGCCATCAATGAGTCGTTGACCAAGCTGCGCCAGTTTGCCGCCGACTTGTGACTCCACCGTGTAGCGAAGCTCGACGCCATCGGCGTTTTCTTCGAGCTCAACGTGTGAGACGCCTTTGCCGTGACCCGCAACGCCACCTTGCGCTTCAAACTGCAGCGAATAAGAGGTCGGTGGGTTGATATCTGACAGTTCCACCTTGCCGTTGAATTTGGCCGAGACCGGTCCTATTTTGATGGCAGCCGCTGTTTTGTAGACATTGTCCGATTCAAGCTCAAACTTCTGGCAGCCAGGGATGCATTGTTTCAGGATCTCTGGGTCATTCAAGGCATCCCATGCCTGTTGGGCGGTGGCCGCCAGTTGTCGGCTTCCTTGCATTTGCATTGTCTCGTCCTCCGGACAAAAAATCGTTCGTTTAGCGAATCTGTTTGAGTAGCTTGGCCAAGGCCGTGGCGAGCATGCTCAAGTGTTCCAGGTTGTGAATGGCCATCATTTTGTCGACGTAGCGGTTCAGCACCTGAGCGCCACCGGCTAAAGGCTGATAGTTATCGTACCGCAATAGCGGGTTTAGCCATACGGTTGCCCGTGCTTGGTGCGTGAGCCAGTCGAGTTCACGCGCCAGACGCGCCGAATCGCCTGTGTCGAGCCCATCGGTGATGAGCAATACCAGCGTTCGGTTGCCTATGATCAATTGCCGGTATTCTTCGCGAATGGTTTGCAGTGCACCGCCAAGTTGGGTGCCACCGCCAAAGTCACTGATTTGCGCGTTGGCCATGGTCAGCATTTGGTCAGTGTCACGCTCGCGAAACGCCGCCTGAAGGTCTGTCAGCTTGGTGCCAAAGGTCAAAACCGCTCGGTCATGGCCCCGTGTGGCCTGATGCAGAAACGACAGCATTAGTCGTGCATAGCGTTCCATGGAGCCAGAGACATCCACAATGGCCAGTAGGGGCACTTCGATCTGTTGGCGCTGGCTTCTGGGCAGCTCAAGGAAGTCACCATCATGACGCGCAGCAAACTGCATCAGTTTGGGCCAGTGCAGTTGGTCACCGCGCCCGCCCTGGCGTCGCCGACGGCTGGCGATCTTGGGTAGCACGAGCGGAATTTCACGCACCAGCCGTTCAATGAGCTTGAACTCACTGGCGCTTAAGCGATTGAAATCCGCTTGACGCAAGCGCGCCTGGTCGCTGGCGCTCATGGCCGCGTCAAGCTCAACTTTCTCTTCCTGTTTAGGTGTTTGCGAGGCTGGTTTGGGCGCCTGTAGTGCCTCTTGAGCCCGGGCACTGCGCGCTGGCGGCTGGTTCTCAGCTTTGGCCTGGGGCAACAATTGCGCCATGAGCTGTTTGGCAAGCTCAGGGTTGCGGAAATAGGCCTCAAACAAGTCGGTGAAGACGTGCTGGTCTTCTTGGCGGCTAACGAGCACGGCACGCAAGGCTGCCTCGACATCGGGCTTGTGGCCGATATCGACCAACGCCAGCGCTTGTTGTGCCAGGCTGATGCGCGCGCTATCGACAGGCAGGCCCGCGCGGCGCAACATGCGACCAAATCCCGTTAGGTTGTCGGCAAGTTTGCCAGCCCGGGCGTCTCCTAACACCATGGCGCGGCTCAACCGTCTACGGCAAGCAGCTCTTGCATCAAGGGCTCAAGTGCCGACACATCATCGCGCTGCTTAAAGAGCACACCGGCGGTGTTCTCAACGACCTCGGGATCGAGCTCGAGTGTCTCAAGCGCCACCAATGCTTTGGCCCACTCCACGCTTTCAGCAACGCCCGGTGAACGGCTAAAGGCGTCAGCAAAGGGCTTTTCTCGCAAGCGTTGCACAAACGTGGTGACTTGCTCGCTAAGCTTTGCGCTGATGTCAGGCACTTGTTGGGTGATGATGGCCAACTCGCGATCGCGATCGGGGAAGTCCACCCAGTGATAGAGGCAGCGGCGCTTGACCGCGTCATTGAGTTCACGCGTTCGATTACTGGTCAGAATCGTCAGCGGCGGGGTCTGGGCTTTGATGGTGCCAAGCTCCGGGATACTGACCTGATACTCACCCAAATACTCAAGTAAGAATGCTTCAAATGGCTCATCAGCCCGATCCACCTCATCAATCAGCAAAACAGCACCCGCGCCAGACGTCTGCAGCGCCTGCAGCAGTGGCCGTTTGATAAGGTAGTGCGCCTGGTAGACCTCGCGCTCGATTTCCTCAGGCGTGCGCGTGTCCTGGGCAGCTTTCAAGTGAATAAGTTGCGCAGCATAGTTCCACTCATAGAGGGCGTCACGTTGTTCAAGGCCGTCATAGCATTGCAAGCGTATCAGTTGCCGCGCGGTAACCAAAGCCAGTGCCTTGGCCAACTCAGTTTTGCCTACCCCCGGGTCACCTTCAAGCAAAAGCGGACGCCCGAGTTGGGTGGCCAGGTGTATCGCTGTTGCCAGCCGGCGATCCGGGAAATACCCCACGGACTGCAGGCTGGCAACCCAAGCATCCACACCTTCGGGTTGCGGTGCTACAGACAATCAAGCCCCCTTGCCAAGCGCTTCATTGACCGCGCGTTGGGTCTGGATCTTGATCAATTGCGCACGGTAGGCAGGGCTCGCATGCAAGTCACCGCTTAGGTCCGAAGCATCAATGGCGACATTGTCCACCGCGCCGGCCGAAAAGTCCGCGTTTAAAGCCGCTTCCAAGCCCTCGTGGCGAAACACGCCATTGCCTGCGCCGGTGATGGCCACGCGCACGCCGCTGTCGGTTTTAGCAACAAACACGCCTACCAATGCGTAGCGCGAGGCGGGCTGCTTGAACTTGGCGTAGGCGGCCATTTGCGGCACAGGGAAAGACACGGACGTGATGAGCTCATCGGGCTCAAGCGCCGTGGCATACAGCCCCTGAAAAAACTCATCGGCTGCAATCTCGCGCTTGTTGGTTTTAACGGTGGCGCCCAAGCCAAGCACAGCGCTCGGGTAGCAAGCGGCCGGGTCATTATTGGCGACCGAGCCACCTAGCGTGCCCATGGCGCGCACTTGTTTGTCGCCAATGCCACCGGCAAGTTTGGCCAAGGCTGGGATTTTGCTAGTGACCAGCGGATCAGTGGCCACGCTTTGGTGGCGGGTCATGGCGCCAATCACGATCGCATGGCCTTGCTCGCAAATGCCTGCCAGATCCGACAGTGCCTGAAGGTCGACAAGTGTCTCGGGCTGCATGAGCCGTTGTTTCATCGACGCCAGCATGGTCTGGCCACCCGCGAGCAGTTGCCCGCCATCACTTAGCAGTTGCGCGGCTTCATCGAGCGATTGTGCGCGTTTGAATTCGAATGAATACATGATGCCTGTCTCCTGTTAAGCCTTGGCTTTTTCGATGGCTTCCCACACGCGGTGAGGTGTGGCGGGCATATCCAAGTCTTTGACCCCAAGCGGTGCCAACGCGTCGAGCACGGCGTTCATGACCGCCGGTGGTGAGCCGATCGCGCCGGCTTCACCGCAGCCTTTGGTTCCCAAGGGATTGGTGGTGCAAGGCGTGCAGACATGCCCAATCTTGAAGTCAGGCAGGTCGTCGGCGCGCGGCATGGTGTAGTCCATGAACGAGCCCGTGAGCAGTTGCGCGGTCTCGCGGTCGTAGACACAGTTCTCCATGAGCGCCTGCCCAATGCCTTGAGCCAAGCCACCGTGCACTTGCCCTTCGACAATCATGGGGTTGATGATGGTGCCAAAGTCGTCCATGGCCGTGAAACGATCGACTCGTGTCTCACCGGTTTGCGCATTGACCTCCACTTCGCAGATGTAGGTGCCAGCCGGGAAGGTGAAGTTGGTCGGGTCGTAAAACGCCGTCTCATTCAGTCCAGGTTCAAGTGTCTCGAGTGGATAGTTGTGCGGCACGTAAGCACTGAGGGCCACTTGTGCAAATGGCACTTTCTTGTCGGTTCCTTTGACCGTGAATTCGCCGTCGGCAAATTCAACGTCGGTGTCACTGGCTTCCATCAAGTGTGCGGCGATCTTTTTGGCTTTGGCTTCGATCTTGTCAATGGCGCGCATGATGGCTGAGCCACCGACAGAGATTGAACGGGATCCATAAGTGCCCATGCCAAATGGCACACGTCCGGTGTCACCATGCACGATATCGACGTTTTCCACGGGGATGCCCAGACGGGCAGCCACCACCTGCGCAAAGGTGGTCTCGTGGCCTTGGCCATGGCTGTGCGAACCGGTGAACACGGTTACGCTGCCGGTGGGGTGAACGCGCACCTCGCCGCATTCAAACAGGCCGGCGCGCGCGCCCAGTGCCCCGGCGATATTGCTAGGGGCCAAGCCACAAGCTTCGATGTAGCTTGAATAACCGATGCCGCGAAGCAGTCCCTTGGCTTCACTTTCTTTACGGCGGGCTTCAAACCCAGCCACATCGGCCAGTTCCATGGCTTTGTCCAGGCACTGGTGAAAGTCGCCCGTGTCGTACTGCAGCGCCACAGGCGTCTGGTAGGGGAACTCATTGATGAAATTGCGGCGACGGATCTCGTCCTGGCTCAAGCCAAGCTCCCAGCCGGCGCGCGAGACGATGCGCTCGAGCAAATAGGTTGCCTCGGGGCGACCGGCACCTCGATAGGCATCAACGGGTGCGGTGTTGGTAAACCAGGCATCAACCTCAACGTAGACTTGCGGCGTGGTGTATTGACCAGCGAGCAAGGTGGCGTACAGAATGGTTGGGATGCATGTAGAAAACGTTGACAGATAGGCGCCCATGTTGGCGTCGGTGTGCACCCGAAACGCGAGGAACTTGCCGTCTTTGTCCATGGCCATCTCGGCGTGGGTCACATGGTCACGGCCGTGTGCGTCGGACAAGAATGCTTCGGTGCGGTCGGCGGTCCACTTGACTGTGCGATTGAGTTTCTTGGCCGCCCAAGTCACGCAGACGTCTTCGGCGTAGAGATAGATCTTGGAACCAAAACCGCCGCCCACATCGGGGGCGACCACGCGCACTTTGTGCTCGGGCAAGCCCATCACGAACGCCGTCAGAAGCAGGCGCTCGACGTGAGGGTTTTGATTGGCCACATACAGCGTGTACTCGTCTGAGGCGCGGTTGTAAGTGCCAATGGCCGCGCGCGGCTCCATGGCGTTGGGTACCAGACGGTTGTTAACCAGATCAATGGAGGTGACGTGTGCCGCGTTTTCAAACGCCTGGTCAACGGCATCTTTCTCACCAATGGCCCACTTGTAGCAGTGGTTGTTTGGTGCCTCGTCGTGAATTTGTGCCGCACCGTCTTTGCCGGCATCACGGATGTCGGCCACGGCGGGCAACACGTCGTAATCGACGTCAACCAGTTCGGCGGCGTTGCGAGCCTGCTCCAGTGACTCGGCAATCACCATGGCCACGTGATCACCCACATAGCGTGCCTTGCCCTGACACAGAATGGGGTGCGGCGGCTCTTTCATCGGTTCACCGTTGGTGCTGGTGATGAGCCAGCCACAGGGCAAGCCGTTGACGTTGTCGGCAGCGACGTCCTGGCCGTCATAGACGGCCACCACGCCAGGCGCAGCCAGTGCGGCTGACTTGTCAATCGATTTGATAGCCGCGTGCGCGTGGGGTGAACGCACAAAGCAGGCGTAGACCATGTTGTTGACGACGATGTCGTCGGTGTATTGGCCTGCGCCCGTCAAAAAACGCTCGTCTTCCTTGCGAAGCACAGACTCGCCGATGTGTGGCAAGTTGGCAATGTCATTTGATCCCATGATTGTCTCCTGGTAGTTGGCTGCGACGGGCCTAGGCCTTCATCTCAGCTGCGCCTTGTTTGACGGCGCGAACGATGTTCTGGTAGCCGGTGCACCGGCAAATGTTGCCCTCGAGCAGTTCACGAATCTCTTCATCGCTGGCGCCTGGGTGTTTGTTGCACAGGTCAATGGCGCTCATCACCATGCCACTGGTGCAGTAGCCGCATTGCAGGCCATGGCAGTCTTTAAAGGCCTGCTGCATCGGGTGCATGGTGCCATCTTCGTTGCTAATGCCTTCGATGGTGGTCACGGTGGCGCCAGACATTTGTGCCAGGAGCACATTGCAGGACTTCACGGCATTGCCGTTGATCATGACCGTACAGGCGCCGCATTGGGCTGTGTCACAGCCCACGTGGGTGCCTGTCAGGCCTAAATGTTCTCGCAGCGCTTGAACGAGCAGGGTGTTTGGCTCGGCCTCGAGCGTGACGGGTTTGCCGTTAACCGTCAGTTCGGTTTTCATGATGAGTCTCCTGAAGAAACGCTAAGGTTGCTTTTTCTTTTGAATCCTCATCCTAGAGGACTCTGAGCGTTTCATCAATCATTCACGTACAAACCGGACTAGGGGAAAGTACTAGTCGCGAGGGTAATCCTCAAGCCAGTGGATCAGGAACTCTGACTAGCCAGTCAATTTGACGAGCTGTTTGCCAAAGTTTTCGCCTTTGAGCATGCCTACAAATGCTGCTGGCGCATTCTCAAGCCCGTGGGCGATGGACTCGCGAAACTTCAGTTCGCCTCGCGCAACACGCTCGTGCAACTGGCGTCGAATGTCGGGCCAGGTATCCATGCGGTCCGAGACGATAAAGCCCTGGACCTTGAGTCGATTGACCAGGATTGAACGCAGCGTATGGTGCGCGTGCGGTGGCCGGTTGAACTCAGAGACCATGCCGCACAAGGCCACGCGTCCAAAGACATTCATGCGGGGCAGTAGTGTTTCAAATATTGCGCCGCCGACGTTTTCAAACAGGCAGTCGATGCCATGGCTAAGCGCCTGATCCAATGCCGACTCAAAGTCTGGTGCCTTGTGGTCGATGCATGCATCAAACCCGAGTTCATTGACCACATACTCGCATTTGGCTGCACCACCGGCAACGCCCACCACGCGACAGCCCAGCGATTTGGCTAGCTGACCTACAACAGAGCCCACCGCGCCACTGGCCGCATCGACTACCACTGTCTGTCCGGCTTGCGGTTCACAAATCGTCATGAGCCCTGTCCAAGCCGTGATGCCTGGCATGCCCAACACACCAAGATAGGCCGTCTCAGGCACCTGGCTCGTGTCAATCTTCAACGCTTGTTTGGCAGGCAAGGCAGCGTATTGCTGCCACCCCGTGGCTGCCAGCACCAGATCGCCAACAGCCAGCTTGTCGCTTTGCGACGCGATGACTTCGCCGATGGTGCCACCTACCATGAGCTGGCCGGGCTCAACGCCTTGTGCGTACGACTTCGCAGCTGAGATGCGGCTACGCATGTAGGGATCCAGCGACAACCACCGGTTGCGCACGAGCACCTCGTCGTCTGCAGGTTCAGGTATATCGCGATTAACCAGTTCAAAATGCTCAGGCGTGACCCAACCCTCTGGACGTTGTCGCAGCAGGACCTGCAGATTCTGGCTCATGCTTTAAACCCTTTACCCCTTACCTCTTTACCTTTTTATTCGCGTATCAAGCCGGCGTGCCGTAAATACGACCAGCACGGAAGGCATCGGCCATGGCTTGTGGCACCTCAGCTTCGGCTTCAACCACCTTGGCACGCATTTCCTGCTCAAGCGCAACGGCCATGGCGCGACGTTCCTCGGCCTTGGCCTGAGCAATCTGCTTGTCAGCGTTGGCTTGTTCAATTTGCAGGGACGCACCGATGTTCTTGCCAACGTCGATGTCAGCGATATCGATAGACAGGATTTCATAGGCCGTGCCAGAGTCAAGCCCGTTGGCCAGGATTTTCTTTGAGATGCTGTCGGGGCGTTCGAGCACATCTTTGTGATTGATTGCAGAACCGATGGCGCTGACCATGCCTTCACCCACACGGGCAATGATGGTTTCTTCACCTGCGCCGCCGACCAGGCGGTCAAGGTTGGTTCGAACCGTGACGCGTGCCACGCCGATCAACTGGATACCATCTTGAGCCACAGCGGCGTTGCGCGGTGTCTGGATTACTTTGGGCAGAACCGACATTTGCACCGCATCGAGCACATTGCGTCCGGCCAGATCAATAGCCGCGGCACGGTTAAAGGTCAGTTCGATGTTGGCTTTGTCCGCTGAGATGATGGCGTTGACCACGTCGATGACGTTGCCACCAGCCAGGAAATGGCTTTCAAGCTCGTCAAGCGGAATATTCAGTCCGGCCTTGACTGCACTGATGCGGGCTTTAATGATACTGTGCGGCGGCACTCGGCGCAGACGCATGGCCACCAGTGTTAACAGACCGACATAAGCACCTGACGCCCAAGCCGTGATCCATAGACGAAATGGGACGAAATACCCGATCAGTGCGATCAGGACCAGAATGATGATGATCATTCCCAAAAAGCCGGTGCCGGCAATTGTGTTTAAAACGTCCATAATGGCTCCTGAAAACTCCGAGGTTGGGTCAGTTGATGCCGATGATGCGGCTGTGGATGTTGTTGATGCGGTGTTATTTGACGAGCCGCCTGAGCTAGCGTTGGAGGCAGCAGTTGAGCCAGCGCCTGAGGCCGCCTGGCCACTTTGCGCCAATTGCGTGCGCATTTGTTTGGCAATGTCCACGGCAGGTTCACTGCCCAGATCTGCGGCCTTTTGCACATAGTTCAATGCCAGCGGCTTATCCGGTGTTGTGCCTTGGCCATTCCAGGTCATGACGCCAAGGTCAAGGTATGAGCGCCGATCGCCTTGTTCGGCAGACTTTGCAAACCAGGACAGTGCGGCTTTTTCGTCTTTGCCAACGCCGCGGCCTAAGACATACATCCGCCCGAGCATGTATTGGGCGTTGGCATCGCTTTGCGCCTTTTTATTCTGCAACAGCTCGAATGCTTTGTCGTAATTGACGGCCACGCCATACAGGCCGAAATAGTTGGCACTGGCCAAGACCACGCGGGCACCGGCGCTACCCTTGTCAACGGCTTGTTCAAATGCGCTTATGGCCTTGCCCTGGTCTTTTGCAGCGAGATACCCCCTGCCAAGCTGAAACAGCAGTTTGCCGTTATCTGGGTTGGTCTGCACCGCTGCCTTGCAGGCCGTGATGGCCGCTTGTGCCTTGATGTCGTTAAAAGGCACGCCATCGGTTTGTTTATCGACGTCACTCGGCCATTCGGCGAGCTTGTTACATGCCATGGCTGCCGCTTGCGCATGGGTTGGCGTATCGCCTTGCTTGTTTTGTGCATGCAGCGGCGTTAACAAGCCCAGAGAGCTTGCGATGACCAACAACACAAAAAAAACACGGCGCATGGCGTTCATGAGTTTCGGGGCGGGGCGACATCGCCTTGTTGGATGGGATCAAATTCGTAGGGCTGTTGCGAGCGCGACGGCCCAAGCACGGTCATGGCGATAATGGCTTGGCGCGCGCCACTGCGGCTTTGCAGGTTGCGCGCCAGCGGGTGCAGGCGTGGACGACGTCGATACGCACCGCCATGAATGTTGCTGCTGCTGTTGGCGCGCCTGGGTTGCTCAACGGGTTTGGCCGCGACCGTGGGTTTGGGTTCGGGGTATGGCTGATAATCAGACTCAACCCAAGGCGGGGGTGTTGGGGTTGGCGGCGGCTCGCGGTAAGCCTGTTGAGGCTGTTCGACTTTGCGGGCCGGTTCGGGTCGGGGTTCGGGCCTTGATTCGGGCCGGGATTCAGCAGTGGTGGCCGCTTTCGATTCGTCATTCTCAGCTGGCGGCAGTGGTGGCAGCTTGCTAGATCCTTGCTGCGCTTTTTGTACTTGCCACAACAGGAACCCTAGCAGCCCAAGAATAAACACAATCCAAATCGGGAACCCCGCCAAATAGGCGAACACCGCCATGAAGATAAAACTTAACGGCGAACCCTGTTTCTTTTGGCGTTTTTTCTTGGCCATGTCAGTGCTTATGCGTTGGGCAGGGTGTTAGGCGTGGAGTCATCCTCGCCAGCAATGTTCTTGCGCATGCCGGTATCGGCTTGCAAGTTTTGCATGCGGTAGTAGTCCATGATGCCCAGCTGGCCGCCACGGAAGGCTTCTGCCATGGCCAGTGGCACCTCGGCTTCAGCTTCCACCACTTTGGCTTGCATTTCCTGCTCTTTGGCAACGGCCATGGCGCGGCGCTCTTCGGCCTTGGCTTGGGCGATTTGTTTGTCGGCGTTGGCCTGGTCGATTTGCAACTTCGCACCGATGTTCTCGCCGACATCAACATCGGCGATATCAATGGAGAGAATTTCGAAAGCCGTGCCGGCGTCCAGGCCCTTGGCCAGGATATGTTTGGAGATATTGTCTGGGTTTTCCAGCACGCTCTTGTGGTTGTCTGCCGAGCCAATGGTGCTCACCATGCCTTCGCCCACCCGGGCGATGATGGTCTCTTCACCCGAACCACCGACGAGCCGATCGATGTTGGTGCGCACCGTCACCCGAGCCAAACAAACCAGCTGAATGCCGTCGCGAGCCACTGCAATAATTCGGGGTGTTTCTATAACCTTGGGCAACACCGACATTTGCACGGCTTCAAGCACATCGCGGCCCGCCAAGTCGATGGCTGCCGCGCGTTTGAAGGTCAGAGGGATATTGGCTTTGTCGGCCGAGATCATGGCGTTAACCACACGCACGACATCACCGCCAGCCAGAAAGTGTGCTTCCAGGTCGTCTAATGGGATGGTCAGTCCCGCTTTAACCGCGCTGATTCGTGCCGTGATGATGGTGGCGGGTGGCACGCGCCGCAGGCGCATGGCCACGAGCGTAAATAGCCCAACGTAAGCACCGGAGGCCCATGCG
>CBFHXV010000034.1:0-4535 GCA_965659885.1 Burkholderiaceae bacterium | reverse complement strand
CGCAATCCACAGTGGGATAGGCACGAGATACAAGACAATTGCCAGGCCGATGATAATCGGAATAAGAATTCCGAAAGCACCAAACAACCCAAAAATGGTTTCAATCATCCCTGCTCTCCACTTGTATTGGTATCAAGATTCACAATCCGTCGAACAACCACCCGGTTGCCATCGACGTGATCCACGCGAATGGGCTCTCCAGGTTCAATAAAATCACCATCTGAAACAACATCGACTCGCTTGCCGTCAATGTCGGCAATGCCAGCCGGACGCAACGTTGAAGCTGCCACACCCGTCTTGCCAACCAGGCCGTGCTCTGCAATAGGTTCCGATGTATAGCCGCTGCCAGCATCCAGCCCGGTCATCAGCACGAGCTGGCGCCCAGCCCGGGTTTTAGGCAGGTAACGCAAAATCGCAAGGCTAGCCACAATAGCCACCACCAGCGAAACGCCCAAACGGCTCGCCGCACCAATTAGGCCATCGATGGAAGCGCCTTCCCCAATGGTGCTCATGGTCAGTCCTGCCAGTAGCGCCAAAATCCCAAGCACGCCTGCAATGCCGAACCCAGGAATCACGAATGCCTCGACAAGCAGCAATAAAATTCCCACCCCAGCCAGAAGCAACTCCTCCCAGCCTGCGAGATTGACCAGCCAGTGGCCCCAGAGGAAGAGCCCCAAGCTCGATAAGCCAAGCGCCCCAGGGATGCCAAAGCCAGGCGTGCGCACCTCGACAATGATGCCGATCATGGCCACCGAGACCAGCAGTGAGCTGACAATGGGGTTGGTCAAAAAGCGGACCACTTCTTCGGCCCAATTGGTGCTGGAGTCTTCAATAGCCACACCCTTGAGACCAAGTTCATCGAGCGCAGCTCGAAGCGTGCTCGCCTCAAAATCAGCGATGCCTAGTTCGAGCGCTTCGTCGGTGGTCAGGGTCAGCAACTTGCCTCTTGCCGTGACCCCGGGAATGGAAACGTCGGAGTCAACCATGGCTTCAGCCACTTTGGTGTCTCGTCCTCGGCTCTCGGCTGTGGCGCTGAATTCTTTGCGCACGTAAGAAACCGTTTTTTCAGATGTTGGTTTTGTCTCTGTACCACTGCTTTGAACCGGGGTTGCCGCGCCAATTGTGCCACCGGGTGCCATCACGATGGCGTTGGTGGCCAAGCTAATCAGTGCACCAGCCGAAATGGCACGGGTGTCGATAAAGGCAATGGACTTGACGGGACTTTTAAGCAAAGCATCACGGATTTGCACCGCGGCATCAACTCGCCCACCGAACGTGTTGATCTGCAGGACAACGGCGGCCGCGTTGTTGTCTTGAGCTTCTTGCAAGACCCGCTCGATATAGGGCGCAAGGCCAAGGTCAATCGTACCTTCGACCGCGGCAACGTAAACCACGGGCCGGCTGTTGTTCGATTGCGCACCAACCCAGCCGCCCACGACCAGTGTCAGTAGCAGCAAGCCTACCACCCAGAATTGATTTGCTCGTGTCACCATGCATCGAGTGTACATGGTGACATCGCTGCCTAGACTGCAGTCCTACGCTTTTTTAGGGTTAACAAAATAGACAATGTGATCAGGACTAAGCCTAGCGCAGTTCTGAACCAGCCGTCCATGAGCAGCAGGGGCACGCCGCTGCAACCCATGAAGGCCAGCCCATAGTAACGAGCCCAGGTTTTGCCGGTTTTGATGGCGCTCTGGTAGAGCGGGAAGAACGCGGAGAACAGGGCCATGACGATAAAAAAGAGCGCCCACGGCCGCGTAAAGAAGAGCGTGTAGTCATCGCTCGTGGACACGGCGCGGGCAAAGTTAAGTTCGGCCAGTGGGCCAAGCACCACACCCAAGACCATTGGGGTCAATGGGAACCCGTTTTTAACCATCACAAACCCCAGAATGCCGAATGCAAAAAGCGTCCAGACATCAAAAGTCGTGTTGTTTAACGTGAAGACACCAATGGCGCAGTACAGCAAGATCACGACCCCGAGGATGTACAGGGGGATGCGGGTGACCAATAAAAAGCCCCTGAGCGCACCCGAGGTGAAAAGCAGAGTCATAAAATTCGCCAGAAAGTAAGCCACCATGATGCCGTAGGCCAGGACCGGCTGTGAGGTGATGAAGGTGGGGCTTGGCGCAATATTGTGAATGGTCAGCGCACCGAGCATGACCGCCGTGACGGCGTCACCCGGAATACCCAGTGCCATCATCATGATCAGGGCGCCTCCGGCGGTGGCGTTATTCGATGCTTCAGATGCAATGAGACCCGGTGGGGTGCCCGTTCCAAACGCCTCTGGGGTCTTGGATGCTTTTTTGGTCTGATCGTAAGCCAATATGTTGGAAATCGAGCTACCGGCTGCGGGTAGCAACCCGACAAACAGGCCAATGAGCGCAGAACGCACCGCCGTTACCCAATGGGTAAAAACAGCAATGACTGATGCCTTGTGCTGCATGCGCACAGCTGTTTGGTGGCCTGAAATCATCGGTTTTCTGGCCGTCTCGGTGTCACTCATATCGTTCAGCAGCTGACTGAACGCGAACAAACCAATTAACACAGGCAAAAAGGCAAAGCCGGCTGCCAGGATGTCAAAGTCAAACGTGAAGCGCGCCGCGCCATTGGCGCGATCTTCGCCGACACTGGCGATGACCAGTCCGACCACGCCGGCAATCAAGCCCTTGATCATGGCGCCAGACGACAGGCTTGCCGCAATGGTTAAGGCAAACAGCACCAGCATGAAGTAGTCCCAGGGGCCAAACTCCAGGCCAATGGCGGCAAGTGTGGGCGCCAGAAACACGAGCGTGACCGCCGAGATCAACCCACCGAAAAACGACGCCCACAAACCAATGCCCAGTGCCAAACCAGGCTTGCCGCTGCGCGACATTGGGAATCCGTCAAACGTGGTGGCAATGGCTGAGGGCGTGCCGGGAATGCCAATCAGAATCGAAGCAAACATGCCCCCGGTTAGTCCACCGACATAAACACCGAGCATGGTCGACAGACCTTCGATTGGGCTCATGCCAAACGTAAACGGCAAAGCCAGTACCACGGCCATGGTGATGGTGAAACCTGGAATTGAGCCTGCGATCAATCCTGCCATGACACCAATGGCCATGAGCATCAGGTTGTTTAGCGCAAAGACTTCGTTAAACGCAGCAAAGAGATTGTCAATAATCATGATCGAGCTCTGCCTGCGTTAGTAAAACAATTCGCCTGCGGGCAAGATCACACGCAGGGCATAAGTGAAGATGGACCACATGCCACCCACGGCCAAGACAGCCACAAGCGCGTGGGTCACCAGTCGCTTGGGGCTCGCGCCACCGATGAGCGTCTGGGTGATGAAGACGAACAATATGCCGGCTAGCAACATGCCCAGATAAGGCAAAGCCAGCAAAAACACAAAAAACATCGCGAAACAGATGATGGGGTTTCGGTAGGCTTTGAGCCAGCCTTTTAAACTAAACGGCTCAGATGTCGGACGTGGCTCGGTCATGGACTTGAACAGGTAAACGGCGCTTAGCAGCGTGAGCATGATCAATACCACGCGCGGCCAGACCTCTGAGCCCACTTGCGAGAAGGGCACTTCGCGAATGTAGAAGGTCTGCCAAAACAGCACACCACACAACAACAACAACAAAATCGCGATAATCGCGTCTCGGTTTATTCGTGTCATAACCAGCTGCTCAATTGTCCACTTGCGATCCAGTGCCGCATTTGTCGGGCTCCCCGATGGCCTGAGCCATCACCCTGAATATAATCAGGCCCTCAAGGCTAACGCCCATCGGGCCTGTCTGTTTCTAAAAGCGGGCGAATCATACCTGAAACGCCCGCCATCGGAAAAATTACTTCTTGAACATACCGATCTTGATGGCCAGGCGCTCATGCTCGGCGTAAGCTTGCTTGAGGAATTCAGCATAGCCTTTGCTGTCACGTGACAACACAACTGAGCCCTTTTCCTGAATCGCTTTGATCAGCGCTGGGTCTTGAGAAGCGTTGTTGAAAGCAGTCTCCCAAAACTTCACTGTCTCAGCCGGCGTGCCCTTGGGCAGCGCCACGCCACGGGTCAGGCCATAAAGCACATTGACGCCTTGTTCCTTTAAGGTTTGCACCATGGGAATAACCGGGTCGCGCTCTTCAGTGGCAATGCCAAGTGCCAGCAGTGATCCCTCTTCGATGTACTTCTTGGCCGTAAGCACATTGGTCTCGCCCATCATGACGTTGCCCGCCAGCAACGCGGTGTTGCGCTGGCGCGTGCCATCATAAGAGACATAACGGAACTTGGCGTCAGCGGCATCTTCAATGAGCAAGAAAATGAAGTGACTCGTCGAGCCCAGGGTCACGCCCACAGTCACGGACTCGGGGTCTTTCTTGGACATAGCCAGCATTTCAGACAACGACGTGAACGGGGCTTTGACTGACGCACCCACAATCGAGGGTGTGAAGCTGACCGTGGCCACAGGCTCAAACTCATCGTAGGTGAACTTGGCACGACCGGTGAGGTAGCTGGTGATGACGCTCTCGTGCAGGGCAATCAATGAGCAGCCATC
>CBFHXV010000033.1:0-19214 GCA_965659885.1 Burkholderiaceae bacterium | reverse complement strand
CAGTTTTTGTCGGCCTTGCCCTATCTGGCAACGATTGTGGTGCTGGTGCTGATCTCGCGTAACGCAAAGATGATCCGGCTTAATTCTCCTGCTTCTCTTGGCAAACCTTTTAAAAAGGAAAGTTCATGAAAAACCGTCGTACGTTGTTTCAAGCCTCACTCGCTTGTCTGACGCTGGCTGCCGCCGGTGCCTTGCCCTTGGCACATGCCCAAGACCAAGACCCCCTGAAAGTGGGCTTTGTTTACGTCAGCCCCATCGGTGACGCCGGATGGACCTATCAGCATGATCTGGGCCGCAAACAGATGGAAGAAGCGCTTGGCGACAAAGTCACCACCACGTTTGTCGAAAGCGTGTCTGAAGGCGCAGATGCCGAGCGCGTCATCCGCGAGATGGCTGCAAGCGGCAATGACCTGATTTTTGCGACAAGCTTTGGTTACATGAACTACGTTGACCGCGTGGCCAAGCAGTTTCCTGATGTGAAGTTCATGCACGCCACGGGCTACAAAAGCGGCCCCAATTTCCACAACTACAACGCCCGCTTCTACGAGGCGCGCTACCTGACCGGCGTCATTGCCGGCGAAATGACCGAAGACAATGTGCTGGGCTACGTTGCCGCGTTTCCCATTCCCGAAGTGCTGCAGGGTATTAACGCTTTCACGCTTGGCGCACAAAGCGTCAACCCGGATATTGAAGTGCGCGTCATTTGGGTTAACAGCTGGTATGACCCAGGCAAAGAGCGTGAAGCAGCGCTGGCACTAATCGCCCAAGGTGCTGATGTCATTACCCATCACACCGACTCGACCGCTGTGGTTCAAGCCGCCGAAGAGCAGGGTGTGTATGCCGTGGCCTATCACTCGGACATGGCCAAGTACGGCCCCAAAGCGCATTTGACTGCAGCCACCCATCACTGGGGTGACTACTACACCGCGGCCGCACAAAAGGCTCTTGAGGAGGACGGCATGGCCGAATCCATCTGGGGCGGTGTGGCTGATGGCTTTATTGACTTGGCACCGATTAACAGTGCTGTACCCCAACCGGTGCAAGACCAAGTGGCTGATTTGAAGCAGCAAATCAAAGAGGGCAAGTTTCATCCCTTCACCGGTCCCGTTGTCGCGCAAGACGGCACCGAAGTGTTGGCTGAGGGTCAAACCATGAGCGATGCCGATTTGGGGCAAATGAACTACTACGTCAAAGGCGTGGCCTCCAAGATGCCCAACTGAGCATTTGAAAGTACGACCTTATAAAAAGCCCCGCATGAGCGGGGCTTTTTTATGAGGGTCCATATCACTCGATAGGCCATGCCTTTTTATTGGTAGCGTTTGACTCGTTACTCGAGGGCTATGCTACCTTGATGGCAAGCATTCGATCACACAGTGATAAGGAGGTTTCTCATGAATGGATTGAACCTGTCAGCGTCGGTGATACTGGTGACCGGAGGGGCGCGCGGCATTGGGGCAGCAACGGTCAAGCGCCTGGTCGATGATGGCGCGCGTGTCATGGTGGCCGACATCCTTGATGATGAGGGTGGCGCGCTGGTGAGCGCGTTAGGTGAATCTGCCGCCTACTGCCATCTTGATGTCACCGATGCCACGCAGTGGCAAGAGGCGGTCAAACAGACCGTCGCGACATTTGGTCGTCTTGATGGCTTGGTCAATAACGCCGGTGTCGTGTCATTTAACGGCATTGAAAGTGAAACGCCTGAGGGTTTTGCGCGTGTGCTTGATATCAACCTGACGGGGGTGTTTTTGGGTATGCAGGCAGCTATCGAGCCTATGAAGCAAGCCGGCGGCGGGGCCATCGTGAACGTGTCATCAACGGCTGGCTTGCAAGGCTATGCGGGCCTGTCGGCCTACGTGGCAAGCAAGTGGGGCGTGCGTGGCCTGACCAAGGCCGTGGCTTTGGATTTGGCGCCACACCATATTCGGGTTTTGTCGGTGCATCCGGGCCCGATTCGTACCCCCATGACAAGCGAGATGCCTGACAGCGTTGTCGCCAACCAACCGATTGGCCGTTTCGGTGAGCCAGAGGAGGTTGCCAACATGATTCGCTTTGTGTTGGCTGAGGCTTCGTTTAGCACGGGCAGCGAGTTCGTGGTTGATGGTGGCGCAGTCACTGGACAGGTGCTGGCCCTGCAGCGGTGATGTGAGGGTCGTGCCGGGCGATCTCAGCAGCGTGGTTCGCCAAGCCCCCCACCAAGCAAGCTTGTCTGGTCTTGCCTTGCGCAGTTACCATAAGGCACCGTTAGCATAAAGGTAGATGAATCCATGTCGTTTTTTGAAGCGGTTGCCGCCTGTTTTTCCAAATATGCCACGTTCGCTGGCCGAGCTTCACGCGCGGAGTTCTGGTGGTTTGCCCTGTTCAATATTCTGGCCGCGTTGATGTTGCTCAATTTGGTGTCTTCGTTTGCTGGGCCTGATGCTGGCACCACCGTGGTGTTCATCTACAACCTGGCGATTTTGCTGCCGTCTGTGGCGGTGGGGGCGCGTCGATTGCACGACATGGGCTACACCGGCTGGTGGCAGCTCTTGCACCTGACAGGTCTTGGCTCGTTGATTCTGTTCATCTGGATGATGTTCGCGGGCAATCCTGGCGCAAACCGGTTTGGTGAGCCCGTGGTTGCCGTTGCAGATTAACCGTAGATTTTGCACATGTCACCGGCTGTTGGCGTGGGTTCGTAAAACACCAACAGCAGGATCAACAGGGTGGCAATGATGACCAAGGTGGCTATACAGGCCTTGCCGCATTGCAACGATGAGTCTTTGGGGTCGGTGGCTTTAGGCACGGCGGTGACCGTTTGTGGGCATATGGTTAATGAGCCGGCTCAGGGGCGAGCAGTTGCCCACCAAACAGGGCTGACAGGGTTTTGTAGGCCAGATAAAGCACCACCACTGACAAGGTGGCAAGCAACGCCCAAGCCAATGCGCTGTAACCAAACAGGCCACTTAATTGCCCCATCTCGAAGCTGGCAACTGTCATGGCCGCGATGGGAAATGAGTACGCCCAGCCTGAGATAAAAAACGGCAGCTTTAAAAACTTGATCGCGTTGGTGGTCAACAGCAGCGCCAGAAACAGCGCGGTGAAATACAGCACGCGTGCCAGGGCATCAAGCGCCATGCCATTTAGGCTCAAGTAGGAAACAAAACCCACAGCCGGTGGTGCCAGCAGGATGAACAGTGTGGGTCGCATGCGCTCTGGCAGCGCTTCGTGAAAGATCAGTCGATTCATCACCAGTGCGGTCAGGATGATCCAGAACACCAAGCCAACGCTAAAGAAAAACCAGCTGATTTCGACATAGCCCAGCCGCATCCCGGCAATAGGAACCAGAATATTGCCCACCACGGGAATGAACCAAGCTGGGTTTAAGTGACCAACCTGATAGTGCGAATGATTGATCCAGCTGCTCATGGTGAACAGCGTCGCCACGAGCATGGCGGCAATGCCGGTCCACCAAATCGGCTCGGCAAGCCCGGGGTGACTGTTTGACCAAACGGTGGCCACCAGAATCAGGCCGATGGGAATGGCTGCAAAGAAATTCAGCTTGACCGGGTGTTTGCTCTCGCTTGCCACGGCAGCCGGGTGGCTCACGGCCTTAAGGCCATAGGCCAATAACAACACCAGTAGCAAGGCGGTGGTGGCAATGGCCAGAACGAACCCGATCGGTGTAGCGACGGGCCAGCCTTCGGTGCCAGCCTTTAGCCAACCGAGGGTCAGTCCGGACATGCCCATCACACTAGCAAATAATGCGATGGGCAAGTGTTCAAGTTTGTTCATGCTTGATCCTGATGGTTGTGACATTTACTCATGTGCTCGGGCGTTGCTCGTGCACGGTTGATCGTGCTGTTGCCTGGCGTGGGCTATTTTGACGTGACCGGTGCTTGCCGGGCATGGCATAGATCAACAAGTAAGCAAACAACGCCAGTGTGGCAATTTGAATAAACGCCAGTGTCGCGTAACTGATGGTCAGGCCAGTGCCCGAGAGCAAGCCTGTTGGAGCCAAGCCATGAGAGACCAGAAACATGCCAAGCACGAACAAACCCACGCCGGGACAAATCAAAGAAAAACTTGCGCCTTGTGGCTGCTGAGTCACCAGTGTGCGCCAGCCGTCGCGTTGCAGCACCGTGGGGGTCGCCACTAAAAAAATCAGGATCTGCGCCATGAACAGCACCGCCAGCGTTACGGTAATTACCGATGGGCTGATGTCCACGTCAAAGTGGTGTTGACCAGCCATCATCAGTCGGTAGCTGGCAATGCCCAGAATGGTCAGAATAGGCACGCCCATGAGCAGTGAACCTGTGGCTGTCGCAGCCACGGGATGCTCGCGCAGGCTGGTGAACCGGTCACGCAACACACGCACGCCAGCCCAGATGGCCATGGCACCGCCGGCGACCGACAGCACCAGCCCCGTGGTGTGAACCCAAGCGGTGTCGCTCATGGCCGCCGACGCAGAAAACCCCACGGTGATCATCGCAAAGGCAAATGTGGCAAGCAGCTCAATCAGGCCTTTGTTGCGATACGACAGTTGTTCAGATTTCAGCAATGCCTGTTGGGCCAGCCAGCGTTGTGTGGCCATTGCAAACAAAGCGGCAAAGGTCAATAACGCCACCGGAAACAGCCATTCCTTCACCTGCCAAAGCCCGGGCACAAACACCAGGCCCACCACAAACCCAGCATTGACCGACAGGGCCAGCACCAAAGGCGTGATCATGCGAAACACGTGGGCTTCGCCACTGAAGAGTTTGGCCTTGTCTGCTGTGGGTAACCGGGCGCCTTGCTGTAACCACCACGCCAGCAAGGCGTAATGAGCAAAGGCCATGATGGCCACCATCGTGGTTACCAGACCAATCCAACCGGCGTTGTCTGATGCTTGGCTTGCCAATGCAAGCGACTCATACGTCGGCACGGGCGAGCCCGGGTGAGGGGTCAGAAACATTAACCAAACAAAAAAACTCACTGACAGTCCACCGGCACCCAAACTGGCCAGGCCGTGCAGCGGCGTGAATGGTACTTTTGTGGGTTGCATATCGAGTGCTCCTTTAGAGCGTTTCGTTACTTTCATTCTATAAATTTGCATATTGTTCAGGGTTGACTTGTGTCAACTCTGGCGCAACCCCACGCCGAAATGTTTCGAATCGTCACATTTTTGTTGTCCATGGCGCGATACCATTACTCATGTCTCATTCGGCCTCGCGTCAATCAGATCTTTTGTCATTATGAAAACCCTTCTTCTCGTTCGACACGCCAAGACCGCGCCAGCTGGCCCTGGTCAGGCTGATCACGCGCGTGCACTTGAAGATCAAGGGGTAACCGATGCGGGGAAGCTGGCGCATTACCTACGTAAAAAAAGCCTGTTACCAGACCAGATGCTGGTGAGTTCAGCCAACCGCACGCAGACCACTGCACATATTTTGTTGACCGCTTGTCAAGGGCATGCCGTTGACGTGGTGGTGTCTGAAGCGCTTTATCTTGCCGATATCGAATTGCTCAAATCGTTGATCACGCAAGCCAGTGATGAGGTCAATACACTCATGATCGTAGGGCACAACCCTGGCTTGTCCGAGTTGGCGCATCACTATGATCCTGACGTGGGTGGCATGCGACCAGCCCAGATGCTTTGCGTGAGATTTGACATTGAGCATTGGACCAAAGCGCAAGCCAAACACGTGGTTAAAACGCGTCTGGTCTAGTCCGCGCCTGGCCTAGCCCGCGCCATTGACTCCAATGACCCTCAGTCACCCCGAGCTGGCCACAGACCTCAATCGATTCATATCCTTCATGGCATAAAAAAGGCCGGCAACAAGTTGCCGGCCCAGGGGAGACACACGTCGTTAACTGATATCAGTCAGCAAACGGCGTGGGACGAGGCGTTGCATCTGATGACGGTGGCAACAGCGGCAACACAATGCGTGGCTGCTCGCCGGTCAGTGTCTTCAGGAAGGCCACAATGGCAGCGTTCTCGTCAGGCGTGAAACGCTTGCCCAACTGCAGGCGGCCCATGATGTCAACAGCTTCAACCAGTGTCTCGGCGCCACCGTCGTGGAAGTACGGATAGGTCATTTCCACGTTACGCAGCGTGGGCACCTTGAAGTTAAAGCGGTCAGCGTCTTTGCCCGTGACAGCTGAGCGGCCTTCGGCTTCAGCGGTGGTGTGATACGGCTCAACCAAACCCATCTTCTGGAAGGAGTTGCCGCCTAGGGCAGCGCCGTTGTGGCAAGCCACGCAGCCGCTGGTTTTAAAGAGCTCATAGCCGCGCAATTCCGTTGGGGTGAGCGCATCATCGTCACCGGCAAGCCACTTGTCAAACTTCGAGTGCGGCGTCACAAGCGTCTCTTCGAAGGCAGCGATGGCGTCGGTGACCATGTCGATATCGATCTTGTCGGTGCCAAATGCCTTGCGAAACTCAACGGTGTAACCAGGAACCGATTGCAACATCTCGACAGCCAGTTCGTGGGTGAATGCCATTTCGCCCGGGTTGGCGATCGGGCCACCCGCCTGCTCTTTGAGGTCAGCGGCACGTCCGTCCCAGAACTGAGCGACGTTCAAGCTCGAGTTCAACACGGTCGGTGAGTTGATCGGACCTTCTTGCCATTTGTCACCAATGGAGGTCTTCAGGTTGTCTGAACCACCACGCGACAAGTTGTGGCATGAGTTACAGGAAATGAACCCCGACTTTGACAGACGTGGATCAAAAAACAACATGGCGCCGAGTTTGACCAACTGAGGGTCGTCAACTTTGGCGGGTTGAATCGGTTGGACAGGTTCATTGCGCACCGAGATGATTTCGTCGTACGCCATCGAAACGCCTGAGACAGAAACAGCCGCGGTGGCCAATAAAGCAGCGGATAAGGTTTTTAATTTCATGACTAGCCTCACTTGATATGCCGGTCTTGTTCCGGCAATTCCAAGTTAACAAAGGCTTCATGCAATGGGGGATAACGAGCGGGTGTATTTTTGATGTGTGTCAAAAAACGATTCGGTAGTCACATCAAGTGTGGCAAACCGGCAGCATCCGTTGGCCATCGTTGGGGTGGCGCCATAGGTTGGTGCCACCCCAAGCGAGTTGCCTGACAGCGAGACCGTGCCGGCTATTTCATGCCATGGCCACCATGGCCGCTGTGGTTACCATGGCCACTGTGGTTACCATGGCCTGCATGACCCTGCATGCCACTACCACCCATATGAGTGGGTGGCTTGACGCTAAAGGTGACATCGGTCGATAGGCCGTCGGCAAAGTTCAACGTCACAGGCACGGCCTGGCCGGGATTGAATGGCTCTTTCAAGCCAATAAACATCACATGGTAGCCGCCAGGTTTGAGCGTGACTGAACCGTTGGCTGGTACTGGCACTTCCTGGACTTCACGCATTTTGGCGACCCCGTCTTCACGCACAATGGTGTGCAGTTCAACACGATCGGCGCGCTCACTGCTGGCAGAAACCAGTGCGGCAGGTTGGTTGCCTTTGTTGTCAATCACGAGATAACCAGCGCCGTTTTTTTGTCCAGGCACTGAGCCACGAATCCACGGGTCGTTAAATGACAAATCGCCAAGGCTGGTCTGCGCCAGCGCGGCCGAGCTCAAGAGGGTTGCTGCCAGCACGCTGGCCACTGATAAGTTTTTCATGGGGAACATCCTTTGTCTGTTTGTTTGCGTTTTATCGGTTGCAAGTATGGGTTCAGACCAAGGGTGGGGCACGCGGTGGCGCATGCGGGTTGCCCGTGAAGGCGGGCGTCACAAAGGCATCTAGTGGGGCGTAGCCAGCCACATCTGTGGCTGCCACGGCCACTAGCACCTGGCGCTGCAGATCGAGTCGCAGCTGATGTGGGGCGACCGTGCACCAAACGCAGTAGCCAGCATGCGTAGCGGCCAAAGGCGTTGGTTGCTCGTCATTGGAGGAGCTGACATGAGGCCATGACACATAGATGATTCCGGTGCTGGTACACACCGGCACCTTGGTTTGTGTCTGGGCTTGAGTCTTCGCTTCAGAGCGGCCTTGACCCTGCCCTAGCTCGGCGAACACCAGGGTTGCGCTCATGGCGGCTTGCCCGAGCACCAGCGACAACAACACTAGCCAATGCACGAGCAGCTGGCGAGCAGTGGATCTATTTGTCAGTGACATGTGACGATTGTAGGCGATTGCCGTGCCAGTCACGGCAATCTTTGCCCCTACAGTGATTGCACCACAGCTGCTTCGAAGTGGCCGGCGCGATAATCACGCAAGGTTTGATGGATTTGCTCATCGGTGTTCATGACAAACGGCCCGTACTGCGCGATCGGTTCGTTCAATGGCTTGCCGGCAATAAGCAGCATGCGGGTGTCAACCGACGCGCTGACCTCGAGTGTGTCACCGTCATTGCTCAAGATACCCATGACACGATCGTCGACGGCAACATCGCCGATATTGGCCTGGCCCCGGTAGGTGTAGACAAAGGCGTGGTGACCTTTGGGGATGGGTTGGCTAAAGCGCGTGTTGGTCGGCAAATGTACATCGAGAAACAGCGGCTCGGTGTCGGGCTTGTTGACCGCACCTTCAACCCCGTGCGTGGCCCCGGCAATGACACGAACAAGCACACCGTTATCTGCGGCAAACTCGGGAATTTGCTCAGGACTGATGTCGCGGTAACTCGGCTTGGTCATTTTGCGTTGTGACGGCAAGTTTAGCCACAGCTGAAATCCTTCCATCAAGCCTTGCTCTTGCTCGGGCAGTTCGGAGTGAATCAATCCACTGCCGGCGGTCATCCACTGCACGCCACCTGGGCCCAGCAGACCTTCATTGCCTGCGCTGTCGCGATGGCGCATGCGCCCGGCAATCATGTAGGTCACTGTCTCGAACCCGCGATGCGGGTGGTCGGGAAAGCCGCCGATGTAGTCATCGGGGTTGTCGTTGCGAAAGGCATCAAGCATCAGAAAAGGGTCAAGCCGGCGTTGCAGGTCTTGAGTCAATACGCGGGTGAGTTTCACGCCAGCACCGTCTGACGTTTGCACGCCCTTGACCAGACGCTCGATGGTCTTGCGGTTTGTTGCGGTTGCGGTGTTTGTCATCGACGTCTCCTTAGGTGTTGGCGATCAGCGCTGCGATCTGTTCGTTCGCTTGCTTCATGGAGGCTTCGGCGGCTTGAGCGCCCATGGCCAAGCCTTCAGCGTATATCCATTCGATGTCGGTCATTCCTAAAAACCCCAGCATGGTTTTAAGGTAGGGGACTTGTGAGTCGTTGGGCGTGTCGCGATAAATGCCACCGCGCGCCAGCGTGACATAAACCTTTTTGTTTTTAAGCAAGCCTTCAGGGCCGTTGTCGGTATACCGAAATGTCACTTGCGCACGGGCAATGGCATCAAACCAGCTTTTTAACTGCGCCGGGATGCCGAAGTTGTACATGGGCACGGCCAGCACCAGTGTGTCGGCTTCTTTCACCTCTTCGATGAGCACATCGTCCATGGCCACGCGTGCCTGTTGCTCGGGTGTGCGTTGGGCTTGTTCGGTGAACAAGGCCGCGAGCGCGTCAGCATCGATGGCCGGATGTGGGTCTTGACCGAGGTCGCGTACTTTTAGCGTGGCTTGAGGATGGTTGGCCTTGAGCACCCTGACCAGTGAGTTGGCCAGTTGTGTGGAGTTGGCATCGGCGCCGCGAATGCTCGCATTGATCTGCAAAATTTTCATGAAACGTCCTGTCTTGGTTGGTTGTGAGGCTGTGTTTGTTCTATGGCTGTTATTTTATTGTGCTGTTTTATGGATAAAAAGTGGTAAAAATGGGTTTGACTGTTCTGTATTTGAAACAATAAAAACCAAAGAAATTCTGATGAGTGACGCTGACGATTTGATTCTGTTTGCTGAGCTGGTTCAAGCAGGCGGCTTTACCGCCTTGTCGCGCCAGCTTGATTTACCCAAGTCCACCATATCGCGCCGTATCACGGCACTCGAATCAAGGCTGGGGCAGCGGCTGCTCACACGCACCACCCGCCGTGTGGTGGTGACCGATTTCGGGCAGCGCATGCTCGATCACGCCAAGCGATTGCAAGAGGATTGGCAAGAGGCCGTGGCCATGGCACAGCATGAGCAAGACCGCCCGCAAGGGTTGTTGCGTGTGTCCTTGCCACCGGATTTGTCGCAAATTGATTTGGGTTCCATGTTGATCCAATACAGCGCCCGTTATCCCGATGTGCGGGTTGAGCTCGATTTGTCGGCCCGCCGAGTGGATTTGTTGGCTGAACGGTTTGACCTCGCTGTCAGGATTGCGGGCCAATTGCCCGATGACAGCACGCTTGTGGCGCGCAAGCTGTGTGACATGCCTGTGCATTTGTATGCCAGTGCCGCTTATCTGCGCCAGTTTGGCAACCCCGAAGAACCAGCCGATTTGCTCAAACACGCTTGTCTGCGGTTAATCAGCAGTAGTGGTGAGTCCGTGCCCTGGCGCCTGACGCATGATCAGCAGCAGCAACAGCACTGGCAAGGGTTGCCTGTTGGCCCGTTGTCGTCGAACTCGCCGGCCTTGCAACGCGAGCTCGCTGTCAATGGCATGGGCATTGTGGCGTTGGCCGATGCGCTTGTGACGAGCGAGGTGGCGCAAGGCCGACTTGAGCCGGTATTGCCGCACTGGTCATTGCCCACGCTAACCGTCTGGTGCGTGACCCCGGGCCGACGCTTGTTGCCGGCTAAAACCCGAGCATTCATGGATTTGCTGCAATCGACTCTAGCCCTGACCTCAAAACACGGATAAGGCCAAGCCTGTGCCCATTAGCGCACCGAGCTCAGTGCATGGGGCCAGTTGCTGTTCATCGAGTGCTTTGGTTGCTTTGATGCGATCAGGGGTCTGGGCAGCGACATTGACGATGACTGCACTCGACACGGCTTTTAGCCGCCAGCCTGTGACAATACGCTCAATTTGGCGAACCGCGCCTTGACCGTCGCTGCCCGCGCACACCATGGTGGCGTAAGGGCGCCCTTGAATCTGGTCAATGACGTCGTAATACGTCCGATCAAAAAAATCCTTCATCAGGCCACTCATGCTGCCAAGGTATTCGGGTGTCGCAAAAATGTAGCCATTGGCCTTTAGAACATCTGCACTTGTGGTGTTCGAGGCGTGTTTGATCTCAATGTTTAGTGCGGGTTCGCTGCGCGCGGCGTTGGCGCAAGCTTGCACCATCCGTTCGGTGCCACCGGTCATGGAGTGATAGACAATGAGCAAAGTGGGCATGAGTGTTCGTCGTTAAGAAGTTATCCTGTGACAATACCAGAGCCTGCGGTCTGTGACCCCGGCGCGGTCTTGGTGTGATCCGTCAGACACCGGGCTGCTAATAGCCAACGAGTGCCACCGATAGCCACCGATAGCCAACCTCACAGACTCACGAAATAAACCATCCAGCCCAATGCCGCGACCAACAACGTGACAGCAAGCCAAGTGTGATGGTGTCGCACGAGATTCGGACCTGGCCCGTTGGCGTGGCCACTGACCATGGGCATGGCGAGGTTTCTTGTGCGCCACAAGCTGATCAGGACAAGCAGCACCACATGGGTGATCGCAAGCCCCAGATAAAACCCGGCCAGAGACTCATGCACATCTTCTGCCAATCCCCAAGCCAGGTGAGCTTGCGTGAGATATCCAGACAACACCAAAGGCACGCTTGCCGCAAGCAGCAACGCCACAACGGCGGCCATCAGAGCGTTTTGTGGGGTGTGCCAGTTAAAGCGCCAAATGTCGCGCCTGGTTTTATGCGCTTGCACCCAAGGTCTGATGGCGCTGATTCGGTGGTACAGCGAACTGATGCGAACGCGTTTGGGGCCAACAATGCCCCACATAACGCGAAAGCCCAGCAGCCCTATCATCAAGTACCCGAGAGACATATGCAGCACCACCAAGCTGTCTATGTCTGCGGTGAGATAGGCGCCTGCAAAGCTGCCAGCAAATAGCCAATGGAACATTCGGGTGGCATCGTCTGTGACGCACCGGCGCACACGGCTTGTTGATATGCTCAAGGCTGACTCCTGTCCTGGATGGGGTTGAGAGTCTTCAGTATGTGCTTGCAAACGTTGACGGTTTATTAACCGGCTGTTCACGAAGCGTTCATCTGGCCAGGCGCATAGTGTCGACATGCCGCTCGAATTCGACGGTCAACTTTGAACCTATCGCAGGAGATACAACATGAAGTTTTCTATGAGCAACCGAGTCAAAGCCACGTTATTGGCAAGCGTTATTGGCGTGGCTGGCGTGACAACAGCCCTGGCGAGCTCGTCTGACCATGACCGAGCCCGATCGGCACTGCAGGCCGGCGAGATCCAGCCGTTGGCTGATATTTTGCCGGTGGTCACAGCCGATGGTGACGGGCGCGTCATCGAGGTTGAGCTTGAGCGCAAGCGCGGCCAGTGGGTCTACGAGTTTAAAACCATCGAGCAAAATGGCATGGTGCGCGAGACCAAGGTCAACGCTAAAACCGGAGAGATTCTAGAGACCGAATATGATGATGACGATGATGATTATCGTAAATACGGTGACAAGCACCATGACAAAGATGGCGGCAAACACCGTGCCAACTGATAGCGTGTTAATTGAGGCCGTGCGCAGTCACTGGCGTGTGTTCACGAGATATCGGGGTCAGTGATGCGTATTCTGGTTGTTGAAGATGAGCCGACCTTGCGTGGCCAGCTCGAGCGGATGTTGCAAGGCGCAGGGTACGCCGTAGACACTGCCGACAACGGGGTTGACGGCTTGCACATCGCGCAGCACGAGCCGGTCGATCTGGTGGTGCTCGATCTGGGCCTGCCGGTGCTTGACGGGGTCAGTGTGCTTCACCGCCTGCGGGCAGCGCACCATACCGTGCCCGTTCTCATCCTCACGGCCAGAGACAGCTGGCAGGACAAGGTCGCCGGCATGGATGCCGGCGCTGATGATTATGTCAGCAAGCCGTTTCACGCCGAGGAGCTGCTCGCTCGTGTGCGTGCGTTGATTCGTCGCAGCGTCGGGCTAGCCAGTCCGGTGCTGCAGTGTGGTCAATTGACGCTTGACACCCGCAGCTCGCGAGTCACCGAAGGTGCCCGCCTGCTTAACCTGACGTCACATGAGTACAAGGTACTGTCCTACATGATGCACCGCCCCGGGGAGGTCATTTCACGTCTGGAGTTGACCGAACATATTTACGCACAGGATTTTGATCGGGACTCCAATACTATTGATGTGTTCGTGGCGCGATTGCGAAAAAAATTTGCCGGTCACTACATTGAAACCGTGAGGGGGCAAGGGTACCGACTGATTTGTTCAGGTGGCAACAATGGCGCCTGAGGCAGATCAGTCACAGCAGGCCGTTGGCTGGCGGCGTTCACTGCGTTTAAGGGTGGTTCTGATATCCCTTGTATGGATCGCAGCGGCATTGGCGGCCACAGGTTACATCCTGAACCAGCTATTTGAGTCGCATGTTCATGAACAGTACCAACGCCAATTGCAGGTGTATGCCGATTACGTTCTGGGTGACATCGGCCAAGGCCCGGATGGCCAGCCCGAGTTGCAGCGCCCAGCACAAAACCCCAGGCTTTTGCAGCCACTGTCGGGCCTGTACTGGCAGTTAAATGACGCGGCAGGTGAACCGGTTTTACGTTCCCGTTCTTTGTGGGACCAAATACTTCAGGCACCGCGCGACTTGCTGCAAGACGAGCACAGCCATTTCCATATAGAGCCCGGACCTGGCGGTCAGCAGGTGCTAATGCTCGAGCAGGCGGTTCGATTTGAGTGGGATGGTTCAAGTCAGTGGCGTTTGCTCGTTGCCGAAGATGCCAGCAGTTTGCGCGCCGCTGTCGCCCAATGGCAGCGATCGCTAGCGCTGTTTTTGTCGGTCTTGTTTGTTGGGCTCTTAATTGCCGTCATAGCTCAAGCGGTGTTTGGTTTTGCGCCTTTGCGAAGACTGCAATTGGCGATTGCGCAATTGCGCAATGGCAAGGTCAATCGCCTGCAGGGCGACTATCCGTCAGAGTTTGCGCCTTTGGTCGAGGACTTTAACGACGTTTTGCAAGCCAATGAAAAAATCATTGAGCGTGCGCGTGCGCAGGCCGGTGACCTCGCGCATGCCATTAAAACCCCGGTCACCATCATGACCAACGCTGCCGATGAGGCCAATAAAAATGCTGGTGATGAATCAACGTTTGTCGCCTTGGTGCAGCAGCAATTGCATGTGCTGCAGTCGACCGTCGACAGCCAGCTGCGCCGTGCCCGACTCGCGGCTCGGGGAGCCGGCGTGGCTCGTCAATCGAGCTTGGTCGAGCCAGTGCTGACGCCGCTCATTGATGTCATGCGCAAACTTTATGCCACCCGCGAACTGCGCTTCGAGGTATCGGTGCCAGACCCATCGGTGACATTTGCCGGTGACAGTCAGGACCTGGTCGAGGTCTTGGGCAATTTGCTGGACAATGCAGGAAAGTGGGCCAGGCACCAGGTGCGTGTCGAGGTGACTGATGATGGTGCTGCTTTGCGGATTTCAATCGAAGATGACGGCCCTGGCATCGACAAAAACCAGCGATCAGCGGTGATTGAACGCGGCACAAGATTTGATGAGCAGGTTCATGGCTCAGGTCTGGGCTTGGCGATCGTGCGAGATTTGGTGCAGTGGTACGGAGGCACCTTAACGTTATCGGCTTCGCCTTTGGGAGGCTTGGCGGTTGCTATCCAGTTGCCACATAAAAAATGAATAGAATTAGAAGGTTATAGACAGAGTTTGAGAAAGAGCGATGTGGTTTTTTGCGCTACGTTGTCCTCGTTCGTTGCCATCTGTGATGCAACAAACTCACCAGGCGAGATGCAAGGCAAGACTGAACACTACCCTGATCGGTTGCGATTGATCAGCAGTCGATCCCCGAGTTTGTTTAGTAAGTGGTACATTTTGTGGCGTCTTAGAAGCAAATTGATATTGGAAACGCAATGGCTGCTCCTCGATTAGCCGCAAGTTCGCGTGGCATGATTGCTGCGCTTGTCATTCTCATGCTGATGGTCGCAACCTGGGCCTGGATTAATCATATGTCAACACAAACCATACCCCGCGGGCAGTTAAAAGGCGCCATCATTCAATACGCCATGGCCTATGTGCAAAAGAATGGCTATCGAGACTTAAATCTCGACACCGTCAGCCGAGACTTGAACGTCAGTCACGGTGCACCCTATCGCCATTTCAAGTCTAAACAGGATTTGCTGGCGAGTTTGGCTCTTGACGGGTTTACCGACCTAGGCGACACCCAGGAAGCGTTTCTGGCACGTCACCCCCAGGGCTCGCGCGAACAGATGCTTGCGTTAAGCGAGGCCTATGTGGACTTTTTGGTGCGCCGCGAACGGCTCTATGACGTGATGTGGGACTTCACCTGGACCCCGGAAATCAACCCAGAGACAGCTGCAGCAGGGCGGCGCACGTTTGTGCTTTTTACCAGCACCGTGAAAGACTATATCGATGAACAGGGGCTATCTCCCGAGTTGCAAGACGAGATGCAGATGTCGATTTGGTCATTGCTGCACGGCTTGGCGGTGTTGTCACTGCACAAACCAGAAATTGTGCAGCCCAGCCAGGAGCGCCTGAACCATCTGGTGCGTTCAGGCATGACGGCTTTGCTTAACGGCTATGCCTTGCAAAGACGGGGCCAATTGCATTAACGCCAGGTATGGCCAAGCCCTGCTAACAAAAATCACACAAAAAAACCACCGGATCGGTGGTTTTTTTGTGTCAATGCGCTTGAGCCTTAGCCTGGCATCTTGGGCGGGAAAAACTTGTACCACACGCCATAAACCCAGCATGCAGCGCAAAACGAGAAAGCCCACTCCAGCGTTGAAAAAATCACCAGCGCGGCGGTAGGAACCACCCAGAAGCTGTTGCCCATGAAATACAGGATGCTCGCCACGGTTGCTGCGATAAACAGAATCTTGTTGGCAAACATCTTCGCACCGGCGTTTTCTTGATCACCGGCACGATTCATGGCCTGCATGACTTTGGCAATGCCGCGGTGCGAGGGGCAACGGTAGTGCCCAAAAAACCCTCTTACCAAGCCCATCAAGGCCAGCACCGGCAACAGGTAAGGAAATCCGAGCAATGCGACGCTACACACGATGAAGGTCACAAACGCTTCAAAGCGGACAACGTTGGCATTCACGGGCGGAACATCAAAACGTAGCATGGGGGAGTCTCCTTAATGAGGCGCCGTTCATTGAACGTGGTGCGCTATTACGTCTGTTGGAATTCAATAATAGAAATTATATTATATAAAAAAATAAAATCAAGGTCGCAATAGTCGCAATTGGCGTTGGAACGGACTTGGGAATGAGCGTTGGAATGGACGTTGTAATCACGTCTTGATGGACGGCGCGCGCTCTTGCGCACCCGTCGTTTGGGTTCGGCTTGTCTGAGTTCGGTGTTTAAGCTTGTGGTTTGCCAGCTGCTTGCAGCCGGCGCCGTGCATGCGCTGAAACACCCTCGGTGGCTAGCGTCCAGTCCAGCGGCAGGCTGGCAAGCGCTAGGCACTGTCGGGTGGCACTGACTTGCCAGGATGGGCGTGGCGTTTGTTCAAGGTCTTCGAGCGCCCAAGCGGGCAGTTGATCAAAGGCCGCATCGACAATGAGTTTGACAAACAGGCGGTCGCGCTTACGCGACGGGAAGTTTTTAAGTAGCGCCACCACCTCGCGAACCCGATCATCGACCACCAGTTCGTGCCGGTAGGCCAGCAGCATTTTTTCAGCCTCGGCTACGCTGGCGGGCAAGTCCGCCGCGCCCAAGGCGTGTCCGGTGCGTTGCATCTCCCGGATGTACTGGTTTTGCATGAAAAGGGGCAGGCTCGGGTCACCGTGCGCACAATAGGCTTTGAGGAAACTGAGCGTCTCGCCCAGATGCACCCAGCGCAGCAAGTGGGGATCGCGGGCGCTATAGGCTTGGCCATCTGGGCGTGTGCCCGAGACGCTGTCGTGAATTCGGTTGACATGGTCGACCGCTTTTTGTGCCATGTCATGTCCGCCATAGGTAGTGGCGGCAATGAAGTAGGCTGTGCGGCCTAGCCGGGCGCGCAAATCGGTTCTAAAGCTGGAGTGATCCCATACGCCGGCGAGCGCCCCGGGGTGCATGGCTTGAATGAGCAAGGACGACAGCCCGCCTGTGAGCATGGACACCAGATGCGCATGGACTTTCCAGGTCACGCTTTCAGGGCCAAACCAGCCGGGGTCGCCCGCCGGCTCTAAAAACGCCACGGGCGGGCCTGAGGATGATCCTGTCATTGCACGAATCTGCTGCGCCATGACCTGGCGCAGCCGCGCACTGAAGGCCGGGGCTTTAGCGTGCGCCGCTGACATCGAGCACCGCGCCATGAACGTAAGAGGCCGCTGGCGATGCGAGCCAGATCACAGCCTCGGCGATTTCTTCGGGCTGGCCGATGCGGCGCATGGGAACAGCCGATGTAGCCAGCTCAGCCGCGACTTCGATGCCGCCTCGCCCGTTCTGTATGTCTGTGGCAATCAGTCCAGGGCTCACGGCGTTGACCCGGATGCCTTGAGCCGCCACTTCATTGGCAAGCGACAGGTTAAAGCCATTGACGGCCGCCTTGGAAGCCGAGTAGGCGTTGCCGCCTGGCATGTTGCACAGCCGAGCGGCCGCAGACGACATATTGATGATCACGCCGCCCTTGCCACCAAGCTCGGTTGACATGCGTTTGACGGCCTCGCGACTGCAGTAATACAGGCTAAACAGATTGGCCTCAAAGGTTCGGCGCACCTGTTCGGGTTGGGCTTCGGTGATCTTGAATGTCTCGAGAATGCCCGCGTTGTTGACCAGCACATCAATACCACCCAACGTTTGGTCAACCGCTTTAAAAAGCTCGGTGACTTGTTCGCTTTGCGTGACATCGGCTTTAAACGCCACGGCCTGGCCACCTTGGGCCTCAATTTCGCGGACCACGGCTTGGGCGGCCGTGGCATTGGTGGAATAGTTCACGGCCACGCGATAACCGGCACTCGCTGCCCGTTTGGCGGTGGCTGCACCAATGCCGCGGCTGGCTCCCGTGATGAGAATGGTTTTTTGCGTCATGTGTGATGCCTTGTTTGATGCCCTGTCTGTATTAAAGCTCTGCTTTGTGCAGGTCCCAGAGTAACTGATAGGTGTTCGTGGAGATGATGGGCAAGCCCACATCGGTCAAGCGCGATTGGGCAAGGGTGCGAGTTGCCGCGGCCTGAGTGCCTTCAATGAGCACAAACCAGTCGCTTGCACCCGGGTTAGGTTTGTCCGGTTCAGTCAAGGATTTGGACAGATCAGGATCGCTTTCAATTAAATGCATCGAAATCACGCCTGCCACCATGCCAGGGTCAAGCGCTTGTACGATTTGAGCTCGCCAAGTCTGAACCTTCGAGGTGTCAACCGTTGCAGATCCCGACAAGCCAGGGCGTAGCCGAACCACGGTCATGGCCGCGCCTCGACCCTGGCCGCACGAGGCCGTGATACGCCCGACCACGCGAAGCATGTCTTGCGCGCGCGAGAGGTTGGACTTCGACCACGCGGTCTGGTTGGCCAGCGCCTGCTCATAGGCCGGGCTACTCAAGTCGGCAAACGCGTCGGTGGTGTAGGTGGCAAAGTATTTGAGCTCGGCATCGATGGCTTGATAGCGCCGTGCCTCTAAAAAACCGTCGATGGCCACCCGTTCGGCGAGGTGTTCACGGTCATACCACAAGTTGAAATCCGCTTCATGAGCCGGATCCACGTTCATGGCGGTCATCAGAATGCCTTTGCCAGAGATGGGCATGGTGTGTCGTCCTGTCAATGATGTGAAAGATCAGCGGGTTGGGCAATGAGGCTCGCGACGTCAGCAGCGGCATCGATTGCCATGATGTCGTTAAACAACGTCTGTGGCTGCTTCGGTGAAACAAGCGCCAGCGCACAGCACTGATTGAACTTGTCCGCGCACTGTTGTTCTGACAACGGGCGTTTGGGGCTTGCCAGCATGTGGTCAATGGTGAGTTCGTGCTCGGTGCCGTCTATCAATGCCACGCGCACCGTGACTGGCGTAAATGCGTTCGGGTCGGGGTTGTCGTCAACCGTCATGGACACGCGTTGCGCGAGCTCAAACGAGGCGGGGTCATTGAGCTGGGCTTGGCTGTAGTGATCGGGCAGCAACTGGCCGTGCTGCATGACCTTGGCCAGCACATACGGCATACACAGGCGCGCGTAGTTCGGGCTCGGTGAGGCCAGTGCCGGGCGGTTAACCAAGCGACTGATCAGTGACGGGCC
>CBFHXV010000032.1:0-21052 GCA_965659885.1 Burkholderiaceae bacterium | reverse complement strand
GCTGCTTTGATCCCTTGCCGCCCTTGCCTGCACGCCAGCCATCTCTTGCCGGTGCGGTTGCCTGCTTGCCTGTGGGCTTTTTGCGGTTGGCGTCTTCAGACCAGGTAGACGCCGTGGCACCTGCTTTGATTGTCTTTTTGCCACCCTCAGACTTTTTGTCGCTGGCTTTGGTGCCGGCTGGCTTATGCAAAGTTCCCTTTAACGCAGAGGCATCAGCCGTTGGCTCAGCCTTCAGAACCTTCTTCGGGCGATTGAGCATATCGCGCAGGGCAGCCGCTTCAGACTCGGCTTTGCGTCTAGCTTGTTCACGCTTGTCAGCTATTGAAACTTCAGCGGCGCCCGCCTCGACATCGCCACTTGGTTTCTCAGTGACAGGCTCTTCGAGAGGCTGATCAACAGGCGACGCGGGTGTATCTTGAGCATCACTGCGAGCAGGGGCCTGTGGCTCGGCGCTCGTCTGAGCGGTCTGCTCGGCTTGGGGCTCCTCAGCTATCGGCTGCTCTGGCGTCTGAGACGTTTGATCAGCGGGTATTTCCTTGACCACAGCCGAATCAGCCTGTTCAATTTCTTTCCCGGGACCCGATTCAGTCCGAGGCTGTTGCGCGACGTCCTGCTCACCTGTAGCCTGCTCTTGATCTGGCTCTGGCGTGGTTTCGGCCGGTGTGTTTGTGTCTACCGATTGCTTTTGATCGATTGCACCAACACCTGGCTCAGGGGTAGCGGGCTTGACAGATTCGTCAGGTCCTGGAGTCAATTCTGGCGAAGTATCTGTGGCCTGATCTTTGTCTTGCGCCTCCTCAGCAGCCAAATCGCGCTTGACAAACACTCGCTTTTTACGCACCTCAACCTGGATAGTGCGCGAGCGGCCACCTGCGTCGGCCTGCCGTATCTCTGACGTCTGGCGACGGGTCAGGGTGATTTTTTTGCCGTCCTTGGCACCGTGCGACCGACGCAAGGAGTCGAGCAACTGCGCTTTATCCGTATCTGATACCGCGTCATCAATAGACGCCACAGAAACACCCGCTGCACGCAACTGTTCGAGCAGCACATCGGCTGGCATTTTCAGTTCATTGGCAAACTGGGTAACAGTAATACTCGACATTAGTTTCTCTCTCACCTTCTAAAAGGCCACGCGCAATCGCACAAGCGACACGCCTGCCCCATCAAACGACTTTCATAACTCAGGCCTGGTCTTCGAACCAGTGGGCGCGAGCCGCCATAATGAACTGTGCGGCGCTGTGCTCGTCGATCTCGGCCATCTCAGCCAACTCATCAGTCGCCAGATCAGCCAGATCATCACGCGTATGAATGTCGTGCTCGCTCAATTTGGCGACCAACTCGTTGGTCATGCCCTCAATATTGAATAAGTCCTGCGCTGACTCAACGCGCTCTTCCTGAACAATCGCCTCAGTCAAAAGCGCATTTCGTGCCCGAGTGCGCAACTCATTGATGGTGTCCTCATCAAACGCTTCAATCTCGAGCAATTCAGCCAGCGGAACATAAGCAATTTCTTCCAGACCGGTGAACCCCTCGTCAATGAGAATATCAGCCACCTCTTCGTCAACATCAAGCTTATCCATAAACATGGCGCGCGTGCTCTGACGCTCTTGCTCCTGACGGTTTTGGCTCTCCTCTGGCGTCATGATGTTAATTTGCCAGCCCGTGAGGTCCGAGGCCAAACGCACGTTTTGTCCACGCGCGCCAATCGCCTTGGGCAGGTTTTCCTCATCCACCACCACGTCCATGGCGCCCTTGTCTTCGTCGACAAGAATCGACTCAATGTTGGCAGGAGCCAAAGCACCGATGACAAATTGCGCGGGATCTTCCGACCACAACACAATGTCCACCTGCTCACCACCGAGCTCGTTTCTCACGGCAGTCACACGCGAACCTCGCATGCCAACGCAAGTACCGATCGGATCAATACGATTGTCATACGTCACCACGGCGATTTTAGCCCTGACACCTGGGTCTCGTGCAGCCCCCTTGATCTCAAGCAGCCCCTGTTCAATCTCGGGCACCTCGTTTTCAAATAACTGCTTGATGAACTCAGGCGCCGTGCGTGAAAGTATCACCTGTTGGCCGCGCGCGGCGCGATCAATGCGCAACACCCATGCGCGAACCCGATCGCCAAGACGCAGGTTCTCCTTAGGAATCATCTCGCTGCGCGGCAGTCGAGCTTCAATCTTGCCCACCTCAATGATGGCATCGCCCTTGTCCATGCGTTTGACTGTGCCCGACACGATGGTCTCATCTCGCTCGAGAAAGTCATTGAGCATTTGCTCACGCTCGGCATCGCGAATACGCTGCAAGATGGCCTGCTTGGCCGCCTGAGCACCAATGCGCCCAAACTCTACCGGCTCAAGCGGCTCTTCGATATACTCGCCGACCTCGATATCAGGAATTGAATCGCGAGCATCACTTAACAGCTCTTGGCGATCAGGCTCTTGTAGTCCGTCCTCATCGGGCACCACCAACCAGCGCCGGAAACCTTCATTCTCGCCAGTGGCACGATCCACTGATACTCGAATTTCCGCATCCTCATCAAATCGTTTTTTCATGGCGGAGGCCAAAGCACCTTCAAGTGCTTCAAACACCACCTCACGACTGACGTTTTTTTCACGCGCCAAGGCGTCGACCAACAACAAAATTTCGCGACTCATCGCCCTCTACCCTTGAAATTCAAAAGCGGGTCAAGTTTGGCGCGCTCAACATCTTCGATATCGAACGCGACGTATTTGACGTCACTTTTATTTTCCTGACACTGCAACATGAACCGTTTAGCGCTGTCTGTTGAGTCAGACAGCTGCAAAAAACCCCTAAACGTGCGTTGATTGTCCACTGCGCTGCGCAAACGAACCTCTACCCGCTCGCCAACAAAACGCTCAAAATCCTGCTTGCTCTTTAGTGGCCGATCAACACCCGGCGAACCGACTTCCAGACGCTTGTAATCGATACCTTCGACTTCGTATACACGCGCCAGTTGACGCGACACCTGCTCACAGTCTTCAATCTTAATATCTGAAGTCAACCCGCCATCACCTGCCAACGGCCGGTCAATTGTCACCCTGAGCAAGCCCAAAGGCGCTCGCTCAACGTCAACCACTTCAATATTCATTTCCGCGAGAGCTTCGCGTGTCAAACCAACTAAATCTTTCATGACCTAAAAAAAATGGGCTGTTGAACAGCCCATTTATGCTTGGCGGTAGGAACTTGATTCTGCCATCTCACTCATCTGCAGAGTGCACAGACTCAAATTCAACATTCAATCGGGCATGTTAACACGTTTCACAGGGAAATCATGTGCTGCAATGCGCGTTAGCGCCGAGCATCAGCCGACAAAAACTTCGTGTATGAAATCGTGTATGAAAATAAATTCCACAGGTTGACCGGCGTTATGACTAACGATTTTTTAAAAAACCAAGCCTCGATTCATGCGCTTTAGCGCTAGAGGGCTGCCAATCATCATCACGGCGACTTGACGACTTGCCTGATCCACGGGACTTGCCCGGCGTTTGCTGGCGGCCCTGCCCCGTTTTAGAGGCCGTTTTTTTACCGGTTTTTTTGCCATTACGCCTTGACTGACCTGGCAGATCACCGGCCGAGGCGCCACGCGCCGCACGGTTGCCTGAGGGCGCAGACGAGCTCGTGTTGACCGATGCCCCTGTGATGCTGGACAACGATGTGGCCAATGGATCAGGCTGCGAAGACGCACGCCCAGAACCTGATTTGCGGGCCCCGCGCCCGGCCGGGCTGCGTCCTGCACCAGAGCGTTTTGCCGGAGCAAAACCCGGGGGTAACGCATTGTCATGACTAGTCGGTTGCTTAGGTTTACGCGACCTACCACGACCGTGGCCCGAGGTATCGTCATCGTCTTTTAGCAAGCCCACTTGCACTAGCAGCGCATTGACCAAGTCACCGCTGAGCTCATCCCAGCGGCCACGCCGTAGGTTATTGGGCAAGACCACCTCACCAAAGCGGGTGCGAATCAATCGACTTACCGTCAACCCAACCGCCTCAAAGATTCTCCTGACCTCGCGGTTACGCCCTTCTTGCAATGTCACTCGATACCAACGGTTACTACCCTCACCACCCAGAAACTCCACGCTGGAGAATTGAGCCATACCGTCGTCTAAGGACACGCCAGACAGTAGCTGTGCGCGCAACTCATCGGTCAGCTCACCGAGCACACGAACCGCATACTCACGCTCATTGCCGTAGCGCGGATGCATTAAACGGTTTGCCAGATCACCGGAAGTGGTGAAGATAAGTAATCCCTCGGTATTGAGGTCTAGGCGCCCCACCGATAACCACTTGCCCGCTTTAACTCGAGGCAAACGAGCAAACACGGTGGCCCGACCCGCCGGGTCATCGTGGCTGACAATCTCGCCTGCTGGCTTGTGATAAAGCAAAACCCGGGGTGGTTTTTGGCTTGCCGTGCGGTTAACAGGTTTGCCATTGACCCGCACGACATCTTGCGCACCGACACGCTGACCAATATGTGCCGGTTCACCATTGACCGAGACACGTCCTGCCACGATCAACTCTTCCATTTCGCGGCGTGAACCAATACCTGCCTGTGCGAGCACTTTGTGCAGCTTAGGCATCAGCACTTCGCTTTGCAAATATTTGCCCAGACGCTGCGCGGTTTTGGGCGAGCCACTCAGATACGTCAAGGCCTGAACCGGATCCTCCTCAGATACAACTGCCTCATTATCCGGAGAGGTCTCGACCTTACTCGGCTTATCAGGCTCGACAACTGCCTGCGAATCCGAAGCATCGCTTGCCTCATCTGCAGAACTTTGTTTTTGTTCGGGTTGACGCCGGCGACGAAATGGCGCTCGTAACTTGGCCGAGCGACTGCGTTTGGCAGCCGACGTTTTGGCATCGCCTTCATCATTGGCCTTGTCGCTCAAAGCCACGGCTGTATCACCCGCATCAATACTCGGGACTGGAGCCGGTTGCTCATTTACAGGCTGCTTCAAAATTCCGTCCGTTTCAGTTTTGTTATCAGTAGGGATCGCGGTCACTTTCACTCCGATTCGCGCATGGGATTTACATCTTTAGCCGGAACATCGTCTGGGCCTTGCCTGCTGGCTTCGGTTTGGCTACCGTCAGCGGCTGGCTCGCCTGCCTCACTGACCTGATCTAGCGCGTCAACCATTTCACTATCTGCTGGATTTGCCTCATGATCTAACGACGCGACTTCACCGGCATCGGCTTGCAACAAACGATCTGTCTGGTCCGCTTGGTCTACCTGATCTGCCTGACCCTCAGACGATACGCTCAACCCCTGCACATCTTGACCGTCGTACTCGGGGATATCCGTTTGTTCGTACGCTTGGGTTTGGGCATGAGCCTGCGCCTCTTCAGATGGATCCGCTGCGTCAAGTTCAAGCTCTGGCTCTTGCTGCGCCTGTTCAGCTAATGGTTGCAATGGTGGCAGCTCGTCTAGCGCTCTGAGCCCGAGATCATCCAAAAACTGTTTGGTAGTGCCTAGCAAGGCCGGACGACCAGGGCCATCCCGATGGCCGAGCACCTCAACCCAGCCCCGATCCTCTAGTGTCTTGATAATTTGTGAGGAGACCGTCACACCGCGAATCGATTCGATATCACCGCGTGTCACCGGCTGCTTCCATGCAATGATAGCAAGAGTTTCTAGTACTGCGCGAGAATATTTCGGCGCACGCTCGGGGTTTATCTGCTCCAGAAACCGTTGCATGCTGGACCGACTTTGGAATCGCCAGCCAGTCGAGATTTCCGCAAGTTCAAGACCCCTATCCTGCCAAGCCACCTGAAGAGATTCCAGCCAGCCGCGGACTTGCTCGGGCGTGATCGGGTCGGGATCAAAAAGTTTTTGCAGCGATGCCACACTCATGGGGGAGTCGGCACAAAGCAGAGCCGTCTCGATAACATTGATCGCTCGTTGGTCTTCCATACCTTCCTTGCTAACTCACTATCAACTTAAATACATTGCCTTTTGCGAGATTAAAGATCTCGCTTGAGGAGCCTCTCACTATTTGCTATACTTTCCCTCATCAGACGCGGGGTGGAGCAGTCTGGCAGCTCGTCGGGCTCATAACCCGAAGGTCGTAGGTTCAAATCCTGCCCCCGCAACCAAATTCTAAAAGCCGACTTCGCGTCGGCTTTTTTCGTCAAGAGCTTGATTAAACAAGCGCTCAACCAAGAACAACCGTTCACATTACCGACCTAAAAGGCATCAACGCCTGCGAAAGTATGGCGCATCAATTAGAAGCGCTAACCTCTTTACGCTGTGTTGTCGATCCGATCTCGTAACACTCGATACACGGCGCCCAAGGGCGGTGCTGCACACCACGCACCCGTGGCATCACGCCGATACGTGCCCAGTTAACGCAGCCGGTCGAAGCAAACCGCGCAAATAACTACGGAGAAAATCATACCGCCAATCAATGCACCACCTACCGTGATGCGTGTGACGTATACAACGCCCGGCGACTACCGAAACAACCGTCGCGAGCGTAAGGTACTGATACCTCTAAAGGACTACAAGTTTAGCCCAAGCGCCTATTGACGGCAAATACATTTCCCATTCCCGTCCCGTTCATCGGCACGACGCCCGTGAACCGCCCTGCGCCGCTACCCGGTACCAATTGGACGATCAATCGCCATGTGCACATTCACGCGCCCAAGGCACCAACAAACCGGTAGCGCTGCCCTAAAAACGGCGCATGCCGCAATGCCTGCCTTAACGGATCGGCCTGACCTGCAGCGGTGACGACCACTACTAAACGGACCAACGGCTGCTCTCGCCTGAGCACCTTTAAAAATAGTTGGCTCAATACAGTTGCAATTTCCGATCGCATCGAACAACACAAGCAACCTTGGGCGGCCTCAAGTTCATCGTTGCTGATCGGACTGATCCGAAATCCTCCAGAATCTAGGCCGCCTAGCGCCCGAACGGAAGATTGACTGGCGACCAAAACGATATCGGCTATTTGCAGGCGTTCATGCGACGAGACGGCTGCCGCTAGCGCCCGGCAAACCATTGCCAAATCTGCTTGGCCCACCACGAGCAAGCGAATTCGTGAGTCGCTCGCTGATTCGACGTCGTCTCGTGCCAACGCAGCAGTGATCTCTTGGGTTAATGTCGATACAAAGGTCGCCGCAGAGCTCATGGACAAAGAATCCAGCTAGAGAACATTCCCATCAGTTTACGATGCCGGCTATTTTTAGACGATCATGCAAGAACAGGAACATCAACCCATGACCATCGCTTCACAAACGCAACAAATTGTTGATCAAGCCATCACATCAAGACGCTCTGTGCGAGCGTTTCTTGCCACCCCGGTAGACAAATCGGATATCGAGCAAATCCTGGCTGTCGCCAGCAGAGCCCCATCTGGAACCAACACCCAGCCATGGAAGGCTTATGTATTGGCGGGCCAGCCTCTCCAGCAAATGACCGCTGAAATCGTTGATGCATTTTTAAATCCTGCGCCCGATGCTTCATACGAAGAAGAGTATGCCTATTACCCAACCGAATGGAGCTCGCCGTACAAAGAGCGTCGCCGCAAAGTCGGCTTGGACCTGTATGGCCTGCTCGGGTTGAGCAAAGATGACCGTGCGGGCATGAAAGCACAGCATGCCCGCAACTTCAAATTCTTCGATGCGCCAATCGGGCTTATTTTCTCGATTGACCGCACCATGGGTGTGGGGTCATGGCTTGATTTTGGTTGTTTTTTACAAAACGTCATGGTTGCGGCACGCGCCCGTGAACTCGACACCTGCCCTCAGGCCGCCTTTAACCAGTTTCACCAAATCATTCGGCGCCACACCGCGATGCCGGATCATGAGATTGTGATGTGTGGCATGGCACTAGGCCATGCCGACCCCAACGCGATTGAAAACACGCTCGTGACTGAACGCGCGCCAGTCGATTCGTTCACGACTTTTATCGGTGTGTGATACGGTTTACGCTGGCCAAGCCGATTCGCGGCGGTGAATACGCTGCGCCAATTTGGCCAGCAGCACCGCCACAAAAGCAATCACCAACCCGGCAATTGACAGCTGCACATGGCTTAAACCCAGATCACCACCTCCTGGGATGGCCATCGCCAGCCCACCAGCAGCCAAAACAAGCCGCGCCACGAAACCAAGCACACCCGTGTGCATCGAACCTACTTTGATTAAGTAACCCTCAAGCGCTGAAGCGATTAATGCGATACCCACAACCGCCGTAATCAGCACCGGGATGATATCGCTCCAATCGCCGCGCAAAATAAGCGCCGGATTGAGCACGAAGAAAAACGGCACGAAGTACATCGCACTACCTAGGCGCATGGACTGCACCCCGACCTCCACGGGACGTGCGCCAGCCACGCCTGCGGCCACAAACGATGCCAGTGACACTGGCGGCGTAATAAAAGAAACCATCCCCCAGTACAACATGAACAAATGCACCGCCAAGGGGTCAAATCCCGCGTTAACCAGTGGTGGGGCCAGCACAATCGCCAAAAAGATATAGCAGGCCGTAATCGTCATGCCCATGCCGAAGATAAAACTCGTCATCGCCCCCATGACCAGCAACACGTAAACATTATTGCCCGCCAGGTAAATCAAATCGTTGGCTAACGTGCCTGATAGCCCCGTGACCGACATGGCACCGATAATCAGACCGACACCCGCAAGCAATGCCGCGAGCTCAGCCAGCGATGCGGTAACCCCCACGAGCAGACGACTGAGCTTGGCACGGTCAAGCCGATACTTGGGGCTAAACTGGTTAATGACCAGCAGCAGCGCGGTGGCATAAAAAGGCGCCAAGGATTCGATTTGCTTGACTAACAGCAAGTAGATCAGTACGGCAAAAACGATGATGTACTGCCAGCCGTCTTTCAGTGTCTGTTTAATGGATGGCAGTTCGTGGGCAGGCAAACCTTTCAAGCCATGACGGGCGGCATAGCCATCAATTTGCATGAAAAGCGCGAAATAAAACAGAATCGAGGGCACAGCCGCGGCAATGGCAATGTGCGCGTAGGGCATACCCAAAAACGCAGCCATCACAAAGGCAGTCGCCCCCATAATGGGAGGCATCAAGACGCCGCCTGTCGACGCGCAAGCTTCGACACCGCCAGCATATTTGTTGGCGAACCCTGTGCGCTTCATGGCCGGGATTGTCACCACACCCGTGGTCAAAACGTTAGACACCACGCTACCGGAGACCGAGCCCATCAAACCACTGGCAAAAATAGACACCTTGGCAGGTCCGCCTCTGACCCGGCCAAACATGGCAAACGCCAGGTTATTAAAAAATTCAGATGCGCCGGTGTACTGCAACACGGCACCAAACAGCACGAAACCAATCACAAGCTGCCCGAATGCGCGCATCGGGATGCCCATGACGCTCTCGCTGCTGGTGAAGTGATAACCAATGGTGGTCATCAGGTCCTGCGACATGCCTGCCACCGGCCCAGGCATGATATCGGCATAGACGGGATAAAACGAAATGATGGCTACGACCACGAACACAGCAGTGCCGCCGGCGCGTCGGGTCGCTTCAAGCAATAAGAACCAGCCAACCGCTGCTACGGCCACCGCGTCGTTGGGCGCCATGAATTCCCAGCCTTCGGAGATAATCCGGCGACTGTTGACAGCGAAATAAGCAAAAACCAGCACCGAGGCCAGAAACAATAAAGCGTCATACCACGGCACTTTGTGCCGTGGTGCTGCGGCTGTAGCTGGCACATACAGAAACACCAAGCCGATGAGCAGCGCAGCCAGGCTGTACAGATATGTCGTGTCAATCATGATGAACCCGACAAAAAAGCCCAGATTCATCAGCTGATTCAACGCGACAAATGTCGAGGTCAGCCCCAGTGAAATGGCGACCACACGCCAAAAGCCAGACAGGTTGCGAATACGCGACTGGCTTTCACCCGAAGCCGCGGGGCTGCCATTTGCTTGACTAGCCCCGTTGCTTTGTGCTGCTTGCTGCTTCATAAAAGGTGCTCAATTACCAGCTAGTGAGAACCGGATCCATGCCGGCTTTGGTCAGTGCATCAGCACGGGTTTTCATCCAATCTTGGGCAAAAGCCTGTTCATCGGCATGCGAACGGCTCTTCACCTCTTTCCATGCATCGGCCAGCACCTGTTGGCGCTTGATCAGCATGTCGTTGGTCTTTTGGTTCTCTTCGGTCCACATGCCCTTTTGTTTGAAAAACTCAATGGCACCGTCGTGATAGGGAATCACCCAGCTCAGTTTTTGGCGATCCATGCCCCAGCCAATATTGCCTGGCGCTGCATCTTTATAGGTATCGTAGGTGTCCACCATGGCCGTCATCACTGAAGTCACCAGCTTGGGATCCTGGTCGGCATAGGTCATCAGCACCGGGTATGGATATGCCGCTGAGATCGCTGGGTTTTCCGGGCTCAGGCCTGCGCCTTCGGTGCCTTCAGCCGGGTAAAAGAACGGCGCGATGGCGTTCAGGCGTGCCCAACCTTCTTTGTCATTGGGATCCATGACGGGGTACTGAATACCACGAGGTGACTTCTCAAGCGCATAAGCCTTGCCTGAGATCGATGACGAGAACGCCGCATCGGCCTGACCATTGGCCACGCCGTCTAGCGAGGCGCCAAAGCCGCCAAACTCAACTTTCTGGACGTCATCCCATGTCAGATTGGCAAATGCCAAAATCGCTGTGATGTTCTGGTTCAAAGCCGGCGAACCGATCACCCAAGCGATTTTTTTGCCTTTCATGTCAGCAGGCGTATTGATGCCGGCGTCACCAGCGGCCACAGCGGTCAACACCTGATTCGAATTGTTGAGCATCAGCGCACGCACGGGTTGCGGACCCCAGCTCTCAGTCCCAAAATCATAGACACCCTCTTGCGCCATGTAACTGCCACCCACACCGTTGGCAGAGAACTGCACCTTGCCTTCACGCAGCGGCAATGTACGCGAGACGTCATTCTTGCCAGGCAAGACACGCAGGTTGATGCCGTATTTCTGTTTGAATGCATTGCCAATAGCGACGGATTGGTTATAGCCACCTGAGCCGACACCATAGGCACTCCAGGCCAGCGTCGATGGCAAGCCAATGTTGTTGCTTTGTGCCACAGCAGCGCTTGCAACAAACGCACTGGCCAATGCAAAAGTCATTAGACTGATGGGTTTTTTCATGAAAGCCTCCGTTAGGTTTTACAGGGGCTATCCACCCATTGGTGCCCCCGCCTGTCAATACCCGGCTTGTGCCGTTATTATTTTTGGTGAATCGAGTGTATCGGAAAAGATCTGTCATTCGTTTTGAGTGTTTACCCCAACAAAATGCGCTTTAGACCTGCTCCAACTAGCAGCACCATAACCAGCAGACATGACCAGCAGACAACAACCAGCGCCTGAGCAACACATAGACCATAACCAAGCCAGTGGCTTACACGTGTTCGCCTATGGCTCGCTCATGTACCGCGATATTTTTGAGGCGGTGACACAAAGCACCCCCGATTGCACGCAAGCAATCCTGCTCGGATGGAAGCGCTTTAGCCTGAACAATCGGGAGTACCCCGGCGCCATGCCAGCGCACGAAGGCGAATCCTCGATTCAAGGCGTGCTTTGGCTAAATGTCGATGCCAACGCACTGTGTGCCCTGGATCAGTTTGAAGGCACCGAATATCAGCGTGTCAGGGTAAAGGTGTCTGACAACAACGGCTTGCCCTATGACGCACTGGTCTACCAGTGGCTTGACCCAAGTGCCCTGTTCGGTCCGTGGTCAAGGCAGGATTTCGAGCGCAAGCATCGCAAGCACTTCGTCAAACGCCACTGGCACAGGGGTGGGTCACGGCCCTGAACGCGCGCGAAATGGCTGATCAACTCACGGGTCAAACCCCTGTTTGCAAGTCAGGTTTACTACACTAAGGCTTTGCATGTGCAAGCCTATGGCAAATCAGGTTCACAGCCTTCAAAACCCAAGACCTCTGCTCGTGCATTGACGTCCACTAAGACACCCATTCATGTCGATATACATTTATTTTGCGCTTTACTTAGCGCTGGTCAGTTGGGTCAGTTATTTGCCCATCAAAGTAACGCGTAAATACAGGCCACCGTATTTCTGGCGATGGACACTGCTTGTCACAGGTACGGGACCCCTGTTGTCACTGCTTAGCATCGCTGGTTTTGTGCTGACAGCGCCCGAAACTGCAGCTGCTGACTCTTTCATGATGACGGGCCTATTCGTTCTGATCCTGATTGTCCCGTTTCAGCTTCTCGTGCCAATGACGGTTTACATGTTTATTTGCAGCAGCCTAAAAGAGCGCCGAGCTGCCGAGGTTGGCCCGCCCGACCCCAATGAAACCCGCGATACCTACCGGCAAGACGACACCTGATTCACCATGCTGGGCGCAAATGGAACTGCGCCATGTCCCCACTTTCGACTGACGCGCTTTCCTCCATTGATTTAAAACAAGAACGATTCTCATTTACTGTGTATAATTAGTTATCGATTTGATAATTGATTTTGTCATTGAGCACGATAGGTAAATACGAATCATGTCTAGCCAACCATCACCCCAAGCAAAACCATTGGCCATGAGTGCGGCCGGTGAGCTTCTCAAAATTGCCTCCATTGGCAGCCATCCAAGTCACACACGCCAAATCGCAAACATGGGCTTAAACCCAGGCGTGCAAATTCAAGTTAGACAACACGAGGCCGGTGCCGTGGTCATTTGTTTAGGCAACACGCGCTACGCCCTTGGCGCAGCGATGGCTCATTGCATCCTAGTGCTGCCAGCCTAACTGCTGCGAATTCGTTGACCCGACTGCGCCTGTGGCAAATGCGTCTAAGCGCTATGCCACCGGCCAACCGCATACCCAAACAGAGAGATCAAATGACACCTTTAAGTCACTTGCAGGCCGGCCAAACCGCCACCATTACCGCCCTTTCTCGTCAAAACAATCCTTACCGTCGCAAGTTGCTAGCCCTCGGGCTCATGCCCCGCACGTCACTGTCGGTGGTGCGTGTCGCACCCATGGGTGATCCCATCGAAATCCAGGCACGCGGCTGCCACATGAGCTTGCGCCGCGAAGAAGCAGAGTTAATTCTGGTGGAGTCGTGCTGATGCATACAAATAAACAACCCGTCGTAGCCCTGATTGGCAATCCCAACTCTGGCAAGACCACCCTGTTTAACGCGCTGACCGGCAATCGTCAGCGTGTGGGTAATTGGCCAGGCGTGACAGTCGAACGTAAAACGGGCGAGTATCGCTGGCAAGATCGTCTGTTTGAAGTGGTTGACCTGCCAGGCACGTACTCACTGGACGTGGCTCAAGATGATGTGTCTTTGGATGAGATGGTCGCACGACGCTTTATCGAGCAAGGCCAGCCTGATCTTTTGATTAATATTGTCGATGCCTCCAACCTCGAGCGCCATCTGTACCTGACCACCCAACTAGCTGACATGGGCGTGCCTTTGTTGGTCGTGCTCAACATGATGGATGTCGCACGCGCCAGTGGCATCAAGATCGACACCGACAAACTCGCTTTGACACTGGGCTGCCCTGTGGTGCCAATCGTGGCCTCCCAAAGCGAAGGGCTCAAGACATTGCGCGAAACGATCGCGCAAGCCATTGGCAATCCACAGCCCCCGCAGATCACAACCACTTACGAACCTGCGATTGAACAAGGTTTGGCAACTTTAACGTCAGAGATTGCACAACGCTGGCCAGACCAAACCCACCCACGCTGGGTGGCCACGCGCTTGCTCGAGGGCGATCCGGCTGTTGAACAGGCAGTCGGACAGGCATTGACCGATCAAGCCAGGCGGTTAGCTAGCGAGATCGGTCAGGACCTTGATCTCATGATGGCCGATGCCCGCTACAGCCTGGCCAACCGCATCACACAGCATTCAGTCAAAGTGCAAGGTAAGGTCACGCGTAGTGTTTCTGACCGCATTGACCGCATCGTGCTTAACCGGATCATCGGTATTCCCCTTTTCCTGCTCATGATGTACCTCATGTTCATGCTCACCATTAACGTGGGCGGCGCGTTCATCGATTTCTTCGACCAGGCCGCAGCCGCAATCTTTGTCGATGGTTTGGGCCAGCTACTGGACAACCTGGGCTCGCCGCAATGGTTCACCGTGGGGTTGGCCGATGGGGTTGGTGGCGGCTTGCAAACCGTGGCCACGTTCTTGCCCATCATCGGCTTTTTGTATTTCTTTCTGTCGATTCTTGAGGACTCGGGCTATATGGCACGTGCGGCATTCGTCATGGATCGCTTCATGCGCGCCATCGGATTGCCAGGCAAGTCCTTTGTGCCACTGATTGTAGGTTTTGGTTGTAACGTGCCCGCGATCATGGCCACGCGAACGTTGGAGCATCGGCGCGACCGGCTGCTGACCATTGCCATGGCGCCTTTCATGTCTTGCGGCGCACGCCTGCCCGTCTACGTGCTGTTTGCTGCCGCGTTTTTCCCGACTCAAGCACAAAACGTGGTCTTTGCACTTTACCTGATTGGCATCGCCGCAGCCGTACTGACAGGCCTGGCACTCAAGAGCACACTATTAAAGGGGCAAGCCGCACCTTTCATCATGGAATTGCCTGCTTATCACTTGCCAACGCTCAAAGGCGTATGCATCGCGACCTGGGACCGTCTCAAAGGCTTCATGATCCGCGCCGGACGTATCATTGTGCCGATGGTGTTGGTGTTGAATGTCTTAAATGCACTGGGCACGGACGGCACGTTTGGTCACGAAGATAGCAAGAGCTCGGTGCTAGCCGAAATCGGGCGCACCATTTCGCCTGCTTTCTCGCCATTCGGTTTAAACGCAGAGAACTGGCCAGCTGCTGTGGGCATCTTTACCGGCGTGCTGGCTAAGGAAGCCGTGGTGGGTACGCTAAACGCTACCTACGAGTCATTGGCGCGCAGCGACGCCGAGCAACGAGGGCAAGCACTCGAACCGGAAACGCCGTTCGAGTTATCAGCGGCGTTATCGGACGCGGTTCACACCATTCCGGCCAATTTAGTGGACGCTGTCTCGGCATGGGCAGATCCATTAGGCCTGAATGTAGGTGACCTCTCCGACACACAAGCCGTGGCTGAACAAGAGGAGGTTTCGGTGAGCACCTTCGGCGCCATGGCATCACGCTTTGACGGCGCAGCCGGGGCGTTTGCCTACCTACTTTTTATTTTGATGTACTTCCCATGCACCGCCGCCACTGCGGCGGTTTATCAGGAAAGTGGCACGCGCTGGATGTTGTTTGTCGTGGGTTGGACCACGGGCTTAGGCTATGGCCTAGCGACCATCTGGTACCAGGCTGCCAACTGGACGCGTGACCCGGTTGTGGCAAGCGCTTGGATTGCGGGAATGTCGGCCGCATTTTTAGGTTGCTTTTTAGCCATGCGCCATCAGGGACGCAAGGCACAGGAGCCCGAGCCGCTAACGGTTTCAGAAGCGTCTCAAGCCAACCCCGCCTAACCGCAACTCAAACACAAGCCAAACGCAAGCGAGCCAACCTCATGATTCTGAACCGAGTTCGATCTTATCTCCAACTGAACCGACGAGCTGCGCTAAATGACATGGTCGATGTACTTGACGTCAGTCCCGATGCGCTACGCGCCATGCTTGAACTGCTCGAATCGCGCGGCGTGGTTCGCCGGCTACCGTCGGGCACGCCATGCGGCGGCAGTTGCTGCAAGTGTGCGCCAGAGAGCATCGAACTGTATGAGTGGGTGCGTTAATGGGTGCGTTAATGGGCGCATCAGTTCTTGCCATAGCGGTTGCAATCTGAGAGGAATCCAGAGTCAATGCACGGGCAAGACGCGGCAACGCTTGCGTCTTGCCTGAGCCGGTGCAATCAATGTCGATGGCAACCACAAAACCAAAACACCACCAAGCGAAACAACCACCGCACCAAACGGTCACCAAAGCTGTGCTCAGCAACAAAGAGGGCAACATGAAATTTCCCGTTTCTAGACAAAACGAAACCTGTACGCATGTGGCTGGCGAATCCGAATCGCCAGCCACGTGTCAGTTTGTTGTTTGTCTTAAATATGGAGAATTTTCATGGCATCACGCCTTTACACGGGTGCAGTTGTGGCGGCCACAACCTTGTCGCTCTCGCCCATGGCGCACGCGTTCTTTCCGTTTGTCACAGACGACACCGGTACGCAAGGCGCCGGTGGCAATCAGGTGGAGCTCAATTATGAGTTTGTCAAAGCACACAACGATGAGCTCGATATCGATGGCCGTGTGCTCGGTACAGCGACGGAAACCAGCAACAGTTTTGCCGGCGGTTATACCCGCGGTATCAGTGAGAACATTGACGTGTTCCTCGGTGTGGCCAGACAGACCAGTCCCATCAATGGCTGGCTAAACACCGAAGTCGGCGCCAAATGGGTATTTGCTGGCGATCAAGCTCATGGCTGGAGTGCGGCGATTAAGCCCACGCTGATACTGCCCGTGAGCAAGCAAATGCAAGACCGAGGGCTGGGCAACGCTAAAACCAACTTCGGCTTGTCTTTGGTAACGTCCTATATGGCCGATGCACACGAATTGCACCTGAACCTGGACTACACAGGTAATCAATATGCTTTGACCGACGCCAGTGAAGACCAACGCAAGTCGTTGTGGCGCGTCGCTGCTGCGCCCGTGTACGTGCTTAACGAACAGTGGAAAGTTGGGCTTGACCTTGGCCTTCAGACCAATCCCGACTACAACAGCCGGTATCAAGCCTTCGGTGAAGTTGGCGTTCAGTACGCACCATTTGACAATTTGCAAATAGGTCTCGGTGTGCTTGGCTCAACCGCGGTCAGCGCAAGCCATAATGGCTGGGACATGGTCGTTACCGCGGGCGTAACCTATCAGTTCTAAAATCTCGTACGGCTGATCATGTTCAAGACACCGTGCTTGGACATGGTCAGATCAGGCCTTACCCCCATGACAAGAACGGCTCTGTCACTGTGAGGACCCCAAATCGAGGTTTATCCATGGCAAACCAACAACGCAAGAGCACTGAAGCAACTGTTCCTGACGGCATCAACGGCACTGCCTGGCATGCCCTAGAGATCGAAGCAGTGCTTGATAAACTTCAAGTCAATGAGCGTGGCTTAACCTCTGAGCAAGCCGCGGCTCGCCGCTCGGTATACGGCGCCAACACCTACCAGACGCACAAACCGCCCGGTTTTTTAAAACGCCTGGCAGCTCAAATACACAACCTACTCATTTATGTGCTGCTAGCTGCAGCACTCGTGACATGGTTGATAGACCATCACCTCGATGCTGCTGTCATTCTTGCCGTTGTCATTCTGAATGTATCGATCGGCCTGTACCAAGAGGGCAAGGCCGAAAAATCTTTGCAAGCCATTCGTCAGCTACTGGCACCGAGCGCACAAGTCTGGCGTAACGCACGCCTGCAAACGTTACCAGCCAGCGATTTGGTGCCAGGTGACATTGTCGTGGTCACCTCAGGCGAGAACTTGCCTGGCGATTTACGCTGGTTCAGCGCCATTAACCTGCGCATTGACGAATCAGCCCTAACAGGTGAGTCGGTGGCGGCTGACAAGTCCTGTGACAGCGTAGAGGCCAGCGCCTCGCTTGGCGACCGTTTATGCATGGGCTATGCCGGCACCATTGTTGCCCAAGGCAAAGGCCGAGGCGTGGTTGTGGCCACAGGGTCACAAACTGAAATGGGACGCATTGGTCGCCTGCTTGAAAATGTACAGGCCAACGAAACGCCCTTGGTGCGCAACATGGCGCAATTCTCACGTGTGCTAACCGGCGCCATCCTGGTATTTGCCGCCTTGCTATTTGGCTATGCCGTCTGGTTAGTCGACCTGCCCTTGGCTGAAGCCTTCATGGCCGTGGTAGGGCTGGCCGTGGCTGCCATACCCGAGGGGCTGCCAGCTATTTTGACGATCACACTGGCCATTGGTGTGCAGCGCATGGCCAAACGCCACGCTGTCATCAGACGCCTGCCCGCGGTCGAGACACTTGGTGCGGTCACCACCATTTGCTCAGACAAGACGGGCACGTTGACTCGTAATGAGATGACCGCGCAAGGCGTCACACTGCACGAGACCGAACTGGCTGTGACTGGTGTTGGGTACTCGCCCGAGGGGTCTGTCCGGCAGGACGAAAACCCAGTTCAAACCGATCTGACCTATGGCGAGGACACGCAGGCGCCCGACAAGGCCATTGACTGGTTGGCATTGACCTGTGCACTGTGCAATGACGCCTCACTGGCGCAAACCGATGACGACACATGGCAAATCAGTGGCGACCCAACCGAGGGGGCGTTGCTGACACTGGCCCATAAACTAGGAATGGATCCGCAGCCATGGCAAGACGGCGTCGCACGCCTGGCCAGCGTGCCATTTGAGTCCGAACATCAGTTCATGGTCACAGCCCATGGCGGTTTACACCCGGATCAGACCGATTCGGCATTCATCTTGCTCAAAGGCGCACCTGAGAAAGTTCTCTCATTGTGCACACAGGCCATGGCCCCAGACGGCCGCCTAACCGAGCTTGAGACTGAAACTTGGACACAAGCCATCGCTGAGCATGCCGCTCAAGGACGGCGTGTGTTGGGCGTGGCCATTAAGGCTGACGCGCGTGACTTGTCACAACACAATATCACCGAACATTTACAAGACCTGACGTTTGTGGGGCTGATCGGCATCATGGATCCGCCACGTGAGGATGCCATTGACGCGGTTTCTCGCTGCCAGCAAGCTGGCATCACGGTAAAGATGATCACTGGCGACCACAGCGCCACGGCTCTGGCCATCTCCAAGCAGCTAGGTATTGGCGACGGCAAGCACGCGCTGGCAGGCCAGGACATCGAGCAGCTGACTGACACCGAACTGTTAGATGTCGTCAAACACACCGATGTCTTTGCGCGCGCCAGCCCAGAACACAAGATACGCATCGTGCGCGCCTTGCAAGCCCAGGGTCAAATCGTGGCCATGACCGGAGATGGCGTCAATGATTCACCCGCTCTCAAACAAGCCGATATTGGCATTGCCATGGGACAAAAAGGCACCGAGGCTGCCAAACAGGCCGCTGAAATTGTGCTAGCTGACGACAACTTTGCCTCGATCGCCAACGCCGTTGAAGAAGGGCGAACGGTTTATGACAACCTTAAAAAGACCATTGCCTTTCTGTTGCCCATCAATGGCGGCGAATCCATGGCCATCGGTGCGGCGATCCTGCTTGGCGTGAGCCTGCCCATCACGCCTTTGCAAATACTTTGGATCAACATGGTGAGCTCCATCGGACTGGCGTTGGTGTTGGCCTTTGAGGCGCCAGAGGCTGACATCATGGCACGAGCGCCTCGCGATGCCCAAGAGCCGTTATTGTCGAGGTTTCTGATCTGGCGCATCCTGTTTGTCTCGGGGCTGTTTCTGATCGGCATTTTTGGGGCATACCACTGGAGCCTAAGCCAGGGACACTCGCTAGAGACGGCGCGAACCATGGCCGTCAATGCGCTGGTCAGCATGGAGGTGTTTTACCTCTTTAGCGTGCGTTACTTAAAATCTCGCTCGTTTAGCTGGGTTGGTGTTCAGGGCACGCCTCGCGTGCTCGCATCAGTTTTACTGGTGGCTGTTCTACAACTGGCCATGACCTACTGGTCCGTGTTGCAAAGCGTGTTTCAAACCACAGCGCTTGACATCGGTCAGTTGGGCATCATCGTTGGCATCGGTTTCAGCGTTTTGCTGGTGCTAGAAATCGAAAAATGGCTGGTTCGACGGCGCAAAGCCGCTTGATACGTGAGAAGCGCTATGGGCACGAGATTAGTTTGAGCTTATCTTTGTTTGGTTTGGTTCAATTGCACATGTGGTTCAATCGCAAACCTACAACCCAAGGGGTCGTTGGCCGCAGCTGCGATGACCCTTGTTAACGTACCTGTCTAGTATCACCTGAGCGCCTTCGCTTTTTAATCGTGGTTACGTTTTTTAGTTCATTCGTGGCAGTGCCTGGCGCCTTATCATGAGCAACAAGCCCCCGACCAACCAGCCGAAATCCCCCCCTGCACTGCTGCGCTGGGCGTTGATTGCTGCCGGCTTTGTGTCTTTGGCCCTTGGCGGCTTGGGCGTTATTTTGCCGGGTCTGCCGACAACACCTTTTGTGCTATTGGCGGGTGCATGTTTTGTGCGGGCGTCACCGGCGCTTCATGGCTGGCTTCTCAGCACACGGTGGGCTGGGCCTATGCTCAGAGACTGGCAAACCCATCGCAGCTTGCCCAAACGCACCAAATGGCTGGCAATAGCCACCATGGCCGTGACCATTTCGGTTTCGATCTGGTTACTGCGAGATGACCTGCGATTGCAATTAACCGTCATGGCGGCAGCTCTGGTTGGCGCTTGGGTCGTCTGGCGCATTCCAACACGGGCCATCGAGCAACCAAATCGGGCTGACCAAACTAAGTCTGCAGACACCCCTGACGAACAATAAAGTCAATTACCTCATCAAGCCCCGTGCCCTCGCGCAGGTTGGTCATGACCCAGGGGCGATCGGGACGCATCTTGTCGGTATCGTGGCGCATGACATCAAGATCGGCGCCAACAAACGGCGCCAAATCGGTTTTATTGATGATTAACAGGTCACTGCGGGTGATGCCGGGTCCACCTTTGCGGGGAATTTTTTCTCCGCCGGCAACGTCAATCACATAAATGGTGAGATCTGACAGGTCAGGACTAAATGTTGCGGCCAGATTGTCGCCACCCGATTCAATAAAAATCAGCTCCAAGTCCGGAAACCGCTCATGCATTCGATCAACGGCTTCAAGATTAATTGATGCATCCTCACGAATCGCCGTATGTGGGCAGCCTCCCGTTTCAACGCCCATGATGCGCTCGGCAGGCAGTGCATCAGCGGCCACGAGCAACCGCTCATCCTCTTTGGTGTAGATATCGTTAGTCACCACCGCGAGATTGAAACGCTCGCGCATGCGCTTGCACAGCATCTCGACTAACGTCGTCTTACCTGAACCAACCGGCCCTCCAACACCAACGCGTAACGGATTACTTGCTTGAACCATGACTAACTCCTGAATAAACGGGCATATTGTGTTTCGTGTCGTG